>NZ_JBITFF010000006.1:0-446060 GCF_044455885.1 Streptomyces sp. NPDC051109
TGATCCTCACCGTCGGCATCGCCATCGACCTCCTCATCTTCAGCCCCCTCGAACGCCGCACCCTGCGCACCCGCGGCCTCCTGGTCAAGAGCTGAGTCGCGCCATGCGTTCCGTGTTCCGCGCCACCGGCGCCGGCCCCGCCACCGGCCCCGCCGCTCCCGCCCTGCTGGTGATCGCCCACGGCAGCCGCGACCCGCGGCACGCGGCGACCGTGCACGCCCTCACCCGGCGGGCGCGGGCGCTGCGGCCGGGGCTGCGGGTGGAGACGGCCTTCCTCGACTTCGACACCCCCACCGTGGCGCAGATGACCTCCGCCCTGTACCGGTCGGGCGTGCGGGAGATCGTGGCCCTCCCCCTGCTGCTGACCCGGGCGTTCCACGCGAAGTCCGACATACCCGCGGTGCTCGCCGAGGCCACGTCCCGGCTGCCGGACCTCTCGGTCCGCATCGCGGACGTCCTCGGCCCGTCCCCACTGCTGGTCGGCGCCCTGGAGCGGCGCCTCGCGGAAGCGGGCCTCACCCCGGCGGACCGCGCCACCACCGCGGTGGTGCTCGCGTCCGCCGGTTCCTCCGACCCGGAGGCGATCGCAGTGATCGCTGAAATCGCGCGGGAGTGGCGGCACACCGGTTGGTGCGCCGTGCGGCCTGCGTTCGCCTCCGCCTGCCTGCCCCGTACGGAGGACGCCGTACGGGCCCTGCGCGCCGACGGCGCACGCCGGGTGGTGGTGGCCCCGTACGTCATCGCCCCCGGACGCCTGCCGGACCGTATCGCGGCGGGTGCGGAAGCCGCCGGGGCGGACCTGGTGGCCGGCGTCCTGGGCGCGGCCCCCGAACTGGCCCGCCTGCTCCTGCGCCGCTATGACACGGCGCCGCGCGGCGTGCCCCTCCTCGCCGCGGCCTGATCCCCACGACATGAACAACCCGTCCAGCCAGGCGACCTGGCGCAGCGACCGGACGTTCTGACACGGTCCCGGCAATTCCGACCCGCCCCGTGCCCAGGCCTCTGATGGGTGCGGAGCACGGGGCCGCCCGGCATCGGAGGCCTGGCAACGCCGTTCAGGCCCTGGCCGCCGCCTCGTCGGCCAGGGCCGTCAGGTCCTCGATCGACATCGCGCCCGGCGGAAGGCCTTCGCGGGCGAAGATGTTCGCCGCGTGGCGGAGGGTGTCGTTCACCGGGGTCGGGACCTGGTGGAGGCGGCCCAGCAGGGAGATCTCGCCATTGAGGTAGTCCGCCTCGATGGAGCCGGTGCCCCGGTGCAGGGACTGCCAGGAGGAGCCGCCGCGCACGCCGGGCGGCTGGTCGACCTTGCCGTCACGGGCCGCCGCCTGTTCCGCGTCGGAGGCGTACGGGATACCCGCCGCCCCGAGCACCGACCGCCCCTCCCGCTGCGCGCGCAGCAGCAGGGCCGTCTTCGCCGGGTGCGGCTCGGGGCCCGTCGTCGCCTGGACCGCGTTGCCCAGGTTCCCCAGCAGTTTGGCGTACTTCCACCGCATCACGTCCTCGACGACCGGCGCCTCGAAGCCGGACTTCTCCAGGTCGGCCGCGATCCGCCGGGCCCGCGCGTCCGCGCCCCCCGCCGCGAGCCCGATGTGCAGGATGCCCGTCAGCGGCGCGCACAGCGCGGAGACCACGCCCGGCTCCAGGAAGGTGGCGGGCAGCCAGACGCAGACCCCGTACACGCGGGCGAAGCGGCGCAGCGCCAGCCGCTCGCTCTCCACCCCGTTCTGGGCGCACAGCACCGGCAGGCGCTGCGCCGCGGTACCGCCGCCGGCCACCTCCGCGTCGCCCCACGCGTCGAGGGCGGCGATCGCGTCCTGGGTCTTCACGGTCAGCAACAGGACGTCGTCAGGCCGCAGTTCGCCGAGCTCCGCCGGTCCCGTGACCACGGGGATCCGATACACCCGGGCCCCGTCCGCCGTGGTGAGCCGCAGCCCGTCCGCCGTGAGGGCCTGCGCGTGCGCGCCGCGCGCGACGAGCACCACCTCGGCGCCCGCCTCCGCCAGCCGTCCGCCGATGGTCGCGCCGATCGCCCCGGCGCCGATGATGATGTAACGCATGGCCAGGAGCCTGGCACATCCGGGCCCCTGCGCTACCGTCGGGGGCATGGTCGACGACGTGTTCCTCCTCGGTGGAGAACTTCCCGTACGGCGGCTCGGCCTCGGCACGGGCGGCCTGGTCGGCCCCGGCTACTGGGGCCCGCGCGGCAGCCGCGCCGAGGCCCGGGCCCTGCTGCTCACCGCCGTCGAGCGCGGTGTCACGCTCATCGACACGGCCGACAACTACGGCCCCGACCTGGCCGAGGAACTGATCGCCGAGGCCCTGCACCCGTACGGGGAGCGGCTCGTCGTCGCGACGAAGGGCGGGGTGGTGCGCACCGGCCCAGACCGGTGGCACGTCGCGGGGCGGCCCGAGCAGCTGCGGGCCATGTGCGAGGCGAGCCTGCGCCGGCTGCGGGTCGAGAGCATCGGCCTCTACCAGCTGCACCGCTTCGATCCGACGGTTCCGGCGGCGGAACAGCTGGGCGCGCTGGCGGGCTTGCGGGCGGAGGGCAAGATCCGGCACATCGGCCTGGACACGGTGACCGCCGAACAGCTGCGGCAGGCGCTGGAGGTCGTCCCGGTCGCCGCCGTGCAGAACCCGTACAACCTGATGGACCGGTCCTCGGCGGAGGTCCTCGCGCTGTGCGAGGCGCTGGGGATCGCGTTCCTCCCGTACTACCCGCTGGGCAGCGGCACCCTGACGCGCGAGAGCGCGAGCGCGGTGACGGCCGTGGCCGCCGAGCACCGGGCGGGGCCGGGGCAGGTCGCGCTGGCCTGGCTGCTGCACCGGTCGCCGGTGCTGTGCCCCACGCCGGGGACGGGGTCCCTGCCCCACCTGGCCGAGAACCTGGACGCTGCGACCGTCCGGCTGACGCCGCGGGAGCTGGCGGCCCTCGACGCGGTCGGCGGGTAGCGTCAGCCTGCCGTGAGCTCGACGAGCTTGACGACGGTGTTCCAGTTGCGGGTCGTCGCGTCGATGCCCTTGAAGACGGCGGGCCTGTGGAGCGCCTCGCCCAGTTTGGAGCGGCCCAGGCCGTCCGGGGCGTAGAGGTAGACCACCCGGTCGCCGATCCGGTATTCCTCCGGCAGGTACGCGGGCCCGTCGATCGCGGCGAACCGCTCCTCGCCGGGCTGCGCGGAGAGGAACGTGGCGTGCAGCTGCCTGCCCTCCAGCTCGGCGGCCGGGAAGGGGCAGGCCTCGGCGACGGCGCTCAGGTACTCCCCGTCGACCACCAGGCAGGCCACGGCGAAGCCGAAGCGGGCCTCGATGGCCCGCTCCAGCTCGCGGGCGAGGGCGGCCGGGTCCTTCTCCGGGCTCGTGAAGACGGCGTTGCCGCTCTGGAGGTACGTCTGCACCTCGGTGAGGCCGAGGTCCGTCAAGACCTCGCGCAGCTCGGCCATGGGGACCTTCTTGGCCCCGCCGACATTGATTCCGCGCAGCAGGGCCGCGTACTTCTTCGTGGTCATGACCGAACGATAGGGCGGGGCACCGACAGTGCGGCCAGTTCCGCCTCGATGAGGTCGGCCGCCTGCCGCGTACCGCCCTCGGCGGCCATCCCGGCGCGGATCGCCTCGGCGCGGGCGGCCACCTCGGGGTCCTCGACGAGTGCGAGGACGGCCTCCCGCAGGGTGCGGGCGTCGGCCTCCGCCATGGGGACGTGCCGGGCGACGCCGAGGCCCTGGAGCATGTCGGCGTTGCCGAACTGGTCGACGGCCTGCGGGACGGCGACCATCGGGGTGCCCGTGGCGAGGCCCTCCTGGCTGCCGCCGGCGCCCGCGTGGGTGATGAAGGCGTCGGCCCGGCGCAGGATGTCCAGCTGGGGAACCCAGCGGTGGACCTCCACGTTGGCGGGGACGGCGCCGAGTTCGGCCTCGTCGGTGAACTTGCCGATCTGGAGGACGACGTGCCAGTCGGGGAGGTCGCCGAAGGCCTCGATGCAGGCGCGGTAGAAGGCGGGCTGGCGGGTGAAGGCGGAGCCGAGGGAGACCAGCAGCACCTTCTTCCCGGCGGCCGCGGCCGGGCGCTCCCAGGTGCCCTGGGTGGCGCTGCGGTCGCCCTGGCAGGCGCCGACGAAGGTGTGGACGGACTCGTCGACGCGGTCGGCGTGGGGCTGGAGGACGCGCGGGATGAGCACGATGCTGCGGCGCGGCCGGCCGACGAAGTGGTCGCTGTCCTCTTCGATGCCGTTCTCGTCGAGCCAGGCGCGGAAACGGGCGTAGTACGCCTGCCCGCGCTCGGTGGCGCGCAGTTCGGCCGTCATCGGCTGGCCGACCTCCTCCTCGTACCCGCTCCAGGCGACCAGGTTCGGGGAGAGGGAGACGGCGGGGACGCCCCAGCGGTGGGCGAGGACGCGCGCCGGGTAGGAGGTGATGTCGTGGAGGACGAGGTCGGGCTCGTCTCCCTCGAAGGCGGCCGCGAGCTGCGGCAGGGCTTGGATGGCGTCGTTCAGGAACGGCTCGACGTTGTCGATGAGTTCGGTGCCCCAGGCCTCGGGGTCGTCGTCGGTGGGGAGGGTGGATTTCCAGATCACCGGGGTGGCTCCGGTCTCCGCGATCTTCTCGGCGAAGGAGGCGGGGACGGCGTAGCTGACGCGGTGGCCGCGGGCGACGAGTTCCCGGACCACTTCGATGCTCGGGTTCACGTGCCCGTGGGCGGCGATGGAGAACATGGCGATGTGTGCGGGCTTGGCTGAGGTCATGCATCGAGCGTAACGAGACGATACGTCTCGTGCAACGTGATTTTCCGGCCAGGTCCGGGTCGGGGTGCGAGACTTGGCGGATCCACGAAGATCCGGATCCGGAGAGACACCGCATGGACGAGGCGCAGGCCAGGGACGTACTGACGGCGGCGGGCCTGACGGGAGCGGCCGGGCCGCCCGCGCTGCTGGCGCTGGGCGAGAACGCGGTGTTCGCGGCCGGCGACCTGGTGGTGAAGGTCGGCCGGGAGGCGGCGCTGCTGGAGCGGGCCGAGCGGGAGCTCGCGGTGGCGGGCTGGCTCGAACAGGCCGGGGTCCCCGCGGTCCGCGCGGCCGAGCCGAAGGCACGGCTGGTGGCGGGGCACCCGGTGACGGTGTGGCACCGCCTCCCGGACCCGACCCGCCCGGCCGGCCCCGAGGACCTGGCGGCGCTGCTGCGGCAGATCCACGCCCTCCCGACGGCGCCGTTCCCCCTGCCCGCGCGGGACCTGCTGGGCGGGGTCGAGCGCTGGCTCCGGCTGGCCGGCGAGGCCGTCGACCCGGCCGACGCCGCGTACCTGCGGTCCCGGCGCGACGCGTACGCCGGCGAGGTGGCCGCGCTGACCCCGCACCTGCCGCCGGGCCCGATCCACGGTGACGCCCTGCCCCGCAACGTCCACGTGGGCCCGGCCGGTCCGGTCCTCGTGGACCTGGAGACCGTCTCGGCCGATCTGCGCGAGCACGACCTGGTGGTGATGGCCCTCTCCCGCGACCGGTACGGCCTGCCGGCGCAGTCGTACGAGGCCTTCGTCGCGGCTTACGGCTGGGACGTACGCGACTGGGAGGGCTGCGCGGTACTCCGCGGCGCCCGCGAAACGGCCAGCTGCGCCTGGGTGGCCCAACACGCCCCGACCAACCCGAAGGCCCTGACCGAATTCCGCCGCCGCGTCACCTCCCTCCGCGACGCCGACCCGGAAACCCGCTGGCACGCCTTCTAGGGGCGGTCCGGCGGATCATCTCGGGCTGGTGCAGGCACGCCCGGTACGGGCGAGTTGTCGTGGGCCGCAGCAGTCACGCGAACGACGGCCACCGGTCGGCGGCCCACTCCCGCCAGTCGACCCACCCCGGCGGCGGGCCGGCGCCCCTGCGGCCCTCCAGCTCCGCCGCGTCGGGCTCCTCGAAATGCGCGCGCCCGTGCAGGACGTCGGCCTCGGACATCGGCAACGTCTCCTCGGGGGTGGCCGCCCAGCGGTGGGCGATACGGGCGCGTTGGGTCTCCTCGTCCACCGGCAGGTAGACCATGCGGAAGCACGCCCCCTCGGCCTCCACCAGCCAGCGGATCGCGGACCGTTCGTCCCGTGACCAGCAGCCGTAGTCCACGACGACGTCGGTGCCCAGTCTGACCGCCTCCAGGGCGAGCCAGAGCATGCGCCCCTCCAGCACATCGCGCTTCCCGTCCGCCTCCGCCCCGCCGAACAGGGGAATCATCCAGTCGTCGGGCGTCAGACGCAGCGCGCCGTGCTCTGCGGCGAGCTGCCGAGCCCGTGTGGTCTTTCCGGCCCCTGGCAGGCCGACCATCAGGAACAACGTGGTCACCCCCAGATCGTGGCAGGGAAGCCGATCAGGCAGCCACCGTTTTATCCGCCCGATCACGGGCTGAGCCACAGGCGGAGGGGCGCCGCGGTGCGGGCGTCGGCATCGGTCGGGACGGCTTGCACGATCCGATCCAGGTGCCGTCCGCCGACCACCGGCGGTGACGCTCACAGGCCGTCTTCCAGCTCCCGAACCGGTGCGGCAGATCCCGCCAAGGGACTCCTGTGCGGATCCGGAACAAGATCCCGTTGAGCACTGTTCGATGGTCACTCCAACGCCCGCCCCGGCCTCGCACACCACACTGTGCACCGCCCGTCCGGGCGCCGTGGAATTCAAGGTCATCCGCCCGGCCCGGGACCCCCGGCCACGCGGTGCCCGTGTCCCTGAACGGCTCGTTCGACCAGGAAGCCGCCCACCTCACGGCAGGGTTGCGGGCCCTCGCGGCCACCTCGCCGAGGTCGCTGGTCCACCTGCCGGTCCGGGCCCACGCGAGGGCGGGCCACGCGGGCCCGTGCGTGGAGCGCCCGCTCGACCTGGTCCCGCCGCACCACTCCCCGCAGTTCGCCCCGTCCAGATGGAAGAGCTGCGCGGCCGGCTCGGGCGCGGACGGCCGCGCACCGTGGACCTGGTCGCCCGGCCCCAGACGCGGCAGGGGGTTCCTCCTGCGGTTGATGGGGCCGACGGGGCCGAAGGGGCGACACAAGGGGCCAATGGGGCGTTCGGTCCACCGTGAGTCACGAATGCGTAACCTAGAGGTGCGGCTTCGTCATATACCTGCGGCGCTATGCGGTCGTCCGCTTACTCTCCATCCATCGCGGCGGTGGTTCGAGCCGGACGGCTGGGGGGTCACGTGACGTTGTACGGACGGGCGGCGGTGCTCGACGCCGTCGTGCCTTCATTGGTGGGGCTCGAATCCCGGGGCTCCGCCCGGCTGCGGATACCGGGCGGGAGTCCGCTGCTGATCGAGTGCGGCGGCGGGCGGCTCAGCGGCAAGACCGCGCTCCTGAGGGAGTTGTCGCACCGGTACGCGCAACGCCTGCCGCAGGCGTACGCGGACCTCGGTGCGGCGGACTTCGGCCAGCCCGGGCTGGCCTCCTCGGCCGATGCGACCACGGCGAACGCCTCGCGCACCTCCGACCTGCTCTTCTACCTGATGGACCGGTTAAGCCGGAAGCCGAACGAGTTCGGCTGGAAACCGTCCTTCCCGCGGCTCACCCAAGGACTGCTCGCGGTCACCAGCTGGCAGTCCGGGACGGTCCAGCCGGCCGAGCTGGCGGCCGCCCGCCGCCTCCTCGCGGGGCTGCTCCGGGAGAGCCAGCCCGACCTCCAGGAACGCAACCAGCGGGTGGCGGGCTGGATCGGACAGGTCACCGCGGCCGCCGCGGCCGGGATGGGTCCCGGCGTGGGCGAGCTGGTGGCGCCGCTCATCGACATCGTGACCACCGAACTGTTCGGCCCGCGCGCCAACAAGCACGGTCTGAGCTGGTGGGCAGGGCGACGGGTCGGCCCCCAGGGCGACGGGTACGCCCAGTTGACCGAGCTCGCCATGTGCTTCCGCGGCGACGAGGACGACCGGCGGGACGCGGAGCGGCACTTGGTGGCCGCCCTCCTGGAGGACATAGCGGACCAGTACACCTGGATGCGACTGAAGAACCGTGTGCCGCGCCCGCTGCTGCTCCTGGACAACTGTCACACCCCGCTGGGCCGGACGGTCATGGACGCGCTGACCGGCGTCTGGCACGAGGAGCCCGCGAGAACGCGTCCCGGCGTCGTCGTGACCGCCCTCGCACCGGAGCCGGCCGTGCCCGACCGCGAAGGCGTCACCCCGTCGACGAGGAGTGCGGCGGGCCCGTTCTGGCGGCAGGACCGGCCGCAGACGGCGGCCGGCTGGGTGCTGAGGCTGCCGCTGGCACAGCTCGATCTCGACGAGGTCAAGGAGATGCTCGAAGGGAACCGGGCGGAGCCCGAAGCGGCCCACATGATCCACCGGCTCAGCTCCGGACGCGCCGGGATCGCCCGCCCCCTGGCCCTCGCCGCCGACTTGAGGATCAACGCGCCGGAGCCCTACGAGCACGCCGGGCTGCTCGACCTGACACTCGCCGACGAGCCGGCGCTGCCCGTCTACGAGCGGCTGCTCCGGCTCCTGACCCCGGGCGGCGAGGCCCGGGCACGACTCGCCCACTACACCCCGGCTCTCGACGACGCGGCCGCCCACGCGCTGAACACCGACCACGTGCCGCGCAGCCCTGACGGAAACCCCGTGGAGGGGGCCGCCGTGGTGCCCGTGGCGGAGACCAGGAGCCTGTTGCGGCAGGACGGTTGGGCCCAGGGATGCTGGCCGGGCACCGGCGGCCCGTTCGTCGGTGATCCCACCCTGCGCGCCCTGCTCCTGCACGACCTCCGCACCCGCAGCAGCGGGCCGGCCGGGGCCGCGGAGTGGACGGGCCGACACCGGCGGCTGCGCCTCCTGTACCCCACGGACGCCGCCGAGCCGCACGATGCGCGCTACCTGCACCACTCGCTCGCGATCGGCGAGAGCGACCTCGTCGTCCGCGCCCTGCACCGCCGCCTGGCCGGGCAGGACGCGCCCGGGTGGCTCGCCGCCCTCAACCTGGTCTGTGCCGCGCCGCACCCACCGGGCGCCCCGGCCGGGGCCGAGCCCCACGCGGCTGCGGGCGACCCCGTGCGCCAGGCCGTGGAGCGCCTCGTACTCGACCTGTGGCTGCAGTCGCATCCGCTCGCGCCCCCCGACCAGCAGAAGATCAACAGCATCAGGCTGCAGCTGCTCACCCTGGCCCAGAACAGCCCCGTCGGCCCCCAGGAGGTCTTCTACCGGGCCTTCGAGGAGTGGCCGCAGCTCCTGCACCACTGGATCCAGGCACCCGACCTGCCCGCCTACGGAGAGAGGCGCCCGTGACACTCTGGCCCGCCGGACCGTTGAACCGTGCCCTGCTGATCGTCGCCCTCGCAGTCGTCCTGGGAACCGGCGGCTACGTCGCCTACGACCGCTGGCTCGCCGAGGACCCGGCCTGCGCCCCCGGCGTGGCGCAGCGCGGCGCCCGGCACGAGTGTGTCGGCGTCACCGACGGCAGCTACGTCTTCCACCCGTCGCTGAAACAGGTCAGCGAGCGCATCAAGGCGGAGAACGACAGCGTCGCCGGCAAGTCCCCGGCCACCATCGCCCTGATGATCCCCATGATCTCCGACGCCCCCGCCGAGCGGCGGGAGTACGTCGAACAGGTCCAGGGCGCCTATCTGGCCCAGTACCGCGCGAACCACCAGGCCAACAACAAGCAGCCGCCCATCCGGCTGGTCCTCGCCAACCCCGGCCGGGGCTACAAGGAATGGCGGACCGTCTCCGACCAGCTGGCGCAGGCCGCGGCCGACGGGAAGCAGAACCTGCGGGCCGTCGCCGGCATCAACATCAGCATCACCGAGACCGAGGCGGCCGTGCGCTACCTCACCCGGGACAAGGGCATTCCGGTCGTCGCGGGTCCCATGACCGCGGACGACATCAGGAACACCGCCGCCGACCCGCACCGCTACCCGGGGCTCGCCCGGGTCGCACCCGGCAACACCGACCAGGCCAACGCCCTGGCCTCGTACGGATCGGACATCAAGCCCGAAGAGACACTGGTGGTCGAGGACATCCGCGAGGGCGACAACTATCTGACCAGCCTGCGCCAGACCTTCGAGAAGCTCGCCAAGGGAGCGCCCAACGCCCCGGAGACCTTCCGGTCGCCGCCCGACTTCAACGACGAGGCCAACCTCGCCAACGACTTCCACCAGATGGTGCCGGACATCTGCGCCTCCGCCGCGCAGACCGTCTACTTCGCCGGCCGTCCGGTGCAACTGCGCCAGTTCCTCGTCGAGCTGGGCAACCGGACCTGCAACAAGCACTACACCGTCATCAGCGGCTCGCACGCCTCCACCCTGACGGTCGACGAGAAGTTCGCCGACCAGTGGGGAGCCCTCACCAAGGGCGCCGGAATCACCCTGCGGTACGCGGCCCTGGCCCACCCCGGCGCCTGGGGGGAGAGCAGCACGGCGGCGACCGGCGGCTCCAAGGCCGCGCTGAAGGAGCTGTCCGACCTGGTCAAGAAGTTCGCGACCAAGGAGCCGGACTCGATCGGCCCGACCGACCTGTCCGACGGCCGCGTCATCATCACCTACGACGCGGTCTCCACCGCTGTTGCGGGCATCCGCAACGACGCGGTGGGCAGCGTGAAGATGCCCTCCCTCTCCGAAGTCGCCGACAGCTGGCTGCGTCTGCACGGCAACAACCGGGTCGAGGGAGCCAGTGGCTGGATCTGCCTGGACCAGTACGGCAACCCGTACAACAAGACCATTTCCATGGTCCACCTGGACCCTGCCACCAAGACCGCCGCCTTCGACGGCATCGCGTGGCCCGCCGGCCGTGCCCCCGACGCCAACTGCTCCATCCCCAACTGAGGCAGGCCGGCCTCGGCCTCAGGCCTGGGTCGGGGCCTCGGTCGGGGCCTGGGCCTGGGCCGGCAGCAGGCCGCGCAGCGGCCACGCCGTGTCGATCACCGCGTCCGGGGTGCCCTGGCGGCGGAGGTAGGACTGGAAGTCGCGGGCCCAGCGTTCGTGCCAGGTGCCCTGGCGGGCGTGGAGGGCGGCCGGGGTGAGCGCCGCCACCTCGGGGTGGCGGGCGGCTATCGCCCGGGCCACCTGCACCGCGGCCAGCGCGTCGGCGCCCGCGTCGTGCGCGGAGTCCAGGACGACCCCGTACACCTCGCACACCGCCTCCAGCGTCCGCTTGCCGCGCCGGTAGCGGTCCACGGCCCGGTCGATGGTCAGCGGGTCCACCACCGGCCCGGTCTCCGTCCCGCCCAGCCGCTCGGCCAGCGAGGGCAGCCCGTGACGGGCCAGCTCCGCCGCCAACAGGGTCAGGTCGAAGGCCGCGTTGTACGCGACGACCACCGCGCCCCGGCGCCAGTGCTCCACGAGCGCCCGCGCCACCTCGTCCGCGACCTCCCGCGCCGGGCGGCCTTCCGCCACCGCGCGCTCCGTGCTGATCCCGTGGATGGCCGAGGCGCCCTCCGGGATCAGTATCCCGGGATCGGCGAGCCAGCCGCGCCGGTCGCGCACCTCGCCCGCCCGCACCTCGACGACCGCCGCCGTCACGATCCTCGACTCGCCCGGCTCCGTGCCGGTCGTCTCCAGGTCGAATCCGATCAGCACACCGCCGTGCCAGTCCCCCATGCCGTGCCGGTCCTCCACCCCGTGTCCCTCCCCCGTGCTCCCCGTACGCCTTCGGTCAATGACTTTCAGCCTGCCACGGGGCACTGACAGTCAGGACACCGGGCGGGAGTCCTCCCAGATCGACTCGAATTCCTCGCGGTACGTCGGGAACAGCCCGTGCTCCGCGTCCCGCGCCGGGCCGCGGGTCCCGCCGCCCCGCAGGACCAGCACCGGAGCCTCCATGCCGCGCGCCCGGCGCAGGTAGGACTGCACGACCGCGATGCCCGAGTTCTCCCCCTCCACCAGATAGGCGGTGAAGCGGGGCGTCTCGTCGAAGACGTGGATCTCGAACCGCGAGGGATCCCGCAGCCCCGCCCGCACCCGGCGCACGTGCAGGATGTTCATCTCCACCGAGCGGCTCAGCTCGCCCTTGCGCAGGCCCAGCTCCCGCTCGCGCCGCTTCACGGCGCTGCTGGCCGGGTTCAGGAACAGCAGCCGGACGCGGCAGCCGGCCTCCGTCAGGCGCACGAGTCTTCGGCCCGAGAAGTTCTGTACCAGCAGGTTGAGTCCTATGCCGATGGCGTCGAGCCGCCGCGCACCCCCGAACAGGTCCTCCGCCGGGAGCTGCCGCTGCAGCCGCACCCGGTCCGGGTGGACCGAGATGACGTCCGCGTACCGGTCGCCCACCAGGTCCTCGACCGCGTCGATCGGCAGCCGGTCCGCCGCCGGGGAGCCCGCGCCGCCGCCCAGCACCTCCAGCAGCCTCGCCGAGGCCCGCTCCGCCTGCTCCAGCACCGCCCGCGACAGCGCCCGGTTGCGGGAGACCACGTTGCGGGTGACCTCCAGCTCGTCGAGCGCCAGCTCGATCTCCCGCCGGTCGTCGAAGTACGGCTCGAAGCAAGGCCAGTGCTGGACCATGAGCTCCCGCAGCTGCGGGAGCGTCAGGAAACTCAGCACGTTGTCGTCGGCCGGGTCCAGGAGGTAGCCCTTGCGCCGGCTGACCTCGCGGACCGCGACGGCCCGCTGCACCCACTCCTGTCCGGCGGGCCCGGCGGCCGCGACCACCCAGTCGTCCCCGCCGTGCACGGGCTCGTAGATCGGCCGCAGCACCGCGCCGACGACGGCGCGCAGCCGCTGTTCGATCAGGTTCAGCCAGATGTACGCACGGCCGGCCCGCTGCGCGCGGGTGCGGACCTCGCTCCACGCGTCCGCGCCCCAGTCCAGCTCGGCCCCGGCCCGCACACTCCCGGCCGCCGCCGGGGCCAACGACACCGCCCCGGCCGGCACCCCCGTGGGCACCCCGCCCGACACCCCGCCGGAACCCCCGCCGGGCGCACCACCGGGTGCACCTCCTGGGGCGTCCGCCGGGCCGCCCTCGTGACCGTTGTCACCAGGGGGCAGCTCCAGACCTCCCGAGCTCACCCGTGCACCGCCTTCTGCGTCTGGACGCCCGTCTCCAGTGATCACGGAAGGGTACTCCGAGCTCGGCTCCCGATGCAGCCCGATGCGGTCCGATGGGCCGTACACGGATGGCCCGTTGACCCATTATCGGATGCCCGCATAGTCCGCTGACCCGCATATCGGCTCTCCGGGTCACCCGGTAGGAGCATCCCAAGTCCCCGCGTGCGGCCCCACTTTCGGGGAAGATCTGGCAGAGACGCGGTCCACGCCGGATCGGCACCGACACATCAGCCCGCGAGTCGGGGGAACGAGGGGAAGAACCGTATCCATGCAGGTCTGGCCGGGACAGGCGTATCCGCTCGGCGCCACGTACGACGGCGCCGGCACCAATTTCGCGGTCTATTCGGAGGCCGCCCGACGCATCGAGCTGTGCCTGCTCCACGAGGACGGCTCGGAAACCGCGGTCGAACTGCGCGAGACCGACGCCTTCGTACGCCACGCCTACCTGCCCGGGGTGATGCCCGGGCAGCGCTACGGCTTCCGCGTGCACGGCCCGTACGAGCCCGAGCGCGGGCAGCGCTGCAACGCGGCGAAGCTGCTGCTCGACCCGTACGCGCGGGCCATTGCCGGGAGCGTCGACTGGGGCGAGGAGGTGTACGGCTACCACTTCGGCCGCCCCGACTCGCGCAACGACCTCGACTCGGCCCCGCACACGATGAGTTCGGTCGTCGTGAATCCGTACTTCGACTGGGCCAACGACCGCCCGCCGCGCCACGAGTACCACCACACCGTGCTGTACGAGGCCCACGTCAAGGGTCTGACCATGCGCCATCCCGACCTGCCCGAGGAGCTGCGCGGTACGTACGGGGCCCTCGCCCATCCGGCGGTCATCGGGCACCTCACCAAGCTGGGGGTGACGGCGCTGGAGCTGATGCCCGTACACCAGTACGTCAACGACCACCGGTTGGTCGACGACGGGCTCAGCAACTACTGGGGCTACAACACGATCGGCTTCTTCGCCCCGCACAACGGCTACGCCTCCGGTGACCGCGGCCAGCAGGTGCTGGAGTTCAAGTCGGCGGTACGGGCCCTGCACGAGGCGGGGATCGAGGTCATCCTCGACGTGGTCTACAACCACACCGCCGAGGGCAACCACCTGGGCCCGACGCTGTCGTTCCGCGGGCTCGACAACGCCTCGTACTACCGGCTCACGGACGATCCCCGGCACTACATGGACACCACGGGGACGGGCAACTCGCTGCTGATGCGCTCCCCGCACGTGCTCCAGCTGATCATGGACTCGCTGCGCTACTGGGTCACCGAGATGCACGTGGACGGCTTCCGCTTCGACCTCGCCGCCACGCTCGCCCGGCAGTTCCACGAGGTGGACCGGCTGTCCTCGTTCTTCGACCTGGTCCAGCAGGATCCGGTGGTGAGCCAGGTGAAGCTGATCGCGGAGCCCTGGGACCTGGGCGAGGGCGGCTACCAGGTGGGGAACTTCCCGCCGCTGTGGACCGAGTGGAACGGCAAGTACCGGGACACCGTACGGGACTTGTGGCGCGGGCAGCCGCGCACCCTCGCGGAGTTCGCCGGGAGGCTGACCGGCTCCTCGGACCTCTACCAGGACGACGGGCGCCGCCCGCTCGCCTCCATCAACTTCACCACCTGCCACGACGGTTTCACGCTGCACGACCTCGTCTCGTACGACGAGAAGCACAACGAGGCGAACCGCGAGGGCAATCGGGACGGGGAGACCCACAACCGGTCCTGGAACTGCGGGGTGGAGGGACCCACGGACGAACCGGAGATCCTGGAGCTGCGCGAGCGCCAGATGCGCAACTTCACCGCCACGCTGATGCTTTCGCAGGGTGTGCCGATGCTCAGCCACGGCGACGAGTTCGCCCGCTCGCAGGGCGGCAACAACAACGCGTACTGCCAGGACAACGAGCTGTCCTGGGTGAACTGGCCGGAGCCGGGCAAACCGGCTCCCGCCCTGCTGGAGTTCACCCGGCGGATGGTGTGGCTGCGGCGCGACCACCCGGTGTTCCGGCGGCGCCGGTTCTTCCACGGCCGGCCGGTGGAGGGAACCAACGACGACCTCTCCGACATCGCCTGGTTCACCCCGTACGGGGAGCCGATGCGGGCCCGCGACTGGCAGGCGCAGCACGCACGTTCGCTGACGGTGTTCCTCAACGGGGAGGCGATCTCCGAGCCCGGCTCGCGCGGGGAGCGGATCACCGACGATTCGTTCCTCCTGATGTTCCACGCCGGCGCCGAACCTCAGGACTTCACGATCCCGGCCGGCCACGGCGCGCAGTGGCGGCTGGTCGTGGACACGGCGCGGCCGGACGTGCTGCCACCCGGCACCGGTCCGCAGTTCGCGGCCGGGGACCGGGTGGCGCTGGCGGGGCGGTGCCTGGTGCTGCTTCAGCGACCGGCGTAGGAGGAGCCGGGCGCGGCGGCCTCCGACGCGCCCGCCGCCTCCGGGGAGGCGGTCTGCTGCGCCGGGATGAACACCGTCGGCGCGGCGGGGTGCGCCCGGGCGGCCGGCACCCGGGTCCCGAGGGCGAGGAGCAGGGACAGCGCGGCCGCCCCGACGGCGACCGCGAAGGCCCCGGCGGGGCCGTACCACTCGGCGAGGCGCCCGCAGGCGGCGAGCGCGGCGGCCTGTCCGGCCACGAGCGAACTGGCGGCGAAGGCCGTCGCCTCGGCGAGCCGGGCCGGCTCCACGACCCGCTCGGTGAGCGCGAAGGCGGTGATCAGGTGCGGTGCGTACGCGGCGCCGAGCACCGTGACGACCGCGTACAGCGCCCATAGGGCGTGGGTGGAGAGCAGCGGTACGGAGAGCACCAGCGCGGCGGCGGTGGCCGCCCGCCAGCGCACCCGCAGCCCGATGCGGGCGGGCAGCGCGCCGAGCGCGAGGCCGACGGCGGCGCTGACGACGCCCATCGCGGCGTACACGATGCCCGCCTGGCCGGGGACGCCCAGACGAGCGGTAAGGGCGGCGATTCCGGCCTGGCAGGCGCCGAACATGGCGCCCTGGAGGAGCAGGGAGCCCCGTACGGCGTACACGACGCGCGGGTGGCGGGCCGGGCGCGGGGGCGGATCGGCACCGACACCGGCACCGGCACCGACACCGGCACCGGCACCGGCACCGGCACCCAGATCCGTATCGGCCTTCGGGCCCGCCCCGGCCGTGACGGCGGCGGTCGGGTGCAGGGCGAAGGCAGTGGCGAAGACGGCGACGAGGGCGGCGGCCCCGCCGAGGGCGATCGCGGGGTGCGCGACGAGCGCGGCGAGTCCGACGAGGGCAGGCCCGAAGACGAAGGAGACCTCGTCCAGCGTGCCTTCGAGCGAGTGGACGGCGCCCACCACGCCCTCGTCGGCCTCGGCGCGATGGGCGAGGGCCACGGACCGGGTCCGGGCGAGCGGCCCGATCAGCGGTACGGATGCCCCGGTGACGGCACCGATCGCGGCGAGGGGCACTGTCGCGAGACCGCCGAGGGCCCCGGCGACCAGTGCCGCGGTGGCGACCGCGTTGACCGCGGCGGCGGCCAGTACCACGGGCCGCTGCCCGTACCGGTCGGCGAGCCGGCCCAGGACGGGCCCGAAGACCACCTGGCCGGCGGAGAGGGTGCCGCCGACGGCGCCGGCGGTGGCGAGCGATCCGCTGGTCTCGGCGACCAGCAGCACGCTCCCGAACTGGGACATCGCGACGGGCAGTCGCGCGAGGAAGGAGAGGAGCGGGAGAAGGGGCCCGGTCAGGGCGATGACTCTTCGATAGGTGTTGACGGTTCCGGCCACTTGATCAACGCTAACCCGGCGCAGTCACCCGGATGCATTGGGTAATGGCACGGAATCCGGGAAGGTGGGTACGTACGTTCTCATGAGCCAGCCGTCTGCGCGCATCCAAACGGAATCTGATGTTCTGACAGCCGTCACTCCGGCGTCATCCGCGGCCCCGACGCCCGCCTCCGGGCCGGCCCCGGCGCCGAGTCCGGCCCCGAGCCCGGCCCCGAGCCCGGCCCCGACTTCGACCTACCGGCTCCAGCTCCGACCGGAGTTCCCCTTCGCGGCGGCCGAGGCGGCCGTACCGTACCTGGCCTCGCTCGGGGTCTCGCACCTGCACCTCTCGCCGGTGCTGGAGGCGGTCCCCGGCTCGACGCACGGGTACGACGTCACCGACCACAGCCGGGTACGGGCCGAGCTCGGCGGCGAGCCGGGGCTGCGCGCCCTGGCCGCGGCCGCCCGGGGGCACGGACTCGGCCTGGTGCTGGACATCGTCCCGAACCACATGGCGGTACCCTCCCCACTGCGGCTGAACGGGCCCCTGTGGGAGGTGCTGCGCGAGGGGCCGGACTCCCCGTACGCCCGCTGGTTCGACATCGACTGGGAGGCGGGCGGCGGCCAGGTGCTGCTGCCGGTGCTCCCCGGGCCTCCCGAGCCGGACGCGTTCACGGTGGACCGGGACCGCGCGGTGCTGCGGCACGGGGAGCTGGAGTTCCCGCTGCGCGAGGGGACGGCGGGGATGGCGGTGCCGGAGCTGCTCGCCGCCCAGTGGTACCGGCCGGCCTCCTGGCGGGCGGCCCGAACCGAGCTCAACTACCGCCGGTTCTTCACCATTTCGGATTTGATCGGAGTCCGGGTGGAGGACCCTGAGGTGTTCGCGGCGACGCACGCGAAGGTGCTGGAGCTGGTACGGGACGGGGTGGCCGAGGGGCTGCGGATCGACCACGTGGACGGGCTGGCGGACCCGGAGGGGTACCTGCGGCGGCTGCGGACGGCCGTCGGCGGGGGCTGCTGGGTGGTGGTGGAGAAGATCCTGGCCCGCCACGAAAGGCTGCCGCCCGGCTGGCCGGTGGCGGGGACCACCGGATACGACGCCCTGCACCGGGTGGACGGCGTGTTCACCGACCCGGCGGGCGCGGCGGAACTGGGCCGCCGATACGCGGAGTTCACGGGGTGCGCGGACTGGGCGCAGACGGCCCGGGCGTGCGCGCGGGAGGTGCTGACCGGCGATCTGGCGGCCGAGCTGGCGGCACTGGAGCGGGCCGCCGGACCGGAACTGGCGACCGGCGTGCGGGAGTTGCTGATCGCCTATCCGGTCTACCGGCCCTATCCCGGGGAACCGGAGCTCGACCCGCAGGCCCTGGCGGAGGCCGCCGCACCGGCCGGTCCGGGCGCGGTGGCCGGCGTACGGGACCTCGTGCTGCGCGATCCGGCCTTCGCGGCGCGCTTCGCCCAGACCTCGGCGGCGCTTCGGGCCAAGTCGCTGGAGGACCGGGCCTTCTACCGGCACGCCCCGCTGCTGTCGGCCACTGAGGTCGGCGGGGATCCGGGCCAACCGGCGCTCCGGCCGGCCGAGTTCCACGCGTACTGTGCCGAACTCGACCGGGACTGGCCCCGCTCCGGGACGGTGCTGTCCACGCACGACACCAAGCGCAGCGCGGACGTCCGGGCCCGCATCTCCGCGCTCTCCCAGGCCCCCGGGGCGATGGGCCGGCCCGCCGGGCCCGATCCCCAGCTGGCCTGGGTGGCCCGGCAGACCGCGCTCGGCCTCGGAGACGACGCCCCCGAGGCCGCCGAGCGCCTCGGACAGGCGCTCCTCAAGGCCGCCCGCGAGGCCGCCCTGCACACCAGCTGGACCGATCAGGACCCGGCGTACGAGGCCGCCGTCGCGGCGTGCGCACCGGACCCGGAGCTGCCGGCCGGGCTGGCCGAGGCGGCCCGGGCGAACCTGCTCGGCATGGCGCTGCTGCACCTGGCGATGCCCGGGGTCCCGGAGGTCTACCAGGGCGCCGAGACGGAGTACCGGGCACTCGTCGATCCGGACAACCGGCGTCCGGCCCGGTTCCCGCGCGAGGTCCTGGCGCGGCTGGACGCGGGGGCCGTACCGCAGGGGCAGGCGGAGGAGAAGCTCGCGCTGACGGCCGCCCTGCTGCGGCTGCGCCGCGACCGGCCCGAGCTGTTCAGCGGGTACACCCCGCTGCCGGCCCGCGGCCCGGCGGCGGAGCACTGTCTGGCCTTCGCCCGCCCGGCCGGTCTCGTCGCCGCGGCCACCCGGCTCTCGCACCGGCTGGCCGGATCCGGTGGCTGGCGGGACACCGCCCTGGCCCTCCCGCCGGGGCGCTGGACGGCGCTGCTGGACGGGGGGTCCTCGTACGAGGGTGAGGTACGGCTCGCGCAGCTGTTCGCGGACCGGCCGGTCGCGCTGCTGCTGCGCGAGGGCCGCCCGGGCGCGGGCGCGGTGCCGGGGGGCGGGTCGGGGGCGTAGCGGTAAGGCGTTGGCCAGGGGTTTCCGGTAAGTGTGGGGTGCGCAGAGCGGTAGGGGGCGTGCGCGGCGGGCATTGCATGAGACGTGACCCTCCTCCGTGAGATGTGCTACCCCACCCCATCCGAACTTGAGCTGGCCGCCCGGGCGCTGGCGCACGAGCACCCCGGCCCGGTCCGGCTCCGCCAGGCCGGCACCTCCCGGGGCGGCCTGCCCCTGTGGGTGCTCTCCGTCGAGCCCAGCGGCCGCCGGCGGGGCGCGGGCGTGCTCGTCGTCGCCGGGGCCCACGCCAACGAACCCGTCGGCGGTGCCACCGCGCTCGCCCTCGCCCGGCGCGTCCTCCACGACCCGGCGCTCCGCGACGGCCGCGGCTGGCACTTCCTGCTCTGCGCCGATCCCGACGGGGCGGCCCTGCACCGCACGCCCCGCCCCCACTCCCTGCTCGACTACCACCGGAACTTCTTTCGGCCCCCCGGTCCCGAACAGCCGGAGTGGGCGCCCTCTTTACTGCCTCCGGACCGGCTGCCGCCCGAGACCCTGGCCCTGACCGCCCTCATCGACGAACTGCGGCCCGTCCTGCAGGTCTCCCTGCACGGCACCGACCTCGGCGGCTCCTGGGTGCAGCTCACCCGGGACATACCCGGCCTGGCGGAGCCGTTCGTCAAATCGGCCGCCGAGCTGCGGATCCCCGTGGAGACCGGGGCCTCGGACGCGGCCGGCTGGCCCTCCCCCGGGCCCGGGATCTTCGTGATGCCGCAGCCCGGGGCCGGCGCGGGCGGGTCGTTCCACCCGGAGGACACGCGGCTCAGCACCTGGTACCACGCCCACCGGTACGCCGGCACCACGGCCATCGTCGAAGTCCCCATGTGGGCCTCGGACCTGGTGGACGACCCCGCTCCGCACCCGGATCCGCGCGGCGCCCTGCGGATCCTGGCGGGGCGGCTCACCGCGGACGCGGCGCTGGTGGCCCGCGTACGCGACCGGGTGCAGGGGCCGCCGGAGCCCGGCAGGGACTCCGGCGCGGGATCCGGTGCGGACTCCGGCACCGCCGCGCTGCTGCGCGCCGTGGACTGGACGCTCGCGCTGATCCCCCACGTCACCGTGGAGTGGACGGGCGGCGGGGCCCCCGCCGAGGCCACGGCGGCCTCGATCGGCAGCATCGACGCCTTCGGTCGGCGGCTGTCGCTGCGCGCCGCCGCGATGCTGCTGCGGGTGCTCCGGGCCCAGGACCACCCGGCCGCCCCGGGGCTGGACCGGCTCGTCACCGGCTGGTGCGAGGAGTTCTCCGCCCGGTTCCGGGCGCGCCGGATCCCGGTGGCCACCCAGGTCGAGCACCAGACCCGTACGGTCCTCGCGGCGTACGAGCGGCTCCTGGCGGAGGGGCTGGGCGGACCGGAAGGCGCCGACCGGCTGGACGAACCCGACGGGACGGTCAGCGCGTAGCGGCGGCCGCCGGCTTCCCGGCCGGCGGCACGGGCAGGGTGTAGCGGCGCTTGGGCGCGCCGCCGGCGCCGAGCCGGTCGTAGAAGCGGATCGCACCCTCGTTCCAGTCCGGGGTCTGCCACTGGACCTGGTCGAGGCCGAGCTCGCAGGCGAGGTCCGCCACCCCGTCCATCAGGGCTGCGCCGAGGCCGTGGCCGCGGGCCTCCTCCGCGAGGTAGAGGCAGTCCATGTGGAGGTAGTGCCGGGCGTCCCAGAACGCGAACTCGGCCGAGCAGGCGGCGTATCCGGCCACCGAGCCGTCCGGGGCCTCGGCCAGCAGCACCCACAGCCGGGCGCCGTCCGCGAACAGCTGCGGACCGAGCCGGTCGGCGAGGCCCGGGGGCCGGGGCGCGGACTTCTCGTACGCGACGTGCTCGTGGACGAGCTCGACGAGGCGGGGCAGGTCCTCGGGGCGCGCTGCACGCACGACGGGCCGGTGTTCCCTGGGGTCTTCAGCTTCCATGGGCACCATCATCGGGCCCGGCGTGATCCGCGGACACCGCGGGCCGGGCGGGACCTTGCGGACACTCCCTAGCTGGAGGAGAGCCGGAAGTTCATCCGGCCGAAGCCGATCTGGTCCCCGTCCCGGACCGCCACCGAGCCCGTCACCCGGCGGCCGTTGACGGTGGTGCCGTTGGAGGAGCCGAGGTCCGTGAGCACCCACACCCCGTCGCGCATCCCGAGCTCGGCGTGCACCCGGGAGACCGTCTCGTCGGTGAGCCGCAGCCCGTTCCCGGGGTCGCGGCCGATCCGCAGGGACCGGGCGCTCGGGTGCGGCAGCAGCAGCTTCGGCAACCGCTCGGCGTTCCAGGCCCGCCGCACGCCGGCGGACACGGCCGAGGCCCGGCCCACCCAGGCGAAGACGCGCCGGGTCCACGGGCCTTCGCCGCCGCCGCGGCTGCCGAGGTCGGCGGTGAGGACCGCGAGGTCCTCCGAGCGGCGGGCGACGAGGGCGAGTTCCATGCGGCGCAGGAACGTGTCGTGGGACAGCTTCCCGAGGGCCGCACCCTCGCGGAGCTGCTCCAGCGCCCGGTCGCGCTCCGCGTCGGACAGGCGCGGCACCGGGAAGGCGGGGAACTCGAAACTCGACGTCACAGGGTGATTGTCGGCCCGTCAGGGCCGGAGTGTCCAGAACTCCTCCGGCCGTCCGCGCGATGATGGACCCGGCACACGTTCCGGGTACCGCCGCAGACGAGGGGAACCGTCCGTGCAGTTCGAGGTGTGGGCACCGCTGACAGACCGGGTCGCTCTGCGGCTCCGCGAGGCGACGTACGAAATGGCACGCGATCCGGAGCGCTCCGGCTGGTGGATCGCCGAGGCCCCGGCCGCCGACGGGGACCGGTACGGGTTCCTGCTGGGCGTGGCGCCCGGGGAGGAGCTCGTACGGCCCGACCCGCGCGGGAGGCGGCTGCCGGACGGGCCCGACGGCCTCTCGGCGGTGGTGGACTTCGAGCCGATCACCCCGCAGGCACCGGAGCCCGGCACGCGGCTCCAGGACGCGGTCCTGTACGAGCTGCACATCGGCACCTTCACCCCCGAGGGCACCTTCGACGCTGCCGCCGCCCGCCTCGGGCACCTCACCGCGCTCGGGGTCACGCATGTGCAGCTGATGCCGGTCTGCCCCTTCCCCGGCCGGAACGGCTGGGGGTACGACGGGGTCGCTCCGTGGGCGGTGCACGAGCCGTACGGCGGCCCGGCCGGGCTGGCCCGGTTCGTGGACGCGGCGCACGCGGCCGGGCTCGGGGTGGTGCTGGACGTGGTCCACAACCACTTGGGCCCTTCCGGCAACCACCTCCCCGCCTTCGGCCCGTACTTCACGGAAACCCACCACACCCCGTGGGGCGCGGCGGTCAACCTTGACGCGGCCGGCTCCGACGAGGTGCGCGCGTACCTGCTGGGCAGCGCCCTCGCCTGGCTGCGGGACTACCGGATCGACGGGCTCCGGCTGGACGCCGTGCACGCGCTCGCCGACGGGCGGGCGCTGACGTTCCTGGAGGAGCTGTCGGCAGCCGTCGACGAGCTCGCCGCCGAGTCCGGCCGCCCGCTGTTCCTGATCGCCGAGTCCGACCGGTGCGATCCGCGCACCACGACCCCGCGCGGGGCCGGCGGCCTGGGCCTGCACGCGCAGTGGAACGACGACTTCCACCATGCCCTGCACTGTGCGCTGACCGGCGAGTCCCAGGCCTACTACGCCGATTTCGCCCAGGCTCCGCTCGCCGCCCTGGCCAAGACCATGACCCGGGCGTTCTTCCACGACGGGACCTGGTCCTCGTTCCGGGGCCGCAGCCACGGCCGCCCGGTGGACCGGCGCCGGACCGCCGCGCACCGCTTCCTCGGCTACACGCAGACCCACGACCAGATCGGCAACCGGGCGCTCGGCGACCGGCTCGCGGCCTCGCTCTCCCCCGGGCTGCTGGCCTGCGGTGCCGCGCTGGCGCTGACCGGGCCGTTCGTGCCGATGCTGTTCATGGGCGAGGAGTGGGCCGCGGGCACGCCCTGGCAGTACTTCACCGACCACGGGGATCCGGAGCTCGCCGAGGCCGTGCGCAGCGGCCGGCGCCGGGAGTTCGCGGCGCACGGCTGGAAGGCCGAGGAGATCCCGGACCCGCAGGACCCGGCCACCCGGGACCGCTCCTGTCTGGACTGGGCCGAGCCGGAGGGCGCCCCGCACGACCGGATGCTGGCCTGGTACCGGACCCTGATCGCGCTCCGGCGCACCCACCCGGACCTGCGCGATCCGGACCTTGCGGCGGTGCGCGTGGCGTACGACGAGGAGCGCCGCTGGGTGACCTTCCGGCGGGGTGACGTACGGGTGGCGGTGAACCTGTCCCCCGAGCCGGTGACGATCGCCCTGGGCCGCAACGGGGTCCGGGTCCTGGCGGCCTGGGACCCGGTCGAACACCCGGGACCGGACGGCCGCGTGCACGTCCCGGCGGAGTCGGCGGTGCTGCTGGGGCCGTAACCTTCCCGGCCGCGGCGCCACTTGATCCCGGTCGTGCCCGCCCGGTGGCGGAACTCCCCCTCGCGGAGAGCGCTTTCGACGCCGCCATGGCGGTGCTCGCCGTCGCGACGCTTCCGGCCGCGGTCCTGGAGCCGACGGTCGAGCGGGTCCGCGCCGACCCGGGATCCGGGGCCTGGCGCCGGTGCCACGCCCCCCTGCCGGAGCAGGGGAGCGCGGGCTGCGGCTACCGCCCGGTCATCGCCGGGGAGGTGCGACCGCTCGGGCCCTCACTCCACGACGGCCAGCTCGCGCGGGGCGTTGTTGAAGCTGCGGCCGCCGTCCTCGGTGACCGTGACGATGTCCTCGATCCGCACCCCGAAGCGCCCCGGCAGGTAGATGCCCGGCTCCACGGAGAAGCACATCCCGGGGACCAGCGGCCGCTCCTCGCCCTCGACCATGTACGGGGGCTCGTGGGTGGTCACGCCGATGCCGTGGCCCGTACGGTGGATGAACCGGTCGCCGTAGCCGAACTCGGTGATCACCGCGCGGGCCGCCCGGTCCACGTCCTGGCAGGCGATGCCCGGGCGGACTGCCGACGAGGCCGTCTGCTGGGCCTCGCGGACGATGTCGTGGACGCGCTGCTCCTCGGCGCTCGGCTCGCCCACGTGCACCGTGCGGGAGATGTCGGAGCCGTAGCCGTGCTTGAGCCCGCCGAAGTCGAGGACCACCATGTCGCCGTGCGCGATGGTCCGCCCGCCCGCCTCGTGGTGCGGGTCGGCCCCGTTGGGTCCGGAGCCCACGACCGTGAAGTCCACCTGGGAGTGGCCGTGTTCGCGCAGCAGCGCGGCCAGGTCGGCGGCGATGTCGCTCTCCCGCCGGCCGGCGAAGGGGACCTCCAGGATCCGGGCGTACGCGGCGTCGGCGGCCGCGCCGGCCGCCGCGAGCCGCTGCAGCTCCCGCTGGTCCTTGACCGCCCGGAGCATCGGCAGGACGTCGGTGAGCGGGGCGTACGAGGTGGCCGGCAACTCCCGCTGCAGGCCGAGCAGATGCAGCGCCCAGGTGTTGTCGCTGACCCCGAACCGGCCGCCGGCGTCGAGGAGCGGCGCGGTGACGCCGTACGGGTTCTTCCCGTCGGTCCAGTCGCGCAGGGCCAGCGCGGGCGCCCCGGGGGCCTTGGCGGCGTCGGGGGCCTCCAGGGCGGGCACGACGAGTACGGGCTCCCGCCCCGCGGCGAGGACGAGCAGGGTCAGCCGCTCCGTGTCGACGGGCCGGTAGCCGGTGAGGTGGGCGAGATCGGGCCCGGGGGCGATGAGCAGGCCGGCCAGTCCGGCATCGGCGGCGCTCTGGGCGGCGGCGGCCATTCGGGCGGCGTAGTCGGCGTGCGTGAACGGATCGGGTTCGGGGTCGGGGTCGCGTTCGGAGTCCATGGGGCGATCCTCCCGCCGCCCCGGGCCGCGCGCGAGTGGTTACCCGGACGCGGTGAGCCGGGCGGCGAGGGCGGCGGCGGCCGGGGTCGGGGCGCCGGGGGCGAGGAGTTCCGTACGGTGCACCAGGCGCGGGTCGCCGAGCGGTACGGCGACCCCGGCCCCGGCGGCCTCCGCCACCCGGCGCGGCAGCAGGACCAGGCCGTGTCCGGCGGCGGCGAGGGCGCACAGGGCGTGCAGGTCGGTGCCGTCGTAGCGCAGGGCCGGACCCGTGCGGACGGTGGCGGGCGCCGGTCCCACGCCGGGGGCGTCGATCCAGCGGGCGTCGGCGAGGTCGTCGAGCCGGATCGAGGCCCGTCCGGCACAGGGGTGCCCGGCCGGGAGCAGTACGGCGAGCCCGTCCTCGCCGACGCCGGTCACGGTGAGCGGGGCCACGTCGGGCAGCCGGAGCGGGTCGCTGGGTGCGGCGAGGCCGTCGACCAGCCCGAGGTCGCAGCCGCCGGTGGCGACGGCGGCGGGCACCTCGGCGGGGGGCAGCACCCGCAGCGCGACCCCGGTGGCGGGCAGCGCGGCGAGCAGCCGGGGCCCGACGGCGAGCGGGGACGCGGCGACGGTGACCCGCCCGGGCGGCGCGGCGGCCAGCCGCAGCACGTCGGCCCGGGCCGCGTCGAGCCGCAGCAGCAGCGGCCCGGCGTGTTCCAGCAGCCGCACCCCGGCCGGGGTCGGCTCGACGGGCCGCCGGGTGAGCAGCTCCGCCCGCAGGTCACCTTCGAGGGCGGCGATGTGCTGGGACACGGCGGACTGGGTGTAGCCGAGCTCGCGGGCGGCGCCGGAGAAGGAGGACAGCCGGGCGACGGTGACGAAGGTACGGAGGAGGTGCGGATCCATGCCGCCAGCGTGCCACCGCAGCGGGGCGGGCCGGTCGGCGGGCGGGCCGGGACGCGGGCGGGCGTGCCCTCGGCGTGGCCGGGGGGTGGCGGGGTGGGGGCTCCCTATCGTGGGAGGGTGAGCACCCCCAGTGGCCAGGCCGCAGGCCGCAGCAGGCCGCAGCGCGCCCGCCGGACCGACTCCGCCGGCGCCGTCTACGGCTCCCTCCTGGCCACCTCCGTGGTGGCCACCGCCGGCGCGGCCGGCGAGTACCCACGGGTTCAGCTCGTGGTTCTCCTGATCGTCACGGGGCTGGTGTTCTGGGCCACGCACGTATACGCCCAGCTGGCGGGGGAGCGGCTGGTCGGCGAACCCTGGAACCGGCAGGAGCTCCGCCGCGTCGCCCTGCACGAGTGGCCCATCGTCGAGGCCGCCGTCCTGCCTGCGGCCGCAGTCGCCCTCAGCGGCGTCCTCGGGCTGGGCTACGTGGCGACGGCGTGGCTCGCCATGGGCGTGGCAGTGACCCAGCAGGTCGTCTGGGCGTGCCTCGGTGCCGCCCGCGCCGGTGCCACCCGCGGCCAGTTGGCCACCGAGGGAGTCGTCAACCTCGTCCTCGGACTCCTCCTCGTGGCCACCAAGGCCGCATTGAAGCACTGATCAGCTCTGCTTATCGAACATGCAGGAACAATCGTTGGCGCTGAACCGGCTCCGCGCCGCACGATGATCCGCATGACCACCGCAACCGCACGCATCGCCCTCGTCGGCGACCGCTCCCCCCACGTGACGTCCCACACCCGGATCCCGCTCCTCCTCGACGCCCTCGCCTCCCGCGACGGGCTCGTCCTCGACGCGTACTGGATCCCCACGGGTGAAGCCGGGGCCGAGGCCGCCTCCGGGGCCCTGGCCCGCTTCGACGCGGTCTGGGTGCTGCCCGGCAGCCCCTACGCCAGCGAGTCGGGGGCGCTCGCCGCGATCCGGGTGGCGCGAGAGGAGGGCATCCCGTTCCTCGGGACCTGCGGCGGCTTCCAGCACGCCCTGCTGGAGTACGCCCGCTCGGTCTGCGGGCTGGCCGGCGTCGCGCACGCCGAGAACGAGCCCGGGGCCGAGGAGCCGCTGATCTCCCCGCTCGCCTGCTCGCTCGTCGGCCACGAGGGCCTCGTACGGGCCGAGCCGGGCTCGCTCGCCGAGTCCGCACTCGGCGCGGAGCGGTCCATGGAGCGCTACCACTGCACCTACGGGCCGGAGCCGCGCTACCTGCCGGTACTCGCCGCGCACGGGCTGCGGCTGTCGGGGCACGACGAGGAGGGGCAGCCGCGGATCGCGGAGCTGCCGGGGCACCCGTTCTTCCTGGCCACGCTCTTCCAGCCGGAGCTGTCGGGGGACGGCAGCCGCCCGCACCCCGTCGTGAAGGCGCTCGCGGCGGCGGCCGTCGCACACGCCGCGGCCGGATAACGCGTGGCGGGACCACCCTCCTGATCAGCTATGCTGTGCATGCACATCGAACGGGCGGCCCGCCGCCCTTCGTGGTGGGTGTAGCTCAGTTGGTAGAGCACCTGGTTGTGGTCCAGGTGGCCGCGGGTTCAAGTCCCGTCACTCACCCTGATCCCCTGGGGGTACGAGGTCTCCTCGTACCCCCAGGGGTTTTTCGCGTCCTCCTCCCGCTACCCCCGGAGGAACGCCTCCGCCGCCGCGACGAAGCCGACCGGAGTCTCGTGCGGCGGGTAGTGCCCGGCGCCGGGCACGGGGTGGACGCGGCAGTTGGGGTACGAGACCTGCCAGGTGGCCCGCATCACGTCGGGGGTGAGGGCGAGGTCGTACTCCCCCACGAGGACCAGCACCGGGACGGTACTGCCCTTCACGGCGGCGGACAGGTCCAGCGACTGCCAGCTCGCGAGGTAGCCGGCGAAGGCCTCCGGCCGCGAGACGTCAAGGGAGTGCGCGACCATCCGGTCCAGCCAGTGGGGGCTCGCGCGGTGGCCGGTGACGAGGTCGAGGATGGTCCGCCGGTTCCCGGCGCTGTCGGCGGCTCCGTGGAAGAGGGCGTGGGTCGCGTCGTCCATCTCGTACGGGGCGGCGGGGACCGGGTTGATCCCGATCAGCTTCTCGATCCGCTCGGGGGCCCGGACCAGGACCTGCTGCATCGCCTTGCCGCCCATGGAATGGCCCATGAGGGAGAAGGTGTCCCAGCCGATCCCGTCGGCGAGCGCGAGGACGTCGTCGGCGATCTCGGGGAGGGTGTAGCGGCCGGTGACGTCCCTGCGGTCGCCGTAGCCGCGGTAGTCGAGGAAGACGTACGAGAACCCCTCGGGGTCGAAGTAGTCAAGTACCGAGCCCCAGTTGGCGGAGGTGCCCAACCAGTCGTGCAGCACGATGACGCGGACGGGGCCAGTGCCGATCCTGCGGTGGGCGATGGCCATGCGTTCTCCCTCGGAGACGGGGGTGGCTGAGCCGGACGCCGTACGTTCTGCCCATCGGATCCACGATCACACCGTCAGGCCGGCATCCCGCGCGGTGCACGCCGTCGTCAGCGCCGGCCGGACGGCCGGACGGCTCGGGGAGCACCACCCGGCGGCGTACGCGATCCGCGACCGGGGCGACGTCCGGGGGCTGCTGCTCCGGCACGCGCGCAGCCACCGCCCCGCGGACCTCCCGGTCCTGGAGCGGCGGCCGGCGCGCACCGGACGACCGTGTCAGACGGTCTTGATCGCCGGGTCGGAGAGGCCCGGGGCGCCCGTTTCGACGTGGCCCGCGAAGCGGCGGAGGAAGGTGGCGTCCGCGCTGGAGGTGACCTTCACGTCGTACCAGCGGCCCGTCGTGGACAGGTCCGCCGTGTACGCGGCCGAGCCGCCCGCCGCGACCCGGAGGGTCTGGGTCGCACCGCCGTAGGCGTTGGTCACCGTGAGGTCCACCGCCGTCGCGGCGGAGTTGGTCAGCGTCAGCATCAGGTTGCCGGTGGCGGCGTCGTGGCGGGCCGTGGCCTCCGGACCGGTCTTCTTCGCCGGGCCCTTCCAGGTGCGCAGGAAGCCGTTCGGGCCCCAGACCGTCAGGTTGATCTGGTTGCCGGTGGAGCTGCTGGTGCTCCAGGTGTCCGAGAGGGCCTTGCCCGCCTCGACCGTGTAGGGCCAGGGGCCGTCCGTCCGGTTGCCCGAGGTGCTGTGGAAGTGCGCGCCGAGGGTGGGGCCGGAGGAGAAGGTCAGCGTGAACTGGCCCGTGGAGGCGGTGGCCTTGCCGTCCACGTACGGGACGTAGCCCAGCGCGCGCGTCGGCTTGCCGCCCGCCTCCTGCCCGGGCAGGGCGCCCGTCGCCGGCGGGACCGGGTGGTAGGAGGGGTGCGCGTTGTGGTCCGGCGGGACGTAGCCCGCCGTGGAGGGCAGGGGCGCGGGCGAGGCGTCCGCCTTCGTGAAGTCGAACGCCGAGGTCAGGTCACCGCACACCGCGCGGCGCCACGGCGAGATGTTGGGCTCCTGCACGCCGAAGCGCTTCTCCATGAACCGGATCACCGAGGTGTGGTCGAAGGTCTCGGAGCAGACGTATCCGCCCTTGCTCCACGGGGACACCACGATCATCGGGACGCGGGGGCCGAGGCCGTACGGGCCGGCCGCGTAGCCGCCGCCCCCGGCGTACAGGTCGCGGGTGACGTCGGCGGTGGACAGGCCCCAGGCGGCGGAGGCCGGCGGGTACGGCGGGACGACGTGGTCGAAGAAGCCGTCGTTCTCGTCGTAGGTGATGAAGAAAGCCGTCTTGGCCCACACCGCGGGGTTCGCGGTCAGCGCGTCCAGGACCTGCGAGATGTACCAGGCGCCGAAGTTGACCGGCCAGTTCGGGTGCTCGCTGAAGGCCTCGGGCGCCGCGATCCAGGAGACCTGGGGCAGCGTGCCGTTCACGACGTCGGCGCGCAGCTTGTCGAAGTAGCCCTCGCCCGCCTTGGCGTTGGTGCCCGTACGGGCCTTCTCGTACAGGGGGCTGCCCGGCGCCGCGTTGCGGTAGGAGTTGAAGTACAGCAGCGAGTTGTCGCCGTAGTTGCCGCGGAAGGCATCGCTGATCCATCCCCAGCCGCCGGCGGCGTTCAGGCCGTCGCCGACGTCCTGGTAGATCTTCCAGGAGACCCCGGCCGCCTCCAGGCGCTCCGGGTAGGTCTTCCAGCCGTACCCGGCCTCCTGGTTGCCGAGGACGGGGCCGCCGCCGGTGCCGTCGTTGCCCGTGTGGCCCGTCCACATGTAGTAGCGGTTCGGGTCGGTCGCGCCGATGAACGAGCAGTGGTAGGCGTCGCAGACCGTGAAGGCGTCGGCGAGCGCGTAGTGGAACGGGATGTCGTGCCGCGTCATGTACGCCATGGTCGTGGCTGTCTTGGCCGGGACCCACTTGTCGTACTTGCCGTTGTTGTACGCGGCGTGGCCGCCGGCCCAGTCGTGGTTGAGGCCCTCGACGAACTTCATGCCCAGGTCGTCGACCTGCGGGTTGAAGGGGAGGATGTCCTTCGTCCCGTTGGACTGGTAGAAGACGGACTTGCCGTTGTCCTGGAGGACGGGGCGCGGGTCGCCGAAGCCCCGTACGCCCTTCATCGTGCCGAAGTACTGGTCGAAGGACCGGTTCTCCTGCATGAGCACCACGATGTGCTCGATGTCCTGGATGGTGCCGGTGGCGCCTTGGGCCGGGATGGCCGCCGCGCGCGCGATGCTCTCGTTCAGCATCGCGGCCGCGGCGGTTCCGCCCGCGATCTGCAGGAACCTTCGGCGATTGAGTTCAGCCATGGGATGACGACCTCTGCGGGTGAGGGGGATGTCGAGGGGCGCCCCAAGGAGAGCGGTCCCGGGGTACCGGACGGAGATCGGCTCATGACACGCCGCGGTACAGCCGGAGAACGGAAAGACCTCCCGGACGCTCCTCGTATCTGCTGGAATGACCTCCGAAACACACTGCACGGGGGGTGCGGAGCAGATGGCGGGGACCGAGTTCGGGCATGCCCTGGGACGGTCCCGTGCGCTTTCCGGTCTGCCGGCCGCTCCGCTGGTGGCACGGTACGGGGAACTCGTCTCCGCGCAACAGGCCCTGGGCTTACGTCACTTGGGCGAGTTGCTGGTTCCGCCCGCGGGGCGGTTCCGGGTGCTCGACGGGATCTTCACGGTCGAGGGTCCGGGGCGTCGGCGCCATGTGGGCGTCGGGGCGCTGCGGGGGCTGCGGGCCGCCCGCGGTGACGCGGAGGGCGGGGCCGGCGCGTTACTGGACCGGCTGGCCGGGATCCAGGAGCGGGACCCGGCCGCGCTGCGGCGGATCCTGCTGTACCAGCTCGTGCGGCTGCTGCACGACCATCCCCGGGGGGATCTGCCGGAGACGGCCACCGGGTTCGGGGTCGACCCCGACGAGGCCGCTGCCCTGGTTCACGCCGCCGCCGCGAGCCCCCGGCTGGATCCGGCACAGCGGGCCGCCGCCGAGGGGCTGGAGGACGCGTGGCTGGCCGGCCGGGTGCGCGCCGCCGCCCGGAGCGCCGCCGTACTGCCGCGGAGCGCGGCCGGCGGGGACCCGCTGCTCGCGGCGCGGCTGGCCGGGCTGGCCGAGCGGGTACGGGCCGCGGACGCCCTGCTGGACGAGGCCCGTGCGTACGAGGACCGGCAGGACCGGGAGCGGGCCGCGGCGGCGTACGGGCGGGCGGCCCGACTGGCCTGGGACTGCCCGCGCGCGGTGCGGGGCCTGGTCCGCACCCACCGGCCGGCCGAGGGGGACCCCGGCCCGCTGGAGGCACGGCCGGTGCCCGGCGGGGTGGCCCTGCGCCGACCGTCCGGCGCCGACCCGGACGGGATCTGGCGCGTGGTCCGGCTGACCCGGCGCGAGCCGATCGCCACGCCGCTCCCCGAGGTGCCGGGGCCGCTCGGCGCGGGGCCGCTGACGGACGGTCGGGCCCCGCTCGGCCGGGAGGTCCGGTACGTGGCCCTGCCCGGCGACGGCGGCACCCCGCTGATCAGCGCCCCGCTGCTGGTGGCCCCCGAGGTCACGGAGCTCCGCCTCACCGACGGCCGTGCCCGCGTCGAGGCCGCCTGGCTGCGCCCGCCCGGCGCGACCGGGGTCCGGGTGACCTTGACCGGCCCCGGCGGACGCACCACGGACCTCGGCACCCCGAGCGCGGCCGGCCCGGCGGGCGCGGGCGCCGCGGGGTCCCGCCGGGAGGGCGTGCGGGCCGGCGGACTGGAGCCGGGGGGCTACGTGGTGCGGGTGCGGTGCCGGTACGCGGCGGAGCAGGGCGAGGTGCTGTCCGGCGGGGTCGAGGCCGCCGTCACCGTGCATCCCTGGCCCGAGCCGGTGGTCGGGCTCGGGGCAGCCGCCCGCGGCGCCGGTGGGCTGGAGTTCCGGTGGGCGGGGGGCGCCGGGGGCGACGTACGGTTCGTGGAGTGGCCGGGGACGGCCCCCGCGGAGGGTTCCGAGCTGCCGGCCTCCGCCCTGCCGGCGGCGCTGGCCTGGGTGGACTCCGCCGGGATCGCACAGCCGCCGCCCGGCACGCTGGCCACGGTCAGCGCCGTCGCGGTCCTCGGCGAGCGGGCGCTGGCCGGGCCCGGCGTGGTGGTCGAGGCCCCCGAGGCGGTCTCCGGGCTCACGGTCCGGCGGATCTCCGCCGGGCGGGCCAAGGTCAGCTTCGACTGGCCCGACGGCGCCGGCCGGGTCATGGTCGCCGTCACCCCCGAGTCCGGCGGCGAGCGCACCGAACACCCCGTCGTGCGGGCCGTGTTCCTGCGGGAGGGGCTGGAACTGCCCGTCGGCCCCGGCGCCGCCCGCGTCACCGCGTACGCCGCCCCGCGCAGCGCGCAGGCGGTCGCCGCCGCCCCGCGCGAGGCCGGACAGGCGGCCCTCCCGGCCGACGTGGCGATCGCCTACCGGCTGCTGCCCGGGCCCCGGCGGATGCTGCGGCGCGGTCCCGCCGTGCTCCGGGTGAGCCTGCTCTCCCCCGGCGGGGACCCCGGCGCCAGGCTGCCCGACTTCGTCCTCGTCTCGGGAGCGGGCGGTGGCGGGGCCCGGCCCCACCGACCTTCCGACGGACCCGAGTTGTGCCGGGTGACCGGCGCCGAGCTCGCGGTATCGGGGACCGTCGAGCGCGAGATCCTCCCCCACCCGCCCGGCGGCGGCCCGTACGCCGTACGCGGTTTCCTCCTCGGCGGCCGTGCCGCCTCCGTCCGGCTCGACGAGCCCTCCCTCACCTCCCTGGTGGTCCGCTGACATGACCTCCGTCGTCTGCCCCTACTGCTTCGACCGCTCGGCCGCCGCCCGGCTGCCGTTCCGCTGCCAGATGTCCGCCACCGGCGTGCGGGGCGGCAAACCGTGCACGGCCGAACTCGATGGAACCTGGGCGGAGTTCATGGGCCCGAGCGTGCCGCCCGCGCTGAAGATGCGCGGACCCGTCTTCACCGCCCCGCGCGGCCTCGCCGGCCGACTCGCCGGCGGCGGCACGCGCGCGGACTGCCCGCGCTGCGGGGTGTCCACCCCGGTCCGGGTCTGCCTGCGCTGCCACAGCGACTTCCCGAGCGACTACACGGACCAGGACACGCGGATCATCGCCCTGCTGGGCCCCAAGGCGTCCGGCAAGAGCACGTACGTCTCGGTGCTGATCAACGAACTGCGCAACCGGGTGGGCCGGGCGTACGGCGCCTCCATCACGGCGATGGGCGGCGAAACCCAGCGCCGGGACCGGGAGATGGCCGAGGACCTCTACGACCGGCTGCGGCTGCCCGAGGCGACCAGACCCGCGGCGCTCGGCTTCAACGACCCGCTGCTGTACCGGCTGAGCCTGCCGCTGCGCCGCCGGCTGCGCGGGGACGGCAGCCGGCACACCGCGCTGGTGTTCTTCGACGCGGCGGGCGAGGACCTGGGCAGCGCCGAGGCCATGGACCGCTACACGCACTACCTGGCGGCCGCCGACGGGATCATCCTCCTCGTGGACCCGCTCCAGATGCGCGCCGTACGGGACCAGCTGCCGGTGGACGCGGACCTCCCGCTGCCCACGGTGGAGACCCCGCCCCAGCAGATCGCGGCGGACCTCGCGGCGCAGCTGCGGGCCCACGGGCGGGGCACCTCGCGCGGCCGGGTCACCACGCCCGTGGCGGTGGCGGTGACCAAGACGGACTCCCTGTTCTCGCTGGTGGGGCCGCACTCCCCGCTGCGGCGCAATGCCGACCACGCGGGCGGCGCGGTGGACGACGAGGACCGGCTGGCGGTGCACGAGGAGATGCGGGGACTGCTCGACGGCTGGGACTCGGGAGCGCTGTTCCGCCAGCTGGACCGGGACTTCGCGCAGCTGTCGCTGTTCGGGCTCTCGGCGCTGGGCTCGCCGCCGCCCGCGCACGCCCCGGCCGACGCCCCCAAATCGGGGCCGCAGCCGCTGCGCGTCGAGGACCCGCTGCTGTGGCTGCTGGGCCTGGGCGGGCTGCTGCCGCGCACCGGGACCGGCGGCGGCGCGGGACGCCGTACGGCGGGCGCGGCGAGTGGGACCGAGGGTCCGCGTCATGGTTCGGGAGGAGAGGCGTGAACCTCGCGCAACTGCACTACACCTCGGCGCCGCCGGGCCCGGACGGCTCGGGCTTCCGGTTCACCGCCGTCAGCCCCGGCGTGCCCGCCTCGCTGCTGCGCGAGGCCGAGCAGCTGATCGGCTACGAGCCGCCCCGGGACGCGCCGCCGCGCCCGAGCGCGGACCAGCTGGGCTCCTTTCCCCAGGCCCTGAGCCTGAACGTGCTCTCCGACGGCAGCCGGCTGCTGGCCCGCTCCGTGTACACGGGCGCCGACTACAGCGGCCGGTGGGGCAATTTCCACGCCCATGCGGTCCATCTGCCGCAGCCCGCCGACGCGGACGAGCCCGCCAGGGGGCAGCTGCCGATCACCGCATGGGGCTCCCCGCAGTGGGCGGCCGACTCCCCGCCGGCCGGGGTGCCGGTGCCGCCGCTGGCGTCGGTGCCGGCGCCGGGTCCGCTGGACCTCGGGGCGCTGGCTGCCTTCGTGGCCTCCCGGGGGCCCTGGCTCGCCGGGTTCTTCGCCGACGTGCGGCGGCTCGCCGAGGATCCGGCGGCCCCGCAGCTGGTGCTGGTGGAGCAGGACAGCGAGGCCGTGGCCTGGTGGATCATGCTGGCCTGCAGCGTGCTGCCGCACCGGCGGGGGCAGTGGCTCACGTTCACCACGTACACCCGGCGGCCGCAGCTCGCCCGGCAGCAGATCATCGGCGTGGTACCGGAGGACGGGACGGGCCTTGCCGGACAGGAGCACCGCTACCGGGTGTACGACGCCGCCCGCGCGGCGGCGCCCGAACCGGCCCCCGACGCGTGGGCGCAGACCGCCGCGCGGATCTGGCAGGCGCAGCGGCAGGAGCTGTTCGCGCACGTCCGGCGGCTGCCCGGACCGCCCGGCGGGGCTTCCGGGCCGTCGGGGCCTTCCGAACCGTCCGGGCCGTACGAGGCGGGGCCGCTGGCCGCACTCGCGCTCGCCGCCGGTGTCGGCCTGGACTCGGCGGGCCGGGCCGCGGCGGCCGACTGGGCGGCCGGACACCGGGCCGCCCTGGACGGCGCACAACTGCGGGCACTGACATGGGCGCTGGCCCGTCCGGCCGACGACCGGGGGCCGGAGGAGGCCGCCGCGAGCGGACGGCTGCTGTCGGCCCTGGCCGGCTGGGCGCCCCCGGCGGTGAGCGAGCCGCTGGTGGAGCTGGCGCTGGCCGGGGCGGTCCGCTCGGGCGGCGCCGCACCGCCCGCCGGGCTGCTGGGCGAGCCGGCCCGGCTGCGGCTGGCGGCAGAGCTGGAGCCGGAGCTGCGGGCGGCGCTCACCGATCCGGCGCGCGAACCGGCGGACCGGGTGGGGCTGTTGCGGGTCGGCGCGGAGCTCGCGGTGGACACCGACGCCCTCCTGCCCGACGTGGCACGGCAGTTGGCGCAGGCCCTGATCGCCGATCCCGAGTCGGCGTACGGGGAGGCGGTGGGGGCCGCGCTGGCGGAGCTGCCGCGGCTGCGGGAGCTGGTATTCGATCGGCTCGACGGGCTCGCGGCGGGCGATCCTGCCGCGGGGGCCCGGCTGTTCGCCGTCACCCCGCTGCGGCCGGCCGGGACGGGGACCGGGGCGCTGCCGCACCTGAGGATGTGCGCGCAGGCCCCCGCAGTGGCGGCCGGGGACCGGACGAAGGCGCTGACCCGGCTCCTGGAGCACTCCGGCGCCTCGCTGGAGGAGGATCCGCTGGTGCTGCGGACGGCGATGCGGCTGGTGTGGGGCACGGAGCCGCCGACCGCGGGCGAGGCCTGGCTGGCCCTGTCCGCGCTGGGCGAGCGGGCCCACCGGGAGGCCGGCACCTGGGAGCTGCTCGCGCGGGCGGCGGTGTCCGCCCCGGCCGGCGACCGGGACGCGGAGGCCCTGGCGGTGGAACTGCTGCGCCGCTGCTCGACGGAACTCCCGACCGCGCTGCGGGCTTCGCTGCTGCTGCTGGAGCTGGCCCGGAACCTGCGGGCCCGGGAGATCGGCCCGGGCTGGGTCCGCCAGGCCCTGGCCCTGGGCACGGCCGGACCGACGCCGACGGCGCGGGAGCACGCGTACGCGGCGGTGGCCGCCCACCTGCTCTCCGACGACCGGCCCGAGAGCGAGCTGCGGGCCCTGATCGAGAGCAACGACGCCGAGCTGCTGGCGGCGTACCGCCGGGCCGCCCGGCAGCCGCGGGTCGCGGACCGGCTGAGGCTCGACCCCCGGTACGCGGCGGAGTGCTTCGCCACCTGGTCCTCGCAGCCCCAGGCGGGCCCGGCATGGCAGGAGGCCCGCACCGATCTCCTCGACGGCGTGCTGCGCCCGGTCGTACGGGGTCTGCCGGCGCCGCAGCTCGCCGCGCTGGAGGAGGCGTTGGCCCGGCTGGGCGGCCGCTGGTCGGAGGACTTCCGGGGCTGGCAGCGGCCCGGCGCCTTCGGGCGGCTGCGCGACCGCTTCGGCGGCTCCGGCCGGCGCGGCGCGAAGGGCGCGTCCGGGAACCCGCCGCCGCGGGGCGGGTCCGGCGGACCCGTCGCGCCCGGCGATCCGGGCGGGCCCGCCGGATCCGGCGGAGCCGCCGCCGACGGGAGGCGGCCGTGACCTCCGGCGGAGCGGACCTGGCGCTGATCGCGAAGACCTTCGGGTGGACCACGGTGGCGATCGGGGCGCTGATCTGCCTCGGGTACGGGCTGTGGCGGTTCCTGGCACTGGCCCTGGGGGCGGCCGCCGGAGCGTTCACCCCGCGCACCCCCGGGGCGCCCGACCCGCGGATCTCCCCGTACACGGGTCCGGAGCCGGCGCAACCCGCCTACTGGGCACGGCAGATGTGGGTCGACGCGGTGGCCGCCGCACGGGCGGCCGCGCACACCGTGTGGTACCTGCTGGTCCACCACTGGCTCGACGAGCTCGTCCGCCGCCGGCTGCTGACCGGCCGCAACGCATCGACCGGGGACCGCGCCGAGCACGTCCTCGGGCGGCTCGTACTGCGGCTGCTCGCCCCGGCGACGGCGCTGGCCGCGCTGCTGTCGGCGCTGCTCGCCTCCGCCCTGCTCCTCGGCATCGCGGTGGTCTTCGCCGCGCAGCTGCTGCTCGTGCGGGGCGTGGCGCTGGCCGGGGTGGCGGGCGGGCGGAGCGCGGAGCGGCTGTGGAAGCTGGCCCGCGGCATCCGCATGAAGTGCCCGTACCCGGGCTGCTACCGGCCGTTCCCGCTGGCCGTGCACCTGTGCCCGGGCTGCGGGGCCGCCCACCGCGAGCTGCGGCCCGGCAGGTTCGGGGCACTGCGGCACGTCTGCACGTGCGGGCGGGCCCTGCCCACCACCGCCCTGGCCGGGAGGCGGGGGCTGGCCCTGCGCTGCCCGCACTGCGATCAGGAGCTTCCGGCGGCCGTGGGCACGACGCGGGTGGTGCACCTGCCGCTGATCGGGGGCACCTCCGCCGGGAAGACCATGCTGATGGCGGCCGTGCTCGACGGACTGCGCTCCTGGTCGCACGAGTCGGCGCTGACGGTCGAGTTCGCCTCGATCGCCGACCGGCGCGAGGCCAACACGCTGGGCCGGCAGCTGCAGACTTCCGGGTGGGCGCTCAAGACGCAGGGCGGGCAGCCCCGGGCCCTGATGCTGCTCGTCGGGCGCGGGCGCGGCCCGCTGAAGCGCCGGCGGCTGCTGTACCTGTACGACCCGATGGGCGAGTCGCTGCGCGACGCGGCCACCACACGGCTGCAGCAGTACCTCGCGCACGCCGACGGGGTGGTGCTGGTGGCGGACGTGCTGGCCGCGCCCGGCGTGCGGCGCGCCCTGCGCGAGGGCGACGGGAGGCTGGCGGTGGCGGCCCGGCCCGCCGACCTCGGTCCGGTGGACACGTACGCGGCGTTCGCGGGGGAGCTCCAGGGCCTCGGCGGCCGGCGGGGGCGCCTGGGAGTGGCGGTGGTGGTGACCAAGCGGGACGTACTGGACCGGCTGAGCTCGCTGCCGCGGCCGCAGGGGCCGGTCGACGCCTGGCTGGGCGAGATCGGGCTGGACGGGCTGGTCCGCACCTTGGACCACGATTTCGCGGCGGCCCGGTACTGGGCGGTCAGCGCCCACGCCGCCACCGGGGCGGGCGCCCTGGTGTCCGAGCAGCGGCGGGCGGCGGAGCCGGTGCTGTGGCTGCTGTCGCGTACGGGCCTGCGGACCGGCGGCGCGCCGGCCTCCGCCCGGCGGCCCCGCCTCCCGCACCTCCCCCGGCTGCCGCGACCACGCGGCCGTACCGGCGGGACGGGCGGGACCGGCGGGAGCGACCCCACGCGCCCCGGGGAACCGACCGACCCGGCGGCACCGGATCGATCAAGCCTGTGACGTGGGACGGGGCAAGGGCTAGATTCCAAGGGTCGCTGAGAGGAGCAACTGCCCATGGTGACACCGCAGATCGCACGGGGGCGGCTGCTGATGCTGATCCTGTTCGTGGCGGCGGTCGTGATGACGGCGGCCGCCGGGGTGGCGGCGCTCGTGCGGTACGTACCGCAATGGCTCGGGAGTTGAAGGAGATTAGCGGTGAGTGACATCCCCGGTGGGCCGATGGCGAACCGGCCCGTCCACTTCATCTGGCTGCTCGACTGCTCGTACTCGATGCAGGGCGAGAAGATCGGCCAGCTCAACTACGCGATCAGAGAGGCCGTGCCGGAGATGCGCTCGGTGGCGCAGGACAATCCGGCGGCCCAACTGCTGCTGCGCACGATGACGTTCTCCACCACGGCCCGGTGGCACCACCAGGATCCGGTGCCCGTGGAGAACTTCACCTGGCAGGACGTCCAGGTGGACGGCATGACCAACCTGGGCGAGGCGCTCCAGATGGTGGCCCGGGAGCTGGACACGCCGCCGATGCCGCAGCGGGCGCTGAAGCCGGTGCTGGCGCTGGTCTCCGACGGGGTGCCGACGGACGACTGGAAGGCGGGGCTGCGGGCGGTCGACGCGACGCCGTGGGGCCGCAAGGCCGTACGGGTGGCCATCGCGATCGGCGCGGACGCCGACCGCACCGTGCTCCAGGAGTTCCTCGGCAATCCGGAGCTCCAACCGCTGGACGCGAACAGCCCCAAGCAGCTGGCGGCGGCGATCCGCTGGGCCTCCACGGCGGCGGTCAAGGCGGCCTCGCAGATGGTGGCGGGTGCGTCGGACCCGCTCGCCAAGCAGGCGCCGTACGCCCCGCCGGTGCTCGACGACGACGATGACGACGTGTGGTGAGCGGGACCGTGCCACCGGAACCACCACCCGTACCGCCGCCCGTGCCGCGGTGGGCCACGCTCCTCCAGAGCGTCCAGGGCGTGAACAAAACCCGCAACCAGGACTACTGCGAGGTCCAGGGGCGCGGCACGGCCGAGGACCCGCTGATCATGGCGGTGGCCGACGGCCACGGCTCGGCGGCGCACGCCCGCAGCCATCTGGGATCCCGCTTCGCCGTGGACCTCTTCGTCGAGGAGGCCCGGCGGTTCGGGGCGCTCGCCCAGCCGCGCGGCGACGGACGGCCGCCGAGCCTGGCCTGGCTGATGCACTACGCCGAGCACGCCTTCCCGCGCCAACTGGTCAGCGCCTGGCGGGAGAAGGTGCTCGGCAACTGGGCGCGGACCAGCTCCCACGAGGAGCCGGGCCTGTCCGAGGAGCACAAGGTGCTGCTGTACGGGAGCACGCTCGTCGGGGCGGTGCTCACCCCCCGGGTGTTCGCGGCGTGGCAGCTCGGCGACGGCGAGCTGACCGTGGTGGACGACGCCGGGCGGGTGACCGTACCGCTGGCGCCGGCCGAGGCGGACCTGGGGGACGAGACGGAGTCGCTGTGCACCCCGGAGGCGTGGCTGCGCGTACGGACGCACTGGGCGCCGGTGACGGCCCCCTGGCGGGCGCCCCGGCTGGTCGCGGTCTCCACCGACGGGCTGTCGAAGAGCTTCGCCTCGGACCGGGGGTTCCTTCAGTTCATGGCCGGGCTGGACGACCGGCTGTCGGCGGAGGGCGCGGACACCGTACGGGCCGTCCTGCCGCAGTGGCTGGCCAGGGCCTCCCAGCACTCGGGGGACGACACCACCCTCGTGGCCGCCTGGCACCGGGGCACACCGCCGGCTCCGGAACCGGCGGCGGCCACGGCGGCGGCCCCGGAGGTCCCGGAGACGGATGCGGCCACGGACCCGGGAGCGCCCCCCGCCCCGGACCCCGCCGGGCCGCCGACCACCGGACCGGCACCAGCGGCCGACCCGGCACCACCGACCGACCCTCACGGGAGAGACGAATGAGCGGCATGCTCGACAGCGGGACCCTGCTGACGACCGACAGCGGTCTGGGCGTGGAAGTGTTCGACCTGCTCGGGGCCGGCGGGCAGGGGGAGGTCTACCGGGTGCGGACCCCCGCCGGGTACCAGGCGCTCAAGTGGTACTACCCGGCCTGCGCGACCCCCGCGCAGGAAGGCATCGTCCGCCAGCTGGTGGGCCGCGGCTTCGACGACGACCGCTTCCTGTGGCCCCTGGACTTCGTGGCCGACGGGCGCGGCGGGTTCGGGTACCTCATGGACATCCGCCCGGACCGGTTCAAGGGCCTGCCCCTGCTGTTCCGGCGGCAGCTGCGCACCTCGACGCGGGCCCTGCTGAAGGCCTGCCTGTACACGGTCGAGGCGTACCAGGCCCTGCACTCGCGCGGGATCGCCTACCGGGACATCTCCTGGGGCAACATCTTCTTCGACCCGGCCACCGGCGACGTGCTCGTCTGCGACAACGACAACGCGGTGGTGGAGGGCGACAGCACCGGCATCTCCGGGACCATGGAGTTCATGGCGCCGGAGCTGGTGCGCGGCGACCCGGGGGTCGCCCCCGGCACGCAGAGCGATCTGCACTCCCTGTCGGTGCTGCTGTTCATGCTGCTGATGAACCATCACCCGCTCAAGGGACGCAGGGAGTTGGCGATCCACTGCCTCGACGAGGCGGCGGAGCGCAAGCTGTACGGGAAGCAGCCCCTGTTCGTCTTCGACCCGCAGGACCGCTCCAACGCACCGGACCCGACCGAGCAGGCGACCGTACTGGCCACCTGGGCGGCGGCTCCGGACTCCCTGCGGGAGCTGTTCACCAAGAACTTCACCGCGGGCCTGCACGATCCGACGACGCGGGTACGGGAGTCGCAGTGGCGGGACACGCTGCGGGCGGTGCTCGACGCGGTCGTGGAGTGCGCGCAGTGCGGGCGGCAGAACATGACCGAGCCCCGGTCCGCCGATCCGGGCACCTGCTGGGGCTGCGGGAGCACGCTGGTGCTGCCGCCGCGGCTGGTGCTGACCACGCCCCCGCCCCGGACCGAGCACCACATCCTGCTGCACCGCTCCTCGCGGGTACAGGCGCACCACCTGGCCCCGGAGCCCGCCCGGCACGACTACGGCGACGGGACCCTGGTGGCGCAGTTGACCGAACACCCTCAGAAGCCGGGCCGGTTCGGACTGGCGAACCGCTCGGCCTCGACGTGGACGGGCACCCGCGCCGACGGCTCCACCCAGCGGATCGACCCCGGCCAGACCGTGCCGCTGCGCTCGGGCCTGGAGCTCGACTTCGGCGGCGCTCGGGCCGTCGTACGGACGAAGTAGCCGGGGCCGCCGGCCGCGGCCGGGGTGGCAGGGGCAGGGGCAGGGGCAGGGGCCTCGGCCCGGGCCGCCGGGTCAGCCCGTCACCAGGCGGCTGATCTCCTGGGCGAGGGCGAGGCCGCTGCTGCCCGCGCCGAGACCGAGGGTGATGGTCTCCAGGGAGCGGCGGATCACCCCCGGCTCGGCGCGGCGGCGCTCCTGCGCGGCCCGGTCGAGTTCGCCGTGCAGGACGTCCGCCGCCTCGATGCGGCTCGGGGCCGCGCCCTGGTCGCGGAGCCACTGGGCGAGCTCGGCGGCCAGCCGCAGGGTCTCGGCGGCGGTGTCCTGCTGCCCGATGTTGATGGTGCCGTTGTCGCCGATGATGCCGGCGTTGACGTCCCCGTTGAAGTTGAAGGTGCCCATGCGCTCTCCTGCTTCCGCTGCTCGTGGGTCAGGGCGCGCCGCGGCCCTGGCCGCCCTGGGCGCCGCCGGGTGACGCGCCCGGCCCGCCGTGGTGGTTGACGGTGCCGTTGTCGCCGATGACACCGGCCTGCACACTGCCCTGGAAGGTGTAGGTGTGGGTGTTGATGACCTGCTGCGCCTGGTCGTAGGAGCTGGTGTCGACGTTGTGGTCCTTCAGGAACCGCTCGGTCGCTATCAGCACACCCTGCTGGAGGCGCTGGAGGAAGTCCTGGGAGTCGGTCCGCTCGGTGTAGCCCAACTGGTCCCAGTCCGCGACCCGTTCGCGGATGCTGTCCACGGCGCCGTAGTCGTACAGCATGTGCCGCTTGTCGATCTCGCGCCGTGTCCTCTCCAGGGCGCGGGTGCGCCGACGGCGGGCCGAGGAGCGGCGGGAGATCCGTGAGGCGGCGCCCAGCAGCGCGGGCCCGGCGGTGCGGGTGGCGTGGGCGACCAGACTCCACCAGCGTTCGATGCCGTCCACCGGCAGCCGGTTCACCCGGTCGAAGCGGTCCTGGAGCGGAGGGATGCCGTACGCCGACACCTCCCAGGTGAGGCTGGGGTGGTGGAGGCGGGCGCGCAGGTGCATGGACACGATGGCGCGGCCGCCCTCACCGGCCCGGACCAGGCTGAGGTAGGTGCGCATGCCGGCGCCTGACTGCATCAGGCCCGCCTGGACGAGCTGCTTGGGGATCTGGGCGAGCGGCCGCTTCAGCCGGTCCGGCAGCAGTTCCGCGCCCACGTACGGCACGTGGTTGCCGATGACGTAGAGCCGGTTGCGGACCTGGAGCCCCTTGAGCCCGGCGATGTGCTCCATCTCGCGGGCCACGTAGGTGTGCAGGTCGACCGCGTCGAAGGGCTTGATGGGCAGTTTGGCGCCGTTGCCGGCCGGGTCGTCGGCAGGCCGGCTGACGTCGATGGGCTGCCAGACCATCTCCTTGAGCTTGGAGCCGCTGCCGACGAAGGGATTGGTGCGCTCGGCACTCGCGGTGTACGGCACCACGTTGGCCCGCTTCTGCTCCAACAGCCGCCGTTCCACCTCCGGTTCGACGGCGGGGGCCAGGTCGGCGGGGCGCTCCGCGCCGTGCTCCACCGTGAGCGCGGCCGTACGGGCCCGGCTCTCGGCCTGGTGGACCAGCCACCAGGCGCTCGCGTACGCGAGGGCGACGAGCCCGGCGGCCGTGGCGGCGAGGCCCGAAAGCCCGCTGGCCACCGCGTACAGCAGCACGGGCACGGCGGCCCACACCCCGACCCCGCAGATCCAGGCCAGTCGCCGGTCCCGTACCTCGATCCGCCGGACCGCGGCGCGCCCGTGCCGGGCCAGCGCCACCAGGTCGATGCCGAGGGAGAGACCGGTGGCGCGCAGCCGGTCCTCGGTGAGCTCCACGTCGACTTCCCGGGCGAAGCCCTCGTCCAGATGTGCGCCCGCGCACAGGTGCCGCGTCACCGCATCGGTCCGGTACTGCGCGAGCGCCGGTAACTGCCGTCCCCCCACGTACCCCTCCCCCATGTCCTGCCGCCACCCTACGGAACCGGGCGAAGCATGTCCCGCCGTTGGCGACGATCAGGGGGTGCACCGGTCGGCGGGGCTCCGTTCCCCCGCGGCTCAGCCACGCCGACCGGCGTTCATGGCCCCGTTCAGGACGCCGCCATGCGGCGGCGCAGGCTCAGCGGGCGCATGTCCGTCCACACCGCGGCGATGTGGTCCAGGCACTCCTGGCGGGCCCCCTGCGTGCCCTCGGCGTGCCAGCCGGCCGGGAGCTCCCGGTCCGCACGCCAGATGGAGTACTGCTCCTCGTCGTTGCGCACGACCCGGTAGCCGCTCTCGTCCGTCTCGGTCATTGGTCCGGCCCTCCCCTTGTTGTTCGGCTGTTCCGTGATGGGTCACAGCGTGCAGGGCCGGGGCGGGGCGCCATAGGGACAAACGCGCAGAAGGACCGGCGGTCGGTGCTGCCGCTCCTTCCCTGGTGGCGCCGGGGCGCGCGGCGGCAGTGTTCGGGGCAGCCAGGGTGGCGACCGAGGTACAGCGCCGCCGGCCACGTCACCCCATCAGGCTGGAAGGAGCTCCGCCATGTCGGACACCCCGGAGATCGTGCACCTGCCCACCGGCGGGTGGCGGTTGTGGGAGCACTTCGCACTCCGCGGCCCGGGTTTCCCGGCCGGGGGGGTCCTGCGCATGGCCCCGCCCGGACTCGCCCTGGCCGCCGACAAGTTCGGCCCCGGCGAGGCCCTCGCCGGCCCGGACTGGGAGACGTTCACCGGCGCCTTCGACACGGGCGCCGTCGGCACCGCCGAACTGCTCCAGGACATCGCCGCCTCGCCGCGCTTCCGGGCCGCCGTGGCCTGGCAGAACCCGGCCGTACTGCGCACCGGCATCGCCCCGTTCCTGAACTGGACGCCGACCGCCGCGAGTCGCACCAGCATGCCCCGCCAGCGCGAGGAGCTCGTCGCCCACTACTGGCAGCGGTTCTGCGTCAAGAACGACACCATCGGGTTCTTCGGGCCGGTGGGGTGGGGGCGCTGGGACCTCGCCACGGAGGGGGTCGAGGTCGACCCCGGCACCGGCGGGTTCCTCGCCGACTCGCGCGTGTACTTCGCCAGTTGGGCCATCGACGCCCTGGCCAAGTCGCTGAACGCCGATCCCGCGCTGCGGGCGTGGGTACCGCCGCGCCGGGTGTCCTTCGTACGGGCCGAGGGCCTGTCCGTGCACCTGCCGGGCCGGCCGCCGCAGCCCATCGGCGAGACCGCCCGCGCCGTACTGGACCTGTGCGACGGGACCCGGCCGCCGGCCGCGATCGCCGAGGTGCTGGGGATCCCGGCGGCGGAGGCGACCGAGACGGTGCAGTGGCTGGTGGCCAAGCGGTGGGTGCACTGGCGCCTGGACGTGCCGACCGGCACCTACCCGGAGCGGGAGCTGCGGGCCGTCCTGGAGCGGATCGGCGATCCGGCCCTGCGGGAGCCGGCCCTGGACAAGCTGGCCGTGCTGGAACGCGGGCGGGACGCCGTCCAGGCGGCCGGTCTCGACGCCGAGGCGCTGACCGCGGCGATCGGCGCCCTGGAGGCGGACTTCGCGGCGCTGACCGCCACCGACGCCCAGCGCTCGAAGGGCGAGCGGACCGCACCCTGCCGCGGGCTCGTGTACTCCGACGCCCGGCGCGCGGCGACGGCCACCCTCGGCACCGCCCTGCTGGACGAGCTGACCCCGCTCGCGCAGTGCCTGACCGCGGCGCGCTGGATGACGAACCGGTTCGCCGACCGGGTCCGGCCCCGGCTCCGCCAGGTGTACGAGCGGCTGCGCGCGGCCGGCCCGGTGGACCTGGGGGCGATGTGGCTGGGCTGCCTGCCCTCCCCGTACCCGGAGGCGGGACGCGACCTCGACGCGGTCCAGGCCGAGCTGCGTGCGAAATGGGCGCGGATCCTGGCCGTTCCCGAGGGGGCGCGCCGGGTCCGGGTCTCCTCGGCGGAGATCGCGGAACGGGTGCGCGAGGAGTTCGACGAGCCGGGAGCGGGCTGGTCGCTGGCCCGCTACTTCAGCCCGGACGTGCTGCTGCTCGCCGACGGCGCGGACGCCGTCGCCCGCGGGGACTTCGAGATGGTGCTGGGAGAGATGCACAGCGCGCTCAACACCATGGGCGCCTCGCTCTTCGTCCACCAGCACCCCGACCGCGAGGAGCTGATCGCGGAGACCACCCGCGACTTCCCCGGGCCGCGGCTGCTGCCGATGCTTCCCAAGGAGCTGCCGCTCAAGTGGTCGACGCGCAGCAGGCCTTCGCTGGACCGGCCGCAGGACTACTACGTCTCGCTGGTCGACGACACGGGTGACCCGCACCGCCCGCGCACCGTCCTGTGCGCCGACGTGAGCGTGGAGGACCGGGACGGCCTGCTGATGGCGGTACTGCCCGACGGTGCCGCGTTCGACCTGCTCGACGTGTACGCGAACACCCTGACGCAGCGCGTCATGGACCGGTTCACGCTGCGCCCCGAGGGCGACCACACCCCGCGCATCAGCATCGACAAGATGGTGGTGGCGCGCGAGACGTGGGCCTTCCCCGCGTCCGAACTCGCCTTCGCCGAAGAGAAGTCCGAGGCCAAGCGGTACGTGAGGGCCCGGCACTGGAGGCAGGAACACGATCTGCCGCGCTTCGTGTTCGTGGTGTCGCCGACCGAACCCCGGCCGTTCTACGTCGACTTCGACAGTCCGGTGTACCTGACCATCCTGGCGAAGGCCGCGCGCCGGCTGGCCCGCAAGGACCCCGGGGCCAAGCTGAAGGTCAGCGAGATGCTGCCGACGCCGGAACAGGCCTGGCTGACCGACGACCAGGGCGCCGCGTTCACCTCGGAGCTGCGCTTCGTCGCCGTCGACCAGACCGTCACCGACGTTTCGCGGCCGGCGGAGGAGCCCGCGGCGGACGGGAGCGCGTGATGCGGACCTTCGTCGACGACATCGCCGCGCACGCCGCCCTCGACCCCGGCCGGATCGCGGTGACCACCCCGGCCGGCGAGGTGACGTACGGGGAACTCATCGCCCGCGTCGACGCGCTGGCGGCGCTGCTGCGGGCCCGGGGCGCCCGGCCCGAGACGGTGTGCGCGGTGGCCGTGGAGCGCGGCGTGGACGCCGTGGTCGCACCGGCCGCGGTGGTCCGCTCGGGGGCGGCCTTCCTGAGCCTCGATCCCGAGCAGCCGCCGGCCCGGCTGGCGGCGCTGGTCCGCAGCGGCGGCGCCGACATGCTGCTGACCTCCTCGGCCCTCGCCGGCGTGCTCGACCTGCCGGTGCCGGGATCCCCCGTCCTGCTCGACCGCCCGGGTAGCCCGGCCGGGGAGGGCCCCGGGGCCGGCGGGCCGCTCTGCGGGCGGTCCCTCGCGTACGTCAGCCACACCTCGGGGAGCACCGGCGAGCCCAGCGCCGTCCTCGTCGAACACGCCGGTCTGGACTCGTACCTGCGGTTCGTCGCCCGCGACTACGGCCTCGGCCGGGACACGGTGGCGCTGCAGGTGGCCCCGCTGGGCTACGACGCCTCCCTGCGGGACACCTTCGCCCCGCTGCTGGCGGGCGGGCGGCTGGTCGTGGTGCCGCGTTCGGCGCTGCTGCGGCCCGAGGAGTTCGGCGTAGCCGTACGGGATCACGCGGTGACCGCGCTGCTGAGCGTGACGCCGTCCTTCCTGGCCTTCCTGGCCGGGCAGCCGGACGCGGACCGACTGCTGGCCGGGGTACGGGTGGTGGTGTCCAGCGGCGAGTCGCTGCGGCCCTTCCTGACCGCCGGCGGCCGGGCCCTGGTGCCGGGCGCGCTGGTCAACCAGTACGGGCCGACCGAGTGCACGATGACCTCGACCCGCTTCGCCGTGCCGGCCGATCCGGACGTCCTGACCGACGTCGTGGGCGCTCCGATCGACGGGGTCGTGGTCCGGCTGCTGGACGCCGGGCTGTCGCCGGTGCCCGACGGCTCCGTCGGGGAGGTCTGCATCGGCGGGGCCGGTGTGGCGCGGGGCTACCGCGGGCGGCCCGCCCGTACGGCCGAGTGCTTCGTACCGGACCCGCTCGGGCCGCCCGGCGCGCGCATGTACCGGACGGGCGACCTCGCCACCCGGGGCCCGGACGGGCTGGAGTACCTGGGACGGCGGGACCGCCAGGTCAAGATCCGCGGATACCGGGTGGACCCGGCCGAGGTGGAGGGCGCGCTGCTGGCCCACCCCGGGGTCACGGGGGCGGTCGTCACCCCCGACACCGACGCGCAGGGACGGGTGTTCCTGGTCGCGCACGTCACCGGGGACCTGGCGGAGGTGAAGGACGCGGCGCTGCGCGCCCACCTGGGCGCCACGCTGCCCCCGCACCTGATGCCGCGCCGGTTCGCACGGCTGGCCGAACTGCCCACCACCCGCGGCGGGAAGGCCGACCGCCGTGCCCTGTCGCAGAACGGAGGCCGGCCATGACCACCGCACCGAGCGCGCCGCGCACACCCCGGACGTCCATCGCGCTGCCCGGGCCGCGCGCGCCCATGACCCCCAGGACACCCGCCTCACCGGCCTCGTCCGTCATAGCCGCCGCGCGCACCACGACCGCCTCACCCTCCGCGACCGCCCGGGGCGTCCCGGTCCTCGGCCTGGCCGACGTGGAGGCCGCGGCGGCGCGGATCGCCGGACATGTACGGCGGACCCCGCTGCTGGCGGGGCCGGCCGCGCCCGAGCTCCGCCGGACCGGCAGGGGACTGCTGCTGAAGGCCGAGAACCTCCAGTACAGCGGTTCGTTCAAGCTGCGCGGGGCCGCCAACGCCGTCCTCGCGCTGGGCGCCCGCCGGATCGTGACCGGCTCCTCCGGGAACCACGGCATCGCGCTGGCCCGGCTGGCCGCCCCGCTGGGCGCCGAGGTCACCGTGGTGCTGGCCGGCGGGGCGCATCCCGCCAAGATCGCCGTGATCAAGGCCCTCGGCGGGCGTACGGTCCGCGTACCGGGCGGGGTCGCCGAGCGCGACGCCCGGGCGCGGGAGCTGGCCGAGGAGACGGGCGCGGTGCTCGTCCCCTCCTCCGACCACGAACTGGTGGTCGCCGGGCAGGGCACGGTCGGCCTGGAGATCCTCGCCGAGGCACCCGACACGGAGACCGTGTACGTGCCGACCGGCGGGGGCGGACTGCTCGCGGGGGTGTGCCTCGCCGCGTACGGGCACCCGGTGCGGGTGGTGGGCGTGGAGCCCGCCGGCACCCCCCGCTACGCCCGGTCCCTGGCCGCGGGGCACCCCGTACGGCTGGCGCCCGGTGACTCCGTCGCCGACGGGCTGCGCGGGCAGCAGCCGGGGGCGGTGCCGTACCCGATCATCCGGGACCGGGTCGACGACCTGGTCACCGTGTCGGACGCACAGATCCTCGCCGCGGCCGCGCTGTTGCGCCGGCGCGGGTTCGAGGCGGAGCCGTCCGGCGCGGTCGCGCTGGCCGGGGCGATCCGCGCGGACCGCGGCAGCGGGCGCTCCGTCGCCGTCGTGTCGGGCGGCAACACCAAGACGGCGCTGATGGCGGCCGCCGCGTCGGCAGCCCCTTCCCGTACCCACTGCACCACCTGAACCACCTGAACCACAGGCACGACCCACACCACCCACACCACCCACACGACGCACACGACGCACACGACGCACACGACCGCCGCGCACACCGACGCGCCCGCTCCTGGAGGAGAACCCATGACCATGACCGTGAACGAGACCGCGAACCCGACCGCGCAGCTGACCGCCACCGCCCTGACCGAGCTGGTCGTCTCCATCTATCGCGAGACCCTGGGGGTCGCGGACCTCGACGAGCAGAGCGACTTCTACGAGTGGGGCGGCGATTCGCTGACCGCCTTCCGGATCACCGCACGACTCGAAGAGGCACTCGGGGCGGAGGTCCCGGTGGCACTGGTCTTCGCCTACCCCTCGCCCGCGGACCTCGCCGACGTCGTCCACGCCGACTTCGTCCAGGCATGAGGGGCCGGTCATGACGGACACCTACGTACCCGGCGGCCGCTGGCGGCTGTGGGACCAGTTCGCCCTGCGCGGGGCGGGTTTTCCGGCCGGGGGCGTGCTGCGGCTGGCCCCGGACGGGCTGGCCACGGCCGCCGACAAGTTCGATCCCGGCGAGGGCCCGGCCGCCCTGGCCGGTGAGCGGTGGGGGGAGTTCACCGCCCTGTTCGCCGAGGCCCAGGTGGAGACGGCGCACACGCTCCAGGAGATCGCCCGGACGCCCGCCTTCCGGGAGGCGGTGGCCTGGCAGAACCGCCCGGTGCTCGCCTCCGGGATCACGCCCTTCCTGAACTGGACGCCGACCGCGGCGGGCCGGACCAGCATGCCCCGCCAGCGCGAGGAGCTGGTGGCCCACTACTGGCAGCGGTTCTGCGTCAAGAACGACACCATCGGGTTCTTCGGGCCCGTCGGCTGGGGCCGCTGGGACCTCTCCGCGGACGCGGCGGACGGCGTCCGCGTCGATCCCGGTACCGGCCTGATCGCCGGATCGGAGGTGTACTTCGCCAGCTGGGCGATCGACGCCCTCGCCGCGCGGATCGACGGCGATCCGGCGGTACGGGAGTGGGTGGCGCCCCGGCGCGTGCCCTTCGTCCGCCAGTCCGGGACGGACGTGACGGTGCCGGGCCGGCCGCGCCAGGCCCTCGGCGAGGAGGGGCGGGCGGTGCTCGCGCTCTGCGACGGCGTACGCCCCGCACGGGAGATCCGCGCCGCGCTGCCGGGCGTGGACGTGTCCGCCGCACTGGCCGACCTGGTCGCCCGCCGGTGGGTGGTGTGGAAGCTGGAGGTGCCCGCCGACGCCCGTCCGGAGCGCCATCTGAGGGCCTGGCTGGACCGGGTCGGGGACCCGGGTCTGCGCGAGCCCGCCCTGGCCGCCCTGGACGCTCTGGAGCGGGGCCGGGACCGGGTGGGCGAGGCGGACGGGCCCGAAGCGCTGGTGGCGGCGCTGGCGGAGCTGGAGGGCGAGTTCGCCGCACTGACCGAGACCGCCGCCGTACGCGAGAAGGCGGCCGGTACGGCGCCCTGCCGGGCCCTGGTGTACTCCGACTGCCGGCGGGCGGCGACCGCCTCCCTCGGGCGGACCGTGCACGAGGCCCTGGCCCCGCTGGATCCGCTGCTGACCAGCGCCGGCTGGCTCACCGCGCAACTCGCCGACGCGGTGATGGCCCGGGCGCGCGAGGTGTACCGCCGGCTGGCCGGGCAGGGCCCGGTCGATCTGGCCGCGTTCTGGTTCGCCTGCATGCCGATCCTGCACGGCGCCGCCCGCGCCGAGTCCGCAGAGCTCCAGCAGGAGTTCCGCAGGCGCTGGGACACCATCCTGGCGCCGCCGCCGGGCACCCGCCGGGTCAGGCTGCCGCTGGAGGCCGTCGCGGGGCCCGTCGCCGAGCAGTTCGGCGGCCCGGGCGGCGGCTGGAGCGCCGCCCGCTACCTCAGCCCCGACATCATGATCGCCGCCTCCGGGGAACAGGCCGTGTCCCGGGGCGACTTCGAACTGGTCCTCGGTGAACTGCACGTCGCCGCGAACACCTTGGGCTCCTCGCTGTTCGTCAACCAGCACCCGGACGCCGAGGAGCTGCTCGGACTCACCGGCCGGGACCACCCCGGTCCCCGGCTGCTGCCCCTGCTGCCCAAGGAGCACCGCTCCCGGCTCTCCGCGCGGACCCGGCAGGTCCTGGTCCGCCCCGAGGACTACTACGTCGCCCTCGTCGACTTCACCGCCGACCCGGGCCGGCCGCGTACGGTGCTCAGCGCCGACGTGGCGGTGACCGAGCGGGCGGACGGCGAGCTGGCGGTGGTACTGCCAGACGGGTCCGAGTTCCCCGCGGTGGACGTGTTCTCGCACGTCCTGACCACCCTGGCGATGGACCTGTTCCAGATCCTGCCCGACGGGGCCGACCGCTCCCCCCGGGTCACCGTGGACCGGCTGGTGGTGGCCCGCGAGACCTGGCGGCTGCCGCCTTCCGACATGGACTTCGCCGAGGAGAAGGACGAGGCCCGCAGGTTCGTACGGGCCCGGCAGTGGCGGGAGCGGCGCGAACTGCCGCGGTTCGTGTTCGTCGTGCTGCCGACCGAGACCCGTCCGTTCTACGTGGACTTCGACAGCCCGGTGTACGTCAACATCCTCGCCAAGGCGGTCCGCAGGATGGCCCGCAAGGAGCCCGGGGGCCGGGCCGTGTTCACCGAGATGCTGCCGAGCCCCGAACAGGCCTGGCTGACCGACGACCGGGGCGAGGCCTACACCTCCGAGCTGCGCTTCGTCGCGGTGGACGAGGGCTGACCGCAGCGGCGCACCCGGCGGCAGGGCCACATACGGAGCGACGCGCACCGGCGGCGCGCACGGCGGAACGACAGGCCGTGCGGGGCCGCCGTTGCGCGTTCTACCCCCCGGCGGCTGCGTGCGCGGCTGCGTCTTCTTCCCTACTGACGGATCTCCGCAGACAGCAGTGTGGGGGAAAACACCGCTTGGAGGCCCACAGTGAAGGTTGTCGCAGCGCACGGCGGACCGGCGAGGCACGGCAGCGAAGCCGGCGACGTCGTACGTGACGGTGACGGAGTGTCGTTCGCGCAGCGGAGGCTGTGGTTCCTCGACCAGCTCACCGGAGGCTCCGCCGAGTCCCTGCTCCCGTTGGCCCTGCGCATCCGCGGCGCCCTCGACGTGCCGGCCCTGGAGCGCTCGCTGGCCGGGATCGTGGACCGGCACGAGGTGCTGCGCACCCGCTTCACGGCCGTCGACGGGGAGCCCGTGCCCGTGGTGGACCCGGCGGGCCGCACCCGGCTGGCGCGGACGGAGGCGGGCAGCACCGAGGAGCTGTTCGACCGGGAGCTGGCGCGCCCGCTGGACCTGGCGAAGGAGCACCCGCTGCGGGCCACCCTCGCCCGCCTCGGACCCGACGAGCACGTCCTGCTCCTGGTGGTCCACCACATCGCGGTGGACGGCTGGTCCTGGGACGTGCTGCTGCGCGAACTGGACGCCGGCTACCGGGGCGAGGCCGTGGACGCGCCGCCGCTGCAGTACACCGACGTCGCCCGGACCGAGGCCGAACGCCTGGGCGGGCCGCGGATGGAGCGGCTGCTCGCGTACTGGCGGGAGCGGCTGGCCGGGGTCGCCCCGCTCGCGCTGCCCGCCGACCGTCCGCGGCCGGCGTTCTGGGAGGGCTCCGGTGACGTGGTCCGCTTCGAGCTGCCGGCCGAACTGGTCGCCGAGGTGGACCGGGTGGCCCGCGAGCAGCGCGCGACCCGCTACATGCTGCTCCTCGCGGTGTACCAGGCGCTGCTCGGCCGGTACTCCGGGCGCTCCGACATCGCCGTGTGCACCACCCTGGCCGACCGCGGGCGCGCCGAGGTGGCCGGTCTGATCGGCCCGTTCGTGAACACGATCGTGCTGCGCACCGACCTGTCCGGGGATCCGACCTTCGCCGACCTGCTGGGCCGGGTCCGGTCGGGGGCGCTGCGGGACTTCTCGCACTCCGAGGCGCCGTTCGACCGGGTGGTCGGCGAGGTGGTCACCGAGCGCGACCTGTCCCGGCACCCGCTGGCACAAGCCTCCTTCACCCTCCTGAACACCGTCCCGTCGGCGGCCCGCCTGGACGATCTGGACGTCGACCTGGTGCGGACCCCGCTGACGGGAACCCCGCTGGACGTGTTCCTCGACCTGAGCCTGCGCGCCAACGGCGACATCGCGGCGCGGCTGCAGTTCTCCACCGCCCTGTTCGACCGGGGCTCCATGGTCCGCTTCACCGAGGGGTACGTGGAGCTGCTGCGCGCGGTGACGGCCGCGCCGCAGACGTCGGTGGCCGAACTCGCGGGGCGTCTTGAGCCGTTGCCCGGCAAGGAGCGGGCCCGCCTGGTCGAGTCGGCGGGCTCGGGGCGCCCCGCACCGGCCGCGGCCGCGTTCACCGTGGCGGGCGAGCCGAACGCCGTGGCCCTGGTGTGCGGGGAGAAGATCCTGCGCTACCGCGAGCTGGACGCCCTCGCGGGCGGTCTGGCCACCGCCCTGCGCACGGCGGGCGCCGGCCCGGGGACCCCGGTCGGCGTGTGCGTGCAGCGCGGGATCCGGTCCGTGGTGGCGATGACCGCGATCTGGCGGGCCGGCGGGATCTACGTACCGCTGGACCCGGCGCTCCCCGAGGAGCGGCTGCGGTTCATGGCCGAGGAGGCCGGGCTGCACTGCGTCCTCGCCGACGCCGCGACCGCGGAGCTGGCCGGCGCGCTCGGCCCGCGGGTGCTGCGGGTGGAGGACGCCGGATCCGATGCGGGCGCCCCGCACCACGCGCCCGACCCGCGGGACCTCGCGTACGTCATCTTCACCTCGGGTTCCACCGGCCGCCCGAAGGCCGTCGGCATCGAACACGGCGCGATCGACGCGCATGTCGCCGCCGCCCGCGCGGAGTTCGGGATCACGTCCCGGGACCGGGTACTGGCCTTCTCGTCCTTCTCGTTCGACGCCTCGCTGGACCAGCTGCTGACCGCGCTCGGCTGCGGGGCCACCCTGGTGGTGCGGCCGGACGAGCAGTGGCTGCCCGCGCAGATCCCCCTCGTGGTCGAGCGGTACGGGATCACGATGCTGAACCTGCCGCCGACGTACTGGGCCGAGCTGGCCTTCTCGCTCACCGACCGCACCGCCGCCTCCCTCGCTGCGCTGCGCCTGCTGGTCCTCGGCGGGGAGTCCGTCCCGGCCGCCGCGCTGGCCGCCTGGCAGGCGCGGGCGCCGCACGTACGGGTGCTCAACGCGTACGGCCCGACCGAGACCACCGTGACCGCCACCACGCACGAGATCGGCGCGGCCGGGGACCCCGGCCGGGTGCCGATCGGGCGGCCGCTGGGATCCCGCCGGGCGTACGTGGTCGACGCGCACGACGAGCTCGTGCCGGTGGGCGAGCCCGGCGAGCTGCTGATCGGCGGTCCGGAGCTGGCCCGCGGCTACCTCGGGCAGCCGGCCCTCACCGCACAGAAGTTCGTTCCCGACCCGTTCGGGGAGGACGGCGGGCGGCTCTACCGCACCGGCGACCTCGTCCGCCGACTGCCCGGCGGGGAGCTGGAGTTCCTCGGCCGCACCGACGACCAGGTCAAGATCCGCGGCTTCCGCATCGAACTCGGCGAGGTGGAGGCGGCCCTGGGCGAGTGCCCGGGAGTGGTGGCCGCCGCGGTGGCCGTCGGCGCGGACGCCCAGGGCGGCAAGAGCCTGACCGGCTACGTGGTGGCCGGCCCCGGCGGCCCGGTGGAGCCCGCCGTACTGCGCTCCTTCTGCGCCGGCCGGCTCCCGCACTACGCCGTGCCCGCGGACTTCGTGGCGCTCGACGCGCTGCCCGTGAACGCCTCCGGCAAGCTCGACCGGGCCGCGCTGCCCGCCGCCCGGCCGGACGGGGAGCGTGCGGAGCGGGACCGGGCGGCGGCGGGCGGCGCCGAGTTCATCGCTCCGCGCGACGCCACCGAGCAGGTGGTCGCCGACATCTGGGCGGAGGTCCTGGGCGTCGACCGGGTCGGCATCGACGACGGGTTCTTCGACCTGGGCGGCCACTCGCTGCTCGCCACCATGGCCGTCTCCCGGATCGCGGAGCGGCTGGGCCGTGAGGTCGAGCTGCGCACCCTGTTCGAGAACCCCCGCATCCGCGCGTTCGGCCCGCTGGTGGCCGCGGCCCGGCAGGCGGGCGCCGCCACCGTGGTACCGGTGGACCGCTCGGGACCGCTGCCGCTGTCCTTCGCGCAGGAGCGGATGTGGTTCCTGGACCGCATGTCCGACGTCGGCGACGAGTACGTGCTCTGGTTCTCGTGGCGGATGCGCGGCGGGCTCGACCGCGACGCCTGGCAGGGCGCCCTCAACGAGGTGGTGGCCCGGCACGAGGCGCTGCGCACCGCCCTGGTCGAGGTGGACGGCCGGCCCGCGCAGCGGGTGGTCGACGGGGTCCGCGTACCACTGGTGTGGCAGTCGGCCCCGGCCGGGGACGACGAGGCCGTACGGCTGGAGCGGCTGCGCGCGGTGGCCGTCCCGTACGCCACCCGCCGTTTCGACCTGGCGGGGCCGCCGCTGCTGCGGGCGGGGGTGTGGGAGCTGGACCCCGAGGACCACGTGGCGGTCATCGCCTTCCACCACGCGGCGACGGACGGCTGGTCCAAGGACGTGATCATCGGGGAGCTGGCGGAGTCGTACGCCGCCCGGGTGGCCGGGCGGCCGGCCGAGCTGCCTCCCGTTCCGATCCAGTACGGGGACTTCGCGGTCTGGCAGCGCGACCGGATGGCGGGCGAGGTGCTGGAGCGGCAGCTGGCGTACTGGGAGGAGGCCCTGGCCGGCGTCCCCGTACTGGAGCTGCCGACGGACCGGCCGCGCCCGGCGGGCTGGTCCGGCCGGGGCGGCGCGGTCGAGGTCGACCTGCCGAAGGAGCTGGAGGCCGCCCTCGGCGAGCTGGCCCGGCGGCACGGGGTGACCCGGTTCACGGTGCTGCTGGCCGTGGTGCAGATCGTGCTGGGCCGCTGGTCCGGACAGCGGGACGTGGCGGTGGGCACCCCGGTCGCGGGCCGCGGACAGCTGGAGCTGGAGCGGCTGGTGGGGCTGCTGGTGAACACGGTGGTGCTGCGCGGGGACCTGTCCGGCGAGCCCTCGTTCACGGAGTTCCTGGGCCGGGTCCGGGAGTCGGTGCTCGGCGCCTTCGACCACCAGGAGGTGCCGTTCGAGCGGCTGGTGGAGCAGCTGCGGCCCGAGCGGGACCCGTCCCGCAACCCCCTGTTCCAGGTGATGTTCGACGTGCAGGAGAGCGCCGCGGGCGGGCCCCGGGTCGAGGGGCTCGACGTGGAGCACTTCGTCCTGCCGTGGGGTTCGGCCAAGTTCGACCTGACCGCCACCTTCCTGCTCTATCCCGACCGCTTCGCGCTGAACGTGGAGTACGCGAGCGACCTCTTCGACGCCGCCACGGTCACCCGGTTCGCCGGGCACGTGGGCCGGGTGCTGGAGGCGGTGGTGGCCGATCCGGAGCAGGCCGTGGGGCGGTTGGAGCTGCTGTCCGCGGCCGAGTACGCCGAACTGGCCGGGGCGGCGGGCTCCGCGGCGGCCGCCCCGGTGGCGCCGCCCTTCACGGTGGCGGGCGCGCCGGACGCCGTGGCCCTGCTGTGCGGGGACGAGAGCCTGACGTACGGCGAACTGGACGGGCTGACCGGCGGGCTGGCCCGGGCGCTCGCGGCCTCCGGGGTACGGCCGGGCACGCCGGTCGGCGTGTGCCTGCGCCGCGGCATCCGCTCGGTCGCCGCGATGGCCGCGATCTGGCGCGCGGGCGGGGTCTACGTACCGCTCGACCCCCGGCTGCCCGAGGACCGGCTGCGGTTCATGTGCGCCGAGGCGGGCGTGCACAGCGTCTTCAGCGACGCCTCGACCCACGCGCTGGCCGCCGCCCTCGGACCGCGGACCATCCCCGTCGACACCGTCGCGCCCGACCCGGACGCACCGCACCACACCCCCGGTCCCGAGGACCTCGCGTACGTGATCTTCACCTCGGGCTCCACCGGGCGCCCCAAGGCCGTCGGCGTGGAGCACCACGCGCTGGGCGCGCACACCGCCGCGGCCCGCGAACTGTTCGGCATCACGGCCGACGACCGCGTCCTCGCCTTCGCCTCCTTCTCCTTCGACGCCTCGCTGGAGCAGGTGCTGCCCGCCCTCGGCGCGGGAGCCTCGGTCGTGGTCCGCCCCGACGAGGTGTGGTCGGTGGAGGAGCTCGCCGAGGCCGTCCGCACCCGGGACATCACGGTCATGGAGGCCACCCCCGCCTACTGGGAGGAGATCGTCGCCCGCCTCGACGCGGTCGCCGGGGACCTCAAGGGCCTGCGGCTGCTGGTCACCGGCGGAGAGGCGCTGCCCTCGGCGCCGCTGGCCCGGTGGTTCGCGCACCTGCCCGACGTACCCGTGGTCAACACGTACGGGCCGACCGAGGCGGTCGTCTCGGCCACCGCCCACACCGTCACCGCGCCGGTCGACGGCCGGGTGGCGATCGGCCGGCCGCTGGGCTCCCGCCGGGCGTACGTCGTGGACGCGCTCGACCAGCTGGTCCCCGTCGGGGTGCCGGGCGAGCTGCTGATCGGCGGCCCGGAGCTGGCCCGCGGCTACCTCGGGCAGCCGGCGCTGACCGCGCAGCGGTTCGTACCGGACCCGTTCGGGGAGGACGGCGGGCGGCTCTACCGCACCGGCGACCTGGTCCGCCGACTGCCCGGCGGGGAGCTGGAGTTCCTCGGCCGCACCGACGACCAGGTCAAGATCCGCGGCTTCCGCATCGAACCGGCCGAGATCGAGGCCGTCCTGGAACAGCACCCGGACGTGCACGCCGCGACCGTCCTGGTCCGGGAACTGCGGGGCGAGCGCGCCCTCGTCGGCTACGCGGCCGGTCAGGACCGGGGCCTGGACGCCGAGGCGCTGGCCGCCTGGTGCCGGACGCAGCTGCCCGGCTACATGGTGCCCGCCGCGTTCGTCCTGCTCGACGCCCTGCCCCGGACCGTACAGGGCAAGGTGGACACCGCCGCCCTGCCCGATCCGCAGCTGCCCGCACCGGCCGCGTCCGTGGCTCCGCGCACCCCGACCGAGGTGGTGACGGCCCAGATCTGGGCCGAGGTCCTGGGCCTGCCCGAGGTCGGGATCCGGGAGGACTTCTTCGCCCTCGGCGGCCACTCGCTGCGCGCCGTGGCGGCCGCGTCCCGCCTGCGCACCGCATTCGACTGCCCGATCCAGGTACGCGACCTGTTCGACCACCCGACGGTCGAACTGCTCGCCATCGAAGTGGAACGACAGCTCATCGACCAGATCTCCTCGATGAGCGACGACGAGATCGACCTGTCCCTGACCTCCGACTTCTGATCGCCGCAGCGATCCGAGCCCCGACCCCAGCCTTGATAGGACGGCACTTGCGATGACCACTGCACAGGTCGAACCCTCCACCACCGCTTCCACGACGCCCGGCGGCCTCTCCCCGGCGGCCCGCCGGCTCCTCGAAATGCGCCTGCGCGGCAAGGCCGCCGCCGCGCCCGCGGGGATCCCCCGCCTCGACCCGCGCCCCGCGCAGTCCCCCCTGTCCGCCGCCCAGCAGCGGCTGTACTTCCTCGACCAGCTCGACCCCGGCGGCGTCGAGTACCTGATGCCCGCCGCCTGGCGGTTCACCGGCCCCCTGGAGGTGGCCGCGCTGAGCGCCGCGATCGGGGACCTCGTCGCCCGGCACGAGCAGCTGCGGGTGGTCTTCTCCCACGAGGACGGCGTGCCCGCCCAGCGCGTGCTCCCCGCCGACGCCGCGGCCGGCCTCGACGTGGTCGACCTGCCGCCAGCGGTCCGCGAAGGCGGCCCCGAGGCGATCGCCGAGGCCGTACGGGAGGTGGCGCTGCGCCCCTTCGACCTGGCCGCCGCACCCCCGTTCCGGGCGACCCTGCTGCGGATCGCCGCCGAGGACCACGTGCTCGTCCTGGCCATGCACCACATCGTCTCGGACGGCTGGTCGCTGGACATCCTGACCGGCGACCTGAGCACCTGCTACCACGCCAGATGCCAGGGCCGGGCCCCGCAACCCGCCCCGGCTCCGGTCGACTACACCGACTACGCGCACTGGCAGCGCGGGGCCGACGAGAGCGCGGACCTGGACTACTGGCGCACGGCTCTGGCCGGCCTGACCCCGCTCGAACTGCCCACCGACCACCCGAGGCCCGCCGTGCGCACCTCCGCCGGCGCCGTCCACGCCGTCGAACTCCCGGGGACGCTGACGGCGGCCCTGGCCGAGCTCGGCCGCCGGGCCGACACCACCTCGTACATGACCGTGATGGCGGCCTTCCAGGCGGCGCTCGCCTTCCACAGCGGCCAGGACGACATCGCGATCGGCACCGTCGTCGCCAACCGGGAGCGCCCGGAGATCGAGCAGCTGGTCGGGTTCTTCGTGAACACCCTGGTGATCCGCACCGACCTGTCGGGCGACCCGACCTCGGCGCAGCTGCTCGCCCGGACCCGGGAGAGCGTCCTGGGCGCCCTGTCCCACCAGAGCCTGCCCTTCGAGCGGGTCGTCGACGAGCTGAGCCCCGAGCGGGACCTGTCGCGCAACCCCCTGTTCCAGGTGCTGTTCTCGCACTCCGCCGCCGCACGGCAGGGTGCGTACGCCCTCGGCGGGGCGCGGGGCACGGCCTTCCCCATCGACCTCACCACCGCGAAGTTCGACCTGACGCTCGACGTCAGCGAGGACGCGGACCGCGTCCTCCTGCAGTTCGTCTACCGTCCCGACCTGTTCGACGCGGCATCGGTGGCCCGGCTGGCCGAGCACACCGTCGCGGTACTGCGGGCCTTCGCCGAGGCCCCGGACGTGCCGCTCGGCATGGCCGACCTGCTCACCGCGGACGAGCGGGCCGCGCTGCTCGGCCCGGACGGCCCGGCGAACCGCCCGCCGGCGGGCACCGCACCCGAGACGGCCCCCCGGCTCGCGATGGAGCGGCTGGCCGAGCGGATCCGGCTGACCCCCGCCGCCGTGGCCGTCTCCGGCGGCGGCCGCAGCCTGACGTACGCCGAACTCGACGCGGCCTCGCTGGCCCTGGCCCGGAGGCTGCGGGCCGCGGGCATCGGCCCGGAGTCCCTGGTCGGCGTCTGCCTGGGCCGCACGGTCGACCTGGCCGTCGCGCTGCTCGGGGTCTGGCGGGCGGGCGCGGCGTACCTGCCGCTGGACCCCGCCCACCCGCGGGCCCGGCGGGAGTTCACCGTCGGCGACGCCGGGGTGGAGTGGGTGGTCGCCGACGCCGTCGGCCGCGCCGCGGTGGAGGGGCTGCCGGTGGGCCTGATCCCGCTGGAGGACGCCGCCGAAGGCCCGGGCGACGACACCTCCGACGACTCCGACGATCTGCACTGCGGCGTACTCCCCGCAGCGCAGGACCTCGCGTACGTCATCTACACCTCCGGATCGACCGGGCAGCCCAAGGGCGTCGAGATCACCCACTCGAACCTGGCCTGGCTGCTCGGCGCCGCCGACCGCCACTTCGACTTCGGCTCCGACGACGTGTGGACGCTCCTGCACTCCCCCGCGTTCGACTTCTCCGTCTGGGAGCTGTGGGCCCCGCTGACCTCCGGCGGCCGGGTGGTGGTACTGACCGAGGACGAGGTCCGCGACCCCGCCGCCGTCCACGCCGTCCTGCGCGACGAGCGGGTGACCGTGCTCAACCAGACCCCGGCCGCCTTCAAGGGACTGCGAGCCCATCTGGCCCAGCAGGGCGCGGAGTTCGGCGCCCTCGCGCTGCGCACGGTGGTCTTCGGCGGTGACGCCTTCGACGCCCGCGACTACCGCGACTGGTTCACCGTGCCCGAGGACGAGCGGCCCGCGCTGGTGAACATGTACGGGATCACCGAGACCACCGTGCACGTCACGTACCGGCTGATCACCGAGGAGGACACGGTCTCCCCCGTCTCCTCGCCGATCGGCCGCCCCCTGGCCGGCCAGCACGGCTACGTCCTGGACCGGGCGGGCCGCCTGGTGCCGCACGGCACGGTGGGAGAGCTGTACGTGGCCGGCGGCGGCGTCGCCCGCGGCTACCGCAACCGGCCGGAGCTGTCAGCCGAGCGCTTCCCGCTCGACCCGTTCGGTCCGGCCGGGACCCGCATGTACCGCACCGGCGACCTGGTACGGGTGCTGCCCGACGGGCAGTTGGCGTACGCCGGGCGGGCCGACCACCAGGTGAAGATCCGCGGCTTCCGCATCGAGCCCGGCGAGATCGAGACCGCTCTGCGCGCCCTGCCCGGCGTACGGGACGCCGCGGTGGTGGCCCGGCCCGACGCGCACGGCGGCGCCCGCCTGGTCGCCCACGTGGTGCTGACCGAGGGCCGGCCGCTGGACGCGCCGGACCTGCGCGACCGGCTGCGCCTGACGCTGCCCGAGTACATGGTGCCCGCGCTGTTCGTCCGGCATCCGAGGCTGCCGATCACCGCCAACGGCAAGGTGGACCGCAAGTCCCTGGTGGCGGTGGCCGTCGAGGGGGCCGCCGCGCCCGCCGGACACGTCCCGCCGGCCGGTCCGGCCGAGGAGGCGCTGGCCCGCATCTGGTCGGAGGTGCTGGGCGCCGAGCGGATCAGCCGTACGGCGAACTTCTTCGACCTGGGCGGCGACTCGATGCTGGCCCTGCGCGTGATCGGGCAGGCCCGCAACGCCGGACTGGGCCTCAGCGTCCCGGACCTCTTCCGGGCCCGCACCCTGGGTGACCTGGCCGCACGGGCGACGGAGGCCGCCGCGGACACCGGCCCCGCGCCCGTGGAGCCCTTCTCCCAGCTCGACCCGGCCGACGCGGCCCGGCTGCCGCAGGGCCTCGACGACGCGTACCCGCTGACCATGCTCCAGGCCGGCATGCTGCACGAGATGCTGGCCGACCCGGGCCGCGGCGCCTACCACAACGTCACCGACCTCAAGATCACCGTGCCGGAGGGCTTCGACCTCGCCGCCTTCCAGGCGGCGGTGGACACCGTCGTGCGGGGCCACAGCATCCTGCGGTCCTCCATCGACCTGGTCTCCTTCTCCGAGCCGCTCCAGCTGGTGCACGCCGCCGCCGAACTCCCGGTCGGGTACAGCGATCTGCGCGGCCTGCCCCACGAGGAGCAGTGGGCGTCCGTACGGGGCTACGTCGACGCGGAGTTCACCCGGCGCTTCGACCTGGCGGCCCCGCCGCTGGTCCGCATCCACCTGCACCGGCTCACCGACCGGGAGCTGCGGCTCACGCTCACCGACTGCCACGTGGTGCTCGACGGCTGGAGCCTGACCTCGCTGATCGCGGACCTGCTCGACCTGCACCGGCAGGCCGTGGCGCAGGGCCTGACCCCGCAGCTGCCGGCGGCGCCCCCGTACGCCGAGTACGTCGCGCTGGAGCGGGCCGCGCTCGTCGACGAGGAGGGCCTGGAGTACTGGCGGTCGGCGCTGGGCGACCTGAGCCCGATCCGGTTCACCCGGCGGGGTACGGAGGCCGCCGAGGGCGGGCAGTTCGTGCACGAGGTGCGCCGCTCGTACGCGGCCCTCGCCGAGCCGATCGGCCGGCTGGCGCGGCTGGCCGGGGTGCCCCGCCGTACCGTCCTGCTCTCCGCGTTCCACCACACCATGAGCCTGTTCGCCGAGCGCGACGGCTCCGCCGAGGGGCACTCGGTCGGCCTGGTCACCAACGGCCGCCCCGAGGTGCCCGGCTCCGACCGGATGCGCGGGCTGTTCCTCAACACCGTGCCGTTCGGCGTCCGGCGCCCCCGGGGCAGCTGGTTGGAGTACCTGAAGGCGGCGTTCGCCGCCGAGCAGGAGATGCTCCCCTACCGCAGGGTGCCGCTGGCCCGCCTCGCGCAGCTGCGGCCGGGTGAGCCGAGCCTGGCGGACACCCTCTTCAACTACGTCAACTTCCACCGGCTGTCGGGGGACAGCTGGGACGACTCGCTGGAGATCGCCCGCACGGCGTTCCCGCTGATGCTCAACGCGAGCGTGGAGTCCTTCACCCTCGACGTCGACCCGGACTACCTGGCCCCGGCCACCGCCGAGCAGCTCGCCGACCTGATGTGCGGGGTGCTGAAGGCGATGACCGACCGGCCCGAGGCCGCGGTCACGGCGCCGACGCTGGCCGGCGAGGCGCGGATGCGGGCGCTGGAGGAGTGGGGCCGCGGCCCCGAGCTGCCGAACACCTCGCTGATGTTCCACGAGTGCGTGGCCGAGCACGCCGTGCTCACGCCGGGCGCGGTGGCCGTCCGGCAGGGCGAGCAGGAGGTCACGTACGGCGAACTGGACGCCTCGGTGCGCGAGTTGGCGGACCGGCTGCGGGCCCTCGGGGTGGGTCCGGAGGTACCGGTCGGCATCTGCCTCGACCGGGGTCCGCAGATGGTCCGGGCCGTGCTCGGCGTGCTCCGCTCGGGCGGCGCGTTCCTGCCGCTGGAATCGCAACACCCTGCGGAGCGACTGAAGTTCATCGTCGAGGACAGCGGGATGCCGGTGCTCATCACCCAGTCCTCGCTGGTGGGGACGGTGCCGTTCGACGGTCCGACCCTGGTCGTGGACGATCCGGCGACGTGGCTGGCGCCCGTAGAGGTCCCGGCCCCGGCCCCGGCCGTCACCGCGGACAACGCGGCCTACATCCTCTACACCTCGGGCTCCACGGGTACGCCCAAGGGCGTCACCGTCCAGCACCGCAGCCTGACCAACATGCTGGAGGGACAGCGCGACCTGTTCCCCGTGACCCCCGCCGACCGGGTGCTCCAGTTCGCCTCCCTCAGCTTCGACGTCTCGATCATGGACCTGACCTGGGCCCTGGCGAACGGCGCCCAGCTGTGCACACCGCCCCGGGAGGCGCTGCGCGCCGGCGCCGACCTCGCCGACACCCTGCTCGGCTACGGGATCACCGTCGCGATGCTGGCCCCGAGCGCCCTGGCGGCCCTCGGCGAGGACCGGTTCCCCGCCCTGCGGACCCTCCAGGTGGCCGGCGAGGCCTGCCCGGCCGAACTGGCCCAGAAGTGGGCCCGCGGACGTCGGTTCTACAACGTCTACGGGCTCACCGAGACGGCCGTGTGGTCCGTCTCCACCCTCCTCAAGCCCGACTGCAAGCGCCCGCCGATCGGCTGGCCGATGCGCAACACCCAGGTCTACGTGCTCGACGAGGACCTCCAGCCGGTTCCCGTCGGGGTGCAGGGCGAGGTCTACCTCGGCGGGCGGGCCATCGGCCGGGGCTATGTGAACCGGCCCGACCTGACCGCCGCCGCGTTCGTCCCCGACCCGTACGGCGCCCCCGGCGGCCGGCTGTGCCGCACCGGGGACATCGGCGTCCAGCTGCCCGACGGAGCCGTGGAGGTCCTCGGCCGCCGCGACAGCCAGGTGAAGCTGCGCGGATTCCGCATCGAGCTCGGCGAGATCGAGCACGGGCTGCGGGAACTGCCCCAGGTGCAGCAGGCGGTGGTCCTGCTGCGGCGGGACCTGCCGGAGCCGGCACTGGTGGCGTACGTGGTGCCCGAGGAGGGCGTGGAGCCCGTCGTCGAGCCCTTCCGCCGGGCGCTGCGGGCCAAGGTGCCCGCGTACATGGTCCCCGCGCGGTTCGTCTTCCTCGACGCGATGCCGGTCAACAGCAGCGGCAAGGTCGACAAGAAGGCCCTGCCGCTGCCCTCGGCCGACCGGCTGGGCAGCGCCACCGACTACGTCGCGCCGGGCACGCCGGCCGAGGTGGTGCTCGCCGAGGTGTGGCGCACGGTCCTCGGCATCGAACAGGTCGGCGTCCACGACGACTTCTTCGCCCTCGGCGGCAGTTCGCTCTCCACCGTCCGAGTCGCCGCGCAGGCGGCCGCCCGCGGCCTGAGCGTCTCCGTACGGGACCTGCTCGAACTGCCCACGATCGCCCGGCTCGCCGCCCGCGCCACGGACGCGGCGGCGCAGTCGGCCCACGCCGAGGCCGCGCAGGCTCCTCCCGGCGCGAAGGCCGTCACCTCGGAGGTCCGCCTGCGCGAGGGCGACGGCGCCCCGCTGTGGTGCGTCCACCCCAGCGGCGGCAGCGGCGCCTGGTACGTACCGCTCGCCCGGGCCCTCCCGCCCGGTCAGCCGGTCCGGGCCTTCCAGGCCCGCGGCCTGCTGGGCGGGGTGGACCCGACCACGATCGCCGGGATCGCGGCCAACTACGCCGCCGAGATCGCGGCCCACGGCGGGCACGGCCCGCACGACCTGCTGGGCTGGTCCATGGGCGCCGACATCGCCCTGGAGATGGCCACCCAGCTGCACGAGGCCGGTCACACCGTCGCACCGCTGACGCTGATCGAGCCGCACCTGCCCCATCCGGCGGCCCGCGAACGCCTCGCTGCGGTCGGCCGGGAGATGGAGCGGGGGCTGCGGATGCGCGATCGCGTCCGTGCGCTGGCGCCCTCTCCCGAGCGGGACGCGGCCGTGGCCGAGCTCACCGCCCTGCTGCTGGGGGCGGGTATGAGCCCCGGCGAGGCGGCCCTGGTGGAGCAGGCCCCCATCGAGGTCTGGCACTCGCTGCTGACCGCCCTGTCCGACTACGTACTGCGCCCCTACCCCGGCCACGTCCACCTTCTGGTGGGCAGCGCCGCCGCGGGACTGCCCGACGGCGAACCGATGCCCGGGCTGGACGTGGACTTCCGCACCTACGTCGAGCGCTGGCGTGAGATCGCGCTCGGCGGGCTGACCGTCCACGTCACCGAAGGCGACCACATGTCCATGATGTCCGAACGGCTGATGCACAAGACCGCTGCTGTGCTCGGCCGGATCCAGTCGGAGGCACGCCGATGACCGTCCTGACCACGAACGCGAACACCGACACGAGCACGACCGCCGACACGTCCCCCCTGGTGTGCCCGTTCACCGGGCGGACCGCCCCGCCGGCCGCCCCGCAGACCACCCCGCCGCCCGCGGCGACCCGTACGCCGCCGGCCCCGCCGGCAGCCTTCACGGAGCGGTACCTGCTCGACCCCGCCGTCAACGCGGACCCGTACGGGTACCTCAACTCCCTGCGCGACCACGACCCCGTGTACTGGTCCGCCATGCACCGGGCCTGGCTCGTCACCGGGCACGCCCAGCTGATGCACTGCCTGCGCGCCCCCGCCGTCTCCGCCGAGCGGGTGCGCCCGCTGATGGACGCCGTGCCGGAGGGCGCCCGCGAGGACGCCGAGCGGGCCTTCGGGATCCTGTCCCGCTGGATGGTGTTCAACGACGCCCCGCAGCACCGGCGGCTGCGCCAGGTGTTCCAGGAGCAGTTCGCGGCCCGCTCGATCGGCCGCTACCGGGCCTTCGTCGAGCGCGCCACCCGCGCCATGCTCACCCGGCGCGCCGTCCCCGGCCGGATCGGGGACCTGGTCGCCGACATCGCCCGGCCGCTGCCCGCCCTCGTCTTCGCCCGCTGGCTGGGCGTCCCCCAGGCGCACGGCCCGTCCTTCTGGTACTGGAACGCCCGGGTGGGCGACCTCGTCCTCGGGGCCGCCCAGGAGGAGCGCGAGTACCGCACCTCGCTCCAGTCCCTGGTCAACCTGGACGACTACCTCGCCGACCTGGTGCGACAGCGCCGCGCCGACCCCAAGGACGACCTGATCAGCGCCGTGCTGGCGGGCGGCCAGATCGGGAAGTCGGTCAGCGAGGAGGAGTTCGTCGGGATGCTGACGCAGATGGCGTTCGCCGGCGGCGAGACCACCAGCAACCTCATCGTCAACGCCGTACTCGCCCTGCTGGAGCACCCCGAGCAGATGGCCGCCGTCCGGGAGGACCCGTCCCTGGTGCCGATGGCGGTCGAGGAGGCCATGCGCTTCGACGGCCCGTCCAAGATGTCGATCCGCACCGCCGCCCGCGACTTCGACCTCGACGGGCGCTCCGTCCGCGCCGAGGACCGGCTGTTCCTGGTCACGGCCGCCGCCAACCGCGACCCGGCCCGCTTCCCCGACCCGGACGGGTTCATCGTCCGGCGCGGCAGCGCCTCGCACCTCGGGTTCGGCTTCGGCGCCCACTTCTGCATCGGGGCGGCCTTCGCCCGGCTGGTGGCGGGCGCGGTGGTCGACGTACTCGTCCGCGAGTACCCGGGGCTGGAGCTGCTCGACCAGCAGCACACCTGGCAGCCCTCCCTCCTCAACCGCGCGCTGACGGCCCTGCCCGTCCGCTACTGACCTCGCCCGCCACCGGCCGGGCCGCCCGACGGCGGCCCGGCCCCGGCCCTACGAAGGGTTCGTCCATGGCTTCCACCCTGGTGGACGCGCGGGAGCGGCTGAGCGCCCCCGCCCGGCTGCCGTCGTTCCGGCTGCTCTGGCTCGGGCAGTCCCTGTCCCTGCTCGGCGACGGGTTCAGCTACATCGCCTTCTCCTGGATCACGCTCGGCCTCACGCAGTCCACGCTGGCCCTCGGCTACGTCCTCGCCTTCCAGGCGGTGCCGCGGGCCCTGCTGACGCTGGTCGGCGGCTCCCTCAGCGACAAGTGGTCCTCGCGGACCCTGATGAAGCTCTCCAGCTGGGCCCGGGCCGCCCTGATGGCGGCCGTGGGCCTGGCGGGCCTGACCGGATCCCTGACGCTGTGGATGCTGTGCGGCGCCGCCGCGGCCTTCGGCGCCGTGGACGCGTTCTTCCAGCCGGCCCGGGCGTCGATCCTGCCGTCGGTGGTGGACGAGGAGCAGCTCGCCCCGGCCAACGCCCTGCTGGCCGTCGGCACCAAGGTGGCGGCCGTGCTCGGCCCGGCCGTCGGCGGCATGGTGGTGGCCTTCTCCAACGCCCCCGTCGCCTTCCTCGTCGACGGGGTGTGCTTCGCGCTCTGCGGCCTGTGCGTCGCGGGGATCCGCCCGCTGCCCCGCCCCGCCGGGGAAGGCGCGGCGGCGGACGGACCGGCCGCGAGCGCGGGTCCGTCGAAGGCGGAGGTCTCGCTGGGCGCCCGGATCCGCGCCGGGCTGCGGTACGCGTTCGAGGACCCGCGGATCCGTACGATCCTGGCGGTCGACGCGGCGGTGACCTTCTGCCAGGCGGGGCCGTTCACGGTCGGCTTCGCCACCCTGGCCAAGGTCGACCTGCACGGCGGCTCGGCCACCCTGGGCCTGCTCAACGGCGCGCTGGCGGGCGGGGCGATGCTCGGCACCCTGGTCGGCGGGGCCGTGGGCAGCCGCCCCCGGATCGGCCTGCTGATCGCCGCGCTGGCGGGCTGGCTCGCGATCGGCACGGGCCTGCTGGGCCTCGTCGGCAACACCGCGGGGGCTCTGGCGACGGTGCTGGCGATGGGCTTCGGGATGGGCTTCCAGGGGGTCTTCGGCCTCAGCTGGATCCAGCGCACGATCGACGGTTCGGTGCTGAGCCGGGTGATCTCGGTGGACATGGTGATCGGCTACGCGGTCGCCCCGCTCTCCCTGATCCTCTGCGGAGCACTGGCGCAGTCGGGCACGGCCCCGATGTTCGCCGTCTCGGCGGCGGTCCTCGCGGTGACGGCGATCGGCATCCTCGGCTCGCGCACGGTCCGCGAGATGCGGTGACCGGACACCCCCTAGGTCCCCGAGGCCTCCAGGGACGCCGAGAGTTCGCAGAGCGCGGCCCGGTTGGAGCGGCCCGTCTTGGTGCCGAGAGCCGCGATGTGCTTCTCGACCGTACGGGGCGAGATGTAGAGGCGGTCGGCGATGTCCTTATTGCCCAGCCGTTCCGCGAGGAGCCGGAAGACCTCGTACTCGCGGACCGTGACGCCCTGCGTGCGCAGGACGTCCGGGATCGTGCTCGTCCCCGTACGGCGCTGCCGGCCCGGGGCGCCCATCCGGCGCAGGGCCGCGCGGCAGGCGCCCGCGACCGCGGCCACGCCGCCCTGGTGGAAGTGCTCCTCGGCCTGGCGCAGCCAGGCCACCGGCTCGCCCCAGCCGTCCTCGTACGCCGCGTCGGCGATCAGCCGCAGGCCCAGGTGGAGGGCGGTGGCGTACGGGGCGGCGAGGCGCAGGGCCTCGGCCACCGCGGCCGCGGCCTCCTCGGGCCGGCGTTCGCGGCCCAGCAGGACGGCGCCGGCGAACAGGACGAACTGCCGGTTCCAGCGCATCCGGCCGGGCGCGGTGGCGGCGATCTCCTCGTACGCGGCGCGGTCGGCCACCCCCGAGAGCGCGTCCAGGAGCAGCCCGATGCCGTACCGCCCGCTGAGGTAGTACGTACTGGGGTTGGCGTCCTCCAGGTCGGCGACGGCCCGCAGTTCGGCGACGGCGCCGGGACGGTCCTCCTCCATGAGCGCGCAGAAGGCCCGGGCGAGGCCGAGGGTCAGCGGTTCCTCCTGGGAGCCGGCCCCGTCCCACTCGGCGAAGGCCGCGAGGGCGCCCTCCATCGCGGGCCGGTCTCCGCGGTGGGCGGCCAGCGCGGCCCGCGCCATCAGGACGTACCGGGTGGCCGGGGCCAGCCGCAGGCGCTGTACGACGGCCAGGCATTCCTCGGCGGACTGCTGTGCGGCGGTGAACTCGGCCCGCAGGACGGCGTCGAGGATCATGATGCCGTCGATGGTGTGGACGATGTTGGCCGAGCCGAGCCGCTGGGCCTCGCTCCGGGCGGCCAGCAGGGGGGCGGTGGCGCCCTCGGTGAGCCAGTAGTTGCCGCCGATCCGGGTCAGCGCGTACATGCGCTGGAGCGGGAGCTGGTGCTGTTCGGCGGTCTGCAGGGCCGATTCCAGCAGGGCGGTCGCCTCGTCGAAGTCCCGTTCGCGGGCGAGGGTGGCGAGGAGTTCCAGGGCCTGGCAGGCGACGGTGGCCAGGCCGTGGCGCTGGGCCGCCTGGAGGGCCGAGTTGCCGAGCTTCTCGGCCAGTTGGGTGCGGTCCTGGCCGGGGGTGTCGAGCGCGAGGTAGGCGGCGGTCACGTCGATCGACGCGGTGCACTGCTCGTCGGGATGGGCGCCCAGGAGGGATCTGGCCTGGGCTATCTGTCTGTTGCCGTCCTCCCAGCGGCCCGCGGTGTGCGCCACCTTGGCGAGGCGGGTGTGCAGCGCGGCGAGCCGGGTGGCGCTCAGGCCGCTGCCGCCGAGGGTGTGCAGGTTTTCCGCGAAGCCGAAGGCGCGGGCGAAGTCCCCGGCTTCGGCGAGGGCGGGCAGCAGGGCTTCCAGGGCGTCGGTGCGCCCGGCGGGGTCCTGGCTGGCGGCGAGCAGCCGTTCGGCGCGACTGAGCAGGGTGATCGCGGAGCTGATCCCCCCGGCGGCGAGGGCGCGCAGGCCGGCGGCGGTGAACAGGCGCCCGGCCTCGGCGTCGTCCCCGGCCTGGGAGCGCAGCTCCGCGACCAGGGGGCACCAGTCGCCTTCGAGGTCGGGGTAGAGCGCCTGCACCGCGTCGGCGGCGCGGCCTGACATCTGCGCCCGGTTGCCGGGGGTGAGCTGGGTGTGCAGGGCCTCGGCGGTGAGCGAGTGGCGGAACGCGTACCAGTCGGGGGCGGGTTCGTCGGGGACGACGAGTTGCGCCGCGACGCCGGCGTGCAGGTGGCTGAGCAGCCCGCGGTCGTCGATGCCCGTCATCCGCTGGAGCACGGTCAGCGGGAAGCGGCGGCCGATCACGGCGGCCGCGGAGAGCAGGGTCAGACCCTGCGGGCCGAGCCGGTCGATGCGGCGCAGGATGCCCCGGGCGAGGGCGGTGGACACGTCGCTGCGCAGGTCGCCGACGACCCGCCAGCCGTCCTCGAAGCGGACGAGGGCGCCACTGCCGATCATGCCCTGGAGCAGTTCCTCGACGAGGAAGGGGCTGCCGGCGCTGTCGTCCCAGAGCCGGTCCAGGGCGGCCTGCGGGACGAGTTCGGGTTCGGTGTCCAGCTGGGCGGCGATGACCGCGCCGACCTCGGGCCGGGTGAGCGGCGCGAGTTCCAGTACGGTCCCCACGCCGCGCCGGCGGGCCGAGTCGGCCATGTCGAGCGCGTCGCAGGGCTCCGTACGGATGGTGGCCAGGAGCACCACGTTGGTGTACTCCAGGTTGTCCACGAGGTATTCGACGACCGCGAGCGTCTCGGGGTCGGCGTCGTGCAGGTCCTCCAGGAGCAGGAGCTGGCCGTGCTCCTTGCCGGTGGCGATGAGCAGCCGCAGCACGGCCTCGCCGAGGATGACCATGGAGCTGTTGTTCTGGGCGTCGCTGCTCCAGTCCGGGATGATCCTGCCGAGCGCGGGCCGGTAGGGGCCCAGCGGCAGGTCGTCCAGGGGTTCGCCGCTGCGGAAGAGCGACATCAGCGCTTCGGTGAGTGGCCGGAAAGGGACGGTGGGGCCGGTGGTGCTGCTCCGGCCGCGCAGGGCCCGCATGCCCATGCCGAACGCCGTGCCCACCGCTTCGGCGGCGAGTCTGGACTTCCCGATCCCGGCCTCGCCGACGAGGAAGACGACCCCGCCGCGGCCTTCGCCCGCGTCGGTCAGTGCCTGCTTGATCTCGCGCAGTTGCGGGTCACGACCGACGATGTACCGCGAACGGGAACGCATGTCCGCAATCTAGTTCATGGGATCGGCCGATTGTGCGACGAAAGTTGGCCGTTTCGAACAGCGGCGGGGTGAAGATCCGGGAGAGATCCGGAGAAGATCGGACACGCGACTACCAGGTGACGTTCGGCGCCGAGACGCTCGTGTCGATCGAGCTCAGGGTGATGACGATGCCGCTGGTGAGCACCACACCGGCCAGGGCACGGGCCCGGGCGCACGCCTTGTTCCGCCCCGACAGGGTGATCCCGCCGGCCGGGTCCTCGGTCCGCGCCTCGGCGGCGGCCGCGGCGGCGGCCTCGTCGGCGGCGGTGGACTGGGCGTTGACCTGGGTCTTCTGCATGGTCGTGAGTACCTTTCTCGATGTCTGATGGGGAGTGGTGCTCAGTGCCGGGGTGCTGACGTGCTGTGGTGCCGGAGTGCCGTGGTGCCGAAGTACGGGCCGCTCTATGCGGGTTCGAGGAGCAGGACGGACGGGACGCGCTCCGGGAAGCCCAGCCGGAGGAGGGCGTATCCGATGCCGGAGAGTCCGGTCAGGAAACCGGGGGACGGAACGTGGTCGGGGGTGCCGCAGCGCCGGCCGTGGTCCCCCAGCCGGCCGAGAATCTCCCCGGCGCGGTGGCCGAGCGCGGCCCGGGCCCCGTCGTGGCCCTGCCCGGCGAGCACGCCCAGCAGTTCCAGGGATCCGAGGGCGCCGCGGTGCAGGCTGAGGTCGCAGGAGGCGCTGGGCGCGCCCAGCAGGGCGGCGCACCGGTCGAGTTCCGCCGCGGGTACCGGCTGCCCGGCGGCCCCGAGCGCGTCGGAGCCGAGCACGTCGGCGGCGGCCAGCGCGGTGCCCGCGAGGCCCGTGTGCCAGCCGAGGTCCTCGGGGCGCAGCAGGGCTTCGTCCAGCGCCGGGCGCAGCAGGGCGGCGCCGGTCCGGGCGTACGCGGCCCCCGCCTCCCCCGCCTCCTCCAGGGCGGCGGCGTAGCGCAGCAGGGCCCAGCCGATGCCGGCGTCGCCGTGGGCGAAGCCGGGGGACGCGGGGCGCTGTCCGGCGAGCCTCTTCTCGGCCCGGACCAGCAGCCGGTCGGCCAGCCGCCGGGCCACGCCCTGCGCAAGCGGTCCGTACGTGCGCTGCGCCGCGACCGCGGCGGCAAGGGCTCCGGCGAGGCCGTCGGCCAGATCGGCCGGCCCTTCGGCGCCTTCACCGGCGTCGGCCAGGGCGGCGCGTTCCAGGGCGGCGAGGGCGTCGGGCAGGCAGTCACCCAGGCCCCCGCCCTCGCCCTCGCCCTCGCCCTCGCCGAGCAGCGGGGCCAGCCGGGCAGCCGTGTAGACGATGCCGCCGATCCCGTGCAGCGCGCCGGGCCCCACCGCGGCCCCCAGCCCGGGATCGGCGGCGAGCGTGGCGAGCAGCGCGGGCAGCGGCCGTACGGCCCGCCGGGCCAGTGCGGTGTACCGCTCGGCCCCGGTCAGGGCGCCGAGCTGGGCCAGGAAGAGCGCCACTCCGCAGTAGCCCTGGGCGAGCCCGCCGCCCATCGGCAGGACGGCCCAGTGTTCGCCGGACACCTGCTCCAGGCCGAGCCAGTTCACCCGGTCGCCGCCGTGCACCGCCCGGGCCGCGATCTCGTCGGCGATCCCGCAGGCCGCGGCCAGCAGCCGGGAGGGCTCGGGTACGACGACCGGGGCGGCCGGGCCGGCCAGCGTCGAACGGGGGCCGCCGACACTGAGGTTGGCACCGGTGACGGCGAGCGTCGCCGAGATGATCCACTCCTGGTCGTGGCGGTCCACCTCCCCCATGGCGGCGATCTTGGCGCGGACCGCGCGCAGGCTCGGCGCCGGCAGCACCCCGTCGAGGCGGGTGCCCCGGGAGGTCCGCAGCGCGGTGTCCGAGGGGTGGTGGAAGAAGAGCGGTACGTCCCCGGACCACAGGTCGGCGATCTCGTCCTCGATCAGCCGCTGCCGTGCCGGGTCGTGCTCGGATTCCGTCCAGAGCACGGCGAGTACGGTGTCCCGGGTCAGCGCGTCGCGCAGCAGGTCGGGGTGGGTGGACTCGTCCAGCAGGGTCGTGTAGAGGCGGGTGGAGCGGGCGATCAGCCGCCCCGGGCTGGTCGCCCAGCGGGCCAGCAGCCCGCCTTCGTCCCCGTCTTCTCCCCCGCCCCGCCCGTCGGCCGTTTCGGTGCCGAGCAGTTCGGCCCGGTGCTCGGTGATCGCGTCGTACCCGGCCCGGAACCCCTCCAGCAACGCCGCGCGGTGGTCGGCGTGGCCGGCCGTCCTGCCCTGCGGGCCCGGCCGGTTCTGGCCGGCCCCGGTGGCCACCGGGGCGCGCAGCAGCCGCATTTCGTCCGTTCCGGCCGCCTCCCAGCGCAGTCCGTCACTGGGGTACGAGCCGCCGTCCCCGCCGCCGAGGGCCGAGATGTCCATGGCGCCGTTCTCGCCGATCAGCAGGCTCGGCAGCAGGCAGGTGCGGTACACCGAGGCGGCCAGGGCGTCCGCCGCCGGGTCGGAGCCGCAGGTCACGGCCGCCGGCAGTCCGGCGTGGAGCAGGGTCTCGGCGTCCACCAGCACCGGCTGGTCGCCGCAGGCGATGACGTTCTCGTAGTGCATGTCCACGCCGTCGACCGCGTAGAGCAGGGCGAGCAGCGCGCCCTGGCGCCGGTAGAACCGGTCCAGTTCGGTGGGCGAGGCGCAATGGCCGTGCTCGATGAACTCCAGCCATCCGTACCCCTCGCCGCGCACCGAGCGCGGGGTCTTCAGACCCAGGCCGGCCACCTTGGCGTTGGCCCAGCCGACCGCCTGGTCCAGCAGCACGTGCTGGTCGAGCGGCCGGGGCTTGTAGACGACGGTCGCGCCGTCGGCGAAGCGCAGCAGGGCCACGGACCGGTTGCCCTGGTGGACGTCGCCCCGGCCGAGGTCCACCCGTACGAGGGCGCCCGGGTCCGTTCCGTGCAGCAGGCCCGCGACGATCTCCGGGCGGTCGGCGGTGAAGCGCTCGAACAGCTCCGCCGTGGCCGAGGCCGCGTGGCAGCAGGCCTGGCCGAGCATCCGCGCCAGCACCGGGTAGCGGGTGAACAGCTCCGCGAGGCCCCGGCGGGTGCCGAGCCGGGCGAGGAAGTCCGCGAACCGCTCCTGCGGGGTCGCCCCCGCCAGCAGACCCCCGGTACGGGCCCGGTGGAGTTCACGGACCAGGGTGCGTGCTGACTGGCGGACCAGCCGGTCGCCGAGCCGCTCCTCGAAGGCCTCCCGCACCGCGGCGAGTTCGCCGTCGGCGAGGTCGAGTTTCGCGGCCGCCTCGGCCCAGGCGGAGCCGATCAGCGGGCGCAGCGCGGGCAGGAACACCGCGGCGCCGTCCGCGTCCGCCGCCGCGTCGAGCCCGGCGGTACGCCCGGTGGGGAGTTCGGCCGGGGCCCCGGCCACCATCCGCTCGATGGAGCGGGCCCACTGCGGCTCGGCCGTACGGGCGGCCAGCCGGCCGGGGGCCTCCGCCGCGAGGGCGTACGCCGTCTCCTCCGTGGTTCCCAGGCTCGCCAGCCGGGCTGCGAAGCCGTCCGTGTCCCCCAGGGACCAGGATGCCGGTCGGCTGTGGGGGGCGTCGGCCGGTGCGGGTACCGGGGTACCCGGGGCGGCGAGCCGCTCCCGCAGGTTCAGGGCCCGGGCCCACCAGGAGGGGGCCAGGCCGCCGACCTGGGATTCTTCGGCGGTGGTGGCGGTGTCAGTCACAGGAGAAAACTCGCAGAGTGCGGGGGCGCGCGCATGGGGGCCGATCCCCCATATTCCGTGGGACCGCCCCCATGGGGGCGGCGGGCCCGCCGTACGGGGTGGTGCGGCGGCCGGCGGGGAGGGCCGCGGGGTGCGCGTTCCGGCAGGTCGCGGGCGGCTCGGAAGCCTGCCCGCGCAGGATGCGGGCCGGTGCGGGCGCTCCTGCGCAAATGTGGGGGCCGGGGCCCGATGCCGCACCGGGCCCCCGACCCGCAGCCTGTGTGCAGTGCCCCTTCCGCCCTGTCCGGCACCCCGGCCGGCGGATGATCATCGGAGGACCTGGTGGGAGTACCCGTCCCTGTAGACGTCGTCGCATTCGACCCCGTGCTGGAAGCCGGAACCAAGAGCACCCTGTTCGCCTGCCCCGAGGTGTCCCTGACCGTTCCGGGCGAGGCCCCGAGGGTCGTGGTCATGACCGTGGACCAGGTCGGCCGGCCCGAGCTCGACGTCCTGCGCACCGTCCGCGACACCCCGGCCCGCCCCGATGTGGTGCTGGTGGCGGGCGAGTTGGCGCCCGACGGCGCCCTGCACGCCATCGCGGCCGGCGCCCGAGGACTGCTGCGCCGCCGCGAGGCGGACGTCACCCGTCTCTCGCGCGCCGTACTGGCCGCCTCCCGCGGCGACTGCACGCTGCCGCCGGACCTCCTGGACCGGCTGCTGGAGCGATCCGGCGCCGGCGGCCGGGCGGGCGGTGGCGCCGACGGCACGGACCCGTGGGCGGCGGCGGGTCTGAGCGACCGGGAGCGCAGCGTGCTGCGGCTGGTCGCCGACGGCCACGAGACGAACGAGATAGCCAAGCAGCTGTGTTACTCGCCGCGGACCGTGACGAGCGTCGTCCACGACATCACCCAGCGGTTCCGGCTGCGCAACCGCGCGCACGCGGTCGCCTACGCGATGCGGGTGGGCCTGCTGTGAGCGCCGTCGCCGAACTGACACGCGAGACGTATGGGACGCGTGAGTCGCATGCGGTGCGTGAGGTCGCGCCCGTACGGATCCCCGCGACCCCGGACCGGCTGAGCCTGCTGCGCCAGGCCGGGGACGGCCGGATGCCCTACCCGGCCCTGGTCCGCCTGCTCGGCGCGGCCACCTCCGCCGGCGCGGGCGCCGGTGCGGCCGCCTCCGCCGGTGCCGCCGCCGGAACCGCTCCCGCGGCCCGGTCCGCGGCGGCCCCGGCGGACACCCCCCGGCTCACCGCCCGCCAGACCGCGGTGCTCACGCTGATGGCGGAGGGCCACGGAAACGCGGTGATCGCCCGCACCCTGTCCTGCTCCGAGCACACGATCAAGAACGTGATCTACGAGCTCATGTCCCGCCTCCAGGCCCGCAACCGGGCGCACGCCGTGGCCTGCGCCGTCCGCCACAGCCTCATCTGACGCCATGGCCAAAAACCCGACCTTGCCCGTCGGCCCACGGGTGTACGGTCATCGATCAGGCGGGGTGCTCGGCCGGGGGACGGGGGAACATGAGCGACGCGATGCGCCGTCGGGGCGCGGACGTCCGGCGGAGGGTGGAGCAGATAGCGCTCGGCCTGATGGCCGCTTCGGGCGTGGTGGTCCTGCTGGCCGACCTGTTCGGCTGGCTCGACGCGCTGGCCCCCGGAGGTGCGCTCCCCAAGGTCACGCTGCTCATCCTGAGCACGGTGACGGTGTTCCTGTTACTCGAACTCGACCGCCTGAAACGGCTCGACGAGGTCCACGACGACGTCAAGGCCCTGGACACCAGCGTCCATACGAAGATCGACAACCTGAACGCGAACGTCGAGGCGCACCTGTCCAAGCTGGACATCGACGCCATCGCCCGGCGCCTCAAGCGGCAGCACTACGGCGGCGTGGTCGCGGTGCACAGCCGCTTCCCCGAAGACGTGTTCACCGGGTACCTCGGGGACGCCGCGGACGAGATGGTGGTCCTGCAGACGTGGATCCCCAACCTGCACCACCTCAAGGCCGCGATGCACAAGGCACTCGTCGACCAGCAGGTCCACGTGCGCATCCTGCTCCTGCACCCCTCGTCGCCGGTGGCGGGACTGCGGGACGAGGCGCTCAGGGCGGTACGGGACCCGGCACTCGCGGTGAACGTCCGCGCCAGTGTGGAGTACTGCCTCGCCGGGCTCGCCCAGCTGAACGCCGAGATCCCGGCCGGGAGCCGGGCACGCCTCCAGGTGAGGCTCTACAACTCCCTCCCCTCGATCGCCGTGTTCAAGGCCGATCGGCATTTTCTGGTCAGTTCGTTCCTGCACGGCCAGCTCGCCATCGATTCCACCCAGATCGAGATCGACGGCGCGGACACCGTCATGGGCGAAGAAGTCCAGCAGGAGCTGCGCACGCTGTGGAGCATCGGCAAGGACGTGGATCTCCTCGACTGGCGCACGTCGGTGGCAAGCATCAGCCTGTGAACCACGGAGAGGTAAGACCATGCACGATCTGCACGCCCTGGACGGATTCGAAGACGCACTGATCGAGCGGTTCCGGGCCCACCCGGTCCTGGCGAACGTCACCGGGCTCCCGGAGGAGGACTTCGCCGCGCTCCTGCTCCAGCGGCGCTTCGTCTCGCTCGCCTTCACCCCCTGCTACGACCTCGCCATCGACCTGCTGCGCGACGAGGCGGGGCTGCGGATCGCCCGGGTCATCCTGCGGGAGGAGTATCCGGACGGCCACGGCCACACGCCCTCGCACCGGGAGGACATGACGCGGGACATGCGGCTGCTGGGGATCTCGCGCCCGGCCCTGGTCGCCTCCCGGCCCACGGCCGACACGCAGGAGGTCATCCGGGACACGCTGGAGCTGATCGCCGACGCGGGCGGCCACGCCGACGCCGACCTGCGGCTGCTGACGATCCTGCGGTTCTGGGGCGAGGTGCTGGTCTCCGTCGAGTACGGGCGGCTGTGGGAGCGGATGGCCCCCCTGCTGACCGCGGAGGGCAGGAACCACTCCCGCTTCTACTTCCCGCACCACGTCCACGACGCGAAGACGCACTCGCTGGCGACGGTGTCGCTGCTGTCCGGCTCCCACTCCGACCGTCTGGCTTCGCGGGTGACCGAACTCCTCGCCCAGGAGGGGTCCACCGACAGCTTCCGGGAGCTGGAGGAGCGGGCCCTGCACCTCAAGGCCCGCTTCTACGACCAGTTCCTGCCCGCCGTGGACCGCCTCGCGGTGTGATCCCGACCGCCTCGCGGTGTGAGCCCCGTCAGCCCTCCTCGGGGGTGAGGCGCAGCGAGATGGAGTTGATGCAGTAGCGCTGGTCGGTGGGGGTGGGGTAGCCCTCACCCTCGAACACGTGCCCGAGGTGGGAGCCGCACTTCGCGCAGAGGACCTCGGTGCGGACCATCCCGTGCGAGACGTCCGCCTTCAGCTCGACGGCGTCGGAGTCCTTCGGGTCGTAGAAGGACGGCCAGCCGCAGTGCGACTCGAACTTCTCGGTGGAGCGAAAGAGCTCGGAGCCGCAGGCGCGACAGGAGTAGACGCCGGCCGTCTTGGTGTCGGTGTACTCACCGCGGAACGCTGGCTCGGTGCCCGCCAGGCGCAGTACCTGGTACTCGGACGGCGTCAGCTCCGCCTGCCACTGCTCGTCCGTCTTCTCGACCTCGTACGACATGACTCTCCCGCTCCCTCGTTCTCAGTCCGTCAGGCGGGCGAGGATCGCCGGACCGAGGTCCGTGACGTCGCCCGCGCCCATGGTGAGAACGAGATCACCGGGCTTCGCCATTCCCGCGATGACGTCGGCGACCTCGGCCTTGTCGTGCTCGGCGGTGACGTCGGCGCCGGCGCTGCGGGCGGCCGCGATGATGATCTCGCTGGTGATGCCGGGGATCGGGTCCTCGCGGGCCGGGTAGATGTCGAGGACCACGGCGGAGTCGGCGAGGGCGAGGGCCTGGCCCATCTCCTTGCCCAGCTCCTGGGTGCGGGAGAAGAGGTGCGGCTGGAAGACGACCAGGATGCGGGAGTCCCCGGCGGCGCCGCGGATGGCCTCCAGGTCGGCGGTCATCTCGGTCGGGTGGTGCGCGTACGAGTCGATGACCTGCACGCCCGAGGCCTCGCCCTTGAGCTGGAGGCGGCGCTTGACGCCGGTGTACTTGCCGAGGGCGGAGGCCAGGTTGTGCACCGGGATGCCGAGGGCCACACCGGCCGCGAGGGCGGCGACGGCGTTGTGCGCGTAGTGCCGGCCGGGCACGGAGACGGTGAAGGTGAGCATCCGGCCGTCGATGACCACGGTGACCTCGCTGGTCAGACCGCGCGGGGTGATCTTCGTGATCCGGACGTCGGCGCCCTCCTCCTCGCCGTACGTGACGACGTGGAGGCCCTCCGTGCCGCGGACCCGGGCGGCGATCTCGGCGGCGCCCTCCTGGCCGTGGGCGACGACCAGGGTGCCGCCGGGCACGATCTTGCCGACGAAGGTCTCGAAGGACTCGTAGATCTCTTCCATCGACGCGTAGTTCGCGTGGTGGTCGAGCTCCGCGTTGAGGATGATCGCGACCTGCGGGGTGTACTTGTGGAAGCTGCGGTCGCTCTCGTCCGCCTCCGCCACGAAGATGTCGCCCTCGCCGTGGTGGGCGTTGGAGCCGGGGGCGTCCAGGTCCCCGCCGATGGCGTACGAGGGGTCCAGGCCGAGGGCCGACAGGGACACCGCCAGCATCGAGGTGGTGGTGGTCTTGCCGTGCGTACCGGCGACCGCGATCGGCCGCAGGCCGTCCATGAGGCCGGCCAGGGCGTCGGAGCGGTGCACGACGGGGACGCCGAGCTCGGCGGCGCGCGCCAGCTCCGGGTTGTCGGCGCGGATGGCGCTGGAGACGACGACGCAGGTGGCGTCGGAGGCGAGGTGCTCGGCCGCGTGCCCGATGTGGACCGTGGCGCCGTGGGCGCGCAGCGCCCCGGCGGTCTCGGAGTCCTTGGCGTCGCTGCCGGCGACCTGCGCGCCGCGCTGGGCGAGGATCTTCGCGATGCCGGACATCCCGGCGCCGCCGATGCCGATGAAGTGCGGGCGTTCCATGGCGTTCGGCAGGCCGGGCGGCGTCATACGGGATCTCCCCAGGGTGCGGGTCGGTACGGAGCGGTACGGGTCGGTCGCGTCGGGGGTCCGGGCGGTGCGGACGGCCGTCCCGCCGTCGCCCCGGCGCGTGTGTCGGACGCCAGCCTATTCGTTGTGGGCGAAGAGCTTGAGCACCGGAACCCCGACCTTGTGGCGCGCGCGGGAGGCCCAGTCCCGGTGGAAGAACTCCTCGACGAAGTGCGGGGCGGTCAGGACGATCACCTCGTCGGCGTTCGACTCCTCCACGACGGCCTTGAGATGGTCGAGCGGGTGGGCCTCGATGATCTGCCCGCTGGCCTTGGCGCCCTTCTTGCGCAGGGCCTCCAGGGAGTGGGCGAGGGCCTGGTCGGCCGGGCCGCGGGCAGCCTGGCCCTCGGGTACGTCGGCCTCGTGGAGCGCCTCGGGGAGCTCGCCGAGTGCCACGTCGTCGATGGCTCGCAGCAGCCGGTCCTGGTCGCCCCGGGGCTGCATGAGGACGAGGAAGGAGACCGGGTCGTCCCCGTGGAGGCTGGTGACGAAGTCCACGTCGACGCTGGTCAGCGGCTGCTCGATCATCAATACGCTCGTGAACACGGACGCCCTCTCCTTCATGGGCCGGGGCCGGTCGGCCGGCCCCTGCGGAAACCATCCTGCCCCGCTCTCACACGGGGCCCTGCGTGGATATATCTGCCCAGGTATGTGCCCACCGGAAGCTAAGCGGAACAACTAATTCCGCCCCTTGTCAGATCCGACGGTAGCTCGTGTAGAGGAACCCGGCCTCTTCCAGTACGGAGGCGGGCGCCAGCCGGTGCGGCACGGCCACCGGGGGCCCTCCGGAGATGCGCTGGGCGCCGCCGGCGGCCAGCATCGGCGAGATCGTCAGGCACAGTTCGTCCAGCGCGTCGGCGGCCACGAACTGCCCCAGCAGCCGGGGCCCGCCCTCGGTGAGCTGGCGGCGCAGCCCCCGGTCCGCGAGCTCCGTCACGATCCGGGCCGGATCCACGGCCGCCCCGTCGCCCGCCAGTACGACCTCCGCCCCGGCCGCGGCGGCCGCCGCCACCCGATCGGCGGGTGCGGCCGCCCCGGTCACCACGAGGGTCGGCACGAGGGGGGAGGTGAACAGCGGCAGGGAGAAGTCCAGGTCCAGGCCGGCCGTGACCACCGCGATGGCGGGCGCGGGGCCCTGCCCGGCCGCCGCGCGCCGGGCCGCGAAGGCCTCCCGGGCCCGGGCCGGGCGGTACCCCTCCTGGCGAACCGTTTCGGCGCCGACGACCACCACGTCGGCCAGCGCCCGCAGGGTGCCGAAGATCCGCATGTCGGTCTCGCTGGAGATCGGCTGCGAGCGCCCGTCGTGCTGGGCCGCGCCGTCCAGGGTCGAGACCATGTTGGCCCGCAGCCAGTGGCCCTCCGGGCCGAGCGCCGGGTACGCGTACGCCTCCGCCAGCTCGTCCAGCGACCACTCGCGGTCACTGCGGTCCGCGGGGGCTGAAGACGGGTCGGCCGATGTCTGATCGGTCACAGGGAACAGGCGTCGCATCGGTGCAGTGTGCCACGCCCCGTAGAGTTAAGAGCTGTGTCAACATCACTCTCCACCTCCGGATCCACCTACGGGCGACCCCCGATAGCCGGCCCGGCCGACGCCGGCCCGCAGGCCCTGTGCGCCCGCGAGCCGCGGGTGCCCGCCGAGCGGCTGGTGGCCGAGATGGTGCCGCCGCCGCGATTCGACTCGGTGCGCTTCGACACGTACAACCCGGACCCCGGTCAGCCGAGCCAGTCCGAGGCCGTCACCGTGCTCAGCGGCTTCGCCGCCGGGCTGGGCGGATCCCACGCGAGCGGCGGCGGCAAGCGCCGCTGGTTCGCGAAGAAGGCCCCGGTGCCCACCGCCCCGCGCGGGGTCTACCTCGACGGCGGCTACGGCGTCGGCAAGACGCACCTGCTGGCCTCCCTCTGGCACGCCACCCCGGCCGAGCCCGCGCTCAAGGCCTTCGGCACCTTCGTGGAGCTGACCAACCTGGTCGGCGCGCTGGGCTTCCAGCAGACGGTCCAGACCCTGGGCGGCCACCGCCTCCTGTGCATCGACGAGTTCGAACTGGACGACCCGGGCGACACGGTCCTCGTCTCCTCGCTGCTGAGCCGCCTGGTCGAGCGGGGCGTGGCGCTGGCCGCCACCTCCAACACCCTGCCCGGCAAGCTCGGCGAGGGCCGGTTCGCCGCCGCGGACTTCCTGCGGGAGATCCAGGGGCTCTCGGCGCACTTCCGCCCGCTGCGCATCGACGGCCAGGACTACCGCCACCGCGGCCTTCCGGAGGCGCCGGCGCCGTTCTCGGACGAGCAGGTGACGAAGGCCGCGTACGCGACCGAGGGCGCGAGCCTGGACGACTTCCCCGGGCTGCTGGAGCACCTGGCCCGGGTCCACCCCAGCCGGTACGGCGCCCTCACGGACGGCATAGCGGCGGTCTGCCTGACCGGCGTCGGCCCGGTCCCGGACCAGTCGACGGCGCTGCGGCTCGTGGTCCTGGCGGACCGGCTGTACGACCGGGAGATACCGGTCCTGGCGTCGGGAGTCCCCTTCGACCGGCTCTTCAGTGAAGAAATGCTGAACGGCGGGTACCGCAAGAAGTACTTCCGGGCCATCTCGAGGCTCACCGCACTGGCACGCGACGCGAAACCCCTGGTGTCCCAGTAGGTTTGGGGACGCCGGCCCGACCCGTCACCGGGCAGTCCGGCAGTTCCCAACTTCCTCCGAAGGGATCCACGATGGCCACCACGCGTACCGCGCACACCAACTGGGAAGGCAACCTGCTCAAGGGTGCCGGCGTCGTCACCCTCGACTCCTCGGGTCAGGGTTCGTTCGACGTCTCCTGGCCCTCGCGCGCCGAGGCCGCGAACGGCAAGACCAGCCCGGAAGAGCTGATCGCCGCCGCGCACTCCAGCTGCTACTCGATGGCCCTCTCGCACGGCCTGGACGGCGCCGGCACCCCGCCCACCCGGGTGGAGACCAAGGCCGATGTGACCTTCCAGCCGGGCGAGGGCATCACCGGCATCCACCTGACGGTCCGCGCCGAGGTCCCGGGCCTGGACGCCGAGGGCTTCGCCGCCGCGGCCGAGGACGCGAAGAAGAACTGCCCGGTCAGCCAGGCGCTGACGGGCACGACGATCACCCTGAGCGCGGAGCTGATCTAACGGTTCCCCGGCTCGGCGCGTCCGGGGGAGGGGGGCGCGGGCACGTGGTAACACGGGCCCGTCACCCCCCTCGCCCCGGGAGCCGCCGATGTCCGTCACCCGCCGCACCCTGCTCGCCGGAATCGCCTTCAGCGGAGCCCTCGGCTCCCTCTCCGCCGGCAGCTCCCGCGCCCTCCCGCCGCCCCGCCGGGGGTACGGCCCGCTGCTCCCCGACCCCCACGGGCTCCTCGACCTCCCCGCCGGATTCCGCTACCGCGTGCTCTCCCGCGCCGGCGACCCCCTGCGCTCCGGCGAGGGCCCCGTACCGGCCAACTGCGACGGCATGGCCGCCTTCGACGCGGGCTCCGGCCGCGTCCGCCTCGTCCGCAACCACGAGAACCGCACCACCGCCGCCCTCCGCGTCCCCGCCGTCGACGGCCTCACGTACGACCCCCACGCCCTCGGCGGCTGCACCCTCCTCGACCTCGGCCCCGGCGGCGGCGTCACCGCCGAGCGCGTCGCCCTCGCCGGCACCGCCGTCAACTGCGCGGGCGGCCGGACCCCCTGGAACACCTGGCTCAGCTGCGAGGAGACCGAGGACCGCGCCGGGACCTCCGGGTACACCAAGGACCACGGCTACGTCTTCGAGGTCGACCCCGCCGACCCGCACCGCTCCGGCGCCGTCCCGCTCACCGCGATGGGCCGCTTCGCGCACGAGGCCGTCGCCGTCGACCCGTACCGCGGGGCCGTCTACGAGACCGAGGACGCCTTCATCGAGCCCTTCGGACTCTTCTACCGGTTCCTGCCCGCGCAGCCCCTCGCCGGACCCGGCTCCCTGCGCGCGGGGGGCGCCCTCCACGCCCTGCGCGTCCCGGGACTCGCCGACCTCTCCGTCGTGGACGAGCCGGGCGCCGAGTTCCCGGTCGAGTGGGTTCCCGTACCGGACCCCTCGGCGGCCGGGACCCCCATCCGCTTCCAGGACTTCGGGCCGGGCGGCATCACCCACGCGCAGAAGCTGGAGGGCTGCTACTGGGGCGACGGCGGCGTCCACTTCGTCTCCAGCTACGCCCGCCGCCTCGAAGGCGCGCCCGCCGACCACCACGGGCAGGTCTGGTTCCACGACCCGCGGCGCTCCACGATCCGCCTGGACGTGCTCTTCGGCCCGGCCGCCGACATCCAGCTGCCCGGGGACTCCCCCGACAACATCTGCCTGGCCCCGGACGGCGGCCTGATGGTGTGCGAGGACGGCGGCGGGGCCCAGTACGTCTTCGGCGTCACGCCCGGCGGCGAGGTCTACCCCATGGCCCGCAACGCCGACGACATCGGCCGGCCCGGGGCCCCGGAGTGGGGCGAGTTCGCCGGGGTCACCTTCTCCCCCGACGGTCGGACGATGTACGTCAACGCGTATGCCCCGGGGACCACCTTCGCCGTGACGGGCCCCTGGCACTGACCCGGCGGCCGCGCCCTCGCGACCCCGTCCGATGTGGTGGAGGATCGGAGGGAGTCGACCGGATCGGGGTAGGTGGCGGCGGTGGCCAAGGAGAGCGGGAAGACCCGGAAGAAGGACGGGAAGAGCAGCGGGAAGGAGAGCGGGAAGGGGACGGAGAAGGGGAAGGCCGACAAGGACCCGAAGCGGGCCCGGCCGGACGGCCGGGACGTCCCCCTGCGCCCGCTGCTGCGCGCCCCCGCCGGTGAGCGCCTCGACCTCGGCGCCTTCGACCCCGCCTCGACCCCCGGCGGCCCGGCCGGCAAGGCCGCGGGCCTCGACGCCTCCGCACGGCTGGCCGAGCCGCTCGCCTCCCTCCAGGAACGGCTGTACGCGGCGAGCACCGCCGGCGACCGCCGCCGCGTCCTGCTCGTCCTCCAGGGCATGGACACCAGCGGCAAGGGCGGCACGGTGAAGCACGTGATCGGCCTGCTCAACCCCTCCGGCTGCCGGATCAGGTCGTTCAAGGCGCCCACGCAGGAGGAGCAGGAGCACCCCTTCCTCTGGCGCATCAGGAAGGCCCTCCCCGTTCCGGGCGAGATCGGCATCTTCGACCGCTCGCACTACGAGGACGTCCTCATCGCACGCGTGCGCGAGCTGGTGTCGCGCAGTCAGCTGAACCGCCGCTACGCCCAGATCAACCGCTTCGAGCAGTCCCTCGCGGACGACGGCGTCACCCTGGTGAAGGTCTTCCTCCACATCAGCTACGAAGAGCAGCGCGAGCGGCTGCTGGAGCGGCTCGACAACCCCGACAAGCACTGGAAGTTCAGCCCGGTCGACATCGACGAGCGCGGTCTGTGGCCCGAGTACCAGCACGCGTACGAGCTGGCCCTGCAGCGCTGCTCCATCGGCGCCGCCCCCTGGTACGTCGTCCCCGCGGACCGGAAGTGGTACCGCAACTGGGCGATCAGCAAGCTGCTGCTGGAGCATCTGGAGGAGCTGGATCCGCGCTATCCCGCGGCCGGTTTCGACGTGGAGGAGAGCCGCGCCCGGCTGCTGCGGACCTGATGCCCGTCACACGGGCGGGCGATTCGTATGCCTGCCTCCGCGCCGCTGCGATCTGCTTGGCAGATGGTCATATATTTTGCGTCCGTGACCCTTTCTGTGCGCAATGTGGCGGTCGCGGCCGCCCTCAGTGCCGCTCTCTGCACCGCCCTCGCCGGCTGCGGAGGCGGCAGCGGGACCTCCGCGTCCGGCTCCGGCAACCAGGCCGCCCGTATGGGCACCCCCGGGGCGTCCGCCCCGCCGTCCTCCGGCGCGTCGGCCGCCGCGCCGCAGGCGGCCGGCTCCTCCCCGGCCGCCGCCCCGCCGCCGGCCAAGCCCCCGACCCTGGCGCCCGGGCCGAACGGCCTGACCCCCGTCTTCGATCGGGCGAAGCAGCAGAGCGACAAGACCGTCGCGCTGACCTTCGACGCCGACATGACCTCCGACCAGGGGCAGCGCGCCGCGGACGGGGAGCACTTCGACAACCCGCAGCTCATCTCGACCCTGCGCGCGCTCAAGGTGCCCTCGACGATCTTCATGACGGGCCGCTGGGCCGAGGAGTACCCCGACCAGGCGAAGGCGATCGGCACCGACCCGAACTTCGAGATCGCGAACCACTCGTACAGCCACCACGCCTTCAAGTCGCCCTGCTACGGGCTCCCCGCGCTCGACGCGGCCGCCGCCCGGGCCGACGTGGACCGGGCCTTCGCCGCCTTCCGTACGGCCGGCGCGGTCAACACGGTCCCGTACTTCCGCTTCCCCGGCGGCTGCTACGACGACCAGGCGCTGCGGGCCCTGTCCACGGCCAAGGTCACGGCCGTCCAGTGGGACGTGGTCAGCGGGGACGCCTTCGCCAAGGACCCGGACGCGGTGGCCGAGCAGGTGCTCACCGGGGTGAAGCCCGGCTCGGTGGTGGTCATGCACTGCACGCGCAGCGCGGCCCCCGTCACCGAGGAGGCCATCCACAAGATCGTCCCGGAGCTGCGCAAGCGCGGCTACCGGTTCGTGAAGGTCTCCGAGCTGATCGGGACGTAGGCGGGCGGGCGCGGCCTCAGCCGGAGCAGGCCGAGCGCTGCGCGTCCTGCCATTCGCACACCGGGCACAGCACCCGGCCCGGCGTCGCGACCCCGTACTCGGTGGGTTTCCCGCACTCCACGCAGTCCGCGTACGGCAGCCCGGCCACCCGCGCCGCCGGAGCCGCCGGGGCGGCGCAGTACGACTCGGAACCGGTCGGCGCGTCCACTTCGTCCATGCCCCCGAGCGTACTCAGCTCCGGCGCGCGCTGACGAGGCAGGCCACGGCTCCGGCACCGCAGGCCAGCGCCAGCGCCCCCGCGAAGGAGGCCACCGGCAGCGTCACGGCGTGCGCCCGGGAGCCCTCCACCAGCGCCGTCACCGCGCTGCGCGCCGGGGAGCCGGCGAGGCCCCAGGCCAGCAGGGAGCCCAGGGCGCCCGCCAGGACCGCGACCCCCGTCGGGCGCAGCACGGGCCGGCTGCACAGCGCCCCCACGGCCGCGCCGGTCAGCGCGCACGCCAGCGCCGCCAGCACCCCGGCCAGGGCGGCACCCTGCGGATCCACGCGTTCCGCGCGGCCGGAGTCGCCCATCAGCAGCACCGCCGCCGTGCCCGCGGCCCCGGCCAGCAGCGCCCCGCCCAGCGCGGTGAGCAGGGCCGCCGCGTGCACCCGTACGGGACCGGCCGCAGCGGCCGCGCAGTCGCGGGCGGCGGCGGGCTCGTTGGTCACGCAGACCCGGACCAGCCAGGCCGTGACCGGCACCAGCCCGGCGGCGGCGAAGCCCAGCGAGTCCAGGAGCGGATCGCCAGGCCGCACCCCTGCGGCCAGGAAGGCCGCGTACAGCAGGAGCGGGGCGATCCAGCGCTGGGAGCGCAGCAGCAGCGCGCACTGGTAGCGCAGCAACCCGGTCACGGAAGTTCCTCCACGGAGCGGATGTGCCAGGGCTCGGGCGAGGTGAGCAGTGCGCGCAGCACCGCGTCGGAGCGGGCGGCGGGCACCGTCAGCAGCAGTCCCCCGCCGGGTGCGGGCGCGCCGGCCAGCCCCGGCGGCGGCCCGGCGCCCGGCGGCCCGGCGGCCTCGATGCGTACGTACGGCCCCGCGGCGGCCGGCTCGCGTACGGGGACCAGCGCGGCCCCCTCGACCCGGTGGTGCGCGTCGGCCGCGCCCGCGAGCCGCGCCGGGTCGTGGTCGACGAAGACCACGGTGCCCCCGGCGGCGGTCCGCTCGGCGACGGCCCGGTCCAGCTCGGCGCGGGCGGGGGCGTCGAGCCCGGTCCAGGCCTCGTCGAGCACGAGCAGCCCGGGCTCGGCGAGCAGCGCCTGGGCGACGGCCACCTTCTGGCTGCTGCCTTTGGAGAGTTCGGCCAGCGGGGTGCGCGCGTACGCGGCCGCGCCGAACCGCTCCAGCCAGTGCGCCGCCCGGTCGGCCGCCCGGGCCCGCCCGAGGCCGTGCACTCGGCCCATGTGGGTCAGGTAGGCCGTCGCGGTGAGCGGCAGCGCGGCCGGGAAGCGCTCGGGCACGTAGGCCGTCCGGCGCGGGCGCCCGGTGATCCGCCCCTCGGACGGGGCGTCGATCCCCGCGACGATCCGCAGCAGGGTCGACTTGCCGCCGCCGTTGCGGCCTTCGACGCGGACGAGCGCGCCGGGCGGCAGCTCCAGGTCGACCCCGCGCAGCACCCAGGGCCGCCGCATTCCGTGGCGGCGGCCCACACGGTCGAGTTTCAGTGCGCGGCCGCCGTCTCGGTGACCTCGCTGGGGCGGACGATGACGAAGCCCTCGCCCCGCAGCATGAGCTGGACGGCCTCGCCGGAGCCGCCGCGGATCATCGAGCCGACCGACTGGGAGCGGTGCAGGACCGTCTCCAGCTTGGCGCTCCAGCCGACCACCGCGTCGGTGTCCACGTACACGGGGTTCTGCGCCGTGACCGGGATGACGATCGGGTGGCCGTCGCAGACCAGGGCGAGCTTGCCGGTGCCGGTGAAGAGGCTGTTGAAGAGGCCGCCGCCGGTCATGCCGGCGCCCTTCACCATCTTGATCTCGTAGGCGAGCGTCGGGTCGAAGCAGAGCACGTTGCGGCCGTTGACGGTCAGCGAGTCGCCCGGCTCGAAGTCGACGATGAAGCAGTTGGCGGCCTGGTGCGCGAACCAGGCCTCGCCCTGCCCGCGCACGGACATCAGCGCGAGCCCCTCGCCGGTGACGGCGCGCTTGAGCATGCCGCCTATGCCCTGGCCCTTGCGCTCGAACTGGAGGTTCCCCCGGAAGGCGACCATCGAGCCCTGGCGGGCGAGCATTTCACCGTTGACGGTGTACTTCACGGACTTGGCGTTCTGGAGGGTCATGCCCGGAGCGGCGGCCGGCTGGGCCAGGTTCTCGGACGCGAAAAGGTCGCTCTTCATGACCCCGATCCTCGCCCGGCCCTGGCCCCCTCGGCATCATCCTGAAGGCGGAGCCTGGCATCCTTGGCGGGATGAGCAGCCAGGACCAGAACCACACTTCAGACGTACCCGCGGTCGGGGCCGACAGCCCGTTCCGGCAGGAGCGCATCGCGCGCGACGAGGCGCCGCAGTTCGTGCTGCCGCTGGTCGTGCGGATCGAGAAGGCGCAGCCGCCCGCCCGCACGGACGCGCTGGAGACGGCCGCCCGGGCCGTGCTGGTCCTGCTGACCGACGAACGGGCGCAGGGCGAGGGCGAGTGGGCCGAGGCGGTCCGGGACTGGCAGGACGCGCGGATCCGGAAGGTCGTGCGGCGGGCGCGCGGGGCGGAGTGGCGCAAGGCCGGCACCCTGCCCGGTGTCACCGTGCACGGTGACACGGCGGAGGTACGGGTCTTCCCGCCGGTGCCGTTGGACGGCTGGCCCAAGGAGCTCGCGAAACTCCAGGTCTCGGGGACCGATCTGGACGATGCGGAGCCGGTCGCCGCGGCCGCGCCCGGCGTTCCGGTGCTGTGGCTCAACCCCGACCTGGAGATGTCCGCCGGCAAGGCGATGGCCCAGGCCGGGCACGCCGCGCAACTGGCCTGGTGGGAGCTGACCGGACCGGAGCGCACCGCCTGGCGGGATTCCGGTTTCCGGCTGGCCGTACGGACGGCCGCGCGCGAGCGGTGGGCCGGGCTGAGCGGGAGCGGGCTGCCCGTGGTCCGGGACGCCGGGTTCACGGAGATCGCGCCCGGTTCGGCGACGGTGGTCTCCGACCATCCGGCGCTGCGGGCCCGGCTCGCCGGGGGCGTGGCGCACTGACCCGCCCCCGGCGACGGCGGCGCCGGCCGGGAACCTCAAATGTTGCTCTGAACGTCCCTGTCCGCGGTTGGCCCGACTCCGTCGGGGCCATCACATCGGCACACGACCGATGAGAGGGGGCGAGGGGACATGAAGACCATGGCGCACCTGGGGGTGGGCATCGGATGGCGGCCGGAGATCGCTGACGCGGTGGAGCGGCTGCCGGGCCTGGACTGGGTCGAGGTGGTGGCCGAGAACATCTGCCCCGGCCACCTGCCCGCCCCGCTGCTGCGGCTGCGCGAGCGCGGGGTGCGCGTCGTGCCGCACGGGGTCTCGCTGGGCCTCGGCGGCGCCGACCGGCCCGACGCGGCGAAGCTGGCCGCCCTCGGGGAGCGGGCGCTCGCGCTGGGGGCGCCGCTCGTCACCGAGCACATCGCGTTCGTACGGACGGCCTCGCCGGCACTGGAGGCGGGGCACCTGCTGCCGGTGCAGCGGACGCGGGACGCCCTGGACGTGCTGTGCGAGAACGTCCGGATCGCGCAGGACGCGCTGCCGGTGCCGCTGGCCCTGGAGAACATCGCCGCGCTGATCTCTTGGCCCGGGGAGGAGCTGACGGAGGCGCAGTTCCTGACGGAGCTGGTGGAGCGGACGGGGGTGCGGCTGCTGATCGACGTCGCCAACCTCCACACGAACCGGGTGAACCGGGGCGAGGACCCGTTCGCCGTACTGGACGCGATCCCGCTGGAGGCGCTGGCGTACGTGCACGTCGCCGGGGGCGTGGAGCGGGATGGGGTGTGGCACGACACGCATGCGCATCCGGTGCCGCCGGTGGTGCTGGACATCCTCGCGGAGCTGCGCAAGCGGGTCTCCCCTCCCGGGGTGCTGCTGGAGCGCGACGACGATTTTCCGGCCGAGGCGGAGCTGGCCGGGGAACTCGCCGCCATCCGGGAGGTGGTGGGCCCCGCGGAGCAGTCCCCCACCCGCCCTTCTCCCGTTGCCCGGATCCTCCCCCCGGCGCCCCACCCGCCTGCGGGGCCGGACCGGCGGGCCCGGACGGGCATCGGGGTGGAGCAGGCCGCGCTGTTGTCGGCGCTCGTGGCGGGGACGCCCGTGCCCGAGGGGTTCGACCGGCAGCGCGTACGGGTGCAGTCGCGGGCGCTGGCCGCCAAGCGGGCCGGGGTCGTCGCGAAGCTGGCGCCCGAGCTGCCCGGGATCCTGGGCGGTGAGGCACCGTACCGCGAGGCCTTCCTCGCGTACGCCCGTAACCGGCCCATGACCGCCGGATACCGCAGGGACGCCCTCGACTTCGCCGAGCACCTGCTGATCCGGGACCTGCCCGCAGACCCCGCTGCCCGGCGCCGGCTCACCTCCTGGTGGCAGGACCGGGTCGGGTCACGGCCGCCGCGCCGGTTCGTGCGCTGGGCCCGCACGCTCGTGGGGCGTGCGGCATGAACGTTCTCGCTGTCGCGATCTGGGTCGCGGTCATCGTCTCCACCCTCCTGCTGTTCCTCGGCGTACGGCGCTCCCGGCCGCGGCCGGTCCGCCCGGCGCCGCGCCTGCACGACCTGTCCGAGGCCGCGTTCATGGCCGGCGGCCCCGGCGCGGTCGTCGACAGCGCGCTCGTCTCGCTCCTCGGCGACGGCCGGCTCGTGGTCGGCGGTCCGGGGATCGTGGCGCTGCGGACCGGGGCACGGGCCGCGGACATCGCCGAGCGGGCCGTGTTCGAAGCCCTGCGGCAGGCGCCGTCCGGCTGGCTCTACCAGGTGCGCTACGCCGCCATGCTCGACCCGGCCGTCCAGGAGACGGGCGACGCGCTCGCCGTACGCGGGCTGCTCGCCGTGCCCGGCACCGGGCGGCGGTGGCGGCGCTGGGGGCTGGCCCAGGTCGTGGTGTGCGCGGTGTGGATGGTGGCCTCGCTGCCCCTCACGTTCGTCGCGCTGGCCCTCCAGCCCGGCTCGCAGGTGCCGTTCGTCTTCAAGGTGCTCCCGGCGCTGCTCGGCGGGATCGTCATGGGATGCGTCCTCGCCGCCCGGGCCCGACAGCGGCTCACCCCGGCGGGGCGGGCCGCGCTGCGCGAGATCCGCACGCACTACATGAACGACCAGACCCCGCACGTGCAGACGGCCCTGTACGGGCTGCGGGGGCTGCGGGACCCGTACCTGCGGGGGCAGTTGGTTCCGGCCGTGCGCGGTACCCGGCTGGCGGCGGCCCAGGCGCGGAACGCGCGACGCGGCGCGCCGTCGTCCGCCTCGGCGTCCTCTTCCTCGTCCTCGTCTTCGTCCTCGGGTGTCTACTGCGGGTCTTCCGCCGAGGTCCTGCCCGTCGTATGGTGCGCGGGCAGTGACGGCGGCTCCTCCTCCGGCAGCTGCGGAAACAGCGGTTCCAGCTGCTCCGGGGGCGGTTCCAGCTGCTCCGGGGGCGGTTCCAGCTGCTCCAGTGGTTCGAGTTGTTCCAGCGGGTCCAGTTGCTCCAGCGGGTCCAGTTGCTCCAGTGGATCCAGTTGCTCCAGCAGCAGTTCGAGTTGCAGCAGTTCGTCCGGTTCGAGCTGCGGCAGCAGCAGTTCCTGACCGGGCACTTCTACACCTCGTGGGAATCGGCCATGTTCTGGGTCCTGCTCCTCCTGATGGCCTGGGCAGGGGTGCTCGCGTCGTGCACCCTCCTGCTGAGGGCCGCCGCCTCGGCCTCGGTGCCGGCGCCCGCGCCGCCCGACGGCAGTGCGGGCGCCGGCCGCGGCCCCGACGAACTGAACCTGTACGAGGCCGCCTACCTCGCCGGCGGCCCCCGACGGGTCGCCGAGCTCACGCTGCTGTCGATGCAGCGCGGGCGCCGGCTGCTACTGGCCCACACCGGCTGGGCGACCGTCGTCGACCCGGTGGGGCGGGACCCGCACGAGCGGTCCGTGCTCGGCGCCCTCGGGCCGGACGGGCAGGCTCCGGTGGCCGTCGTACGGAGCGCCGCGGCCCGGGACGAGGCCGTACGGGCCCTCGCGGACCGGCTCGACGCGGCGGGGCTCGCACTGCCCGCCGCCGCCCGCAGCGGTGTGGCCGGCGGGGTCCGGGCCGTGCGGCGGGCCGCCGGGCTGGTGGCCGCGCTGGCGGCGGCCGCGCTCTGCGTTCCGGCGGACGGGGCCACGGCGACCGTGATCCTGTGCTGGTTCGCACTGCCGCTGCTGCTCACACTGGGGTGCCTGGCCATCGCCCGCTTCGAGACGTACCCGTACTCCGCGTGGGCCTCCCCCGCCGGGCAGCGGCTGCTCGTGGCCCTGGACCGGGAGCGCGGCGAGGGGGACTCCCTCACGGCGGTGGCCCTGCGGGGCGTCGGCGTCCTGACGGATCCCGCCCTCCGGGCGGCATTGGCCTAGGCAACCGGGGGGATTGCGCCCGACACCGGGCGGCGGTCCTGTACAAGCAGCCCACTCAGAGCATCTGATCACTTCATCCGAAGAGATGAAGGCGGCCCATGATGCTGACTCCGCTCGCCCGCTGCGGGGTCGCCGCGGCGGTCCTCTGCCTCAGCCTGTGCATCCCGACCCCGCATGCCCACGCGCGCGCCCCCGGCCCGGACACCGCCGGCCGCGGGGCCGGCGCGGCAAGGGAGGCCGCCGCGAACGCGGGCGCGGAACTCGTCGCGACCCGGGCCGCCGAGGCGGCCCGGGGCACCGGTGGGCTCGTCTTCCGGGCCTGCCCGGCCGCCGAGGAGCTGCCCCCGCCCGTGCGGTGCGCGACCCTGGCGGTTCCGCTCGATTACGCGCGGCCCGACGGGCCCCGGATCTCGCTCACCGTCAGCCGGGTCGCCGCGACCCGGCGCGGCGGCGCGGTGCGGCAGGGCGCGCTCGTCTACAACCCGGGCGGCCCCGGCGCCTCCGGGACGTTCTTCCCGCTCCTCTCCGGGCTCCCCGAGTGGGAGCGCGTCGGCGCCGCCTACGACCTCGTCGGCTACGCCCCGCGCGGAGTCGGCCGCTCCGCCCCGCTGTCCTGCGAGGACCCCGCCGGCCGTGCGAAGGGCCCGACCCAGGTCCCGGCGGAGCCCTCGGCCGCGTACAAACAGCAGCGCGTCGCCGCCGCCCGTGCCTACGCCCGCGGCTGCGCGCAGCGGGCCGGCGCGGCCCTCCCGTACTACACGACCCTCGACAACGTCCGCGACCTGCACGTGCTGCGCGCCGCGCTCGGGGAGGAGAAGCTGACCTTCCTCGGCGCCTCGTACGGCACCTACCTGGGCGCCGTCTACGCCACCCTCCACCCCGCCCACGTCCGCCGGATGGTCCTGGACTCCGCCGTGAACCCCGATCCGCGCCGCATCTGGTACGTCAACAACCTCGACCAGGCCCCGGGGTTCGAGAGGCGCTGGTACGACTTCCGCGCCTGGGCCGCCCGGCACCACGCCACGTACCGGCTCGGCGCCACCCCGGAGGCGGTGCAGGCGAGCTACGAGCGCGTACGGGACGCGGTGGCGCGCACCCCGGCGGGCGAAACGGTCGGGACCGGCGAGCTCCAGGCCGCCTTCCTCCAGGCGGCGTACTACGACGACGTCTGGCCGGAGCGGGCGGCCGCGCTCAGCTCCTTCCTGGCCGGCGATCCCGGCCCGCTGGCCGAACAGGCCGGCCCGGACCCGGAGTCGGCGGCCGCGCGGGAGAACGCGCGGGCGGTGTACACGGCGGTGCTGTGCAATGACGCCGCCTGGCCCGCGCAGTGGGAGACCTGGGACCGCGACACCACCGAACTGGCTCGCCGGGCTCCCTTCGAGGCCTGGGCCAACGCCTTCCTGAACCTGCCGTGCGCGTACTGGCCCGTCCACGAGCGGCAGCAGCCGGTGGCGGTGGGCGAGCAGCCGGTCCCGGCCGGCGCGCAGCGGGCCGCGCTCCCCCGCACGCTGATCGTCGCGGCGGAGCGGGACGGGGCCACCCCGTACCCGGGTGCGCTGGAGCTTCAGCGGCGGCTCGGCGCCCGGGCCGCGCTGGTCACGGAAGAGGGGGCCGGCGCCCACGGAGTGGTCGGCGGACGCAATGACTGCGTGGACCGGCACGTGGAGCGGTACTTGCTTACGGGTGACACCTCAGGGTGGCGTGTCACGTGTGCGCCGCATCCGGAGCCCGCACCGGTGTCGCTGGACGACCGGGCAGCGCGAGGACCCGGGAAGGTACCCAGGGCTCTGCTGCCGCCAGTCGTCTGAACTTCCGGGCGGGATCTCCGGCTGCGTCGTTTCGGGGGTCAGGCCGTCATCCGGACCAGCCTCCCGATCCACCGGAGCACGCTCCCCAGTCAAGAGAGCGGTCTTCCGGTTCCTTCCCCCCAGGGGAGGTCTCAGGCGAGCCCGGCCACCAGATCGGCGACGGACTTGCGGCGTCCGGTGTAGAAGGGGACTTCTTCACGGACGTGCATACGGGCCTCGGAGGCGCGCAGGTGGCGCATGAGGTCGACGATGCGGTACAGCTCGTCGGCCTCGAAGGCCAGCATCCACTCGTAGTCGCCCAGCGAGAAGGACGCGACGGTGTTGGCCCGGACGTCAGGGTAGCCGCGGGCCATCTTGCCGTGGTCCGCGAGCATGCGGCGGCGGTCCTCGTCGGGCAGCAGGTACCAGTCGTACGAGCGCACGAACGGGTAGACGCTGACGTAGTCGCGCGCCACCTCGTCGGCCAGGAAGGCCGGGATGTGCGACTTGTTGAACTCGGCCGGGCGGTGCAGGGCCATGTTCGACCACACCGGCTCCAGCGCGCGGCCGAGCTTGGTGCGGCGGAACAGGTTGTACGCAGTCTGCAGCTCGTCCGAGGTCTCGGCGTGCCACCAGATCATGACGTCCGCGTCGGCGCGCAGGCCGGAGACGTCATAGGTGCCGCGGACGGTGATGTCCTTGGCGGCCAGCTGGTCGAACAGCTCCTGGACCTCGTCGGCGTAGCCGGTGCGGTCCTCGGGCAGGACGTCCTTCAGCTTGAAGACGGACCACAGGGTGTAGCGGATGACCTCGTTGAGGTCCTTCGCCTTCTTCCCCGCGTTGGGAATCTTCTCTGGTGCAGTCATGTGTCCATTGTCCCGTGTGCTGATCAGTGGTCTGTGCCAGGGGTGCCCTACGCGGGGAACGCGGCCTTCACCACGTCGGCGGCCCTGCCGGCGCTCGCGATGCACGCCGGGATGCCCACGCCGTCGTACAGCGCGCCGCACACGGCGAGGCCGGGCAGCGCCGCGACGGCGGTGCGGATCCGGTCCACGTGCGCGAGGTGGCCGACCGGGTACTGCGGCAGCCCGCCGTCCCAGCGGGTGACGGTGGAGGCGACCGGCCGGGCCGCGAGGCCCACGGCCTCGCCGAGGTCGCGCAGCGAGACGTCGACCAGCTCGGAGTCCTCGCGCCCCAGATCGCCCTCGTCGCCGTACCGGCCGACCGAGGTGCGCAGCAGGAACAGCTCGGGATCGGCGCCGGCCCAGGCCCACTTGTTGCTGGAGAAGGTGGAGGCCTTGATGGTCCGTCCGTCGACGGGCGGTACGAGGAATCCGCTGGCGCCGCCCCCGGTGATCGCGGCGGGCAGCTCGGAACGCCGGAAGGCCATCGTCACCAGGGCCATGGAGGCGTACTCGACGGTCCGCAGCTCGGCGGCCGCGGCTGGCGCGAGCCCGTCCAGCAGGCGGGCGGCGGGCCCGGCGGGGACGGCCAGGACCACGGCGTCGGCTTCGAAGGCCTCCGCGTCGGTGACGACCCTCCAGCCTCCGGCCGTACGGAGGAGCTCGCGCACCGGGGTACCGGTGCTGATCCTCGCCCCGGCCGCCCGGCAGGCTTCGGCCACGGCCTGCGGGAGCCGTCCGATGCCGCCGTCGATGCCGGCGAAGACGGGGCGCCCGGCCTGCTGGGGCTGCTGTGCGGCCGCCCGCTGCTGGAGTTCGCGTACGCCCTCGCCCAGCGAGGCGTGGGTACGGGCGGCCTCGAAGAGTTGCGGGACCGCGGCGCGCATGGAGATGCGGTAGGCGTTGCCGGCGTAGACCCCGCCCAGGAGGGGCTCCACCAGGCGGTCGACGACCTCGTGGCCGAGGCGGGCGGCCACGTACTCGCCGACGGCGACGTCCTCGCCGATCTCGGCGGGCGGCAGTTGGCGTTCGGCTTCGATGCGGGCCAGGCCCTCGGCGGAGAGCACCCCGGAGGCCGCGAGCGGGGCCAGGTCGCCGGGGACGCCCATGACGTGGCCGCGCGGCATGGGCCGCAGCGCCCCGCGGGTCCACAGGTGGGCGGTGGCGGTGGCGGGCGGCTGGAGGGCTTCGGCGAGGCCCACGGCCCGGGCCAGCTCCAGGGCTTCGGGGCGGCGGGCGAGCACGGATTCGGCGCCGAGGTCGACGGGGGCGCCCGCGAGCTCGCCGGCGAGCAGCTTGCCGCCGAGGCGCGGCCCGGCCTCCAGGAGCGTGACGCGCAGGCCGTCGGCGAGCAGCCGGTGGGCCGCGGCGAGGCCGGCGATCCCGCCGCCGATGACGACGGCGTGGCGGGGCGGGGCCCCTGCCGCCGTGTCGTCCGTACGCATGTCCGCTCCGTGCATGGACACATCGTCTCAGACCGTTCGGCGGACGATCACCGAGGCCGGACCGTGACCGCATCGGGACCGGCCCGGGACCGCCGCGGCGAAACCCGCGGCGGCACCCTGTACGTCACACCGGCGTACGCCACAACGGCGACATCAGCCGACCCTCGGGGGGACCACCGATGCGAACCGTCCGCAGCAGCAGAGGCACCGCTGTACGGCACCGCGGCGCGGCCGTTCTGGCCGGCCTGTCCCTGGCCGGGGCGCTCGCGCTCACCGGGTGCGGGGCCGGCGGCCAGGACGCGGCGGGCCCGGCCTCCGCCGACAAGGCCGCCGTCCGAGCCCCGGAGGGCGCGGCCCAGGGCAAGCCGGGGGCTGCGGCCGCTCCCCCGGCCGCCGCCGGGTCCGCGGGCTCCGATGCGCCCAAGAACGGGCAGCAGCCGGCCGCCGTACGCCCGCACGTGATCCGTACGGCCACGCTCGCCCTGGAGGCGGCGGACGCGCAGAAGGCCCTGGCGGCGGCCCGTACGGCGGCCGAGGGCGCGGGCGGGTACGTGGGCAACGAGACGACCGGACGCGGCGAGGACGGCCGGATGACCTCGACGCTGACCCTGCGCGTGCCGGGCGAACGCTTCGACGCCGTGCTCGGTGCCATGGAGGGCAGCGGCCGGCTGCGCAGCCGCAAGGTCGAGGCGCAGGACGTGACCGAGAAGGTCGCGGACGTCGACAGCCGGGTGAAATCGCAGCAGGCCAGCGTGGCCCGGGTGCGGGACATGATGGACAAGGCCACGGCGCTCGCCGACGTGGTGATGCTGGAGAGCGAGCTGAGCAAGCGCCAGTCGGACCTGGAGTCGCTGCTCGCACAGCAGACGGCGCTGAAGGACCAGACCTCGATGGGCACGATCACGATGGAGGTCTCGGAACCGGCCCCGGAGCCGGCGGAGAAGAAGGACGGGGAGCCCTCCTTCACGGACGCCCTGCGCGGCGGGTGGGACGTCTTCACGGCGATCGTGCGCTACCTGGCCCTGGCGGTCGCCGCGGTGGCGCCGTTCGCGGTGACGGCCGCGCTGGTGCTGCTGGGCCGGCGCGCGTACCGGCGGCTGCGCCCGGCGAAGCCGAAGACGGGCCTGACGCCGACGAGGGTCCCGGCGGCCCGGCCCGCCGACTCGACGGAAACGGCGGAGGCCTCCGACTGAACTCGGGTTCCGCCCGTAGCGTGTTCCCACGAGACTGCGGGACGCGCGGAGTGCGGAGAACGGGGCGGACGATGGCGACGGAACGACTGGTGGTGGTCGGCGGGGACGCGGCGGGGATGTCCGCCGCGTCACAGGCCCGGCGGCTCAAGGGCCCGGCGGAGCTGGAGATCACGGCCTTCGAGCGCGGACACTTCACCTCGTACTCCGCGTGCGGGATCCCGTACTGGATCGGCGGCCAGGTCCCCGGCCGGGACGACCTGATCGCCCGCACGCCCGAGGAGCACCGCGCCCGGGACATCGACCTGCGCATGCGCACGGAGGTGGTGGAGCTCGACCTCGCCGGGGGCCGCGTCCGTACCCGCGACCTGGATTCCGGGTCCGAGGCCTGGACGGGCTACGACAAGCTCGTCCTGGCCACGGGCGCCCGGCCGGTCCGGCCCCGGCTGCCGGGGATCGGCGCGCACGGGGTGCACGGCGTCCAGACCCTGGACGACGGCCAGCGGCTGATGGACACGCTGGAGCGGACGGAGGGTACGGAGGGCCGCAGGGCGGTCGTCGTCGGCGCCGGCTACATCGGCGTGGAGATGGCGGAGGCGCTCGTCGCGCGCGGGTACGAGGTCACCGTCCTGCACCGCGGACCGCAGCCGATGGCCACGCTGGACCCGGACATGGGCGCCCTGGTGCACTCCGCGATGAACCGCATGGGGATCCGGACGGTGTCGGGCGCCGAGGTGACGAAGGTCCTCACGGACGATCACGGCGCGGTCCGCGCGGTGGCCACGGCGGCGGGGGACGAGTACCCGGCGGACGTGGTCGTGCTCGGCATCGGCGTGGAGCCCCGTACGGCGCTGGCCCGCGCGGCGGGGCTGCCGCTCGGCGAGTCGGGCGGCATCCTGACGGACCTGTCGATGCGGGTCAGGGGCCACGAGAACATCTGGTCGGGCGGTGACTGCGTGGAGGTCCTGGACCTGGTGGCGGGCCGCATGCGGCACATCCCGCTGGGCACGCACGCCAACAAGCACGGCCAGGTCATCGGTTCGGGCGTGGGCGGCGGCTACGCCACGTTCCCGGGAGTGGTCGGCACGGCGGTGAGCAAGGTCTGCGACCTGGAGATCGCCCGTACGGGCCTGCGCGAGCGCGACGCCCTGTCGGCCGGGCTGCGCTTCGTGACGGCGACGATCAACTCCACGACGACGGCGGGCTACTACCCGACGGCCGCGGACATGACGGTCAAGATGCTCGCGGAACTCCGCACGGGCCGGCTGCTGGGCGTCCAGATCGTCGGCGGCGCGGGCTCCGCGAAGCGGGTGGACATCGCGGCGGTGGCCTTGACCGCCGGTATGACGGTGGACCAGGTCGTATCCCTGGACCTGGGCTACGCCCCGCCCTTCTCCCCGGTCTGGGACCCGGTCCTGGTGGCCGCCCGCAAGGCCGTCTCGGCGGTGCGCGCGGCGGGGTAGGGGCCCGGGCCGCCGCGGTGCCGCGTGGACGAGGAGGTTCTCGGGGTGGTGCCCGCCGCGCGGCTCGATACGCGCGCCACACGAGGCGTCAGGCCCCGTCGACGTGCTCTCCGTCGGATGTGCGAAACGTCGGTCCGTGCCCTGTCACGCGGGGCACGGTACCGACGTTCGCGATCTTGTCGAGCCGGTCCGGGTCAGCGGGCCGTCTTCGTGTGGACGTAGTCGACCAGGCGGGTCAGGGCGTCCGGGGGGGTGGTGGGGAGGACGCCGTGGCCGAGGTTGAAGACGTGGCCCTCCAGGCCGGAGGCCGCCGCGAGGACCTCGTCCGTCTTCGTCCGCACCGCCTCCTCCGTGGAGAAGAGCACTGCCGGGTCCAGGTTGCCCTGGAGCGCCTTGCCGGGGCCGACCCGGCGGGCGGCCTCGTCGAGCGCGACGCGGTAGTCGACGCCCACGACGTCCGCGCCGGCCTCGCCCATCAGGCCGAGCAGCTCGCCCGTGCCCACGCCGAAGTGGATGCGCGGGACCCCGTACGAGGCGACGGACTCCAGGACCTTCGCCGACGCCGGCATCACCGAGCGGCGGTAGTCCGCCGGGGCCAGCGCGCCGACCCAGGAGTCGAAGAGCTGCACCGCGGAGGCGCCGGCCTCGATCTGGACCTTCAGGAAGGCGGAGGTGATCTCAGCGAGGCGGTCCAGCAGGTCGGCCCAGAGCTCCGGGTCGCCGTACATCAGGGCCTTGGTGTGCTCGTGGTTCTTCGACGGGCCGCCCTCGACCAGGTAGCTCGCGAGAGTGAAAGGCGCACCCGCGAAACCGATCAACGGCGTGGAGCCGAGTTCACCCGTGAGCATGCCGATCGCCTCGGTGACGTACGAGACGTCCTCCGGGGTGAGGTCGCGCAGCTGTGCGAGGTCCTCGCGGCGGCGGATCGGCTGGGCGACGACCGGGCCGATGCCCGGCTTGATGTCCAGGTCGACGCCGATGGCCTTGAGCGGGACCACGATGTCGGAGAAGAAGATCGCCGCGTCGACGTTGTGGCGGCGGACCGGCTGGAGCGTGATCTCCGTGACCAGGTCGGGCCGCATGCACGACTCCAGCATCTGGGTCCCCTCGCGCACCTTGCGGTACTCGGGGAGCGAGCGCCCGGCCTGCCGCATGAACCACACCGGGGTGTGCGGCACCGGCTCCCGCCGGCACGCCTTCAGGAAGGCGGAATCGTACGTCTGACTCGGCTGGCCCGTGGGGCGGTCGTTGGCGCTCACGCCGCAAATCTTCGCACGTATGAAGAAGTGCCCGGCCCGGTGCGGGTGTCCCTGCGCCGCAGGGACGCTCGTTCCGCCTAGTCTTCCCCGCATGGCTGCGGCTCAGGGACGATTTTCAGATGGCGCTGACGGTGTGGACAGCGCGAAGGAGAGCTCCGTCCCGCTCCCGTTCCGACACGCGGTCGACGGCTTGAAGAGGGCGCGCCTGCGTCCGGGGATCGAGATCGAACCCACCAGACCGCCCCAGCGCCTGGCCCCCCACGCCTACGCCCTGGAGGCCGCGGTCGTCGACGGCGAGGACGATCTGGCCGACGGCCGGCTCATCCTGCTCCACGACCCGTCCGGGCACGACGCCTGGCACGGGACCTTCCGCCTGGTGACGCTCGTACGCGCCGAGCTGGAGCCCGAGATGGCCGCCGACCCGCTCCTGCCCGAGGTGTGCTGGTCCTGGCTGACGGGGGCCCTGGAGGCGCGCGGCCTGGCCTACGGGGAGGCGAGCGGGACCGTGACGATGGCGAGCTCCCACTACTTCGGCGGGCTCTCGGAGCGGCGGCCGGCCACCCAGATCGAGATCAGGGCCTCGTGGACGCCGCGCGAGGGCGTCGGCGGGGTCCCGGACACCCCGGCGCACCTGTCGGCGTGGTGCGAGCTGCTCTGCCAGATCGCGGGGCTGCCGCCGGTCGGGCCGACGGACTCGGGGACGGGCGTGGTGTCCCTGCCACAGCGGCGCGGTCCGCACCACCCGTAGCCGTGCCCCCGTCCGGCGGCACGCGGGCGGTCACCGTCCGCGGGGGCGGCCGAAGCGCCGCGGACTCCGGAGCCGTCACGGACGCCGAATGCGCTGCGCCCCGTAGAACGGCCGATCGAGCATCGGCGGCCCGGTGTCGGAACCGGGCACCCGTTGTGGGCTTCTGATCACCCGATGATCGATCGTGCGTCCGAATTGCCCGAATTGTTACTCACCAAATCGTGATCATTCCCTAAAGCCGGGCGGGTGACGTGCCGAAGGAGTCAGTGACCATCCGCACGGTTCGCACCGGCTTCCTTCCCCGAGCCGGCCGTCCCGCCACTCCCCCAGGAGGCCTAGGTGTCCGTTCTTCTCGAGCAGCCCGCAAGCCTGGTCGCCTACCGCCCGAACAAGCCGACGGCCATGGTCGTCGTGGCCGACCCGCGCGTGCGTTCCACCGTGACCCGCCATCTGTGGGCCCTCGGAGTACGTGACGTGATCGAGGCGTCGTCCATCGCGGAGGCCCGCCCCCGCGTCGGCAGCCCGCGCGACATCTGCGTGGCCGACGTACACCTGCCCGACGGTTCCGGTCTCACCCTGCTCTCCGAGACGCGGGCCGCCGGCTGGCCGAACGGCCTGGCCCTGTCCGCCGCCGACGACATCGGCGCCGTGCGCAACGCCCTCGCGGGCGGCGTGAAGGGCTACGTCGTCACCGGCACGCGGACCAACATCGGGCTCCCCACCCGGCCCGGCGCCGCCCCCATCGGTGCCGCCGCCGCCCGTATGCACCGCCGCCCCCCGGGTGCCCCGAGCCACCCGGGCGGCTACCGCGAGCTCTCCGGCCGCGAGGTCGAGGTCCTGCGCCTCGTCGCGGAGGGCCAGTCCAACAAGGCCATCGGCGTCTCGATGGGCCTGTCCGCCCTGACCGTCAAGTCCCACCTCGCCCGGATCGCCCGCAAGCTGGGCACCGGGGACCGCGCGGGGATGGTCGCCGTCGCCCTGCGGACCGGGATCATCCACTGACAGCCGCCCGGCGGACCCCGGGGAAACTCCCGGGGAAGCCGGGGAAACACCCGAGCCCGCGCCCCGCGCCCGTCGACGGAACGTTCCGGCGACGGGTGCGCCGTATCCACGGATACCCTTGAGCGGTGACCGACGCCCAAGAGACCGCAGCAGACCTGCGCACCACCACCGGGGGCGGCCCCCCGGACGACGTCGAAAAGGCGCCGATTCCGCTGCTCGAACCCCGCGAGGGGATCCCTCCGGTGGTCGCCGACGAAGACGCCCTCGCCCGGGTGGTCGCGGCCTTCGCCGCGGGCACCGGACCCGTGGCCGTCGACGCCGAGCGCGCATCCGGATACCGCTACGGCCAGCGCGCCTATCTGGTGCAGCTGCGCCGCGAGGGCGCAGGATCCGCGCTGATCGACCCGGTCGGCTGCCCCGACCTGTCCGCACTGGGCGAGGCCCTGTCCGGTACCGAGTGGATCCTGCACGCCGCCACCCAGGACCTGCCGTGCCTGCGCGAAATAGGCATGGTGCCCACCTCCCTCTTCGACACCGAGCTGGCCGGCCGCCTCGCCGGCTTCCCGCGGGTCGGGCTGGGCGCGATGGTCGAGAGCGTGCTCGGCTACGCGCTGGAGAAGGGCCACTCCGCCGTCGACTGGTCCACCCGCCCCCTCCCCGAGCCGTGGCTTCGCTACGCCGCGCTCGACGTGGAGCTGCTGGTGGACCTGCGGGACGCGCTGGAGAAGGAACTGGACCGGCAGGGCAAGCTGGAATGGGCCCGGCAGGAGTTCGACGCCATCGCCGCCGCCCCGCCCGCGCCGCCGCGCAAGGATCCGTGGCGCCGTACGTCCGGGATGCACAAGGTGCGCCGGCGCCGGCAGATGGCCGTCGTACGGGAGCTGTGGGAGTCCCGGGACCGGATCGCCCAGCGGCGTGACGTGTCGCCCGGCAAGGTGCTGGGGGACGCCGCGATCGTCGAGGCCGCCCTCGCGCTGCCGGTGAACGTACACGCGCTGTCGGCCCTGCCCGGGTACGGGCAGCGGATGGGCCGGCGCCAGCTGGAGCAGTGGATGGCCGCCGTGGACCGGGCGAAGGCCCTGCCCGAGAACGAGCTGCCGCAGCCGGGGTCGACCCCGGCCGGTCCGCCGCCGCCGCGCTCCTGGGCGGACAAGGACCCGGCCGCCGCGGCGCGGCTGGCGGCGGCGCGGACCGCCGTCTCGGCGCTCGCGGAGGGGCTGAACCTGCCCCAGGAGAACCTGATCACCCCGGACACGGTCCGCCGGCTGTGCTGGGAGCCGCCGCAGCGGCTGGAGCCGGAGGCGGTGGAGCAGGCCCTCGCGGGCTACGGCGCCCGCCCGTGGCAGATCGAACAGGTGACGCCCGCGCTGGTGCGGGCACTGGCGGCGACCGCCTGACGCGGCACCACATCACCGAGAGCCCCCGGCCGTTCGGCCGGGGGCTCTGCGCGTCCCGGCGAGTGTCCCGGTTCCGCTACAGCCCCGCGGGCACACTTTTGAACACGCTCAAAGCTGGCTAGCTTTTGAACATGATCAATAACGGGTACGAGGGATACGGGACGTGGGTACGCGACTTCGAGGCCGAGCGGGAGCGGCGCGCGGCGATCGGAGATCCCGAGTGGGACCGGGGAGCCGCCCTCGATCCGGCGCTCGTACGGAGCCTGCAGCGGTTCCAGGTGGGCGAGGACGGGGACGGCTCCGCCCTGATCGGCAAGGCGGACCGGGCCGGGGACGCGCAGTACGCACGGGCCGTACGGCTCTTCGTGGCGGAGGAGCAGAACCACGCGCGGATGCTGGCGCTGCTCCTGGCTGCGGGCGGGGCCGGGACTCTTTCGGGGCACTGGAGCGACGCGGTGTTCGTACGGCTGCGGCGGCTGCTGGGGCTGCGGGTCGAGCTGCTGGTGCTGATGGTGGCAGAGGCGGTGGCCCTGCGGTACTACCGGGCGGTGCGGGACGGGGCCCCGGATCCGCTGGCCGCGGAGGTGGCGGGGCGGATCCTGGCGGACGAGGAACGCCACGTGCCCTTCCACTGCCGGCGGCTGCGGGAGGCCCTGGCGCCCCTTCCGGCACCGGCCCGCCGGAGCGCCCTGCTGGCCTGGCGGGGGCTGCTCGCCGGGGCGGGCGCGGTGGTCGCGGTGGACCACGGCCCGGCCCTGCGCCACCTCGGCGTCGGGCGCCTGCGGTTCACCGCGGACGTGATCCGCTCCTCCGGCCCCCTGGCCGGGGCGATGCACCCCGCCTCCACCCGCACTCCCGCCCCCGCCCCCGTTCCCGCGCCCGCGCCCGCGCCCGCGCCCGCCGGATCCCGCCCCGCCGGGGCTTGAGGCGCGGGGTCCGGGGCGGGGCGGCCGAGCGCCGCGCTCCGGGGGCCGGGGGCCGGGAGTGTGACGTTCGCCGCTCCTCCCGGAGGGGGTGTGCATGCCAGTTACCGGCAAGTAGCATGGCCGGGTGAGCGGGCGCTCAGCAGCAGACGCAGACCGCCCCCGCGCAGCAGTGCACACCCGCACCTGGAGGAGAGCCAACGTGCCTCGTACCGTCAGGGACGTCGTCTTCGTCGACGGCGTCCGCACCCCGTTCGGCAAGGCGGGCCCGAAGGGCATCTACAACGGGACCCGCGCCGACGACCTCGTCGTGAAGGCGATCCGGGAGCTGCTGCGCCGCAACCCGGACCTGGACCCCAAGAAGATCGACGAGGTCGCCATCGCCGCGACCACGCAGATCGGCGACCAGGGCCTGACGCTGGGCCGTACCGCCGGCATCCTCGCGGGCCTCCCGCAGTCCGTCCCGGGCTACTCGATCGACCGCATGTGCGCCGGCGCGCTCACCGCCGTGACCGCCGTCGCGGGCGGCGTGGCCTTCGGTGCGTACGACGTCGCCCTCGCCGGCGGTGTCGAGCACATGGGCCGCCACCCCATGGGCGAGGGCGTCGACCCGAACCCGCGCTTCGTCTCCGAGAAGCTGGTCGACGAGTCCGCCCTGTTCATGGGCATGACCGCCGAGAACCTGCACGACCGGTACCCGACGATCACCAAGCTCCGCGCCGACGAGTACGCCGTGCGCTCGCAGGAGAAGGCCGCCAAGGCGTACGCCGACGGCAAGATCCAGCAGGACCTCGTCCCGATCTCGGTGCGCAACACCAACGAGGCCGCCGGCGAGACCGGCTGGGGCCTGGTCACCACCGACGAGCCGATGCGCCCGGGCACCACGCTGGAGAACCTGGCCGGCCTGAAGACCCCGTTCCGTACGCACGGCCGGGTCACGGCGGGCAACGCCGCCGGTCTCAACGACGGTGCCACGGCCGCGATCATCGCGTCCGAGGACTTCGCCCGCGAGAACAACCTGCCGGTCAAGATGCGCCTGGTCTCGTACTCCTTCGCGGGTGTCGAGCCGGAGGTCATGGGCTACGGCCCGATCCCGGCCACCGAGAAGGCCCTCGCCCAGGCCGGCCTGTCCATCGAGGACATAGGCCTGTTCGAGATCAACGAGGCGTTCGCGGTCCAGGTCCTCGCCTTCCTGGAGCACTACGGCATCGCCGACGACGACGCCCGCGTCAACCAGTACGGCGGCGCGATCGCGTTCGGCCACCCGCTGGCCTCCTCCGGCGTCCGCCTGATGACGCAGCTGGCCCGCCAGTTCGAGGAGCAGCCGCACGTCCGCTACGGCCTGACCACCATGTGCGTCGGCTTCGGCATGGGCGCCACGGTCATCTGGGAGAACCCGAACTTCAACGCCGAGGGAGACTCCAAGTGAGCACCACCGCTGAGCTCCTGAAGGGCGCGGCCGAGCTGTTCCCGGACGAGGTCGTCACGTCCGCGCACGTCCGCCACCTGGACCTGCCGTTCGGCGCCGGGCGCTTCGCGCTCGTCACGCTGGACAACGGCTTCGACCACACCAAGCCGACGACCTTCGGCCCGCAGTCCCTCGCCAACCTGAACGCGGCGATCGACCAGGTCGAGCAGGAGGCCCTCGCGGGCTCCATCGTCGGCGCGGGCATCACCGGCAAGCCGTTCATCTTCGCGGTCGGCGCCGACCTCAAGGGCGTCGAGCTGCTGAAGAACCACGACGAGGCGCTCGCCATCGGCAAGGGCGGCCACGACGTCTTCAAGCGCCTGTCGGCGCTGGCCGTCCCCACCTTCGCGTACTACAACGGCGCGGCGATGGGCGGCGGTGTCGAGGTCGGCCTGCACTGCACCTACCGCACCGTCTCGAAGGCCATCCCGGCCTTCTCGCTCCCCGAGGTCTTCCTCGGCCTGGTTCCGGGCTGGGGCGGCTGCGCCCTGCTGCCGAACCTGATCGGCGCGGAGCGTGCGGTCTCGGTGATCATCGAGAACTCGCTCAACCAGAACAAGCAGCTGCGCGGCAAGCAGGTCTTCGAGCTCGGCATCGCCGACGCGATCTTCGAGGGCGCCGACTTCCTGGAGCAGTCCCTCCTGTGGACCGCGAAGGTCCTGAAGGGCGAGACCGAGGTCGTCCGCGCCGAGGTCGACCGCGGCGAGGCCTGGGACGCGGCCGTCGCCAAGGGCCGCTTCATCGCGGACTCCAAGGTGCACGGCGCCGCTCCGGCCGCCTACCGCGCGCTGGACATCATCGCCGCGGCCAAGGACGGGGACCTCCAGGCCGGCTTCGACGCCGAGGACACGGCCCTGGCCGACCTCATCATGGGCGGCGAGCTGCGCTCGGGCATCTACGCCTTCAACCTGGTCCAGAAGCGCGCCAAGCGCCCGGCCGGCGCCCCGGACAAGTCGCTGGCCCGTCCGGTCACCAAGGTCGGCGTCGTCGGCGCCGGCCTGATGGCCTCGCAGCTGGCGCTGCTCTTCCTGCGCCGCCTGGAGGTGCCGGTGGTCCTCACCGACATCGACCAGGAGCGCGTGGACAAGGGCGTGGGCTACGTCCACGCCGAGATCCAGAAGCTGCTCGGCAAGGGCCGCATCAACCAGGACAAGGCCAACCGCCTGACCGCCCTGGTGAGCGGTGTCCTGGACAAGGCCGAGGGCTTCGCGGACGCGGACTTCATCATCGAGGCCGTGTTCGAGGAGATGTCCGTCAAGCAGAAGGTGTTCGCGGAGGTCGAGGCGGTCGCCCCGGCGCACGCGATCCTCGCCACCAACACCTCCTCGCTGTCGGTGTCGGAGATGGCCTCGAAGCTCCGCCACCCGGAGCGCGTGGTCGGCTTCCACTTCTTCAACCCGGTCGCGATCCTCCCGCTGCTGGAGATCGTCCGCGGTGAGCAGACCGACGACGCCTCGCTGGCCACGGCCTTCGGTGTCGCCAAGAAGCTGAAGAAGACCGCGGTCCTCACCAAGGACGCCCCGGCGTTCGTCGTGAACCGCATCCTGACCCGCTTCATGGGCGAGATCCAGAACGTCATCGACGAGGGCACCCCGGTCGTCACGGCGGAGAAGGCCATCGAGCCGCTCGGCCTGCCGATGTCCCCGCTGGTGCTGCTGGAGCTCGTGGGCCCGGCGATCGGTCTGCACGTGTCCGAGACCCTGAACCGCGCCTTCCCGGAGCGCTTCACCGTCTCCCCGAACCTGGCGGCCGTGGTCAAGGCCGGCAAGCGCGGCTTCTACGTCTACGATTCCGGCAAGCCGGAGCTGGACCCCGAGGTCGCCGCGCTCCTGGTCCAGGGCGATGTCGTCCTGACCGAGGAGCAGGTCCGCGACCGCGTCCTGAACGCGGTGGCGCAGGAGATCGGCCTGATGCTGGAGGAGGGTGTCGTGGCCGAGGCCCAGGACATCGACCTCTGCCTCATCACGGGTGCCGGCTGGCCCTTCCACCTGGGCGGCATCACGCCGTACCTGGACCGCGAAGGGGTCTCGGAGCGCGTGAACGGCAAGAAGTTCCTCGCCCCGGGTCTGGCGAGCGTCCCGGTCTGAGACCGCTGCGCCTGAACGCCCCGGACGCCCGCCCCCCTCGCTCGGGGGGCGGGCGTCCGCCGTTCGACGGGACGAGGCGGGGGCCCGGCGCGGAACCCTCCGGTCCGGACTGGCAGAATGCGGTCCATGGCGGATGGCACGACACATTTCAGCCGCCGGAACCTGCTGTTCGCGGGCGGTGCGGTGGCCGCCGGCCTCACGGCGGGCGGTCTGTCCTGGGCGCTGCGCGCCGGGGCCGGCACGCAGGACGACGGGGGCCCGGTGGACGCGGGCCCGATGGCCGGCGCGTTCGACATGCGGACCGGTGCGCAACTGCTCGCCCCGACTCCGCTGTTCAATACGACGGGCCCGCAGTCGTTCGCGTTCGACGATACGAACGGGCAGGTCTACGTACTGCAGATCGTCGAGAGCGGTATCCGGCTCGACGGCGAGGAGGATCCGGTCGACTCGGGCGATCGGAAGACATCCGGCGATATGTGCCTGACCCGGCTGAGCAGTTCGGGGAAAACACTCGGGCATATGTATCTGCGCGGCTTCGGCCACGGAATTTCCTGCGGCGTCGAGCCGACGGGCCAGCACACGTACATATGGGTGGAGGGCCGCGCCGACACCGAGAGCGGGTACGGCCGCACCGTGGTCCGGGTCCCGTTCAAGGACGGTTCGGTCCTCGACAGTTCGGACGACTCCGTCCGCCATTTCGACCCGGTTCCCGGATCCACCGACGTCTCGCCCGCGCTCGACCTGCCCGGCGGGCGGGTGCTGGTGAGCCACGAGGAGGACGGCGTGCACCGCTTCTCGGTGTACGGGATGGCGGACTTCCTGGCCGGGCGCTTCACCGCCGCCCAGGTCCTCAGGGCCGGGGTGCAGGTCAAGCAGGAGGAGTGGTTCCAGGGCTGCGCGCTGTACGGGGACCACGTCTACGTATTGACCGGCGGCCCGTACACCGGCAAGGACGGGGACAATCCGCGGAAGTCCGGCGGAAATACCTATGTCTCCGCAATTGACGTACGCACGGGGAAGGCGCAAGGCCGTCATCACGTGACCGTGGCACCGGATCTCGTGTACCGGGAGCCGGAGGGAATCGCGGTCGCCATGGCCGGCGGACGGCCCGCATTGTGCATCGGCTTTTCCGTGAAGACGCAGGACCGGCGTGAGCTGGCGTTGTATCGCTTCACGGCCTGATGGCATTGACCTGCGGTTAACCCTGCGTTCTAGAGCCATCCATATTGCTGCTTATACTACTGCGACACTTCACAGGATCCTTATACCTCCATGGGGGAGGAACCGCACCATGGGCTCCAAGCGGCTGCGCGCCGTGCTCGGCGTTCTGATCACCTCTGGGCTCATCCTCAGCTTCGTCGGGATGCTGGTCGCCGTCGCCTTCGTCTCCCTCCCCCTGTTCGCCGGCTGCGCCGCGCTCAGCTACGTCGCCGACCTGATGCTCCACAACACCGATTCGCCGACGCTGGAGAAGCTGCGCGACTCGCGCTTCGGCCTGACGATGCGCTTCCTCATCCGGCAGTTCCTGCTGCTCGGCCTGTGCGGGGCCATCGCCGACATCGAGTCGTTCGTGGCGCAGATGACCACCATCGGCCTGCTCCTGCTGTTCATCCTGCAGCTCGCGTACGGCGCGCTCCTCAAGCACGTCCGCAAGATGCGCAACGAACTGCCGTTCACCACGCGCGGACTGGACCTGGAGGCGCTCGGCATCCGCCGCATGCCGCACCCGTTCCTGATGAACAAGCACGTCCGCAAGACGCTGCACCTGGACATCCCGCTGGTGGCCGGCGCCCTCGCCACCATCGCCACGGACGACTGGCGCTTCGTCACGTACGGCATGATCACCACCGTCTTCCTCGCCTACTTCTCGCTGCTGGTGCTGGTGCCCGACGCGCGCAACGCGCTCAAGCTCCCCACCACCGACGAGGCCATCGAGGAGCTCAACCACCAGCTGGCCGAATACCGACCCCAGGTGGCGCTCTACTTCACCTTCGCGGCCGTCTCCAAAGACTTCATGTACCAGGTGAACATGTGGCTGGAGGCGCTGGAGGCGCTGGAGCTGCGGCCCATCATCGTGCTGCGCGAGCGGGCCACCCTGCGCTACCTGGACGCGACCTCGGTCCCGGTCATCTGCATCCCCAAAGCGGACAATCTCGCCCGTATCGAGATGAACGAACTCCGGGTCGCCCTCTACCCCGGCAACGCGGGCAAGAACGTCCACATGCTCCAGCGCGCCGAGGTCAAGCACGTCTTCATCGGCCACGGCGACAGCGACAAGCTCGCGAGCAGCAACCGGGTCAGCAAGGTCTTCGACGAGATCTGGGTGGCCGGCCGGGCCGGCCGCGACCGCTACGAGCGCATCAAGCACGCCGTGTCGCACCACCAGATCGTCGAGGTCGGACGCCCCCAGCTGATGCCCCTGCACCGCTGGACCGGCAAGGTCGCCGCGCCCGTCCCCACCGTCATCTACGCCCCCACCTGGGAGGGCTGGACCGATGACGCCTGCTACACCTCGGTCATCCCGGCCGGCGAGAAGCTGATCAAGGCGCTGCTCGACTACGAGCGCGACATCCGCATCATCTACAAGCCGCACCCGCTCACCGGTTCGCGCTCCGCCGAGGCCGCCGCCGCGCACCGCCGTGTCATCGCCCTTCTCGAAGAGGACAACGCCCGGCGCTTCGGCCGCAACCTCACCGACTCCAAGGCCGCCGCGAAGAAGCTCGCCCGGATCGACCAGCGCATCGCCGACCTCTCCGAGCGCGGCGTCCGCTCCAAGTACCCGGACCTCACCGAGGAGGAGCGGACCGCGCGCATCCGGCGCAGCCGCAACCAGGCGGGGGCCCTGTACTGGAACGCCGTCCCCGACGCCGCGCACCACGTGGTGACCGAGCGGATCCCGGCCCTGTACGACTGCTTCAACCAGTCCGACCTCCTCATCGGCGACATGTCCAGCGTCGTCTCCGACTTCGTCGCGACCCTGAAGCCGTACGCCATCTTCAACCTCGACGGCCTGCCCGACGACCAGTTCCGCAACGAGCAGCGGACGGCCTACGCCTCCTACCTGCTCGACGGCGACTGCAACGGCCTGGCCGAGGCCATCGAGGCCACGCTGAACCCGCGCGAGGACGTCATGGCGCCCTACCGCGAGCAGCTGAAGCAGTACCTCCTGGGCGAGGAGTACCCGCCCTCGATCGTCCGCTTCAACGCGGCCGCCAACAACCTCTACCGGCGGGGGCTGCGCGACTTCCCCATCGAATACCCGGAGCAGGTCCCCTACCCCGTGTAGGCGGACCTCCCCCGGGCATCCGGGTCGCACCGCCCGTCCACCGACCGCCACCCCGCACCACCGCCGTGCCGCACCCTCACTCAGGAAGAAGGAGCCTTGTCCTCCAGACCTGTCACCCACCGCACCGTCGCCGTCGTTCTCGCGGGTGGCACCGGCCAGCGCATCGGGCTCGAAATACCGAAGCAGCTGCTCAAGATCGCCGGAAAGCCGATCCTGGAGCACACGCTCCACATCTTCGAGAACGCGCCGGACGTCGACGAGGTGATCCTCCTGATGACGCCCGCGTACGTGGAGGACGCCCGCCGCATCGTGGAACGGGCCAAGCTGGGCAAGGTCACCCGCGTCCTGGCGGGCGGCTCGACCCGCAGCGAGACCACCCGGATCGCCATCGAGGCCGCGGCCGCCGGACTCGGCGAGGGCGAGGACTGCAACCTCCTGTTCCACGACGCGGTCCGCCCGCTGCTCTCGCAGCGCGTGGTGCGCGAATGCGTCGAGTCCCTGGAGCGCTACCAGGCCGTCGACGTCGCCATCCCGTCCTCGGACACCGTCATCGTGACCCGTACCCACGGCCCCGACGGCGAGTTCATCACCGAGGTCCCCGACCGCTCCCGGCTGCGCCGCGGCCAGACCCCGCAGGGCTTCCGGCTCTCGACGATCCGCGCCGCGTACGAGCGTGCGGCCGCCGACCCCTTCTTCCAGGCCACCGACGACTGCTCCGTCGTCGTCAAGTACCTGCCCCACGTCCCGGTCCACATCGTCACCGGCGACGACTACAACATGAAGGTCACCCAGCCCGTCGACGTCTTCATCGCCGACAAGCTGTTCCAGCTCGCCTCCCACGCCGCGCCCGCCCAGGCCGGCGAAGCCGCGTACCGCGAGCAGCTGGCGGGCAAGACGATGGTGGTCTTCGGCGGCTCGTACGGCATCGGCGCCGACATCTCCCGCATCGCCGAGGGCTTCGGGGCCCGCGTCTTCGCCCTGGGCCGCTCCACCACCGGCACGCACGTCGAGAACCTCGACCACGTCGAGGAGGCCCTGGCCGGCGCCTACGCCGAGACCGGACGCATCGACTACGTCGTCAACACCGCGGGCGTGCTGCGCGTCGGCCGCCTCGACGAGACCGACAACGAGACGATCCGCGAGGCGCTCGACGTCAACTACCTCGCGCCCGTGAACATCGCCCGGACCTCGTACAAGTACCTCAGCGAGACCCGGGGCCAGCTGCTGCTCTTCACCTCCAGCAGCTACACCCGCGGCCGCGCCGAGTACAGCCTGTACTCCTCGACCAAGGCCGCCATGGTCAACCTGACCCAGGCGCTGGCCGACGAGTGGGCCGAGGACGGCATCCGCGTCAACTGCGTGAACCCGGAGCGCACGGCCACCCCGATGCGCACCAAGGCGTTCGGCCAGGAGCCCTCGGGATCGCTGCTCACCTCCGAGTCCGTCGCCCTGACCTCCCTGGACGTCCTGCTCTCCGAGATGACCGGCCACGTCATCGACGTGCGCAAGCAGGACCCGACCACGACCCCGGCGCAGCGCTCGGGCTTCGAGGCCGCGCTGGCGTCCGTACTGATCGCGACCACGGAGGACCAGGGGGTCTAGGCGTGACGTACGCACCCGGACAGCAGCAGCAGGGCCGACGCCCGAAGATCTTCGTGGTCGGCGGCTCCAACGCCGTCAGCCGCCCGTACAGCTACCTGCCCATGGCCGGGTGGGCGCAGGTGCTTCCGCTCTTCCTCACGGACGAGGTGGAGGTGGTCGCCTGTGCCCGGGCGCGGGCCAGCTCCAAGAGCTTCCGTGAACGCGGCCGGCTCCAGTGGATCCTGGAAGCGATGGAGGAGGGCGACTACCTGCTGTTCGGCTTCGGCCAGACCGACTGGAAGCCGGACCCGGGACTGCACACCGACCCGTTCACCACGTTCCTCGAACACATGCGGGCGTACGTGGACGGCGCGCGGGAGCGCCAGGGGCACCCGGTGATCTATCTCCCGTACGAGCGGCGGCGGATCGACCGGCACGGCAACGTGGCCCGGTTCCTCGGCGACTACCCGGTCGCCGCACGCCGGCTGGCCGAGGAGGAGCACGTACCGGTCGTCGACATGTACGGGCAGAGCCTGCAGTGGTGGGAGGAGCTCGGGCCCGAGGCGACCAAGTCCGTGTTCACCTACCTGCGACGCGGCGAGCCCCTGCTCCGGGACGTCCTGGACGGGGACAACGTGCACCTGCGGGCCGAGGGTGCGATCGAGTGCGCCCGGTTCGCCGTCCGCAGCATGCTCGAACAGGGCGTCATCCCGTCCCACTGGGGCCGTGACCTCGACCGCACGCGCTTCTCGTACGACGAGATGGGCTGGCTGGACGAGGAGACGTTCAAACACCGCACCACGTCCCGTGTGTCCCAGTTCCCCGGCGCCTGAGGAGTCAGCCACGTGAATCACCTCCTGTGCCGGGGCCGGGCCCTCGGGGACGAGCCGTCCCCGGGCGCGGTCTACGCGGCCCTGTACGGCTCGGCCGACCCGCGCCGCGGCGTGGCGCCCGGCGAGACGCTCCAGCTCGGTCTGTCGGTGGCACCCGACCAGGGTGCCCCACGCGGCTGTGCCTACCTGCTGGAGGCGCCGCTGGCCGAATCCGCCGACGTCGTCGCCGTCCAGGGACTGGAGTACTTCCCGCAGCAGCGCTGGTTCCGGATCCGCGCGGAAGCCGGCGAGACCGGCACCGGCGTCCTGCACCTGCGGGTCCACGACACGGCCACCGCGCCCCGGATCCGGCCCCAGATCATCGTCGCCGTCCCGGACACGACCGGCCGCAAGCTCATCCGGACGGGCAAGCTCGACGCCGACGCGCTGCCGCTGCGGCCGCCGACGGCCCGGAGCCTGCGCATCGCGGCCGAGCCGGGGCAGCCGGGCACGGTCAACGTGCTGTCCGGCGCCCCGGCGGGGAGCTCGGCCGTCTCCGTGACGCAGCCCCGCGGCGGTGAGGCACAGCTCTCGTACGACGGCTGGGTGACGTACACCCCCGCACCCTCCTTCACGGGCTACGACCGCTTCGCGTACACCGTGGCCACACCGGCCGGAGAGCAGCAGACCTCGCACGTGAACGTCTTCGTGGGCTCCCTGGAGCGGACCCCGGGCCTCTTCCCGGCACAGCCGGTGGACGTGGCCTTCCGCCCCTGGCAGTGGCCCGAACTCAGCGGGGAGATGCCGTGGCCCCGGCCCGAGCAGCCCGCGCGGAACCGATGAGGAACACAGGACCATGAACACCGCCGCCGTGCGCCCCTCCGACGTCAAGGACGTGACGGTCGCCGTCCGGGTCTGCAACCAGGCCGCCGCGCTCGACGCCTGCCTGGCCTCCGTCCTCGCACAGTCCATCGGAACGGACCGGCTGGAGGTCATCGGCGTCGACGACGGGTCGACGGACGAGAGCGGGTCCGCCCTGGCCCGCGCGGCCCACCAGTACCCCTCGTTCATGCGCGCCGGGCAGGTCTCGCCGGGGCTGAGTGCGGCCGGGGCCCGCAACTGGGCGCTGAGCCAGGTGCGCGGACGGTACGTCATCTTCCTGGACGCCACCGACCGACTGGCGTCCGACGCGCTGGAGCGGATGGTCGCGGCGGCCGACGCGTACGAGGCCGACGTCGTGCTGGGCAAGCTGGAGAGCTCCGGCCGGCACACGGTCGAGACGTCCATGTTCCGCAAGAACCAGGCCTACGCCGATCTGTACGCCACGCGCGTGTACTGGTCGCTGACGCCGGACAAGCTGTTCCGCACCAGCCTGCTGCACCGCCGCGGGCTGGCCTTCCCCACCGACATGCCGATCGGCGAAGACGAGGCGTTCACGGCCCGCGCCCTCATCGGGGCGGACAACGTCTCGGTCGTCGGCGACGGACCCTGCGTGGTCAAGGGCCCCGCGCCGGCGGTGCGGGCGACGCTGCCGGACCGGGTCGCCCTGGCCTCCCGGATGCTGGCGCTGGTCGCCTCGCAGCTGCCCGAGGGGCCGCGCCGGGACAGGCTCCAGTCGCGGCACCTGGAGGTGGAGCTCGGCAAGGCGACCGCGGCCGCACTGCTGTCCGCCACCGACGCGGCGGAGCGGGACCAGGCGCTGTGGGCCGCGGCCGAGGTGCTGCGCACCCAGGCCTCCCCGGGCGCGCTGGCGCTGCTGCCGCGCATGGTGGCCGTACGGTTCGCCCTGCTGGCGCAGGGCCGCTTCGCCGAGGCGCAGCGGATGGCCGCCTTCGAGGCGGACAAGGACCGGCCCGTGGTGCGCAAGACGGTGGAGGACGGCCGGGTTTTCACGACGCTGCCGTTCTTCCGCGACCCGCAGGTGGGCCTGCCGGACGAACTGTTCGACATCACGGGCGACATGACGGTCACCCACCAGCTGCAGAAGGCCCGGTGGGAGGGGCCGATGCTGACGCTGGACGGGTTCGCCTTCTACGAACAGCTGTCGACGAAGGACCGCACCACCCGAGTGGTGCTGCGGGAGCGGACGAGCGGCGCGCAGGAGAGCTACGCGGTGACGGCCCGCCGCGACGACACCCTGGCCAACGCCAAGGGCAAGCCCCGGGCCATGGGCCGGTTCTCGGCCCGCATCAACCTGGCGCAGACCTCCGGCGGCTGGCCGCTGGAGCCGGGTACCTGGGACCTGTACCTCGCGGTCGGCTTCGAGGGCGTGACCCAGGAGGTGCGGCTCGGCCCGAAGCGCTCCGCCGATCTGGACACCACCGCCCGGATGCCGGTGCCGATCGGGTCGGCGCCGGACGCGCGGGGCATGGAGCTGGCGGCCACCCCGTACTACACGGAGTCCGGCGGCCTCAGCATCGAGGTGTCCCAAAGGACGCCGCTGCCGCGGCAGGCCTGAGGCCGGGCGCGGGGCGCCGGGCCCCAGGCGTCAACCCTCAGGTCTCAGGGCCCCGGGCCCCAGGGCCCCGGGGCTCAGGCGGCCTCCCAGGGGCCGAACGCCAGCCCCTGCTGGGTGGTGTCCTGGCGGGTGCAGATCAGTGCGCCGTCCGCGTCGAAGGCGGCCACGACGATGCGGCCCGCCGCGTCGACCGCCATCTGGGGGGCGTGCGCGCCGTGCCCCCCGAGGGAGGCCCACCAGGTGCCGTAGCCCTCGTTCTCGGTGACGTAGGCGGTGACTTCGATGTCGCCCTCCGCGCCGGTCTGCGCGAGCACCGTGCAGTCGTAGCCACCGAGGTCGGCCCGTACGACGCCCGGGGCCCCGCGGCCGCCGGCGCCGCCGAGGCCCATCAGGCCGCCCTGGACGCCCTGCCGGGCGGCCCGCCAGGCGACGAGCGAGCCGTCGCCGGGGTAGCGCCAGAAGTACGTCACTCGGCGCGGGCCCGTCTCGCAGACGGCCGGGGTGCCGGGAACGACGGGGGTGGGGATGCGGTCCGCGAGCGCGAAGCGGCCCTGGCCGATCCCCGACCACCGGTCCGCGCCGGCCGGCCCGAGGACGAGCATCTCCAGCTGGCCGCCGGCGGGCATCAACGGGGTCACGCCGCTCCCGTACGGCTCCGGGGACACCTGCTTCCAACCGCCCCACGCGCCCTCGGCGTTGCGGCTGCGCCGCAGGACGCCGCCCCGGCGCATCGAGACGAGGACGTGCGTGGAGCCGGAGCGCTGGTTGACGGCGATGCGCGGCGGGCCTGCGAGCCGGTCGTCGGTGGGGCCGCCGCGCAGCCCGGGGGTGCCGAGGCTGTGCCAGTCGGTCATGGGGCGGCCCGGCTGGAACTGGGTGGAAACGATGATTTCCGGCCGCCCCGAGCCGTCCTGGGCAGTCCGCAGGCCGACGAGGTGCACGTACCCCTCGCGGCTCTGCGCCATGGCGGCGGTGCCCGACCAGCCTTCGACCTCGAACGCGTCCGGGCCGGTCCAGCCGGTGCGGGGCGCCGCGGCCTCGGTCCAGCGCACCAGGCCGTGCGGGGTGCAGGCATAGGCCGTCAGACGGCCGTCGCCTCCTTTGAACAGCCAGTTTCCGGCCGGTGGCGAGGACCGGCGGGAACCTGGTCCGCCCGGGGGTGCGTCCTGCGCCGCGCGGACGGAAGTGGCGCCCCGGCTTCCGCTTTTGCCTCGGACCACGCCGCTCTTCACCCTTCTGCCGAGAATGTCCTGCTCAACCGGCCCGGCTCTTCACCGGAAAGAACCAGCCACTCGAAAGTGTGTCTTATGATGCACCCCATCGATAATAGAAGGGCCCTGCCTCCATGACCGACCTGCCCTCTGCCACCTCTCCTTCCTCCCGGCGCAGGCGGCGGCGCGGCGGCAGGCGTGCCCTGCGGATCGTTCTGCTGTCGGTGGCCCTGCTCATCCTCGCCGCCGGCGGCACGGGCTGGTGGGCGTACAGCCACCTCAACGGCAACATCGACAGCGTGGACCTCGACCAGGCCATCGGTGACAACCGCCCGAAGAAGGTCGTCGCGGGCGCGCAGAACGTCCTCGTACTCGGCTCCGACTCGCGCGCCGGCGCCAACGCGGACCTCGACCACGGCGACGTGAGCGGCGCCCGCTCGGACACCGCCATGCTGGTGCACATACCCGAGGGCCGGTCCAAGGCCACCGCGGTGAGCATCCCGCGCGACACCCTGATCAGCCGGCCCGAGTGCAAGGACGCCGACGGCAAGACCGTCAAAGCGGCGAACCGGGTCATGTTCAACTCGGTCTACTCGCTGGCCGGTCCGGCCTGCGTGGTCCAGACCGTGGAGCAGATGTCCGGGATCCGCGTGGACCACTTCGTCGAGGTCGACTTCGCCGGGTTCAAGGGCCTGGTGGACGCCCTCGGCGGGGTCACCGTCACCCTGGACAAGCCGATGAGCGGGGCCAAGGGCGGGCTCAAGCTCGACGCGGGGACGCACCGGCTGAACGGCGCCGACTCGCTCAAGTTCGTCCGTACCCGCTACGGCTACGGGGACGGCAGCGACCTCGGGCGCATAGGCCTCCAGCAGCAGTTCATGATGGCGATGCTGTCGGAGATCAAGAAGCAGGACGCGCTCGGCAACCCGGCCCGGCTCTACAAGCTGGCCGACGCCGGCACGAAGTCCCTGACCACCGACTCCGACCTGGCCTCCCTCACCTCCCTGGCCGACTTCGCCCAGAGCATGAAGGGCGTTGACCCGGACACCATGGAGACGATCATGCTCCCGGTCGCCTACGACAAGGTGGATCCGAACCGCGTGATCGTGGCGGAACCGCAGGCGGGCCTGTTGTGGGAGGCCCTGCGCGCCGACCGGAAGATCCCGGCGGAGGCCAAGAACTCCCCCGCAAAGGGCTGATGTCGCACGTCTCATGAAGAAGCGGGCCGTACGGGACCACCTCCCGTACGGCCCGCTTCATCGTGCGCCAGCCCATCGACACGATGATCACAGGGGGGGCGGGTCGGGCCGCCGACGCCGCGGTGACGACGCGACCTAGTACCTCGCCTCCTGGCCGGTCTTGCCGAGGCGGCTGTGCGAGCGTCCGTAGGCGAAGTAGACGACGAAGCCGATCGCCATCCAGACGCCGAACCGGATCCAGGTCTCGGCCGGCAGGTTGAGCATCAGCCAGAGCGAGGCCGCGATCGACAGGATCGGGATCACCGGCACCCACGGGGTGCGGAACGCCCGGTGCAGGTCGGGGCGGGTCTTGCGCAGGATGATCACACCGAGGGCGACGAGCACGAAGGCGAACAGCGTGCCGATGTTCACCAGTTCCGCGAGCTTCTCCAGGCTGGTGAAGCCCGCGACGATCGCGATGATCCCGCCGAGCAGGATGGTCGCCCGGTAGGGGGTGCGGTACTTGGGGTGGGTGACCGAGAAGACGCGCGGCAGCAGTCCGTCACGGCTCATCGCGAAGAACACGCGGGTCTGGCCCAGCAGCAGGATCATGCTCACGGTGATCAGGCCGACGGCCGCCCCGAGACTGATGGCACCGGAGAAGAAGGGCTGGTTCACCGACTTGAAGGCTTCGGCCAGTGGCGCGGTCGGTGACATCTCCGTGTACTTCTGCATGCCGGTGACCACCAGCGTCACGGCGACGTAGAGCAGGGTGCAGATCACCAGCGAGCCGAGGATGCCGCGCGGCATGTCCCGCTGGGGGTTCCGGGTCTCCTCCGCCGCGGTGGCCACGACGTCGAAGCCGATGAAGGCGAAGAAGATGAGGGAGGCCGCCGTGAAGATGCCCATGACGCCGAAGTTGGTGGGCGCGTAGCCGAAGAGCAGCTGGACCAGCGGCGCGTGGAGGCCGTTGCCCGCCTCCTGCGGCTGGGCCGGCGGGATGAACGGCGAGTAGTTGTCGGCCTTGATGAAGAACAGGCCGGCGATGATGACCAGCAGCACCACGAAGACCTTGATGGCGACCACGATCGCGGTGATCCGCGCCGAGAGCTTCGTTCCGATGACCAGGATCACGGTCAGCACCAGGATCAGCAGGAAGGCCAGCAGGTCGAAGCTTCCGCCCGCGTCCGGCCCTTCCAGCGCCTTGGGCAGGTCCCAGCCGAGGTTGGTGTGCATGAGGTGGCGCACGTACCCGGACCAGCCGACCGCCACGACGGCGGTGCCGAGCGCGAATTCGAGCACCAGGTCCCAGCCGATGATCCAGGCGGGCAGCTCGCCGATCGAGGCGTACGAGAAGGTGTACGCCGATCCGGCCACCGGGACGGTGGACGCGAATTCGGCATAGCAGAGGGCCGCGAGGGCGCAGACGATGCCCGCCGCGACGAAGGCCAGGGCGGTGGCGGGTCCGGCGTTGTTCCGGGCCGCGATGCCCGTGAGGACGAAGATGCCGGTGCCGATGATGACGCCCACACCGAAGACCGTCAGGTCCCAGGCGGAGAGCGACTTTCGGAGCGCGTGTTCCGGCTCCTCCGTGTCGCGGATGGACTGCTCCACCGTCTTGGTGCGGAAGACGCTGTTCAGGTCCTTGCTCACCGACGCACCTCCGACGGGTGACGACGCAGACGAACGGGCCGGGAGGCCCACCCTTCAAGGGTGATCTCCCGGCCCGTGACGTGCAACCGCGCGTTTTGGTCGACTAGTCGACGGTGGCGGCCGGCTCGTTGTCGTAGCGCCCGTCCAGCTTGGCGACCAGACCGGTGACCTGCCGGGCGATGTCCGGCGCGGTCAGGCCGATCTCGGCCATGATCTCCTTGCGCAGGGCGTGGTCGAGGAAGCGCTGCGGGATGCCGAAATCGCGCAGCGGTACGTCGACGCCCGCGTCGCGCAGCGCCTGCGCGACGGCGGAGCCCACACCGCCGGTGCGGCCGTTGTCCTCGACGGTGACGACCACGCGGTGCCGGTCCGCGAGCGGGGCCAGGGCCTCGTCCACGGGCTTGACCCAGCGGGGGTCGACGACGGTCGTGGAGATGCCCTGCTTGTCGAGCAGGTCGGCGATCTCCAGGCACATCGGGGCCAGTGCGCCGACCGAGACGAGCAGTACGTCCGGACGGGTGACCTCGGGGGCCGGGGTGCGCAGTACGTCCATGCCGCCGATCCGGCCGACGGCCGGGACGGCCGGGCCGACGACGCCCTTGGAGTAGCGCACGACGGTCGGGGCGTCCTTGACCTCGACGGCCTCGCGGAGCTGGGCGCGCAGCTGTTCGGCGTCGCGCGGGGCGGCGAGGCGCAGGCCGGGGACGACCTGGAGGATCGACATGTCCCACATGCCGTTGTGGGAGGCCCCGTCGTCACCGGTGACACCGGCGCGGTCCAGGACGAAGGTGACCCCGCACTTGTGCAGGGCGACGTCCATCAGGACCTGGTCGAAGGCGCGGTTGAGGAAGGTCGCGTAGACCGCGAAGACCGGGTGGACCCCGCCGGTGGCGAGGCCCGCCGCCGAGGTGGCGCCGTGCTGCTCGGCGATGCCCACGTCGTAGATGCGGTCCGGGAAGGCCTCGGCGAACTTGTTCAGGCCGACCGGGTGGAGCATGGCGGCGGTGATGCCGACGACGTCCGGGCGCTCGTGGCCCAGCTTGACCATCTCGTCGGCGAAGACGGAGGTCCAGCTGGCGGCGGCGGTCTTGACGGGCAGGCCGGTGTCCGGGTGGATCACGCCGACCGCGTGGAAGCGGTCCGCCTCGTGCTCCAGGGCCGGGGTGTAGCCGCGGCCCTTCTGGGTCAGGCAGTGCACGATGACCGGGCCGCTGAAGCGCTTGGCGCGTTGCAGGGCCGACTCCAGGGCCTCGATGTCGTGGCCGTCGATGGGACCGATGTACTTCAGGCCCAGGTCCTCGAACATGCCCTGCGGGGCGATGAAGTCCTTGAGGCCCTTCTTGGCGCCGTGCAGGGTCTCGAAGAGAGGCTTCCCCACGACCGGGGTGCGCTCCAGGAGCTCCTTGCCGCGGGCCAGGAAGCGCTCGTAGCCGTCCGTGGTGCGCAGGGTGGCCAGGTGGTTCGCGAGGCCGCCGATGGTGGGGCCGTACGAGCGCTCGTTGTCGTTGACGACGATGACCAGCGGGCGGTCCTTGGCGGCGGCGATGTTGTTCAGCGCCTCCCAGGCCATGCCTCCGGTCAGTGCGCCGTCGCCGATGACGGCGGCGACGTGGTGGTCCTCGCGGCCGAGCACCTCGTTGGCCTTGGCCAGGCCGTCGGCCCAGCCCAGCACGGTGGAGGCGTGCGAGTTCTCGATGACGTCGTGGTCGGACTCGGCGCGCGAGGGGTAGCCGGACAGGCCGCCCTTGGTGCGCAGGCCGCCGAAGTCCTGGCGGCCCGTGAGCAGCTTGTGGACGTAGGCCTGGTGGCCGGTGTCGAAGAGGACCTTGTCCTTGGGCGAGTCGAAGACCCGGTGCAGGGCGATCGTCAGTTCGACCACCCCGAGGTTGGGGCCGAGGTGCCCGCCGGTCTTGGAGACGGCGTCGACGAGGAAGGACCTGATCTCGGCGGCGAGCTGGTCGAGCTCCTCCTGGCTGAGCCGGTCCAGATCGCGCGGTCCCTTGATGCGGGTCAGCAGCACCCGTGCCTCCTTGCAGTTGCTGGCTGGTCTGTCGAGTCTAATGTTCCGCTCGCGGCGGCGGTCATCGGGCGGTCCCTGGCGGGTCACACCTTTGTCATACATGTACACACCATCACGAGGTCACACATCCCAAACGGGCGTATACCCGCACAGTCGTACGCACATATGTACGCACGGGTGCCCGGCGCCACACGAAGTGGCACCGGGCACTGTGATCGTTCTTACCGCACCGGACGCGGTGTCAGGCGCGTCCGGCCGTCTTCTGGGTCTTGCGGGTGACCGAGTCGATCACCACGGTGGCCAGCAGCACCGCACCGGTGATCATGTACTGGATCGGGGTGGCGATGCCCTGGAGAGCCAGACCGTACTGGATCGAGGTGATGACCATGACACCGAGGAGGGCGTTCCAGGTGCGGCCCCGGCCGCCGAAGAGGCTGGTGCCGCCGATCACGGCCGCCGCGATCACGTTCATCAGCAGGTCGCCGGCGCCGGCGCTCTGGTTGGCCGCCGCGATCTTGGAGGCCCAGAAGAGCCCGCCGACGGCGGCGAAGGTGCCGGCGATGGCGAAGACCGCGATGCGGATCCCGGCGACGTTGATGCCCGCGCGCCGGGAGGCCTCGACGCTGCCGCCGAGCGCGAAGATGTTGCGGCCGAACGAGGTACGGCGCAGGAGGAAGTCCGTGCCGACCAGCACCAGCACGAAGAGCACCACCGCGAGCGGGAGGCCCTTGTACTGGTTGAACACCGCGGCGGGACCGAACGTGAACAGGGCCAGCAGACCCGTGCGCAGGGCGATCTCGCTCATCGGGCGGGACGGGACCCCCGCTGCCTCGCGGCGGCGGTTGTCGAAGAAGCTGGCCAGGAAGTACCCGATCACCGCGACCGCGGCGAGGCCGTAGCCGGCCGCCACGTCCGTGAAGAAGTACGTGGTGAGCTGGCCCACCGGACCGTCGGGGTCGATGTTGATCGTGCCGTTGCTGCCGAGGATCTGCAGCATGGCGCCGGACCAGAAGAGCAGGCCCGACAGGGTGACCGCGAAGGCGGGTGCGCCGATCCTGGCGAAGAAGAAGCCGTGGATCGAGCCGATCAGGGCGCCGCCGGCGACCGCTGCCAGGATCGCCACCCACTGGTTGACCCCGTGGGTCACGGCCAGGACGGCGAAGATCGCACCCGAGACACCGCTGACGGAGCCGACCGACAGGTCGATCTCGCCGAGCAGGAGCACGAAGATGATGCCCACGGCCATCATGCCGGTGGCGACCATCGTGATCGCGATGTTGGTGAGGTTCTCCGGGGACAGGAAGTTCGAGTTCAGACCCTGGAAGATGGCCCAGATGATGACCAGGCCGATGACGACCGGGACGGAGCCCAGGTCGCCGGCCTTCATCTTGCGGCCGAACTCGCTCAGGTAGCCGGACAGGCCCTGCTCGCGCACGAGCAGGCGCGGGTCCACCGCGGGAATGGCGTCCGCCGGGGCGGCGGGGTTGGCCAGCTTGGCCACGTCTTCCGCCGAGGTGTGGTGTTCGGTGCTCACTTGCGAGCCTCCCCGGTGCGGGCCGCGCGACGGGTCACGGCGTTGTCCGTGGCACCCGTGATGGCGGAGATGATCTCTTCCTGCGACGTGTCCTTGACGGTGAAGACGCCGTTGTTGCGGCCCAGCCGCAGGACCGCCACCTTGTCGGCGACGGCCTTCACATCGGCCATGTTGTGGCTGATGAGGATGACGGCGTGGCCGCGCTCGCGCAGCCGCTCCACCAGGTCGAGGACCTGTGCGGTCTGCTCGACGCCGAGGGCCGCGGTGGGCTCGTCGAGGATGACGAGCTTGGGCTCGCCGAGCATCGAGCGGGCGATCGCCACGGTCTGGCGCTGACCGCCGGAGAGCGAGGCGATGGGGATGCGGACACTGGGGATCCGGATGGACAGGGTGGTCAGGAGCTCGCGGGCGCGGCGCTCCATCTCCACCTCGTCCAGGACGCCGCGGCGCTTGAGCTCGCGGCCCAGGAAGAGGTTGCCGACGACATCGATGTTGTCGCACAGCGCGAGGTCCTGGTAGACCGTCGCGATGCCCAGGTTCTGGGCGTCGTGGGGCTTGGTGATCGAGACCGGCTTGCCTTCCCACTCGATGACTCCGTCATCGATGGGGTGGACGCCGGCGATCGTCTTGACGAGCGTGGACTTGCCGGCGCCGTTGTCGCCGACCAGGGCGACCACCTCGCCGGAATGGATCTCGAGCTCTACATCGGTGAGCGCCTGAACGGCACCGAATCGCTTCGAGACCCCTCGCAACGCCAGCACGGGCGCAGCGGACACATGAACCATCTCCTTCGCCGCCTGACCGGCGGGGATGTCGTGCAATAAGTGCAGGAGCGGGGTGGGGTGGGGTAATCGTTTCTGCCCGGCGCCCCGCGGGTGGCGGGGAAGGAGGGGGCGGGGCGCCGGGCAGGCGCGGGGGTCCCGGTGGACCGAAGGCCGCGGGGGCGGGCCTCCGGTCGGCGGGACGACGGGGCCTGGGTGAGGCCCGAGGACCTGGGTCAGGCCCGGAGGGCCTACTTCAGGCCGAGGGTGGCGCAGGCGGCCGCGTACTTGTCGGTGCAGATCTCGTCGGCCGTGTAGACACCGTCCTTGATGACAGTGTCCTTGATGTTGTTCTTGGTCAGCGAGACGACGGGGACCAGGACCGAGGGGACGCCCTTGGTGCTGGGGCTGTCGACCGTGGAGGTGGTGACACCCTCCAGCTTCTCGCCCTTGGCGAGCGCGACGGCCATCTTCGCGGCGGCCTCGGCCTCGGGGGCGTACGGCTTGTAGACGCTCATGAACTGCTCGCCCGCGACGATCCGCTGCACACCGGCGAGTTCCGCGTCCTGGCCGGTGACCGGGGGCAGGGGGTCCATGCCGGCCGCCTTGAGGGCGGTGATGATGCCGCCGGCCATGCCGTCGTTGGCGGAGTAGACGCCGACGATCTTGTCCTTGCCGATCGCGGAGATCGCACCCGCCATGTTGGTATTGGCGTTCTCCGGCTTCCACTCCTTGGTGTCGTACTCCTTGCCGACGGTCACCTTGCCGTCGAGGACGGAGTGCGCGCCCTTCTTGAAGAGGGCGGCGTTCGGGTCGGTGACCGAGCCGTTCATCATGACGATCTGGCCGGAGCCGGCCTTGTCGCCCAGGGCCTCCAGCAGGGCCTTGCCCTGGACCTTGCCGACCTCTTCGTTGTCGAAGGAGGTGTACGCGTCGATCGGACCCTCGGCGAGGCGGTCGTAGGCCACGACGGGGATGCCCGCCTCCTTGGCCTTCTTGACCGAGCCGGCGATGGCCTTGGAGTCGACCGCGTCGACGACGAGGACGTTCACCTTGTTGGTGATCATCGTGTCGACCTGCGAGTTCTGCGTGGTCGCGTCCTGCTTGGCGTTGGCGTAGACCACCTCGGCCTTGCCGCCGGTGAGTTCGGCGACCTTCTTCTCGAAGAGCGGCTTGTCGAACTTCTCGTAACGCGCGGTCTGGTTCTCCGGCAGGAGCAGACCGATCTTGATCGCGCCACCCGCGGCGGCGGAGCCGGACTCCTTCGGCTTCTCGCCGGCCTCCTTGGCGCTGCCACAGGCGGCAAGGGAAGCGGCCATGGCGGTGGCGGCTACGGCAACGGCGGCTCTGCGCATACGCGTGTTCATTTCCTGAACCTCCCTGACGAGGCCGCAACATTGCGGCCGAGGTGGACGTGAGTCAACCTCGGCCGCAGTTTGTCGTCAAGGAGTGAATCCTTAACGAGATGACAACGGTGCCATCCGTTATCTAACTGAAGGCAAGAGCTTCAGGGTCGGCGAACCGGCCAGAAGGGTCGAATCGCCCATCTCGCTCAGCACCAGGGCCAGCGCTCCCAGCACCTCGGCCCGGCCGCCCAACGACCCCGTGAGAACGGACAGTTGGCGTGCCGCGCTGGGGATCGCATACCTCCCCACGGACTCACGTATGGGCGCCAGGATCAGTTCACCGGCCTCCGCCAGCGAACCCCCGAGCACCACCCGGCTCGGGTTGAGTACGTTGCACAGGTTCGCGACACCACTACCCACATGGCGGCCCACGTCGGCGATCACCCGGCGGCAGCCCGGATCACCCTCCCGGGCCAGTTCGACCACCCGCTCCATGGTGAGCTCGGGCCCGTGCGTGCTCTGCAGCAGCGGCAGCACGTACCGGGCCGCCGCGAAGGTCTCCAGGCAGCCGCGGTTGCCGCAGCGGCAGACCGGGCCGGACTCGTCCAGGGTGATGTGCCCGATCTCGCCGGCGGTGCCGCCGGGCCCCCGGTAGATCTGGCCGTTGATCACGAGGCCGGCGCCCACCCCGCTCGCGACCTTGATGTACGCCAGGTCCTTGACCCCCCGGCCGCTCCCCCACACCAGCTCCCCGAGCGCTCCGAGGTTGGCGTCGTTGTCCACGTACACGGGCACGCCGAGGCGCTGCGAGAGCTCCTGGCGCGGGTTGATCCCGGCCCAGCCAGGCAGGATCGCGGTGGAGCCCAGGGTCCCGGATTCCACGTCGATGGGGCCCGGGACGCCGAGCCCGACGCCGATGACCTTCTCCAGGCCCACTCCGATGCCCGCGATCAGCTCTCCGACCAGGGTTTCCGCCCGGTCGAAGCCGTCCGCCCAGGACGCGTCCACGTCCAGCGGGGCGGACTCCTCGGCCAGGACCTGGTGGGCGAGGTTGCCGACGGCCACCCGCAGGTGGGTGTGACCGAAGTCCACGCCGATCACGATGCCCGCGTCACCGCTGAGCGAGACGCTGCGCGCCCGCCGGCCGCCGGCCGAGGTGTCCGTGACCTCGACGGTCCCACCGTCCTTGAGCTCGCGGACGATGTTGGAGACCGTGGCCGCCGACAGTCCGGTGGACCGGGCGATCTCCGCCTGGGTCAGCGAACCCGCGAGCCGCACCGCCCGCACGACCCGTTCGAGATTCGCGCGGTGCAGTGAAGACTGCGATCCGGGAGTCTGCACGACTCATCCACTCCTGCCCATTAGCGACGGCTGGCCGTCGCCCCCCGAGCCGGCGGTCGCGGCTTGGCGCTCCGAGACCCCGGCGTCTCTCCAACTTGTGAACCTTAAGTCGAGCCTTTGCCCCTCCAGACGTCAAGAGGCTGACGCAGAACGAATCGGCTACTACCGGTCATAAGTATGAAAGACATCCCTCTGGATCGTGTTACGGTCGCTGAGGCAACCGGTTCTCTGCGGCTTTCGGGCCGGATCGGGTGCCCTGTACTGACGGCGCTACGCAAGGAGGTGTTCGGGATGAGTCCCGATCGAAGTCTTTGCAGCGCTCTCGCCGGCTGACCTGATCGGCTGATCTTTCCCTGAGTGCGCACGGCCGCGGTACACCGCGGTACGGCTGCGGCACACCGCTGCCCCGTGCGGTTCTGCATTCCTTCCTTCTTCCTCCCCCTCCCTTTCCTTCCGCATGCCCCGGCGCTTGTTCCGGGCGTGCGCCATCCATGCCTCTCGGCGTGCCCGGCGGCGGTCAGCGCCGCCTCGCGCCGACCCGTGATCACTCCACGTGACCGTGCGGCTTCGCGCTGCCCGGACGCGGTGGAGGGAGGTATTCGTCATGACCATGCTCACTCCCCGTACCCCCGCCAAGCTCGCACCGCCGGGCAAGGGCCGCCGCGAGCGCAAGGCCGCCGAGCTGGAGAGCCGCACACGGCTCGCCGGCGAGCAGCTCACCGGATTCAGCACCCGCCCGGGCGTCCAGGTCCTCCAGGAGCTCGGCGCCACCCGCAGCGGCCTCACGCACGCCGAGGCGGCCCTGCGCCTGGAGCGGCACGGCGCCAACACCGTCGCCCACGATCGCGCCCCGCGCTGGTGGGTGCAGCTGGCGAAGGCGTTCCGGAACCCCTTCATCGCCGTCCTCGTATTCCTCGCCGCCGTCATGTGGTGGCAGGACCCGGCCGATCCGGGCGTCGTCATCCTCTCCGTGATGGTGGGGATCAGCGGACTGCTGCGCTTCTGGCAGGAGTTCCGCTCCGGCCGGGCCGCCGACGCGCTGAAGAAGCTCGTCACCACCACCTGCGCGGTGCAGCGCCGGGCCGGCAGCGGTTCGGCGCCCACCACCTTCGAGGTGCCCATGGACCAGGTGGTCCCGGGCGACGTGGTGAAGCTGGCCGCCGGCGACCTGATCCCGGCCGACCTGCGGCTCATCACCTCCAAGGACCTGATGGTCAGCCAGGCCGCGCTGTCCGGCGAGTCCCTGCCGGTCGCGAAGGCCGACGCTCCGCCCCGCTCCGCCGGGGGGACCCCCGTGGAGGACCTCGGCCAGTTCGAGACCGCCGACCCGGTCGAGGCCGACAACCTCTGCCTGATGGGGACTTCGGTCACCTCCGGCACCGCCACCGGCGTGGTCGTCGCCACCGGCGCCGACACCTACTTCGGCTCGATGGCCGGCTCCCTGGTCGGCGAGCGCCCGCAGACCAACTTCGACAACGGCGTGCGCAAGGTCAGCTTCCTGCTGATCCGCTTCATGCTGGTCATGGTCCCGGTCGTGTTCGCGATCAACGGCCTCACCAAGGGCGACTGGGACGAGGCCTTCCTCTTCGGCATCGCCGTCGCCGTCGGCCTGACCCCCGAGATGCTGCCGATGGTCGTCTCCGCCAACCTGGCGCGCGGCGCCGTCGCCATGTCGCAGCGCAAGGTCGTCGTCAAGCGGCTCAACGCGATCCAGAACCTGGGCGCGATGGACGTGCTGTGCACGGACAAGACCGGCACCCTCACCGAGGACCGGATCGTCCTGGACCGCTACCTGGACGTGCACGGCAACGAGGACAACGAGGTCCTGGAGTACGGCTACCTCAACTCGCACTTCCAGACCGGCCTGAAGAACCTGATGGACCAGGCGGTCGTCAACCGCGTGGACGAGGCCGAGGAGGTTGTCGTCGATGCACGGTTCTCCATGGTCGACGAGATCCCCTTCGACTTCGCCCGCCGCCGGATGTCCGTGGTCCTGCGCCGCAACAGCATCGTCGGCGGCCTCGGCCGCCCCGAGCACGTCGTGATCACCAAGGGTGCGGTGGAGGAGGTCCTGGACCTCTGCACCCACGTGCGCGACCGCGGCGAGCAGGTCCGGCTCACGGACCAGCTGCGCAGCCACGTCACCCGCATCGCCGAGGAGAACAACCGCCAGGGCCTGCGCGTCCTCGCCGTCGCCACGCGCACCATGGACACCCCGCGCGAGACCTACTCCGTCGCGGACGAGGAGCAGCTGACCCTGGTCGGCTTCCTCGCCTTCCTCGACCCGCCGAAGGCCGACGCCGCCCGGGCCCTGCAGGCCCTGGCCGACAAGGGCATCGCGGTCAAGGTCGTCACCGGCGACAACGACCTCGTGGCCGCCCGGGTCTGCGCGGACGTCGGCCTCGACGTCGGGCACGTGGTGCTCGGCACCGAGATCGACGCCCTCGACGACACGGCGCTGCGCGCGCTGGCCGCACGTACGACGGTCTTCGCCAAGGTCAACCCCGTCCAGAAGGCCAGGATCGTACGGGCCCTGCAGGCCGACGGGCGCACCGTCGGCTTCCTCGGGGACGGCATCAACGACGCCGCCGCGCTGCGCGACGCCGATGTCGGCATCTCCGTCGACACCGCGGTCGACATCGCCAAGGAGTCGGCGGACATCATCCTGCTGGAGAAGGACCTGACCGTCCTGGAGCAGGGCGTGATCCAGGGCCGGACCACGTTCGGCAACACGATCAAGTACATCAAGATGACCGCGTCCTCGAACTTCGGCAACGTGTTCTCGGTCCTGGTGGCGAGCGCGTTCATCCCGTTCCAGCCGATGCTCGCGATCATGCTGCTGGTGCAGAACCTGGTCTACGACATCGCGCAGCTGGCGACGCCGTGGGACCGGATGGACGAGGAGTACCTGCGCAAGCCCCGCAACTGGGACGCCAAGGGCATCGGCCGGTTCATGGTCTGCATCGGCCCGATCAGCTCGATCTTCGACATCGCGATGTTCGTGGTCATGTGGAACGTGTTCGGGGCCGACAGCGAGGCGCACCAGGCGCTGTTCCAGTCCGGCTGGTTCATCGAGGGCCTGCTCTCGCAGACCCTGATCGTCCACATGATCCGCACCCGGAAGATCCCCTTCGTCCAGTCCCGCGCCTCCTGGCCGGTGATGGTGATGACCGTCCTCGCGGTGCTGACCGGGCTGTACCTGCCCTTCTCGCCGCTGGCCGGCTCGCTGGGCTTCGTGGCCCTGCCGGCGAGCTACTTCCCGTGGCTGATCGGCGTGCTGCTGGCGTACTGCACGCTCACGCAGCTCCTGAAGACCCTGTACATCCGCAAGTTCGGCACCTGGCTGTAAGGCCCGGCGGAAGTCCGGAGGAGGGAGGAGCCGGTGCTGCTCGACGAATGGGAGATGGCCGGGCACCTGGCCGCCGCGCTCGGCTTCGGTGCGGCGATCGGCCTGGAGCGGCAGTGGCGCGCCCGGCTGGCCGGACTGCGGACGAACGCCCTGGTGGCGGGCGGGGCGGCGCTGTTCGTGCTGCTCTCGCAGTACGGGTTCATCGGCGCCGTCTCGCAGGTGCAGTACGACGGCTCCCGGGTCGCCGCCCAGATCGTCTCGGGCATCGGCTTCCTGGGCGCCGGCGTGATCATGCGAGACGGGCTGAGCGTACGGGGCCTGAACACGGCCGCCACGCTGTGGTGTTCGGCGGCCGTGGGCTGCCTGGCCGGCACCGGGATGTTCGTCCTGGCGGCCTTCGGCACGGCGGGCGTGGTGGGGGCCAACCTCCTGCTCCGCCCGCTGGGCCGGCGTCTGGACCGCGAGCCGCGCGGCGGTGCGGAGGTGGCCACCGATTTCCACTTCGAGGCCGTGTGCCTGGAGGCGGAGGAGGCCCACATCCGCCACCGGCTCGTCGACGCGCTCGGCCGGCCCGGCTACACGCTGCGCTCGATCCGCAGCCAGGACGGCCCGGAGGCCGGCCTGGTGACGGTGTCGGCGCTGCTGACCGCCGAGGGGGCGGCGGGGGGCCGGATGCTGGAGGAAGCGGTCAGCAACCTCTCGCTCGACCCGTCCGTCTCGGCGGTCAGCTGGTCGGTGGTGCCCGACCCGTCGGTTTCCGCTACTTGAGGGTGGCCGAGGTCAGGCCGGCCTGGATCTGCCGCTGGAAGGACAGGTAGACCACCAGCATCGGGATCATCGCGATGGTCACGCCGGCGAACAGCACCGGCAGGTCCGTCTCGTACCCCATCTGGTACTGCAGCTGGATCAGGCCCTGGGTGAGCATGTAGCGCTCGGGGTCCGATCCGGTCTGCGGCTGCATCAGCACGGAGGGCAGGATGTACTGGTTCCACTGGCCCAGGACATTGAATATCCCGACGCTGATCAGGCCGGGCTTGGCCATCGGCAGCATCACCTGGAAGAAGATCCGGGTGTCGGAGGCCCCGTCGATCACCGCCGCCTCGTGCACGGCCGTCGGCAGCGTGCGGAAGAACGAGTGCATGAAGAAGACGGTGAACGGCATCGAGTAGGCCACGTAGACCAGGATCAGACCCTGGTACGTGTTGAGCATGTCCAGGCGCTTGACCATGAAGAACAGCGGGACGAGCGCCAGGAAGACGGGGAACATGGCCCCGCTGACGAAGAAGTAGTAGAAGAGCCGGTTCCCCGGGAACGGGTAGCGGGCCAGTACGTACGCCGCCATCGAGCCCAGCAGCATGGTCAGCGGGACCGAGAACACCATCACGATCAGCGTGTGGGCGAAGTAGTCGCCGATGCCCTTGTCCCAGGCCCGGGAGAAGGCGTCGAGGTGCCAGTTGGAGGGCCAGCTGAGGGCCGAGCCGCCGATCTGGGAGTCGGTCTTGAACGAGCCGAGCGCCAGCCAGATCAGGGGCAGGACGATCAGTATGGCCCAGACGGCGAGGAACCCGTGGGAGAAGACGTTGAGCACCATGCCGTCGGAGCCGCTCTTCGCGCCCTCCTTGGGGCGGCCGCTGCCGCCGGACCGCTCGGCCGAGGCCTCGCCCGGTGCCTTGATCACTGTGGGCTGTGCACTCATCGTGGGACCCCTCTCAGAACTCGATGCGCTCGCGGCGCGTGGCGCGCAGCGTGACGACGGAGAGGATCATGGTCAGGACGAGCATGACCACGCCCATGGCGCAGGCGTAGCCGCTCTTGCCGAAGTAGAGGAAGTTGCGCATCAGCACCGTGGCCATGACCTCGCTGTGGTGGTCGGGCCCGCCGCCGAACTGGCCGGACGTCATGGTCGACACCAGCACGAACATGTCCATGGCGGCGATGCCCAGGTAGACCGCCGAGGTCTGTACGGAGTCCCACAGCAGGGGCAGGGTGACCTTGAGGAAGGTCTGGGCGCGCCCGGCTCCGTCGAGCAGGGCGGCCTCGTAGATGTCCTTGGGTACGGACTGCATGGCGGCCGAGAAGAGGACCAGGTAGAAGCCGACTCCGTGCCAGACCACCACCAGGAGCAGGCACCACAGCACGAGGTTCGGCTGGTTGAGCCATTCGACGGGGTGGGCCGGATCCACCAGGCCCAGCTTGGTGAGGAATCCGTTCAGCAGCCCGCCCTCGTCGCTGCGGTACACCGCGCCGAACAGCACGGCGAGGATGGCCAGCGACAGGACCTGCGGGAAGAAGTAGACGATCTTGTAGACGGAGGAGCCGCGGACGCCCCGCACCCCGCCCGCCCCGCTGCGCCCTCCTGCGTTCACCATGAAGGCGAAGAAGAGGGCCAGCAGGATGGTGACGGTCGGGACGAACACGAGGAGCAGCAGGTTGTGCCACAGGGCTCCGCGGAAGACCTCGTCCTTCATCAGCGCGGAGTAGTTGTCCAGGCCGACGAAGTCGAACGTGGGCGACTGTCCGGACCAGTTGGTGAAGGAGTAGCCGAACGTCTGAATGTACGGCCAGATGACGAAAGTCAGGTACAGCGCGAGCGGCAGGATGAGGAAGCCGGCGATGAAGCCGATCCTTCCCCTGCCCTGGGCTACTTGGCTCATGGTGTCCGTCCCTTGGACGATGTCAGCTGCGGTGGTTGTTCTTGGCGTTCGGGTCCTTGGCAGCCTTGTCTACCGCAGCCTGGGCCCGCTTGATCCATTCCTTTGGCTGGATCCGCTTGGCCATCAGCTCATTGGACGCGTTCTGGATCTCGGTGTCCATCTCGCTGTACCAGTCGGGGTACAGGTAGTTGAAGGTGTTCGCCCCGGCCGTCTTGACGGCCGCGACCGCCGACGCCGTGCCCGGGCGCAGCTTGACGTTCGGGTCGACGCCGTCCTTGACCACGGTGAGGGAGTTGGCCTGCTGGGCGAAGAGGGTCGACCATTCGCGCGACAGCATCGATCGGAGGAACTCCAGGCCGCCGGCCTTGTTGGCGGCCTTCTCGGGGACGATGAAGGGCTCGCCGGCGCCGGCCCGGATGGCCTCGAAGGGCAGTTTGCTGTCGGCGAGCGTCGGCACCGGCAGGAACTTCATGTCGAAGTCGTCCGGGGTCTGCTTGAGCTGCTCGTTCTCCAGCCAGGAGCCGGAGGGGATGAAGGCCGCCTTGTACTGGTTCCACGCGGTCTGGGACTCCGTGTGGGTGAGGCCGTTGGTGCCGGCCATCAGCAGGTCCTTCTCGACGACCTCGTAGACCGCCTCGACGGCGGCGAGGGCGGCGGGGTTGCCCTCGAAGGCGTTCGGCTCCAGGTTGTCGATCGCCTTCATGGCCTCCAGACCGCCCTTCTTGGCGATCAGGTCCATGATGACGACATTGATGTAGTACGGGTACTTGCCCTGGTGGGCGAGGCCGCCGATGCCTGCGGCCTTGGCCTTGGTGCAGATGTCGAGGAACTCGTCCCAGGTCTTCGGCTCGGCCCAGCCCTTCTCCTTGAAGAGCTTGCCCGAGTACCAGAAGCCGAACACGGTGTAGACGTAGTAGAGGGCGACGAACTTTCCGCCTTGGGTGCCCTGTTCGACGGTGCCGGGGATCAGCATGTCCCGGACCTTCTTGGCCGGGTCGTCGAGCGAGGGCGCGTCGAGCACCGGAGTGAGCTCGGCGAGCTGGCCGCCCTTGGCGAGGACGTCGACCTTGATCTGCTGGGCTCCCGAGTCGTCGATGACGTCCGGCGGGTTGCCTCCGTTGAAGCGGGGCTGGAGCTTGGCGGCGATCTCCTGGGTGCCCAGGTGGGAGCTGGTGGTGCCCCACTTCTTGTCGAAGGCGGCTTCCCAGGCCTTCGCGTAGTCGTCGCCGAACCCGCCCTTGAAGACGACGACGTCGAGCTTGCCGCCCTTGGCGACGCCGAACGGGTTCTCCTTGGTCACCGCGCCCTTGTCCGGCCCCTTCATAGTGTCCTCGCCGCCGGAGGCACAGGCGGACAGGAAGCTCATCGTGGGCACCGAGATCAGTCCCAGTGCCGCGGAGCGCTTGATCAGGTCACGGCGGCCGATGCCCTCACCAGTGGATCCCATGCTCATGTCCTCGCCTTCGTCAGAAGTGTGAAGGAAGCCGGGACTCGACGAATGCCCGTGGTCACCGCACATACGGACATCACCGCAGGTCCCCGCCGTCCCCCCGGTCCGGTGCCGCTCGTAGCGCGATGATCCGGACGAGGCACAGGTATAGTCCACTTCCGTTCATGTGAGCAAGATCATGCACACGGTTGTCCGTCAGCTTTTCCGAGTTGAGACCTCCCCGAAACCTGGCCCGGGCCGGAAAAAGCGGAAGGGCCGCACCCCCTTGACGGGGATACGGCCCTTTGGTGCCGCTACGGAGCTCAGCCTCGGATGAGGTTGCGGAGCACGTACTGCATGATGCCGCCGTTGCGGTAGTAGTCCGCCTCACCGGGGGTGTCGATGCGCACGACCGCGTCGAACTCCACGCCGGTGTCGGTGGTGACCTTGACGGTGCGCGGGGTGGTGCCGTTGTTCAGCTCCTCCACACCGGTGAAGGAGAAGGTCTCCTCGCCGGTGAGGCCCAGCGCGGCCGCCGAGGCGCCCTCCGGGAACTGCAGCGGGAGCACGCCCATGCCGATCAGGTTCGAGCGGTGGATGCGCTCGTAGGACTCGGCGATGACGGCCTTGACGCCGAGCAGCGCGGTGCCCTTGGCGGCCCAGTCGCGGGACGAGCCCGAGCCGTACTCCTTGCCCGCCAGGATGACCAGCGGGATGCCGGCGGCCTGGTAGTTCTGGGAGGCGTCGTAGATGAACGCGACCGGCGCGCCCTCGACGGTGAAGTCGCGGGTGAAGCCGCCCTCGGTGCCCGGCGCGATCTGGTTGCGCAGGCGGATGTTGGCGAACGTACCGCGGATCATGACCTCGTGGTTGCCGCGGCGGGAACCGTACGAGTTGAAGTCGCGGCGCTCGACGCCGTGCTCGGTGAGGTACTTGCCGGCCGGGGTGTCGGCCTTGATCGCACCGGCCGGGGAGATGTGGTCGGTGGTGACCGAGTCGCCCAGCTTCGCCAGCACGCGCGCGCCGGCGATGTCGGAGACCGGGGTGGTCTCCATCGTCATGCCCTCGAAGTAAGGGGGCTTGCGGACGTAGGTGGACTGCGGGTCCCACTCGAAGGTGTTGCCGGTGGGGATGGACAGCGCCTGCCACTGGGCGTCGCCCGCGAAGACGTCCTGGTAGGACTTGCTGAACATGTCCTCGCCGATGGCGTTCGCCACGACGTCGTTGACCTCGGCCTCGGACGGCCAGATGTCCTGGAGGAAGACCGGCTTGCCCTCGGTGTCGATGCCGATGGCGTCCTTGGTGATGTCCACCTTCATGGAGCCCGCGATGGCGTACGCGACGACCAGCGGCGGGGAGGCCAGGTAGTTCATCTTGACGTCGGGGTTGATCCGGCCCTCGAAGTTGCGGTTGCCGGAGAGCACCGAGGTGACCGCGAGGTCGTGCTCGTTGATCGCCTTCGAGATCTCCTCGTCCAGCGGACCGGAGTTGCCGATGCAGGTGGTGCAGCCGTACCCGACGAGGTTGAAGCCCATCTTGTCGAGGTACGGGGTCAGGCCGGCCTTGTCGAAGTAGTCGGTGACGACCTTCGAGCCCGGGGCCAGGGTGGTCTTGACCCACGGCTTGCGGGACAGGCCCTTCTCGACCGCCTTCTTGGCCACGAGCGCCGCGGCGACCATGACGTAGGGGTTCGAGGTGTTGGTGCAGGAGGTGATCGCGGCGACGGTGACGGCGCCGTGGTCGATCTCGAAGGAGGTGCCGTCGGCCAGGGTGACCTGGGTCGGGCGGGTCGGCACGCCGTTGACGGCGGCCGGGGCGTCGGACGCCGGGAAGGACTCCTTGCCGGCCTCCTCGTCCTCGCTGACGTAGTTGCGCACGTCCTGCGCGAACTGCTCGGCGGCGTTGGCCAGGACGATGCGGTCCTGCGGGCGCTTCGGGCCGGCGATGGAGGGGACGACCGTGGAGAGGTCGAGCTCCAGCTTCTCGGAGAAGTCCGGCTCGGCGGCCGGGTCCAGCCACAGGCCCTGCTCCTTGGCGTACGCCTCGACGAGCGCGACCTGCTGGGCGTCGCGGCCGGTCAGGCGCAGGTACTTCAGGGTCTCGTCGTCGATCGGGAAGATCGCGGCGGTGGAGCCGAACTCCGGCGACATGTTGCCGATGGTGGCGCGGTTCGCCAGCGAGGTGGCGGCGACGCCCTCGCCGTAGAACTCGACGAACTTGCCGACGACGCCGTGCTTGCGCAGCATCTCGGTGATGGTCAGCACCAGGTCGGTGGCGGTGGTGCCGGTCGGCAGCTCGCCCGTCAGCTTGAAGCCCACGACGCGCGGGATCAGCATGGAGACCGGCTGGCCGAGCATCGCGGCCTCGGCCTCGATGCCGCCGACGCCCCAGCCCAGCACGCCGAGGCCGTTGACCATGGTGGTGTGCGAGTCGGTGCCGACGAGGGTGTCGGGGTACGCCTGACCGTTGCGGACCATGACGGTGCGGGCCAGGTGCTCGATGTTGACCTGGTGGACGATGCCGGTGCCCGGGGGGACGACCTTGAAGTCGTCGAAGGCGGTCTGGCCCCAGCGCAGGAACTGGTAGCGCTCCTTGTTGCGGCCGTACTCCAGCTCGACGTTCTGCGCGAAGGCGTCCTTCGTGCCGAACTTGTCGGCGATGACCGAGTGGTCGATGACCATCTCGGCGGGCGAGAGCGGGTTGATCTTCGCCGGGTCGCCGCCGAGGGCCTTCACGGCCTCGCGCATGGTGGCGAGGTCCACGACGCAGGGGACGCCGGTGAAGTCCTGCATGATCACGCGGGCCGGCGTGAACTGGATCTCCTCGCTGGGCTGGGCCTGCGAGTCCCAGTTCCCGAGCGACCGGATGTGGTCGGCGGTGATGTTCGCGCCGTCCTCGGTGCGGAGCAGGTTCTCCAGCAGCACCTTCAGGCTGTAGGGAAGGCGGGCAGCGCCCTCAACCTTGTCCAGCCGGAAGATCTCGTACGACTCGTCGCCCACCTGCAGCGTGCTGCGGGCGTCGAAGCTGTTCGCCGACACGACAGTCTCCTTCATGCATGAAATTCGCGCGTATTACCGCAATCCTGCCGCCACGCCCTGTGGCCAATCCGCTAAGGTAAGGCTAAGTTAGGTGAGCCTTACCAGCAGGGGCGGCTGCGGTACGCCTTCGGCAGATATCTCGATGTCGAGATAACTCTAGTGCATTGCCGCGCCCTGGTCATGCACGGCATGGGCCAGATCACAGCGACGGCGTGCCGGCGGCCTTCCGCGGAGGCGTGCGCGACGACGTGCGCACGGTCAGCGCGGCGGGGACGGTCAGCTGGCCGGGTTCCGCCGCGTGCGGGGATTCGAGCAGCCCGACCAGCGCGGCGACGGCGCTCTCCCCGATCACCTCCGGGCGCAGGGTCACGGTGCTCACCGGCGGGTCTCCCGCCGCGTACGAGGGGTCCTCGCTCGCGCAGACGAGCAGCAGCTCGTGCGGTACCCGCAGCCCGTGCCGGGCGGCGGCGGCCAGCACCTGGCGGCCGCCGGGGTCGTACACGCAGTACACGGCGTCGGGGCGGGGGCGGCCGGACCCGGCGAACACGGGGTCGAAGGCGCGGCCCGGGGCGTCCTCGGGGTCGAAGGGGACCACCATCTGCTCCGTCCCGCGCTCCGCGCACCAGCGGGTGTAGGCCGCGGTGACGGCTCCGGTGTAGTACTCGCGGCCGAACGCCGAGTGCAGCGCGATCCGCTCGGCCCCGGCGGCCGCGAGGTGGTCGAGGACCTCGCGGGTGGTGGCCTCGTGGTCGTTGTCCACCCACACGTCCTCGGGCCGCGGCTCCGGGGGCCGGCCGTCGAAGACCACGGGCAGGCCGCGGGCCCGCAGCGCGCGGAGCACCGGATCGCCGGCCGGGCTGTCGAGGAGCAGCATCCCGTCGACGGCCAGGGTGTGCCACAGCGGCTCGGCGCCGCGGTCGGCGGGCAGCACGGTGAGGGCGTAGCCGCGGGTGTGGGCGGCCGCGGTGGCGGCGGTCAGCAGCCGGGAGAAGTAGGCGATCTCGACGTAGTTCCAGGCCGAGCCCGCGTACGTGGTGACGGCGAGGCCGAGCGTACGGGTGCGGGGGCCGCGGCGGGCGCTGTAGCCGAGGGCGGCCGCCACCTCGCGGACCCGGCGGCGGGTGGACTCGCCGACGCGGCCGGTGCCGCCCAGCGCGTGGGAGACGGTCGCGGTGGAGACCTCCGCGGCGCGCGCGATGTCGGCGATGGTCGGTCCGGGGCCGGGCACGGGGTCATCGTACGGACGGCGGTGCGGATTTCGTCGGCCGCGGCGGGTTCTGGTTAAGGGGTTAATCAAACAGTGTCCTGGCCACACCGACGTTTGGAGTGGCCATGACCTCTGCTTCCTTCTCTTCCCCCCTGTCCCGGCGGGGCCTTCTCGGGGCCGTCGGGGCGGCGGGTGCGGCCGGTCTGCTGGGCGCGGGGCCCGCGGCCGCGGCCGCCGCCTCCGGCGGGCGCGGCTCGGCCGCCCTGGTGATCCACAACGCCCGGGTGTTCACCGGGACCACGGGCGGCGGGGCGCCGGTGGAGGCGGTCGCGGTGGGCCGGGACGGGAAGATCCTGGCTGCCGGGAGCGGTTCGGCGGTGCGCCGGCACGTCGGGCGGGACACCGAGGTCGTCGACGCCCGCGGGAACACCGTGATGAGCGGCATCCACGACGGCCACGTGCACCCGCTGGGCGCCGGCGACCGGTCCCTGCGCCCCTCCCTGGAGGGGGCGGAGACCACGCTGCCCGAGCTGCTGGAGCTGCTGGCCGGCTTCCTCGCCGACACCGGCGGCGCGGGCGCGGAGCCGGACCGCTGGCTGGTGGTGGAGGACTGGAATCCGGTCGGGCTGCTGCCGACCGGGAGCGTGCCGCACCACTCGGTGCTGGACGCGCTGGCGACCCGCAGGCCGGTCGCTCTGGTCGGCGGCGACGGGCACAACCTCTGGGTGAACCGGCGGGCCCTGGACATCGCCGGGATCACGGCCGCCACCCCGGACCCGGTCGGCGGCCGGATCGTGAAGGGGCCGGACGGGCAGCCGACGGGCGTCCTGAAGGACGACGCGCAGGACCTGGTGAAGCGGCACATTCCGGAGCCCTCCCGGGCCGAACTGGTCGCGGCCTGCGCGAAGGTGCTGGAGCTGGCGGCGGCGTCCGGGGTCACCACGATGATGGACGCCCTGGTCGGGCGGCACGAGCTGGAGCTCTACCAGGCCTTGGCGGCGGCGGGGAAGCTGCCGCAGCGGATCGTGCCGGCGATCCGTCTCGACGCCGGCCAGACCAAGGACCCGGCGGCCGCGCTGGCGTACGCGCGCGGGCTGCGCAAGGAGTTCGAGGGGGTACGGGGGCTGCGGTTCGGGATGGTCAAGGTGTTCCTGGACGGGGTCATCGAGTACCCGGCGCAGACGGCCGCGCTGCTGGAGCCGTACCTGGACGGGAACGGGAAGCCGACGGCGAACCGGGGCGAGCTCTACACCTCGGCGGCCGACTACGGCCGGCTGACGGCGGCGTTCAACAAGGCCGGCTGGCAGCTGCACGCCCACGGGCTCGGAGACCGGGCGGTTCGCACCGCTTTGGACGGGTACGCGTACGCCCACCGGGTGACGGGGCAGCGGGACGCGCGCAACGCCGTCGCCCACCTGCAGATCGTGGACCCGGCGGATCTGCGGCGGTTCGCGCAGCTGGGCGTCGCGGCCTGCATGCAGCTCCAGTGGGCGGCGCAGGACACCTGGACGATGGATGCGCTGCTTCCGTACATCGGTCCGGAGCGCCACCGGTGGATGTACCCGGCGCGCAGCCTGGAGCGTGCGGGGGCCCGGCTGACCGGCGGCTCGGACTGGCCGGTGGACGCGCTCCAGGTGTGGAACCAGCTGCGGACCGCGATCGACCGGCAGGGCGCGGACGGGACGGGCGAGCTGTACCGGGAGCTGGAGGGGCTGAGCCGGAACTCGGTGCTGCGGATGCACACGGCCGGGACGGCGTGGCAGCTGAGGCAGGAGGGGCTGACGGGGACGGTGGAGCCGGGCAAGGCGGCTGACCTGGTGCTGCTGGACCGGGATGTGACCCGCTGTCCGGTGGCCGACATCAGCGGGACCGGCGTACGGATGACCCTGGTCGGCGGCCGGGTGGTGCACGACGCGGAGTCGGCGGCGGGCCGCGCCGCGGCGGCCCGGGCGGCCCGCGCGGGGTCCGGACCGCGCCCGGCGGCGTACGCGGCGGTGCACGGCGGCCGCCATCACGCGTGCGGCCACTGACCGGCACGATGGGCCGGATGTCCGTAATAGGAGTGATGCGTTGAGCGGGCGGGTGGATCTGACGGTCGGTAACACCCGTCTGCCACGTCCGACGCAGGGGTCATCTCATATCTGAGATACGGTGCACCCATGGCAGACGACTACCTCGTACGCATCGGCAAGCTCATCCGTGACGCCCGGCAGCACCGGGGCTGGACGCAGAGTCAACTCGCGGATGCACTGGGCACCAGCCAGAGCGCCGTGAACCGGATCGAGCGCGGCAATCAGAACATCAGCCTTGAGATGATCGCCCGAATCGGTGAAGCTCTCGACAGCGAGATCGTCTCTCTGGGCTACGCCGGCCCGATGCACCTGCGGGTCGTCGGCGGCCGCCGGCTGTCCGGCGCCATCGACGTCAAGACGAGCAAGAACGCCTGCGTGGCACTGCTGTGCGCCTCGCTGCTCAACAAGGGCCGTACGGTGCTGCGCCGGGTCGCCCGCATCGAGGAGGTCTACCGACTCCTCGAAGTCCTGAACTCCATCGGTGTCCGCACCCGCTGGATCAACGAGGGCGTGGACCTGGAGATCGTCCCGCCGGCCCGCCTCGACATGGACGCCATGGACGCGGACGCGGCCCGGCGCACCCGGAGCATCATCATGTTCCTGGGCCCGCTGCTGCACCGGATGGACCAGTTCCGCCTGCCGTACGCCGGCGGCTGCGACCTCGGCACCCGCACCATCGAGCCGCACATGATCGCCCTGCGCCGCTTCGGCCTGGACATCACGGCGACCGAGGGCATCTACCACGCGAAGGTCGAGGCGGGGGTCTCCCCCGGCCGCCCGATCGTGCTGACCGAGCGCGGGGACACGGTCACCGAGAACGCGCTGCTGGCCGCCGCGCGGCACGACGGCGCCACCGTCATCCGCAACGCCTCCTCCAACTACATGGTCCAGGACCTGTGCTTCTTCCTGGAGGCGCTCGGCGTACGGGTGGACGGCATCGGCACGACCACGCTGACCGTCCACGGCATCCCGAACATCGACGTGGACGTGGACTACTCCCCCTCCGAGGACCCGGTCGAGGCGATGAGCCTGGTCGCCGCCGCGGTGGTCACCGAGTCGGAGCTGACGATCCGCCGGGTCCCGATCGAGTTCATGGAGATCGAGCTCGCGGTACTGGAGGAGATGGGCCTCGACCACGACCGCTCCGCGGAGTACACGGCGGACAACGGCCGCACCCGCCTGGTCGACCTGACGGTCCGCCCCTCGAAGCTCGAAGCCCCGATCGACAAGATCCACCCGATGCCGTTCCCCGGGCTGAACATCGACAACGTCCCCTTCTTCGCGGCCATCGCGGCGGCGGCCCAGGGCCAGACGCTGATCCACGACTGGGTGTACGACAACCGGGCCATCTACCTGACGGACCTCAACCGCCTCGGCGGCCGCCTCCAGCTCCTCGACCCCCACCGCGTCCTGGTCGAGGGCCCGACGCGCTGGCGCGCGGCGGAGATGATGTGCCCGCCGGCCCTCCGCCCGGCGGTGGTCGTCCTCCTGGCGATGATGGCGGCGGAAGGCACCTCGGTCCTGCGCAACGTCTACGTCATCAACCGCGGCTACGAAGAACTCGCGGAACGCCTCAACTCGGTGGGCGCCCAGATCGAGATCTTCCGCGACATCTGAACAGGCTCAAGCTCCAGAGGAAGCGGTGACCTGAGTGCCGCCCTGCGGGGCTGGCGCGTCGCCCCGCCGGTCGCGAGGACCGGCGGGGCAGTGCGTTCAGGGTCGGCTTCGCGGGAGCCCGTCGGACGGTGAGAGCAAGAAGAAGGAGGTGCGGTGACGCTCTATGACCCGGATGCCATTGTCTGGACCCTGGGAGTGCTCGTCCTGATCGTGCCCGTGCTGATCGTGGCGATACGTCAGTCCGGTGCGACCGCGCGCACCACGGCTCAGCTGGCTCGGGAGAGGGAATACCAGCGCCTCGCGGAACTGGCCCTCGCCACCCAGGAGCTGACGGAGCACGAGCTGGGTGAGATCACGGTTCGACTTGAGGAGATCAGGACTCGTGTGACGTCCGTGGAGCGATCTCTCAAGGAGATCGAGTAGGAGAAGGCCCTGGGCCACCGGGTGGACCGATCGGCCGGAGCGGTGAGCGACGGTCCGCTCTCGCAGCCTACGACAGTGACGGTCACTGCGTGGACGCGATGGCTTCCTCGTTCCTCGCGCCCGCACTGCTGCGCGATGTGCGCCACGGCAACCACGGCGGGAAGCGCTGGACCATCGCCTGGGGAAAGGTCCCCAGAGGCGTCGAGGACGTGCACGTCGCGTTCCGGCTTCCCCGGCGGGTCCATCCGGTTCCGCCGGTCATCGTCGCCGACCATGTCTGAGTGGCCGAGACCGTAGGCCGGTTCAAGCACGTCGCAGCGTTCGCGGACGGCTCTCCCTGGTGTCTTCGGGCGCAAGGAGCCTGAGCGCAGTCTCAGGCGACCTCCCATTCAGCCGTACTCCACAGCACAGCAGAGGAATAGCACTCTCATGACGACCAAGCCGAACGCCCTTCGTATCGCGGGCGGAGCGAAGAAGACCGCCCTGTGTGTGGTGGCCGCCACCACACTGCTGGCCGGTTGCTCCTCAGCACCCCCCAAGACCGGCGAGCAGTCGTACGAGGTCACGGAAAAGATCGCCTCGCTGCGCATCGACGACTACGCGGGCGGCATAGAGGTCGTCCCGGGTGGCGGCGACGTCGTCAAGGTGACCGAGAAGTACGAGTACGGCGACGGCCAGCCCAGGACCGAGCACTCGGTCAAGGGCGGGGAACTGGTGCTGAAGAGCAATGGCTGCGGCTCCGGCTCCGACAAGTGCGCGGTGAAGTACCACGTGGAGGTACCCGCCTCCGTGGCCACCCACCTCACCCTCGGCGGCGGCGAGATCAGCGTGCGCGGCCTGTCGGGGACCACGTACGCCAAGTCCGACGGTGGATCCGTACGGATCACGGACTCCTCCGCCAAGACGGTGACCGCTGCCGTCGACGGCGGTGACGTCTCCCTGCACTTCGTGGCGGCGCCCGACAAGGTGGACGCCGGCACGGACGGCGGTGACTCCACCGTCCGCCTGCCGGAGGGCGTCTACGACGTCGACGCCCAGACCGAGGGCGGCAGCCGCACGGTGGGCGTGAAGACCGACTCCGGTTCCCCGCACAAGATCAAGGCGCACACCGGCGGCGGCAACGTCAGCGTGCTGTTCGCGGGCTGACGCCCCCGGCCGCGTACGAAGGCTCAGGCGCCGGGAGCCCGCTGCGGCACGGAATCCGATTCCGTGCCGCGGCGGGTTCAACAGACCAGCGTCCCCATGGCCGCGAAGCGCTGCAGTTCGGGCGAGCGGCGCTGCGGGACGACCTCGCGCAAGGAGGCTCCCGCCTTCCCCGCCGGGGTCCCGTCCCGGCCCTCCGCACGGACGAACTCCCTGGCCAGCGCCCAGGTCAGCCGGTGCAGCCGGTAGGTACAGGGGAAGCCTGCGGCCACCTCGGCCATGTGGGAGGCGACGAGTTCGTCGACGGACCAGCTCCTCCAGTACGTGCTGCTGGTCGGCCAGCCGACCGGCCAGCCGGTCCAGGGCCCGGTGCGGCCGCGCGACGAGCCGCGCTCCGCTGACGCGCAGCGCGAGCGGGTGTCCGCCGCACAGCTGCGGGGCCGGCGCGTCGTCGCTCAGCACCGGGTGATGTGCGTCCTGCTGCAGCAGCCCGCCGGGGCCCACGAGCAGGTGGCGGTACTCCCGGTAGACCTCAAGTGCCTCGACTCGCCGTCCGCAGTGGTGCAACGCCTGCATCAGCTGCGCCCGTGGCCGCTCCCGGTGCGGATGCGCCATTGCTGGCGATACCCCGGACGCTGCCGGTCGCACGGATGCCCCGCACGGCGCTGGGGCCCGGATACCGCGAGGCCCTCGACCGGGACGACGACGGCATCGCCTGCGACACGTGGCCGGTCGCACACGGACGCCTGCCGAGCGGCTGGAATGCGTCGGTCGGCGGCGCCGTCGCAGCCGTCGCAGCCTTCGGACGTGCAGAATCGGGCCGTCGGTACGGTGTCGAGGGGGCGGCCATGGCAGTGGGAACACGGACGGACGGCGGAACCGGTGGTACGGAGGCTCCCGCGCTCGCGGGGATCCCGCTGCTCGGTTCCCTCTTCGACCTGAAATCGGACTCGCTCGGGACCTACTTGCGCGCCCAGCAGCGGCACGGCGACGTCGTACGGATAACGGCCGGGCCGCCCGGGCTGCGCGCCGAGCTCTACTGCGTCTTCTCCGCGGAGGGCGCGCAGCAGGTCCTGGCGGCGGAGTCGGCCAACTTCCGCAAGGACAACGCCTTCTACCAGGAACTCCGGGACTCCTTCGGGAACGGTCTGCTGACCAGCCAGGACGAGGACTACATGCGCCAGCGGCGGCTGGTGCAGCCGTTGTTCACCAAGCGCCGGGTGGACGGCTACGCCGGCGCCGTCGCCGCCGAGACCCGGGCCGTCGTCGAGGGCTGGGAGCGGGCCCCGGACTCGGTGATCGACGTCGGCGAGGAGATGATGCGGCTCGCCCTGCGCGCGGTCGCCCGCATCCTGTTCGGTACCGACGTGGAAGCCACCGTCGACGTCGTCGACCGGTGTTTTCCGGTCATCACGGAGTACGTGCTGCGCCGCGGCTACTCCCCCGCCAACATCCCGCGCAGCTGGCCCACTCCCGGAAACAAGCGGGCCGCCGCCGCGATGGACGAGCTGTACGCGGTCTGCGACAAGATCATCGCCGAGCGGCGCAGCGGGGCCGCGGCCCCGGGCGAGGACCTGCTGAGCCTGCTCGCCGCCGCCACGAGTACGGACGACGGGGAGTTCGACGCCGCCGAACTGCGCGACCAGGTACTGATCTTCCTACTCGCCGGGCACGAGACGACCGCCACCTCGCTCGCCTTCTCCCTGCACCTGCTGGCCCGCCACCCCGAGCAGCAGGCGCGGGCCCGCGAGGAGATCTCCCGCGTACTGGGCGACCGTACTCCGGAGGCCGCCGACCTGGACCGGCTCCCGTACCTCACGCAGGTCCTCAAGGAGGCGATGCGGCTCTACCCGGCGGCCCCGGTCATCGGCCGCGGCTCGGTCGCGGCCACCGAGGTCGGGGGCAGGACCATCCCCGAGGGCTCGGACGTGATCCTGGCCCCGTGGGTGACGCACCGCCACCCCCGCTACTGGCCGGACCCGGAGCGCTTCGATCCGGACCGCTTCACCCCGGAGGCGGAGGCCGGCCGCCCCCGCTACGCCTGGTTCCCGTTCGGGGGCGGCCCGCGCGCCTGCATCGGTCAGCACTTCTCGATGCTGGAGTCGGTGATCGCGCTGGCGATGGTCCTGCGGACCTGCGCGTTCGAGGCCGTGGACACCGAGGTGCCGGTCAGCGCCGGAATCACCCTGCGCGCGGACGGCCCGATCCGCTGCCGCATCCGGCACGTGACCCGATGACCCCGTCGACCCAGGGGACCCCGTTGACCACGTGACCACGTGACCACGTGACCCGCTAGACGGCGGCCGGCGTGTGGTGGTTGCCCTTGAGGCGTTCCAGGTCCGAGGGGCGGACCTGGATCGCGCACAGCGCGATGACCGCCGCGACCAGGGCGAAGCAGGCAGCGACGATGAACGCGGCGCTCACGCCGGAGGTGAGCACCTGGTCGCCCCACGGGTCCGGCAGCCGGCCGGTCCGCAGGAACTCGGCCTTCTGGGCCGGGTCGGCCTGGCTCAGGAAGGCCGGAACCTGGTCGTGCGCCTCGTTGCGGCTGGCCGTGCCGAAGACGGTGACCAGGATGGACAGGCCGAGCGAGCCGCCCACCTGCTGCGTCGTGTTGAGCAGGCCGGAGGCCGCGCCCGACTCCCGGTCGGCGACGTTGGACAGGGCCATCAGGGTCAGCGACACGAACTGCATGCCCATGCCGAGGCTGAACACGAGCATCGGCCCCAGGATGCTGCCGAGGTACGTGGAGTGGATGTCGGTCTGCGTCAGCCAGGCCAGGCCGGCCGCCGAGCACAGCGCGCCCGCCACCATGAAGGGCTTCGGCCCGAACTTCGGCAGCAGCTGGGAGGTGACGCCCGCGCCGACGGCGATGACCGCGCTCACCGGCAGGAAGGCGAGGCCCGCTTCCAGCGGGCTGAACCCCAGCACGTTCTGTACGAACAGGGTCAGGAAGAAGAACATGCCGAACATGGCGCAGGCGAGGAAGAGCATGATCCCGTAAGACCCGGCCCGGTTGCGGTCGGCGAACATGTGCAGTGGCGTGATCGGCTGTGGCGAACGCCGCTCGTTGAGGAAGAACAGCAGGAGCAGGACCACGGCCGCCCCGAAGGAACCGAGGGTGATCGGGTCGGTCCAGCCGTCCTGGGCGGCGCGGATGAAGCCGTAGACGAGCGCGACCATGCCCAGGGTGGACAGCAGTGCGCCGGCGAGGTCGAAGTGTCCGGGGTGGCGTTCGGACTCGCGGATGACGCGCCTGGCCATGAAGGCGATGGCCAGGGCGATCGGGACGTTGACGAAGAGCACCCAGCGCCAGCTGAGCCATTCGACGAGGACGCCGCCGGCCAGCAGTCCGATGGCGCCGCCGCCCGCCGAGACCGCGGCGAACACGCCGAACGCCCGGTTGCGGGCCGGGCCTTCACGGAAGGTGGTGGAGATCAGCGCCAGCGCGGTCGGGGAGGCGATGGCCGCTCCGACGCCCTGCAGGGCCCGGGCGCCCATCAGCTGGCCCTCGTTCTGCGCGAGTCCGCCCAGCATCGAGGCCAGGCCGAAGAGCAGCACGCCGGAGATGAACACGCGCTTGCGGCCGAGGATGTCGCCGGTGCGCCCGCCGAGCAGGAGCAGCCCGCCGAAGGTGAGCGTGTAGGCGTTGACGACCCAGGACAGGCTCTCGGTGGAGAAGCCGAGGGCCGTCTGGATGTGCGGGAGCGCGATGTTCACGATGGTGATGTCGAGGACGACCATGAGCTGGCAGGACGCGATGACGAACAGCGCGAGCCCGTTGCCGCTTCCTCGGACCTTGCCGTCGGTCCCGTTGCTGATCGGCCTTGCGTCTCCATCCACCTTTTCGACGCTAAACCTGGAGCGGGGGGTACACCACTCGAATGGCCTAGGCTGCATGACATGTACAGTGTGCCATTTCACATGACACACTACGGATCATGGATGACTTCCTCAGGCTCTCCGCGAGCACCGGCCGCTTCACGTACGGCGCCCCGCGCGCGTTCTCCTTCGGGGACGACGGCCGGCTGCTCTGGTTCCTCCGCTCCACCGGCCCCACCGACGCCTTCGACAGCCTCTGGGTCCTGGACACCGCCACCGGCGCCGAGACCCGGCTCGCCGACCCGCGCGAGCTGTCCCCCGAGCCGGGCGCCCTGCCGACCGCCGAGCGCCGGCTGCGGGAGCGGACCCGGCTCGTGGCCGCCGGAATCGGCTCGTACGCGCTCTCCGGGGACGGCCGCAGCGCGGTGTTCCCGCTGTACGGGCGGCTGTACCGGGTGGGTTACGAGGGGTCCGGCGAGGGCATCGGGAAGCCGGCCGAGGAGATCCCCGCCGCCGGACCCGCCCTCGATCCCCGCCTCAACGCCGACGGCTCCCGCACCGCGTACGTCACCGGCGACGCCCTGCACACCTCCCCCGGCGGCCGGATCAGCCCCGCCGACGGAGCCCGCTGGGGCCTCGCGGAGTTCGCCGCCGCCGAGGAGCTGGGCCGGGACCGGGGCCACTGGTGGTCCCCCGACGGGCAGACCCTGCTGGCCGCCCGCGTGGACGAATCCGCCCTCCAGCGCCGCCACTTCGCCGACCCCGCGCGTCCCGAGCTCCCGGCCGAGGACTTCGCGTACCCCGAGGCGGGCGGGCCCAACGCCGAGGTCCAGCTGTGGGTGCTCCGCCCGGACGGCGCCCCGGTCCGGCTCGACTGGGACGCGGCGGCGTACCCGTACGTCTCGGACGCGGACTGGGAATCGGAGACGGAGATCCTGCTGACCGTCCAGGACCGGCTCCAGCAGAACGTACTGCTGCTCACCGCCGACCCGGCCACCGGCCGTACCCGGGAGCTGTCACGTACCGCGCACCCCCACTGGGTCGACCCGCTGCTGCCCGGCACCCCGGCCCGGCTCGCCGACGGACGGATGCTCACCGCCGCCGACACCCCGGGCGGCGCCGCCCGCGGCCTCGCCCTCGACGGGGAGCTGCTGACCGGGAGCGGGATCCAGGTCCGCCGGGTGGCCGGGGTCCACCAGGGCCGGCTCCTCATCGAGGCCGGGCAGCGCGACCCCGCCGAGCAGCAGGTGCTGCTCCTCGACCCCGCGACCGGGGAGCTGACCCCGCTCGCCGACGGACCCGGCGTGCACGGCGTCCGGGCCGCGGCCGGGACGCTGCTGCTGACCAGCGCCGACGCCGACGGGATCCGGCGCGTCGTACGCACCGCCGACGGGCGCGAGTTCGTACCCGGCGATCTGTCCGCGCCGCTGCCGTACCGGGTGGTGCCGGTGCTGGAGCGGGTCACCGAGCACGGCATCCCCACCGCGCTCGTGCTCCCCCGCGGCCATGTCCCCGGCCGGCGGCTGCCCGTGCTGATGGACAGCTACGGCGGCCCCGGCTACCAGGACGTCTGCGCCGAGCCGCGCCGCTGGCAGCAGCGCCAGTGGTGGGCCGACCGGGGCTTCGCGGTGGTGACCGTAGACAACCGCGGGACGCCGTACGTCTCGCCCGGCTTCACCCACGCCATGTACCGCGGGTTCTCCGAAGTCACCCTGGACGACCAGGTCGCGGCCCTGCACGCACTCGCCGCCCGCCACGGCGACCTGGACCTCGGCCGGGTCGGGGTGCGCGGCTGGTCCTACGGCGGCTACCTCTCCGCGATGGCGGTGCTGCGCCGCCCGGACGTCTTCCACGCGGCGGCCGCCGGGGCCGCGCCGACGGACTTCCGCCACTACGACACGGCGTACACCGAGCGGTACCTGGGCCTCCCCCAGGACCACCCGGACGTCTACGAGCGGGACTCCCTGATCCCCGACGCCCCGCACCTGGCCCGGCCGCTGCTGCTGATCACGGGCCTGGCCGACGACAACGTCCACCCCTCGCACACCCTGCGCCTCTCGCAGGCACTGACTGACGCGGGGCGCCCCCACCAGCTCCTGGCCCTCCCCGGGGTCACGCACATGACCCCGAACGGCACCCGGGAGAAGATCACGGCGCTGGAACTGGAGTTCTTCCGCCGGGAACTCGCCTGATCCGCACGGCAGGTCCTAAGCGGCGGACAGCCCGGTCGCGAAGGCGAGGATGGCGGGCGCCGCCTCGTGCAGGCTGGCGAAGTGGCGGTGCACCCCGTCCACCGGGGACGGGGTGTTGACCCCCACACCGTCATGCCGGCCCGCAGCCCGGACTCCACTCCGGACGGGGCGTCCTCGATGACCAGGCAGTCCTGCGGCCCGGCGCCGAGGCGCTCCGCGGCCAGCAGGTAGGGGACCGGTGACGGCTTGCCCTCGGCCACGGCGCCGGCGTCGACGAGCACACCCGGAACCGGCAGTCCGGTCCGGGCGAACCGGCCGCGCACCCGGTGCGCGTAGTTCGATGTCACCAGGGCCCAGTACCCCGGGGTCAGGCCGGACAGCAGCTCGGGCGCGCCGGGGAAGGCGGCGTAGACACCGGAGCGGACGTCCTCGTCCTCCAGTTCGTGCAGCGCGGCCAGGCACGCCTGCGGGTCCTGCCCGGGCGCCACCTCCGCGAAAGTCTCCAGGGGGCGGGTCCGCAGCGCCACCCGGTGGACCTCCTCGGGGTCGAGTCCGTACCGCGCCGCCCACTGCGCCCAGACCCGGCGCTGATTGGCCACCGCGTCGATCAACGTGCCGTCGACGTCGAAGAGGACGAACTTCGCGGGGCCCGGACGGGTGGTTTCGCTGGTCACGCCGCGATCATTCCATCAGTGCGGCGGGGCGGGGACAGCGGGAGGGCCCCGCGCCGATCGTGTCGGCCCGGGGCCCTCCGTCTTCCCCTGGATCCCCGTCAGTCACCGGGGAAGTGGCAGGCCACCTCGCGGGAGGCGGCGATCCGCAGCAGCGGGCGGTCCGTCCGGCAGACGTCCTGCGCCTTCGGGCAGCGCGGGTGGAACGTGCACCCCGGAGGCGGGGCGGCCGGGCTCGGCGGATCGCCGAGCAGTACGATCCGCTCGCGCCGCCGCTCGGCCGCCGGGTCGGGCAGCGGTACGGCGGAGAGCAGCGCCCGCGTGTACGGGTGCTGGGGGTTCTCGTACAGGGCGCGCTTCTCGCCGATCTCGACGATCCGGCCGAGGTACATGACGGCGACCCGGTCGCTGACCCGTTTCACCACGGACAGGTCGTGCGCGATGAACACGTACGCCAGGCCCAGTTCGCGGCGCAGCCTTTCCATCAGGTTGACGATCTGCGCCTGGACGGAGACGTCGAGCGCGGAGACCGGCTCGTCGGCGACGATCAGCCGGGGGCTGGTGGCCAGCGAGCGGGCGATCCCGATGCGCTGGGCCTGGCCGCCGGAGAACTCGTGCGGGTAGCGGTCGATGTGCTCCGGGATCAGCCCGACCAGGTCCATCAGCTCGGCCGCCCGGCGGCGCGCGTCGGAGGCCGACCAGCCCTGCACGAGCAGCGGGTCGGAGATGATCCGGGCCACCGTCTGGCGGGGGTTGAGGGAGGAGTGCGGGTCCTGGAAGACCATCTGGAGGTGGCGCCGGTGCGGGCGGAGCCCGCGCTGCGAGAGCCTCGTGATGTCCCGTCCGTCGAACGTGATGCTGCCGGAGGTGGGTTCCAGCAGCCGGACGAGCATCCGGCCGGTGGTGGACTTCCCGCAGCCCGACTCCCCGACCAGGCCGAGGGTTTCGCCCGCCGCCAGGTCGAAGGAGATCCCGTCGACGGCGCGCACGGGCGCCCCCCGGCGCCCGGACGCGGCGCGTCTGCCGGGGAAGGCCATGGTCAGGTCGCGCACGGAGAGGAGTGCCGGCGGGGTCCGGTCCGGGGCGGCCGGCCCGGGCGCCGGGGCGGGTACGAGCGTACTCATCGGGTCGCCTCCGATTCGGTCGCGGCGGCAGCGGCCGCAACGGCGGCAGCCGGTGCCGTACGCCCCGCGACATGACAGGCGGCCAGCCGGTCGGGGCCGCCGTACGGCAGGAGTTCGGGCCGTTCGCCCGTGCAGCGCTCGCGCTCCGCGCCGGTGCCGGCGGCCGCGACCGCGCAGCGGGGGGCGAACGCGCACCCCGGGGCGGGCGTGAGCAGGGAGGGCGGGGAGCCGGGGATCGCCCGCAGCGGATCGTCGTCGGCGTCGTCCAGGCGGGGCAGCGAGTCGAGCAGGCCCCGGGTGTACGGGTGCGCCGGGTCGGCGAACAGTTCGTCGACCCCGGCCTGTTCGGCGGCCCGGCCGCCGTACATGACCAGCACCTCGTGGGCGACGCGGGCGACGACCCCCAGGTCGTGGGTGATCATCACGACGCCGAGGCCGCGCTCCTGCTGGAGCCGGGCGATGAGCTCCAGGATCTGCGCCTGCACGGTCACGTCGAGGGCCGTGGTGGGCTCGTCGGCGATCAGCAGGTCGGGCTCGCACGCCAGGGCCATGGCGATCATCGCCCGCTGGCGCATGCCGCCGGAGAACTGGTGCGGGTACTCCCCGGCCCTGCGGGCCGGTTCCGGGATGCCGACCTCGCCGAGCATGTCGACGGCCCGCTTGCGCGCGGCGGCCCGGCCGGCCTTGAAGTGCACGCGGAAGTGCTCGGCGATCTGCTCGCCGACCGTGTAGTAGGGGTGCAGGCTGGACAGCGGGTCCTGGAAGATCATGGCCATCTTCCGGCCGCGCAGCCGGGACAGCTCCTTCTCGGACAGCCCGGTGAGTTCCTGCCCGGCGAGGGCGATGGAACCGCCGACCTCGGCGCCGCGGTGCAGCCCCATGACGGCGAGCGAGGTGACGGACTTGCCGGATCCGGATTCGCCGACGATGCCGAGGGTCCGCCCGGCCTCGACGGTGAAGCCGAGCGAGTCGACGGCCCGTACGGGGCCGCGCGGGGTGGCGAAGGTGACGTGCAGGTCGCGCACTTCGAGGAGCGGGGCCTCGGGACGCGGGGCCCCGGGGGGAACGGCGGCCATCAGTACCTCACCCTCGGGTCGATGACGGCGTACAGGAGGTCGACGACGAGGTTGGCGACGACGATGAAGAAGGCGGCGAGCAGCGTGACCCCGAGGACCACCGGCTGGTCCGAGCTGACCAGGGCCCCGTAGAACAGCCTCCCGATGCCCGGGAGTCCGAAGATGGACTCGGTGATGACGGCGCCGGCGAGCAGCCCGCCGAGGTCCATGCCGAAGATGGTGAGGATCGGGGTCATTCCGGAGCGCAGGCCGTGCTTGACGACGACCGTGCGCTCGGGCATGCCCTTGGCGCGGGCGGTACGGATGTACGGCTCGGCCATCGCCTCGATCATCGAACCGCGGCTCTGGCGGGCGTACATGGCCGCGTACAGCAGGGCGAGGGCGGTCCACGGCAGCAGGAGGTTGGCCGCCCAGGCGAGCGGGTTGTCGGTGAAGGCCTGGTAGGTGGGGTAGGGCAGGAGTCCGGCGACCCGGATGACCCCGTAGATGAGCATCACGGAGGTGAAGTAGACGGGCAGCGAGGCGGCGGCGACGGCGCCGACCATCAGGGCCTTGTCGGTTGCGGTGTCCTTGCGCAGGGCGGCGGTGACCCCGGCGCCGAGGCCGAGCAGCAGCCACAGCGCGGCGGCGCCGACGGCGAGGGAGGCGGAGACCGGGAGGCGGTCCATCAGCAGGTCCCACACGGGCAGGGAGTTCTCGTACGAGTAACCCAGGCACGGGAAGTCGCACTGGACGGCGTACTGGCCGGTGCCGAGGGTGCGGCCGGTGAAGATGCCGGTGAGGAAGTCCGCGAACTGCCGCCACACCGGCTGGTCCAGGCCGAGGTACTCCCGTACGTCGGCCAGCCGTTCGGCGCTGCAGGTCTTGCCGCAGGCGGCCGCGGCCGGGTCGGTGGGCAGGACGTAGAAGATGAGGAAGGTGACGGCGGCGATGGCGAGCAGTACGCCCGCGAGGGCGAGCAGCCGGCGCGCGAGGTAGAGGATCAACTGCGGCCGCCCCTCGGGTCGAGGATGTCGCGCAGGGCGTCGCCGAGGAGGGTGAAGGCGAGGACCGCGAGGAAGAGGAAGGTGCTCGGGATGACGAAGTACATGGGGTCGGTCTCGTAGAAGGCGACGGACTCGGCGATCATCTGGCCCCAGGACGGGGTCGGCGGGCGGACGCCCACGCCGAGGTAGCTGAGCGCGGCCTCGGTGCTGATCATGCCGGGGATGAGCAGGGTGGTGTAGGCGATGACCGGGCCGGAGACTCCCGGGAGGATGTCGCGGGTCAGGATCCGCCAGGAGCCGGCGCCGCCGACGCGGGCGGCGTCCACGTACTCGCGGTGTTTGAGGGAGAGGGTCTGGCCGCGGACGACGCGGGCGACGCCGGGCCAGCCGAAGACGCCGATGACGGCCGTCATGAGCACGATCCGGTTGACGTCCTTGGCCACCGACAGCATCGCGATCATGAAGATGAGGGAGGGGAAGGACATGGTCAGGTCCATCAGGCGGGACAGGACCGTGTCGGTGCGGCCGCCGAAGTAGCCGGCGGCGATCCCGGCGGCGGTGCCCGCGACGACGACGATGGCGGTGGCGGCGAAGGCGATGAGGAGGGAGACCTGGGCGCCGTGGACGACGCGGGCGAACAGGTCGCGGCCGGTGACGGGTTCGACGCCGAGCCAGTGCTCGGGGCTGATCCCGCCGAGGGATCCGAGGGGCTGGCCGCCGAGATAGGGGTCGACGGCGGCCTTGTCGAACTCCTCGGGGGACCAGCCGCCGAGCGCGCCCAGCCAGGGCGCGGTGGCGGCCATCAGCACGAAGAGGAGGACGACGCAGAGGCTGACGCGGACGGCGGGGCGGCGGCGGAGCTCCCGCCGGGCGAGCTGCCAGGGGCTGCTGCCGGTGGCCGCGGCCGCCGCGGGCCCGGCCTCGGCGGCGCCGGGGACGGTGGTGGTCATGGTGTCGGAGGCTCCGTATCCCTCAGCCCTGGCTCTTCGAGGGGTCCTTGAGGCCGACGGTCCCGTAGTCGATGGTGCCGGTCCACACGGGGTGGCCGTAGGCGCCCGCGATGTTGGGGCCGACCAGCAGCGGCTTGCGCTCCAGCAGGATCGGGATGGCCGGGGACTTCTTCATGAGGTCGGCGTCCAGGTCGATCCAGGCCTGGTTGGCCTGCTTGGCGTCGGCCATGGCGTTGATCTCGTCGATCCGCTTCGAGGTGGCCTCGTCGCGGAACTGGGCGTAGTTGCCCTGGTTGCCCTTGTCCTTGATGGTGCGCCCGTCGAAGACGAGGGGGATCCAGGTGGAGCCCGAGGGGTAGTCGGGGCACCAGCCGGTGTACGTCATGTCGGGGGTGGTGGAGAGGTCGCCGATGACGTCGTAGTACGCGCCGGGGTCGACGGTGTCGATGACGACCTCGATGCCGGCGCGGGCCAGTCCCTGCTGGATGGCCTCCGCCTTGCCCTTGTCGCCGGTGGAGACGGCCAGGGACACCTTCAGGCTCTCCTTTCCGGCGGCCTTGAGGAGCTCCTTGGCCTTGGCCGGGTCGCCGGCCGGGGGGATCTTCAGGGTGTCGGCCTGCTTGCCGCCGGAGAGCGCCGGGGGCAGGTAGGCGGTGGCCACCTCGTTGAGGGCCGGGCCGCCGCCCGCGGTGATCACGGCCTCCTTGTCGACGGCGTACTGGAGGGCCTCGCGGACCTTCGGGTCGTTGAAGGGGGCGCGGGAGTTGTTCAGGTGGAGCATGACCGTACAGCCCTGGGACTCGGCGAGCAGCCGCGCCTTGACCTCCGGCTTCGGCAGCACCTTCGGGGCGCTCTCGGGGCGCATGTTGAAGTACTCGATCGCCGAGGCGTCGGCGCCCTCGCCGGCGATGATGCGGTCGTCGACCTGGCCGCCCTTGAGGCCCATGACCACGACGAACCTGTCCGGGTAGGCCTTGCGGACCGGGTCGGTCTTCTGGTCCCAGTGCTCGTTGCGGACGAGGACCAGCTTCTTGTCGCGGTCGTACGACTCGATCTTGTACGGGCCGGAGGAGAACGGGCGGGCGTCGTACTGGGTGCCCTTCTCCTGGGACTGCGGGACCGGAGCGAAGGTGGGGAGGGTGGCGGTGGCGGAGAACTCGGCGACCGGGCGCTTGAGTTGGAAGACGATGGTGCGGTCGTCGGGGGTCTTGACGGAGTCGAGGTGCTGCCCCTGGAGCGGTCCCTTGTAGCCCTCGCCGCCGGCCAGGTACTGGGCGGCGTAGTCGGGGCCGCCGGTGAGGTCGGGGGCGAAGGAGCGCTCGACGTTGTACTTGATGTCCTGCGCCTTGATGGGCGAGCCGTCCTCGTACTTCACGCCCTCCTTGAGGGTGAAGGTCCAGGTCTTGCCGCCGTCGGAGGGGGTGCCGAGGTCGGTGGCGAGGTCGGGGACGAGCTCGCTGCCGGCCTTGCCGGGCTCGGCCTTGAAGGTGACGAGGGTGCGGTAGAGGAGGCGGGTGCCGAAGTCCATGGCCGGCATGACCCAGTTGCGGGCGGGGTCGAGGTGGGCGAAGTCCTGGTTGGACAGGACGGTCAGGGTTCCGCCCTTGACCGGGCTCCCGCCGAGGATCTTGCCGTCGTTGGCGGCGGCGGGGTTGCCCGAGCCGGCGCCGGCAGAGCCCTTCTTGGGGTCGGAGCAGCCCGAGGCGCCGAGTGCGAGTGCCGCCACGAGGGCGGTGGCGAGGGCGAGTTGGGTGCGCTTGGTCATGGGTCACTCCAGTGAAGGGTCGCGCTCTATGATGTGACCGGTAACATAGTAATGTGAAATTGCACTGACAAGGGGTTGGCGCCGCCGTTATCCAGCCGTGCCCAAATCCCGCCCCCTGGAGCGGTGTTGCGGGAAGGTCAGTGAGCGGCGAGCAGCTCCGGCAGTCTGCGCATGTCGTCGAAGACGACGGTGCCCGGGCCTTCGAGCCGCTCGGCGGGGCTGGGGCCGCCGGAGTAGCCGAAGGCGCGCATCCCCGCCGCCCTGGCCGCCCGGACGCCCGGCGCACTGTCCTCCACCACCGCGCACGCCGCCGGGTCCACGCCCATCCGCCGGGCGGCATGGAGGAAGAGGTCCGGGGCGGGCTTGCCCCGGGAGACCTCGCTCGCGCTGTGGATGCGGCCCTCGAACCGGCCGTACAGCCCGGTGCGCCCGAGCGTGTGCCGCATCTTCTCGTGCGAGCCGCTGGAGGCGACGCAGGTCGCCAGGGCGAGGGCGGCGATCCCGTCGAGCGCCTCCGGCAGTCCGTCCACCGGATCCAGGGCGAGGTCCACCGCATCGCGGTGCCGCTGGATGAGCAGCTCCCACCAGAGGCCGGCGGTCTGCGCGCCGAGCCGCTCCGCGATCTGCTCGACGATCGACTCCCTGGAACGCCCGATGAAGCGCTCCACCACCTCGTGCGCGGTGAGCGGCCAGCCCAACTCCGCACCGAGCTCGACCTGGAGGCGGACGGCGAGGCGCTCGCTGTCAACCAGGACGCCGTCGCAGTCGAAGATCACGAGCTCTATCGCCTTGATCATTCCCACAGGGTAGACGAGCGACTGCAGCCGGGGGCGACCCGCCCATGTGATCCACCACTCTCCATTCGGAACAGCCTTGCCACACCCATACAACATCCTGCAATCTTCGATACAAGCCGAATTTCATTCGGCAGATGGTCATCTGCGAGGAAGGGGAGTCACATGGCCAGCGAGCGCCCCGGGCTGTACGAGATGCTCGACGAGCGGTTCCGGACCGGCCGGTGCATGAACGGTGACGACGCGCTGGAGGTCCTGTACACCGGTTGCCGCTGGGCCGAGGGGCCGATCTACCTGCCCGCGTGGCGGCAGGTGGTCTGGAGCGACATCCCCAACGACCGGATGCTGCGCTGGGACGAGGAGACGGGAGCGGTGGGCGTCTTCCGCCGCTCCGCCGGGCACGCCAACGGAAACACCCTCGACCGCCAGGGCCGGCTGGTCACCTGCGAGCAGGGCAACCGGCGCGTGACGCGCACCGAACACGACGGCACCGTCACCGTGCTGGCGGACCGGTGGCAGGGCAAGCGTCTGAACAGCCCCAACGACGCGGCGGTGAAGTCCGACGGTTCGATCTGGTTCTCCGACCCGGACTTCGGCATCACCAGCGACTACGAGGGCCACCGCGCGCAGAGCGAGATCGGCTCCAACAACGTCTACCGCATCGACCCGGCCACGGGCGAAGTGCGGCTGGCCGCCGACGGCTTCGGCGCGCCGAACGGCCTCGTCTTCTCGAACGACGAGCGGCAGCTGTTCGTCTCCGACACCCGGGCGGGCTTCATCCGTGTCTTCGACGTGCGCGAGGACGGCACGCTGTCCGAGGGGGAGGTCTTCGCCGAAGCGGCCCCCGGGAAGGCCCGCTTCGACAACCTCCGCTTCGACGACGGCGGCCGGCTCTGGGCCGCCGCGATGGACGACGGGGTGCACTGCTACGACCCCGACGGCACCCTGATCGGGCGGCTCGACGTCCCCGAGGCGGTCGCCAACATCTCCTTCGGCGGCGCCAAGCGCAACCGGCTCTTCATCACCGCCGAAACCAGCCTCTACTCGCTGGTCATGGGCGTGACGGGCACCCACCCGACGGGACCGGGCCGCCGGCGCTGGCTCGACGGCTGAGGGCACGCCGCCCCGCCGGGCGACCCCCGCGCCCGTCGGGTCTGCCGTGCCCATCGGTCCCCCGCGGCCCATCGGGTCCGCCGGGTCGCGCCGGGTCGCGCCGGGTCGCGCCGGGTCGCGCCGGGTCCGTCCTACAGGCCCGAGCCCAGGCCCCCCGGGGTGCGGCCCACCGGTTCGTCGCGGCCCTGGGCCCAGAGGGAGCGGACGTGGCCGAGGTGGCGGACCATGCAGGCTTCCGCCGCCTCCGCGTCGCCGGCGATCATCAGGTCCAGCAGCTCGATGTGCTCCTCGGCGGACGAGACCAGCTTCCCGGCCTCGTCCAGGCCCGTCAGCCCGTACAGCCGGGAGCGCTTGCGCAGGTCGCCCACCGTCTCGACCAGCCGGTCGTTGCCGGCCAGGGCCAGCAGGGACAGGTGGAAGCGGCGGTCCGCCTCCAGGTAGCCGATGAGGTTGTGCTCGCGGGCGCTGGTGACGATCTCCTCTGCGACGGGGCGCAGCGCCTCCAGCTGCTCCGCCGTGGCGATCTTCGTGATCCGGCCGATGGTCGGCACCTCGATCATCGTGCGCAGCTCGGTGTACTGGTCCAGGTCGCGTTCGCTGACCTCGGTGATCCGGAAGCCCTTGTTGCGGACGGGTTCCACCAGGCCCTCGCGGGCCAGGTCGAGCATCGCCTCGCGGACGGGGGTGGCGGAGACCCCGAGTTCGGCGGCCAGGCCGGGCGCCGAGTAGACGCTGCCGGGGCGCAGTTCACCCGCTATCAGGGCTGCTCGGAGGGCATGGCCGACCTGGTCGCGGAGCCGTTCCTGGGCCTTGATGAGGCTGTGCTGCTTCAGGTCACCCATTGCCATTCCTCCGAAACCCTTCGCACCACCGAGTGCAGGGGAACAGCGTACAATGTCACGTTGCGCTTGCTGTCCCAGCGGTGGTGCCTCCCGCGGCGCGGTACATCGCCACCGCCACAGCGAGATCCTCCCAGGCCATGCCCACGCTCTTGAAGAGCTGTGGACAACTCGGTTCTCCGGCCGCCGGCATCCGGCCCGCCACCAGGTCGGCCAGCGTGCCGTTGATATGACCGGGCCCGATCGCCCCCTCAGCCTCCGGCACCAGCAGGTCCCCCGCCTCCCGCAGGGCCGCCGTCCGCGACTCCACGTACACCGCGGCCCGCCGCACCAGCGCGGTGTCGGTCTCCCGGGCGTCCGGCTCGTGCGAGCCGACCGCCACGACCGTCGCCCCCGGGGCCACCAGCCGCCCGTCGAAGAGGGGTTCGCGGGCCGTGGTGCAGCAGAGCACCAGGTCCGCGTCCGCCACGTCCGCCGGGGTGCCCGTACGGGCCGGCACCCCCTGGGCGCGGGCGTGCGCCACCAGCCGCTCCGCGGCCCCGGGGCTGCGGCCCACCACCACCGCCTCCGCCAACTCCGCTACGCCCCGCACCGCTTCGAGGTGCCCGTACGCCTGCGGGCCGGAGCCGAAGAGCACCAGCCGCAGGGGCCGCCCGGTCGGCGCCAGGTACCGCAGGGCGAGCGCCGACACCGCCGGGGTGCGCAGGGCTGTCAGTGCCGCTCCGTCGAACAGGGCCAGCGGGCGCAGCGTCGGGCCGTCCAGCAGCAGGTACGAGCCGGTGATGCGAGGGAGCCCGAGGGCCGGATTGCCGGGCGCCACGCCGGCGATCTTCACCCCGGCGTACTCCGCCGCCGCGGCCGGCATCAGCAGCAGCTCGCCGCCGCCAGGCACGGGCATCGCCGAGCGCTGCGGGCAGGACTCCGGGTCCAGCCCGGACCGCAGTACGTCGGCCAGCGCGTCGGCGGCAGCGGCCGGGGTGAGCAGCGCGGCCGTCTCCGCGGCGTCGAACTGCGGGATCACAGCAGGAATCCGGCGCCGAGGGCGTCCTGCGGATCGCGGACGAAGAGGTGCTCGCCGGTGCGGTACGCCGTCCCGGTGACCTCCGTGACCAGGCCGTCGAGGGACCCCGGCGGCACCACCCGGCCCGTGAACACCGTGCCCGTCACCGACTCGTGGAGCAGGTCCTCGCCCGGCCCGATCCGGCCGTCCTCCGCGAGCAGCGCCAGCCGCGCCGAGGTTCCCGAGCCGCAGGGCGAGCGGTCGATCTGCCCGTCGGCGAACACGGTGACGTTGCGCTGGTGCGGCCCGAAGGGGGTGCCGGGCAGCTCCTCGTGGAGGACCACCCCGTAGACCCCGGAGAGCAGCGGCCCGTCGGGGTGCCAGGTCCCGGGGTGGGCGGCCAGCGCGGCCCTGATCTCCTGCCCGGCGCGGACGAGTTCGGGCAGTGCGGCCCGGGTGACCTCCAGGCCGAGGTCCCGGGCGGCGACGGACGCGTAGCAGGCTCCGGCGTGCGCGATGTCCACCTCCGCCAGGCCCAGGGTGGTCGCCACCGGCACCTTGCGGGCGCCGACCCGGGCCGCGACGTTGCGGAAGGTGACCCCGGTGGTCCGGCCGCCGGCGCGGTGCACGGTCGCGGTGACCCGCCCCGACGGCACGTCGATCCGTACCTGCGCGTCCCCGTCGTCCGGCGCGGCGACCCGGCCGGCGTCCACGGCCCAGGCACCGAGGGCCATCGTGCCGTGGCCGCAGGCCGTGGAGTAGCCGTCCTTGTGCCAGAACAGCACGCCGAAGTGGGCCCCGTCGTCGTCCGGGGGCACGACGAACCCGCCGTACATCCCGGCGTGCCCGCGCGGCTCCTGCACGAGGAGCCGCCGTACGTCGTCCAGCGGGCTCCGGCGCGGAGCCGTCCCGGAGCCCCCGGGGCCGATGGCGGTGGAGCAGCGCTCGGCGACGGTGTCCCCGGGTACGGGCGGCAGGCCGGCCGCGGCGGTGTCGACGATCCGGAACGGCTCCCCCGCGGTGTGGTAGTCGACGGTGCGCACGGCGGTCACAGCAGGAACCCCGCGGGGAAGGGGTCGGACGGGTCGAGGAAGTACTGGGCGGTGCCGGTGATCCACGCCCGTCCGGTGACGGTGGGGACGACGGCCGGGAACCCGCCGACTGTGGTCTCCCCGACCAGCCGGCCGGTGAACTCCGTTCCGATGAAGGACTCGTTGACGAAGTCCGCGCCGAGCCCGAGGAGGCTGCGGGCGTGCAGCTGGGCCATCCGCGCGCTTGTTCCCGTACCGCAGGGCGAGCGGTCGAACCAGCCGGGGTGGATGGCCATGGCGTGCCGGGAGCGGCGGGCGTCGGAGCCGGGGGCGGCGAGGTAGACGTGCTTGACCCCGGAGATGGTGGGGTTCTCGGGGTGGACGGGCCGGTCGGCGGAGGCGTTGATCGCTTCCATGACGGCGAGTCCGGCGGCGAGCAGGTCGTCCTTCCGCTCCCGGTCGAAGGGGAGGCCGAGGGCGTCGAGTTCGACGAAGGCGTAGAAGTTCCCGCCGTAGGCGAGGTCGTAGGTGACCGTGCCGAAGCCGGGGACCTCGGCCTTGAGGTCGAGCCCGACGCAGAAGGAGGGGACGTTGGTGAGGGTGACGGCGGTGGCCGCCCCGTCCTCGACGCGGACGTCCACGCTCACCAGCCCGGCCGGGGTGTCGAGCCGCACGGTGGTGACCGGTTCGACGACCTCCACCATGCCGGTCTCGACCAGGACGGTGGCGACCCCGATCGTCCCGTGCCCGCACATGGGGAGCAGGCCCGACACCTCGATGTACAGCACGCCGAAGTCGGCGTCGGGGCGGGTGGGGGGCTGCAGGACGGCGCCGCTCATCGCGGAGTGCCCGCGCGGCTCGTACATGAGCAGGGTCCGGATGTGGTCCAGGTGCTCGATGAAGTGGAGCCGCTTCTCGGCCATGGTGGCGCCGGGGATCACCCCGACGCCCCCGGTGATCACCCGGGTCGGCATGCCCTCCGTGTGCGAGTCCACCGCGTGGTAGATGTGGCGCGTACGCATTCCAGTCCCCTTCCGGTCCCCCGCGGGGACTAGTTGTGCCCCTCGGCGAGGGCCTTCTCGGTGGCGGCGCGGACGGCCGCCTCGATCTCCCCGGTGAGCGGGAAGCGGGGCGGGCGGGTGGCGCCGCCGGGGCGTCCCGCGAGGTCCATGGAGAGCTTGATGGCCTGGACGAACTCGGTCTTGGAGTCCCAGCGCAGCAGCGAGTGCAGGGACTTGTACAGCGGCAGCGCGGTGGCGAGGTCCCCGGCGACGGCGGCCCGGTAGAGCTCGGCGCAGGAGCGCGGCAGGGCGTTGGGGTAGCCGGCGATCCAGCCGACCGCGCCGGCGAGGGCGAGTTCGAGGAGGACGTCGTCGGCACCGATGAGCAGGTCGAGGCCCGGGGCGAGTTCGGCGATCTCGTACGCCCTGCGGACGTCACCGCTGAACTCCTTGACGGCGACGATGCTGCCGTCGCCGTGCAGGCGGGCGAGCAGGCCGGGGGTCAGGTCCACCTTGGTGTCGATGGGGTTGTTGTACGCGACGACGGGCAGCCCGGCGCGGGCGGCCTCGGCGTAGTGGGCGCGCACGGTGGCCTCGTCGGCCCGGAAGGCGTTGGGGGGCAGCAGGAGTACGGAGCCGGCCCCGGCCTCGGCGGCCTGGTCGGCCCAGCGGCGGGCCTCGGCGCTGCCGTAGGCGGCGACGCCGGGCATGACGCGGGCGCCGTCGCCGGCCGCCTCGACGGCGGTGCGGACCACGCGGGCCCGCTCCTCGTCGGTCAGGGTCTGGTACTCCCCGAGGGAGCCGTTGGGGACGACGCCGTCGCATCCGTTGGCGATGAGCCAGGCCACGTGCTCGGCGTAGGCGTCGTAGTCGACGGTGAGGTCCTCGCGCAGCGGCAGCGTGGTGGCGACCATGATGCCGTGCCAGGGGCGGGTGCGGGTGTCCGTACCGGTGGTGGGCGCGGTGGTGTGCGCGTCGGTCATGAGAGAGCTCCCTAGAGTGGTGTGTGACATTTTACTAGTGGGTGTGAGGCGGCCACAAGGGTCCGGGCCGCCCGATCAGCCGTCCGCCGGGGGCAGTTCCGCGAGGTGGCGCAGCGGCACCGGGCAGGACAGGGGCCGCCGGTCGGGCGCGGGCCCGTCGCCGGCGAGGGCCGCGACGGCCGGTCCGCACATGCGGCCCTGGCACCAGCCCATTCCGGAGCGGGTGAGGAGTTTGACCGTACGGGCGTCCCGTGCACCGAGGTCGGCGACGGCCTCGCGGATCCGGCCGGCCGGAACCTCTTCGCAGCGGCACACGTCGGTGTCGTCGCGCAGCCATCCGGTCCAGCCGCCGCCGGGGCGGTGGGCGGCGCCCATGGCCTCGGCGAAGGCGCGCAGGCGGGCGCGGCGGCGGGCCAGGGCGGCGGGCGCGGGCCGGCCGGCGATCGCGTGGGCGGCGATCTCGCCTTCGAGGAGGGCCAGTTGGGCGCCTCCGATGCCGCCGGTCTCGCCCGCGGACCAGACCCCGGGGACCGAGGTCCGCTGCTCGGCATCCAGCGCCAGGGCGACGGTGCCGTCGGCACTGAGGCGGGTGGCGCAGCCGAGGCCGGTCGCCAGCTCCAGCTGCGGGACGAGCCCGTGGCCGACGGCGAGGGCGTCGCAGGGGATCCGGCGGGCGGTGCCGGGCACGGGCCGCCAGTCCCGGTCCAGGCGGGCCACGGTGACGGCCTCGACCCGGTCTGCGCCGTGGGCCTCGGTCACGGCGTGCCGGGCCATGAGGCGGATGTGGCGGTGCACGAGGGCGCTGCCGTACGTGGCGGCTTCGGCGAGCTTGCCGGGGTTGCGGAGCAGCGCGGGGAGGTGGCCGGCGTACCCGGTGTACGCGGCGGCCTCCACCACGGCCGGCACCCGGGCCCCGGCGGCCGCGAGCGACCCGGCGACGGCGAGGAGCAGCGGGCCGCTCCCGGCGACGACGACGCGCTTGCCCGGCAGTACGAGCCCGCTCTTGAGCATGGCCTGCGCCCCGCCGGCCCCGACCACCCCGGGCAGGGTCCAGCCGGGGAAGGGCAGTTGCCGCTCGTACGACCCGGTGGCGAGTAGCACGGCCCGGGCGTGCAGGGTGGCGGCCGCCTCCTCGGGGCCGGCGACGGCGTGCAGGGTCCAGCCGGGGGCGCCGTCCGGGACCACGGTCCAGACGTGGTGGGCCGGGAGGTACGTGATCCGGCCGGCCGACGCGTGGGCGCGCAGGGCGGCTTCGCGCCGGGCGAAGGCGGCCCACCCGTGGTGCAGGGCTTCGGGGCGGTCCGCCCCGAGCCCCGGCGCGGGGTGGCGGTAGTACTGGCCGCCGGGGCGCTCCCCCGCGTCGAGGAGGGCGACCCGGAGCCCGAGGCCGGCGGCCGCCACGGCGGCGGCCAGCCCGGCCGGGCCCGCGCCGACGATCGCGAGGTCGGGCGGGGCGGTGTCAGACGCCGAGCTCGGCATGGCCGGTTCCCTCCTGGGTGGTGACGGTGTCCCCGGGGCGGGCGGGGACGAGGCAGGCGCGCTGGTTGGGGCGGCCGTTGACGGTGACGAGGCAGTCGTAGCAGCTGCCGATTCCGCAGAACGCTCCGCGCGGGGTGCCGCCTTGGCGGGTGGTCCGCCAGGCGAGGATCCCGGCGCCCCAGAGGACGGCGGCGATGCTCTGGCCCGCCTGGGCCGTGAGCTCGCGGCCGTCGAAGCGCAGGACGTACGTGGCGGAGGGGGCTCCGCCGACGAGGGTGCGGGGCGTCCGGCTCATCGGCGGTTCTCCTTGGGCGTGGCGTGTGCGGCGGCCGGGTGCAGGGTTGCGCTGCGCGGAGCCTTCCCCCTCGGACACCGGCGGGGCTGAGCGGGGAGGGCGGGGAGGGCGGGGCAGGGAGGAGGCCCCGCGCGGCGGGCACCCTCACCGGGATCGCGGGCGGTCATCGGGGCGGGTCCTGGTCGAAGCGGGCCGGGTGGAACGGGGCCGGGGGGAGCGGGGGTTCCGCCCCCGTCAGGGCAGCGGTGACCAGGACGCCCGTGGCCGGGGCGAGGCCGATGCCGGCCCCCTCGTGGCCGCAGGCGTGCAGGAGGCCCGGGAGCCGGGGGTCGGGGCCGATCGCCGGGAGGTGGTCCGGGAGGTAGGGGCGGAAGCCGTGGTAGGTGCGGAGCACCCGGGCGTCCGCCAGGACGGGGAAGAGCGCCGCCGCCTGCGCGGCGAGGCGTCGCAGGGCCTCCACCGACAGGCTGCGGTCGAAGCCCACCCGCTCCCGGGTGGCCCCGATCAGCACCGGCCCCGCCGGCGTCCCCTCCACGACCGCCGAGGACTGGAGGGCCGCCGAGCCGCTCGCCACGTCGGCGATGTAGTCCGCGGCGTAGACCTTGTGCCGGACCACCCTCGGCAGCGGCTCCGTCACCAGGACGAACCCGCGGCGCGGAAGCACCGGGAGGGACACCCCGGCCAGTTCCGCGATGCGCCCGCCCCAGGTCCCGGCCGCGTTCACCACGGCGGGGGCGAGGAGTTCACCGCCGCGCGTGCGGACCCCGCGGACGCCCCCGGGCCCCGTGAGGATCCCCGTCACCTCCTCGCCGAGGTGCACCGAAGCCCCTGCCGCGGCCAGCAGCCTCGCCGCCGCCTGGGCCGGCTGGACCTGGGCGTCCTGCGGGTACAGGAAGCCGCCGACCTGGCCCGGGGCCAGATGGGGCTCCAGCTCGCGGAGTTCGCGGGGCCCCGCCTCGACGGCTTCGACGCCGGCGGCGCGCTGGCCTTCGGCGAAGTCCCGCAGCGCCTTGAGCGAGGCCTCGTCCGGGGCGACGACGAGCCCGCCCTTGGCCTCGTATTCGATCTCCTGCGGGAGGACGGCGGCGAGTTCGCGCCACAGGCCGGCCGACAGCAGGGCCAGGTCGAGCTCCGGGCCCGCCTCCTTGTCGGAGACGAGCAGGTTGCCTTCGCCGGCTCCCGTCGTGCCGCCCGCGACGGGGCCGCGGTCGACGACGGCCACGGAGAGTCCGGCGCGGGCCGCGTAGTACGCGATCGCGGCTCCGACGACGCCGGCGCCGATGATCACGACGTCCAGGGGATGTCTGTTGGGCACGGCAGTAATATGTCACATTCTTTAGTAGGTGCCTAGGTCCGGCGGCCGGTCCGCCCCCCGTTCGGAACCGGACCGGCCGCCGGCGCCGGATCAGCTGCGCAGCGGGCCCTCGCAGCTGTAGCTCGACGTCCCCGCCTTGTGGTCGCTCCAGATCTCCACGGGGCCGAAGGAGCAGTTCATGTCGGCCAGGTTGTTGGAGGCCGCGCCCGCCCGGTCGAGGATGAAGTAGTCCACCGTCTCCGACATGTCCTTGAAGTTCTGGTCGTCGCTGCGCCAGTTCTTCAGGTTCGCGCTGATCCGGCCGGTACAGGTGAACCGGCGCTTGCCCGGGTCCCCGTTCTCCACGCAGTCCGGGGTGTTGTAGGTGGCGGTCGCGAAGGACGACTTCACGTTCGCCAGGGCCGCGTCGCGCAGCTGGCCGTTGGGCGTGAAGCTGGTGTTCGGCACGTAGAGCTGGTCGACCTTGGCGATCTGCGCGTCCAGGAAGCGGTCGTAGTCGCGCTGGAGGTAGGAGTCCGCGCCCATCCGGTGGCGCCATGCGTCGTACCCGGCCACGTCGTTGGCCCGCAGGTGGGTGTACATCTCGCGCAGCAGCGAGGGCTTCTCGGTCCACAGGAACTCGAAGAAGGTGCCCGCGTAGTTGTAGAAGCGGAAGCCGTCGCCGTCGTACGTGGCGTTGAGCAGCTGCTCGACCGTCATCCGCGGGCCGCCGCCGGCGGTGTCGGCGATGACGCCCTTGACCAGGGACTTGCGGACGGCGATGCCGTTGTCGCGGGTGGCGCCGTCGAAGAACTCGGCCGTGCCCTCGTCCATGGCGGTCGTACGGTCGCCCTCGTACCAGGGGCCCTCGCCGAAGAACCCGGGGACGGCGAACCGGCCGTTGAGGTAGTGCGTGTACTCGTGCCGGAAGAGCTCTTCGAGGGTGAGGGAGGAGTCCTGCGGGACGCGGCGCTGGTAGGTGTAGAACGTGGCGCCGTTCTCGATGTACATGCCGCCGTTCGCGGTTCCGTAGCCGTACAGCATCGTCTGGTAGGTCACGTAGTCGGCGCGGGAGGCGTACAGCACGATGTTCAGCGTCGTGTTGGGGTCTCCGGCCAGCGGCTGGTCGGTCCCGATGACGCGGTGGAACTGCGTCTTGACCTGCTTGCTCGCGTAGTAGAGCTGGTCGACGGTGGCCCGGTCGAGGGCCGTGCGGACCTTGATGGCGCCGTTGTCGTAGGTGTACGTGTTCGGGAAGAGCATCTTCTCGATGTCCTCCTTGCACACCCCGTACTGCTTGCACGCGTTGTACGTGTTCAGCCAGGAGACGATCTTTGCCCAGGGCTCGCTGCCGTTGCCCCACGCGGCCTTGACCGGCTCCAGGAGGGCGCCGAGGTCGGCGGCGGTCTGGTCCTGGAGGCCCTCGATCTGGCCGAAGCGGCCGTACTCGCCCAGCGCGTCGCGGACGACCCACGCATTGGTGGTGCCCTTGAGGTGGGTGTAGCCGGCGAAGGCCTTGAAGGCGGCCCGGTAGGCGGGGTCCGCCTTGGCCGCGGCGTGGAAGGCGGCGTCCTGGTTGCCCGGGTACACGCCGAGGTAGTTGACCGTGAGGGCGGCGAGGGCGGCGCCGCCCCAGTTCGCGTCGCCGCTGGTGGCGGGGTGCGAGCCGTCCAGGGTGGCCAGGACCTTCTTGATCAGTCCGAGCTGGGTCTGGCGCATGCCGGGGCCGGTGGAGTAGAGGGCCTCGCGCAGGGTCCGGGCGTTGGAGGCGGTGGCGTCGAAGCTGCGCGCGGCGTTGCCGAAGTCGGTGACGGCCCGGCTCATGACCTCGGCGGTCGCGGCGTCGGTGAGGTCGATCTCCTCGCGCGAGAAGTCGTGGTAGATGGCCGCGTGCAGGTACGTGAACATCTCCTCCAGGTGCGAGGAGTTGCGGCCGTCGTGGGCGGCGGCCAGGCTCGATATCCGGCGGGAGACGGCCTGGACGTGCGCGTCGTCCATGACCGGTGCGAGGCGGGCGTCCCAGGTCCAGACCAGCCCGCGCATACAGCCGTCGGCGGTGACGGCCGGGTCGGCCAGGAAGTCGGCGAACTGCTCGGGGCTGAGGCCCGTGATCCCGTCGAGGGTGCAGGGGACGCCGCCGGCGACGCTCTGCGCGGTGGGCGCGGCCTGGGCGGCGGCGCGCTCGCGGCTCTTCTCGCTGCGCTCGGTGAGTCGCGCGGCCGGGGCGGCTCCGGGGACGCGGCCGTCGGCGGTGGTCCCACCGGGCGCCTGGGCCGTCGCCGGCGCGGCCTCCTTGGGGGAGGCGCGGTGCTCGACCTCGTCGAACGGGTTCGCCCCGGGCGCTCCGGAGGTGAAGGTGCCGGGCACGGCGGCCGGGGCGGGGGCCGCCGCGGGGGCCCGGTCCGCGGTCTGGGAGACGGCCTGGCCGGCGGAGGCGAGGAGCGTCACCGCGACCGCGGCGGAGAGGAGGGACGTACGCACAGCTCTGTGCTGAGACACCGAGGGCTCCTGGTTGGGAGGGGAGGTGGGGGAAGTGGTGCGCAAGGTGGTGCGTGATACGTGATGTGCGTGAACTGCCCTGCGTCACGCGGCGTTTGACGGGGATTAACGTGCCGCGGTGTGAGCTGTAACATAGTAATGTGAAATTGCACTGACAAGACCTGTGCGCCCATCAGTTCGCATCTTCTTGCAGGGAGCCCCGATGACCGACACCCCCTCCGGCCTCAACATCGGCAGCCACGATCTACCGGTATCACCGGAGTTGTCCCGCTTCATGGCCGCCGGCTGGGCGTCGTCCCCCCTCCCCGGCTCCGCGCGGGTCTCGGCGTACGAGGTCACCCCGGCCCGGCGTGAGCGTCTCTCGGCGCGCTTCCCTGGCGAGCGGCTGATCATCCCGGCCGGCGAGCTCAAGGTCCGCTCCAACGACTGCGACCACCGCTTCCGCCCGCACAGCGCGTACGCCTGGCTGACCGGGCTGACCGGTGAGAACCAGGTGGGCCACGTCCTGGTGCTGGAGCCCTCGGGCCCGCACGGCCACGAGGCCGTGCTGTACCTGCGCCCCCGCTCCCCGCGCGCGGACGGCAACGAGGAGTTCTACCGGGACCGCCGGTACGGGGAGTTCTGGGTCGGCCGCCGCCCCGACCTGGCCGAGGCCGAGCGCCTGACCGGCCTGCGCTGCGCCCACCTGGACGACCTCGGCTCCCCGGCCGGCCGCAACGCCGCGACCGACACCGAACTGGCCGCCGCCCTCTCCGAGTTGCGGCTGGTCAAGGACGCCTGGGAGGTCGGCCAGCTGCAGCTCGCCGTCGACCACACCACCGCCGGCTTCGAGGACGTCGTACGGGCGCTGCCGCGCGCACTGGCGCACCCGCGCGGCGAACGGTGGATCGAGGGGGTCTTCGGCCTGCGCGCCCGGGCGGAGGGCAACGGCACCGGGTACGACACCATTGCCGCGTCGGGCGCGCACGCGTGCGTCCTGCACTGGATCCGCAACGACGGCCGGCTCGACCGGGGCGATCTGCTGCTGCTGGACGCGGGCGTGGAAACCGACAGCCTCTACACGGCGGACATCACACGCACCCTCCCGCTGTCCGGGCGCTTCTCCCCCGTCCAACGGCAGGTGTACGAACTGGTGCTGGCGGCGCAGGACGCGGGCATGGCCGCGCTGCGCCCGGGCGCGAGCTTCCGGGACTTCCACCGGGCCGGAATGCGGGTGATCGCGGAGGGGCTGGCGGAGTGGGGCGTCCTGAAGGACGCGCGGGGGGACCTGCACCGGCGGTACACGCTGTGCAGCAGCGGCCACATGCTGGGACTCGACGTCCACGACTGCGCGAAGGCGCGCGCGGAAACCTACCTGGACGGGGTCCTGGAGGAGGGCCAGGTGCTGACGGTCGAGCCGGGCCTGTACCTGCAGCCGGACGACGAGACCCTGCCGCCGGAGCTGCGGGGCATCGGCGTGCGCATCGAGGACGACCTGGTCGTCACGGCGACGGGCGCCCGACTGATGTCGGGCGCCCTGCCCCGCACGGTGGCGGGGATCGAGGAGTGGATGGGGAACCTGCTGGCCGGCTGAGCACCGACTGCGCCGCAGCACGGCCCGTCAGGCGGGGCTGTGGAGCGCGGGGGCGTCCGGTGCCACCGCCTCGCGGAGGCACGGGGCCCGCTCACCCGGACGCTGACGGGGGGCTAGCGGCCGCCGCCACCGCCACCGCCGCCCCCACCGTTGCCGCCGCCGCCCCCGCCGCCGCCGCCGTCGTGGCCGCCACCGCCGTCGCCACCGCCGTATCCGCCACCGCCGCCGTCGTGGCCGCCACCGCCGTCGCCACCGCCGTATCCGCCGCCGCCACCGTCGTGGCCGCGGCCGGATCCGTTGTCGCTCCAGCCGTTGTCGTGGCCGCCGTTCCAGTTGTTGTCGTTGCGGTTGTCACGGTGGGAGCCGTTGTCGTTCCAACGGCCGTTGTTCCAGTTGTCGTTCCAGTTGGCGTTGTTGTGACGGCCGTTGTTCCACGAGTCGTTGTCCCAGCACCAGCTGGGGCGGTCGTTCCAGTTGTGCCAGCGGGAGGAGTCGCAGCAGTCACGCCAGTTGTGGTTCCCGCGCCAGTCGTCGGAGCACCATCCCGAGTTGTTCTGCTGGGTCTGCGGCAGACCCGCGGCGAACGCCCCGCCGACAGGCATCAGGCCGAGCGCGACGCCTGCGGCTCCTGCCACGACCGTCGCGGTGATGACACGGCGCATGACCATGCACCTCCGAATATTGACGATATTTCCCTATAAAGAGGTCATTTCCACCCTCGCCCCTCTCTGGCTCGCTGTCAAAGCCACCTGGTCAGCGATCCGACAACGTACGTCAAACCGCACCGAGTACGGCAATACCGTCCAGTTCGACCAGCGCGGGCTCGTCCCAGAGCCGGACGACCCCGATGACCGCCATGGCGGGGTAGTCGCGGCCCGCCAGCCGGCGCCAGATACGGCCCAGTTCGGGCGCGTGGATGCGGTACGCCTCCACGTCGACCGCGTACACGGTCACCCGGGCCAGGTCCGCCGGGGCGCCCCCGGCCGCGGCGAGGGCCGTCAGGAGGTTGCCCAGAGCGCGCTCGAACTGCTCGGGCAGGGTGTCCCCCACCACCTTGCCCTCGGCGTCGAGCGCGGTCTGGCCCGCGAGGAAGACCAGCCGGGAGCCGCTCGCGGCCACGGCGTGGGAGAAACCCGTCGGCGGGGAGAGCTCCGCCGGATTGATCCGCTCCGGGCTCACCGGTAGAGCTCCTTCGCGATGATCGTGCGCTGGACCTCGCTCGCGCCCTCGTAGATCCTCGGGGCCCGGACCTCGCGGTACAGGTGCTCCAGCAGGTGGCCCCGCTGGAGGGCGACGGCCCCGTGCAGCTGGACCGCGTGGTCCACCACGTACTGGGCGGTCTCCGTGGCGAGCAGCTTCGCCATCGCCGACCGGCGGGGGACTTCCGGCGAACCGGCGTCGTACGCCCCCGCCGCCGCGTAGACCAGGAGCCGCGCGGCCTCGGTACGGGTGGCCATCTCGGCCACCCGGTGGCCCACCGCCTGGAGGTCGCCCAGGACCCCGCCGAACGCGCGCCGCGCCGCCGTGTACGCCAGCGTCGCGTCCAGGGCGGCACGGGCCATGCCGACGGCGAAGGCGCCCACGCTCGGCCGGAAGAGGTTCAGCGTCTCCATCGCCACCCGAAAGCCCCGGCCGGGCTCCCCGAGCAGGTCCTGCGGGCCGACCGGGACCCCGTCGAAGGACAGCCTGCCGATCGGATGCGGGGAGAGCATGTCCAGGGGCTCGCCCGAAAGCCCGGGGCGGTCGGCCGGGACCAGGAAGGCGGTGACCCCCTTGGCGGCCGGACCCTCGCCCGTCCGGGCGAACACGGTGTAGAAGTCCGCCTCGGGGGCGTTGGAGATCCAGCACTTCTCGCCGCTGAGCCGCCACCCGCCCCCTCCCCCGGCGCCTCCGCCGCCTCCGCCTCCGCCTCCGCCCGTGTCCCGTACGGCATCCAGGGCCAGCGCCGCCGCGTCCGAGCCCGCCCCCGGCTCGCTCAGCGCGAAGGCCGCCACCGCCCGCCCGGCCCGCACCTCCGGCAGCCAGCGCTCCCGCTGCCGCGGCGTGCCCGAGCGGAGCACCGGATGCGCCCCGAGGCCTTGCAGGGCCAGGGCGGTCTCCGCCTCCGTGCACCCGTACGCGAGGGATTCGCGCAGCAGGCACAGCTCCAGTGCCCCCGAGGTGAAGACCCGCTCCAGCAGGCCCAGCTCGCCCAGCGCCGCGAGCAGCGGGCGGTTGACCCGCCCCGGTTCCCCCTTCTCGGCCAGCGGCCGCAGCCGGTCCGCCGCCAGCGCGCGCAATCGCCCGCACCACTCCTCTTGTTCCGCCCCGAGCGCGAATCCGTTCATCCGAACATCCCCGGTTCTATCGCGTCCTGTTGACTGCCGTCACCATCACGATACGCTCGTAGCGCACCCGCACGGCCTGCTCCGCCACTTCGGTTCCCCACCCGGGGAGCCGCTGTCGTTGCAAGGGGGCGAACCCGCCTTGGAGCTCAAGCCTTCCGCCCACGCCGACACCTTCGCGCGCGACCATCTGCCGCCGCCGCACGCCTGGCCGCGGCTCCTCTTCGAGCTCCCCGAACTGGCCTACCCGGACCGGCTCAACTGCGGCGCCGAGCTGCTCGACGCCACCATCGACCGGTTCGGGCCCGACCGCCCCGCCTTCCGCAGCGGCACCGGCGAGGTGTGGTCGTACGGCGGGCTGCGCAGGCGCGTGGACCGCATCGCCCACGTGCTCACGGCCGACCTCGGCGTGGTCCCGGGGAACCGGGTGCTCCTGCGCGGCCCCACCGGCCCCTGGCTCGCCGCGTGCTGGCTGGCGGTGATGAAGGCGGGCGCGGTGGCGGTGACCGTTCTCGCCCAGCAGCGGGCGCAGGAGCTGGCCACGGTCTGCGCGATGGCCCGGGTACAGCACGCGCTGTGCCACGTGGGCGTGCTGGACGACCTGGCCAAGGCCGAGGTCCCCGGCCTGCGGATCACCCCGTACGGCGGCGAGGGGGCGGACGACCTGCTCCGGCTGGCCGAACGGCACCCGGCCCCCTTCCCCGCCGTCGAGACCTCCGGCGACGACGTGGCCCTGATCGCCTTCACCTCGGGCACCACCGGCCGGCCCAAGGGCTGCATGCACTTCCACCGCGATCTGCTCTCCGTCGCCGACACCTTCTCCCGCAGCGTCCTGCGCCCCCGCCCCGACGACGTCTTCGCGGGCAGTCCGCCGCTCGGCTTCACCTTCGGCCTCGGCGGCCTGGTCGTCTTCCCGCTGCGGGCGGGCGCCTCGGCGCTCTTGCTCGACCAGGCGGTCCCGCGCCGGCTGCTGCCCGCCCTCGCCGAGCACCGGGTCACGGTGCTGTTCACCGCGCCCACCGCGTACCGGGCGATGCTGGACGAGCTGGGCCCGTACGACGTGGGCACGTACGACCTGTCCGCGCTGCGCCGCTGCGTCTCGGCGGGCGAGAACCTCCCGGCGGCCACCTGGCAGGCCTGGTACGAGCGCACCGGACTGCGGATCATCAACGGCATCGGCGCCACCGAGCTGCTGCACATCTTCATCTCGGCGGCCGACGAGGACATCCGCCCGGGAACGACCGGCCGCGTGGTGCCGGGCTGGCAGGCCCGGGTGGTGGACGCCTCCGGCCGCCCGGTCGCGGACAACGAGCCGGGACTGCTGGCCGTACGCGGCCCGGTGGGCTGCCGCTACCTGGCGGATCCACGCCAGGAGGAGTACGTGAGGGACGGCTGGAACCTGACCGGGGACACCTACGTCCGCGATCCGGAAGGCTACTTCCGGTACGTCGCCCGCGCCGACGACATGATCGTCTCGGCCGGCTACAACATCGCGGGCCCGGAGGTGGAGGAAGCCCTGCTGCGTCACCCGGACGTGGTGGAGGCCGCGGTGGTGGGCCGCCCGGACGAGCGACGCGGGCAGATCGTGGTGGCGTACACCGTCGCGCGGCCGGGCGCGGCGCTGCGCGAGGAGGACCTGCGCGCGTTCGTGCGGGCGGAGCTGGCTCCGTACAAGTGCCCGCGCGCCTTCGTCTTCCTGCCGGCGCTCCCCCGGACGGCGACCGGGAAACTGCAGCGGTTCCGGCTGCGCGATCTAGAGTAGGCCCGTGGCCGAGCAGCACACCCCGCGATCCCTGATCGTCACGTTCTACGGCGCCTACGGGCGGGCCTTCGAGGGTCCGGTTCCGGTGTCCGCGCTGGTCCGCCTGCTGGGCGCGGCCGGAGTGGACGCCCCGTCGGTCCGCTCGTCGGTGTCCCGGCTGAAGCGGCGCGGTTTCCTGCTGCCCGCGCGCGCCGCGGACGGCTCGGCGGGGTACGAGCTCTCCGCGGAGGCCCGGCAGCTGCTGGACGACGGCGACCGGCGGATCTACGGGGAGCGCGGCGCGCACCCGGCGGGGGAATGGCTGCTGGCGGTGTTCTCCGTACCGGAGCAGGAGCGGCACAAGAGGCACCTGCTGCGCTCGCGGCTCGCCCGCCTCGGCTTCGGGGCGGTGGCACCGGGGGTGTGGATCGCGCCGGCGCACGTGTACGAGGAGACCGGGCACACCCTGGACCGGCTGTACCTGACGGCGTACGTGGAGCTGTTCCGCGGCGGCCACCTCGGCTTCGCCCCGACGGCCGAGGCGGTGGCCCGGTGGTGGGACCTGACCTCGCTGGCCAAGCAGCACGAGGAGTTCCTCGACCTGCACGAGCCGGTGCTGCGCGCCCTGCAGTCGGGCCCGGCCCCCACCGCGGAGGAGGCCTACCGCGGCTACCTGCTCGCCCTGGACTCCTGGCGGCGCCTCCCGTACGCCGACCCGGGGCTGCCGCGGGAGCTGCTGCCCGCGGACTGGCCGGGGGACCGCGCGGCGGCGGTCTTCACCGAACTGCACGCCCGGCTGCGGGACACCGGCGCGGGATTCGTGGAACCGTAGGCGGCGGGGGGTGTGTCACGCCGGGGTGTGACGAGAAACGATCTTCCTGCCGAGACGCCGCCCCCGCCTGCGCACTCACCGCGGGTCCAGGCGCCGGCCGGTTCGCCGCCGCCCGGATTCCGGCCGCGGCCCACCATGGCGGGCAAGCGGACGCGGTGGCGGGGAGTGGTGGCCGCGGCGCTGGGCGGCGCCGTCGCCGGCTGTCTCGCGCGCGACCTGGCCGCCGACGCCCGCGCCTCCTGTGACGCCGGCCGGGAGGCGGGCGGCAGGTTCGAGCTGTTCTTCGAGATGCTCCTGCTGGTCCCGGGGTGCGCGGTGCTCGCCCTGCTGGTCTGGCTGCCCGCCCGGCGCGTGAACCCGGCGGTGGGCGGCGTGGCGGCCGTGGTGCTGGTCCTGTCGGTGGTGGTCGTCTGGTACTTCGCCACGCAGGGCACGCCGGACGGTTACCGCGGGGAGTCGGGGCCGTGCGGGCCCGACAACGTGCCGCCGTGGTGGCCGGCCTGGCTCCCCTCGTGCCTCGTGAAAACCGGTGTGCGCGGGGAAGCGGTCCGGGCCATCATGGGCCATGACTTGGACGTTCACCCATGACCTGGCGGCCTATCGGGCCGCGGCGGGCCCGGCCGTGGCAGCCGAGCCCGTGGCCAACACCACCCTGTTGACCGTGCTCGACGCGCTGGAGCGGCGCGGCCCGGACGCCTACGGATCCGCCGAGCCCCTCTTCGGCTGGTGGACCGGCGCCGACGGGGGCGTCGCGGGAGCCCTGCTGTGCACCCCGCCGCACCCGCTGCTGATCGGGGTGCTGCCCGCGCAGGCCGTGCGCGAACTGGGGGCCGCGCTCGCCACCGAGCCGCTGCTCGCGGGGGTCGACGCGCTGAACGCCCGGCGCCGCGACGCGGAGGCGCTGGCCGCGGCCTGGGGCAGGCCGAGCGAGGTCACCGAGGAAAACCGGCTGTACCGGCTCGCCGGACTGCTCGCCCCGGATCCCGCCCCGGCCGGCCGGGCCCGGACCGCCACGGCGGCCGACCTGCCGCTGCTGATGGACTGGGCCGGGGCCTTCAAGCGGGAGACCGGTGAGCAGGGCGGCCCCTCCGAAGCCTTCCTGCGCGACCGGCTCTCGTACGGGGGCATGCTGCTCTGGGAGGACGCCGGGACGCCGGTGTCCATGGCCGGGTTCTTCCGCGCGATCGGCTCGGCCTCCCGCATCGGCCCGGTCTACACCCCGCCGGAGCTGCGCGGCCGCGGGTACGCGGCGGGGGTCACGCACGCGGTCAGCGAAGCGGCGTACGCGGCCGGCGCCGCGCAGGTGCTGCTCTTCACGGACCTGGCCAACCCGACCAGCAACGGCGTCTACCAGCGCCTGGGCTACACCCCGGTCGAGGACCGCATCGAGGTCGCCGCGCTGTGAGCCGGCCTCCGAGGGGCAGCTGTACGAGCCGTACGACCCGGACAACCCGTACGAGCCGCGAGCCGCGAGCCGCGAGCCGCGAGCCGCGAGCCGCGAGCCGTTGAGCCTCCCTCAGCCGCGCCCGGTCGGGGGTTTGCGGCTGCCGGCGCGGTAGGGGGCGGGCCAGGGCGCGGCCGGGCCCTCGTAGGACTGGTCGGCGGCCGCGTGCAGGGTCCAGTGCGGGTCGTAGAGGTGGGGGCGGCCGACGGCGCAGAGGTCGGCGCGGCCCGCCAGCAGCAGGGAGTTCACGTCGTCCCAGGAGGAGATGGCGCCGACGGCGATGACCGGGACGCCCAGCGCGTTGCGGATCCGGTCCGCGTACGGGGTCTGGTACGAGCGCCCGTACTCGGGGCGCTCGTCCGCCACCACCTGGCCGGTCGACACGTCGATGGCGTCGGCGCCGTGCGCGGCGAAGGCGGCCGCGATGTCCACCGCGTCCTGGGCGGAAGTGCCGCCGGGGGCCCAGTCGGTGGCCGAGATGCGGACGGTCATCGGCCGGTCGGCGGGCCAGACGGCGCGGACCGCGTCGAAGACCTCCAGCGGGAAGCGGAGCCGGTTCTCCAGGGCCCCGCCGTAGGCGTCCGTACGGTGGTTGGTGAGCGGGGAGAGGAAGCCGGACAGCAGGTACCCGTGGGCGCAGTGCAGTTCCAGCAGGTCGAAGCCGCACCCGGCGGCCCGTACGGCGGCGGCCGCGAAATCGGAGCGGATCGACGCGAGGTCCGCCGCCGTCAGCGCGCGCGGGACGGCCGAGACGCCCGGCCGGTAGGGCAGTTCGGAGGCGGCCGCCAGCGGCCAGTTGCCCTCCGGCAGGGGGTCATCCATGCCCTCCCACATGAGCCGCGTCGAGCCCTTGCGGCCTGAGTGGCCGAGCTGGACGCCGAGCGCGGTGCCGGGGGCGGAGGTGTGCACGAAGTCCGCGATCCGGGTCCAGGCCGCCGCCTGCTCGGCCGTGTACAGGCCGGTGCAGCCGGGGGTGATCCGGCCCTCCGCCGACACGCAGACCATCTCGGTCATCACCAGGCCGGCGCCGCCGAGGGCCCGCGCGCCCAGGTGCACCAGGTGGAAGTCCCCCGGCATCCCGTCGCCGTCCTGCGCGGAGTACATGTCCATCGGGGAGACCACGACCCGGTTGCGCAGGGTCAGCCCGCGCAGCTTCAGCGGCGTGAACATCGGCGGGGTGTGCTCGTCCGGGCAGCCGAAGTCCCGCTCCACGGCCCGGGTGAACCGCTCGTCGCGCAGCCGCAGGTTGTCGTGGGTCACCCGGCGGCTGCGGGTGAGCAGGTTGAAGGCGAACTGCCGGGCGGGCTGGTCGACGTACCCGGAGATGTCCTCGAACCACCGCATGCTGGCGGCGGCGGCCCGCTGGGTCGAGGCCACCGCCGGGCGCCGGGCGGCCTCGTACGCGGCGAGGGCTGCGGGTACGTCCGGCTCCGCCGCCACCGCTTCGGCCAGTGCGAGCGCGTCCTCCACCGCCAGCTTGGTGCCCGAGCCGATGGAGAAGTGCGCGGTGTGCGCGGCGTCGCCGAGCAGGACGACGTTGCCGTGCGACCACCGCTCGTTGGCGACCGTACGGAACTCGGTCCACGCCGAGCGGTTGCCGTGCAGCGGACGGCCGCGCAGGGCCTCGCCGAAGATCTTGGCGCAGCGGGCGGCCGATTCGGCCTCGTCGCACAGGTCGAAGCCGGCGGCCCGCCACACCGTCTCGTGCATCTCCACGATCACGGTTGAGGCGTCCGCGGAGTACGGATAGGCGTGCAGCTGCATGACGCCGTGCTCGGTCTCCGCGATCTCGAAGCGGAACGCGTCGAAGGCGAAGTCGGCGGCGAGCCAGATGTACCGGCAGTGCCCGGTCGTCAGCGTCGGGCGGAAGTGCGCGGCGCCGCTCTGTCGGGTCGCGCTGTGCACCCCGTCGGCCGCGACGACCAAGTCGTACGAGGCCGCCAGGACCGCGGCGGCCGGCGCCGGGGTACGGAACCGGAGCCTGACCCCGAGTCCTGCGCAGCGCTCGTGGAGGATCTCCAGCAGCCTGCGCCTGCCGAGGGCCGCGAAGCCGTGGCCGCCGGAGGTCAGCAGCCGGCCCCGGTGCACGACGTCGATGTCGTCCCAGCGCACGAACTCGGCGCCGAGAGCGGCGTAGACCACGGTGTCGGCCTGTTCGATGCCGCCGAGGGTCTCGTCGGAGAGCACCACGCCGAAGCCGAAGGTGTCCTCCGGGGCGTTGCGCTCCCAGACCTCGACCGTGTGGCCCTGGCGGGCCAGCAGCGCGGCGGCGTACAGGCCCCCGGGCCCACCGCCGACGACGGCGACCCGCAATGCGCTGCCTGCCGGCATGGCGCTACCTGCCCTTCCACTCCGGGGGCCGCTTCGTGGTGAAGGCGGCGTGGAACTCGGCGTAGTCCCGTCCGTTCATCAGCAGGGCCTGGGTGTTGGCGTCGAGCTCGACCGACGCGGCCAGCGGCATGTCGAGTTCGGCGGTCAGCAGCGCCTTGGTCTGCGCGTACGCGAGGGCCGGGCCGGCGGCGAGGTGCGCGGCGAGTTCGGCGGCCCGCAGGCCGGCCTTGCCCTCCTCGGTGACCTCGCTGAGCAGGCCGATGCGTTCGGCCTCCGGCGCGCGTACGGGCTCTCCGAGCATCAGCAGCCGGGTGGCGTGGCCGAGGCCGACGACGCGGGGCAGCAGGTACGCGGCGCCCATGTCCCCGCCGGAGAGGCCGACGCGGGTGAAGAGGAACGCGAAGCGGGCGGTGGGGTCGGCGATCCGGAAGTCGGCGGCGAGGGCGAGGACGGCGCCGGCTCCGGCGGCGACCCCGTGCACGGCGGCGATGACCGGGAAGGGGCACTCTCGGATGGCGCGCACCACCTGGCCGGTCATCCGGTTGAAGTCGAGGAGCTGGGCCGTGTCCATGGCGAGGGTGGCGCCGATGATCTCGTCGACGTCCCCGCCGGAGCAGAAGCCGCGCCCCTCGCCGCCGAGGACGAGGGCGCGTACGGACCGCTCGCGGGAGAGCTCGGCGAGCAGGTCGCGCAGGTCGGCGTAGGCGCCGAAGGTGAGGGCGTTGAGTTTCTCGGGGCGGTCGAGGGTGACGGTGGCCACGCCGTCCTGCCGGGTCACCCGCAGGTGGCGCCACCGTTCGGTCGCTGCTGTGGAACCGATGAAGGGGCTCACACGATCGACGGTATCACTGCATAGTGACTGCCGTCACAGAAACGCGACAGATGGGTGAGGGGTGCTTCGCGGGATCAAAACGGCACTCCGTATCGTTGAAACCGGAAGTTCCCCCTCCCCGCTCGCCCCACCGCTCACACCGCTGCTCCCCTGCCCCTGCCCCCTCGCTCCCGGAACGGAGGTCCCGCATGCCCGACGTCTTCGCCTGGCGCTTCCCGCTGCCCCGCACGACGGCCGCCGTGCCGATCGCCCGGGCCCTCGTCCGTACGGCGCTCACCGACGTCCCCGTCGTGCACGCCGACAGCGAGACGGCGGAGCTGCTGACCGCGGAGCTGGTGGCCAACGCCGTGGAGCACACCGCCGGGGAGGAACCGATCGAGCTGGTCGTGGAGCTGCTGGCGAACGGCTGCCAGGTCGAGGTCCACGACGGCGATCCGCGGCCGCCCGTCGCCCTCGGCCCGCCCGGCGCCCTCGGCCCGGGCGTCCACCCGGACGACCTGTTCCCCGACCCGTGGCAGGAGCACGGCCGCGGGCTGCCGCTGATCCGCGCCCTCAGCTCGGCATGCGGGCACCGCCCGACGGCGGACGGGAAGGCCGTCTGGTTCACCCTGGCGGCGCGGCCCGCATGACTATGCGGGTCCGGCCCCGTCCGAAAGACCCGGCCTAACCGGCGGCCGGCCCGGCGAGGGTCGCGACGAGCACGGCCTTGATGGTGTGCAGCCGGTTCTCGGCCTCGTCGAAGACCACGGAGTGCGCGGATTCGAACACCTCCTCCGTCACCTCCAGCGAGTCCAGCCCGTGGCGTTCGTGGATCTCCCGGCCGACCTTGGTGCCCAGGTCGTGGAAGGCCGGCAGGCAGTGCAGGAACTTCACGTCCGGGTTGCCGGTCGCGCGCAGCACGTCCATCGTGACGGCGTACGGGGCCAAGGCGGCGATCCGGTCGTCCCAGACCTCCTTGGGCTCGCCCATGGAGACCCATACGTCGGTGGCGACGAAGTCGGCCCGGTCCACGCCCTCGGCGACCTCCTCCGTCAGCGTGATCCGGGCCCCGCTGGCGGCCGCGAGCTCGCGCGCCCGCGACACCACGGACTCGGCCGGCCAGTAGGCCTTCGGCGCGACGATGCGTACGTCCATCCCGAGCAGCGCGCCGGTCACCAGGTAGGAGTTCCCCATGTTGAAGCGGGCGTCCCCGAGGTAGGCGAAGACGATGCGCTCCAGCGGCTTGGCGCAGTGCTCGGTCATCGTGAGCACGTCGGCCAGCATCTGGGTGGGGTGCCAGTCGTCGGTGAGGCCGTTGAACACCGGCACGCCGGAGTGGGCGGCGAGCGCCTCGACGGCCTCCTGACTGTCACCCCGGTACTCGATTCCGTCGAACATCCGGCCCAGTACCCGCGCCGTGTCCTTGACCGACTCCTTGTGGCCGATCTGGGAGCTGGCAGGGTCGAGGTAGGTGGTGTGGGCGCCCTGGTCGGCGGCGGCGACCTCGAACGCGCAGCGGGTGCGCGTCGAGGTCTTCTCGAAGATCAGCGCGATGTTCCTGCCCTGGAGGCGGCGCTGCTCGGCCCCGGCCTTCTTGGCCGCCTTGAGTTCGGCCGCGAGCTCGATCAGGCCGCGGAACTCGGCGGCGGAAAAATCGAGCTCCTTGAGGAAACTGCGGCCGACGAGGTCGGTGGCCATGGGGACACTCCAAGGGTCACGCTGACAGGGGATGCTGGAAGTCTATACGATCCCTTGTATTGATATACAGAGGGGGCTCAGACCGGATCCCGCTCCACCGGGCAGCTCATGCACCGCGGCCCGCCCCGCCCCCGCCCCAGCTCGCTGCCCGGGATCTCGATGACCTCGATGCCCTCCTTGCGCAGGTGGGTGTTGGTCGTCACGTTCCGCTCGTACGCCACCACGACCCCCGGCTCCACGGCGAGCACGTTGCAGCCGTCGTCCCACTGCTCGCGCTCCGCCGCGTGCACGTCCTGCGTCGCGGTCAGCACCCGGATCGAGTCCAGCCCGAGCGCGGCGGCGATCGCCCGGTGCATGTGCTCCGGCGGGTGGTCGGTCACCTTCAGCTCCTGCAGGCCCTCCCCCGGCTCGATCGTGTAGGAGCGCAGCATGCCGAGGCCCGCGTACTGAGTAAACGTATCTCCGTCCACCATCGTCATCACGGTGTCCAGGTGCATGAAGGCCCGCCGCTTCGGCATGTCCAGCGCCACGATCGTCTTCGCCGACCCCGCGGCGAACAGGCCGCGCGCGAGCATCTCCACCGCCTGCGGCGTGGTCCGCTCGCTCATCCCGATCAGCACCGCACCGTTGCCGATGACGAGCACGTCCCCGCCCTCGATCGTCGACGGGTAGTCCGCCTGCCCCTGCGACCAGTAGTGGAAGGCGCCGGAGGCGGTGAAGAGCGGGTGGTGCTTGTAGATCGCCTCGAAGTGCACCGTCTCCCGCTGCCGGGCCGGCCAGCGCATGGCGTTGATGGACACCCCGTCGTAGATCCAGGCGGAGGTGTCCCGGGTGAACAGGTGGTTGGGCAACGGCCCCAGCAGGAAGTCGTCCAGCTCCATGGCGTGGAAGCGGACCGACACCGGCTCCGCGTGCCGCTCCAGGTACTCGCGCTTGGTCATCCCGCCGACCAGCGCCTCGGCCAGCCCGGTCACCGGCAGCTGGTCGAAGACCGCACGCAGGTGGTCGGTGGCGAGCGGCCCGTACTCCTTCTCGTCGAACACCCGGTCCAGTACGAGGTGTCGGGCCTCCGGGATCTCCAGGGCCTCGCACAGCAGGTCGCCGAAGAGGTGCACCTCCACGCCGCGGTCGCGCAGGACGTCCGCGAAACCGTCGTGCTCCTGACGGGCCCGGCGCACCCACAGCACGTCGTCGAAGAGCAGCGCGTCCTTGTTGCTCGGTGTGAGCCGCTTCAGCTCCAGATCGGGCCGGTGGAGGATGACGCGGCGAAGCCGCCCGGTCTCGGAGTCGACATGGAATCCCATGGCGTACACGTTCGCAGACCGGACGGCTTTTTGACGTGGCGTTCGCTCAGGAGACGCGGCACAGCCGGCATCCCCCGCGGTCCCGGCGGCGCCGGCGGGATCAGTGCAGGCCGAGGAGGGCCGACGGGGCCCCGATCAGCTCCGGGGTGGTCAGGCCCAGCTTCGGTGCGGTCACGTTCGGGATGCCGTAGTTGCTGCCGTCCGGCATCGTCAGCGGGGCGCCGACGACCGCACCGGGGGTGCGGGCGAGCAGATCGGTGGCCGGGGACTCCAGCGCGCCCTCGCCGTCGGTCTTCGGGTCGCCGAGCAGGTTCGGCACCGGCGCCCCGACCAGGGTGCTGCCGAGCTGGGTGGTGATCGGCATCACCGGGAGGATCGGGCTGGGAAGCAGATCGCCCTTGTGGTACCGGGGGGCCTCCGGGGCGCCGACGACCGGCACCGGCACCGCGGTGGCCACGCGCGGGGTGTCCACGCCCAGTGTGGTCTCCACGGCGTCCAGGGGGACACCCACCGGCACCGAGTCGGCCACGGCCGGGGTGGCCGCTCCGGCCGCGGCCATACAGGTCATGAGTGCCGCAATGCTTCCGCGCGCGGTCATCTTCATAGGTGACGTTCCGTCCTTCCAGGGTCGCGGACATTCCGCTGCCCTGGATGAACGATCCCGCCGGTGCTTTTCCCGGCGTTCTCCGGGAAAGTTCCCCCATACGACCTAATTCGGGGCCGTACAGGGGCCTCACCTTTACGGCTGCGCGTGTACCGTCCCCCGCTCACAACCGGGGGTCGACCGGCTCCGATTCGAGGGCGAGCACTGCGAAGACCGCCTCGTGCACCCGCCACAGCGGTTCCTCGCCCGCCAGCCGGTCCAGGGCCTCCAGGCCGAGCGCGTACTCGCGCAGGGCCAGCGAGCGCTTGTGCCCCGGGAACCGCCGGCGCAACTGCTCCAGCTGCTCCGGACGCGTGTACTCCGGGCCGTAGATGATCCGCAGGTACTCGCGCCCGCGCACCTTGACCCCGGGCTGGACCAGCCGGCCCTTGCCGTCCCGGGCGTACGCCTGGAGCGGCTTGACCACCATGCCCTCCCCGCCCGCGGCCGTCAGCGCCAGCCACCAGTCGGTGCCCGCCCGTACGGAGTCCTCGTCGGCGGTGTCGACCAGGATCCGGCCGGTGCGGCGCAGCAGCCCGGTGCCGGCCGCCTCGTCGGCGGCGACGAGCCGGTCCAGCCAGAAGAGCTGCTCGTCGTGCGGCACGGCGGCCAGCGAGCGCCCGGCCGCCGCCAGCAGCTGGAACGGCGCGAACCGTACGCCGTCCAGTCCGTCCGTGGTCCAGCAGTAGCGCCGGTACGCATCGGTGAACCGCTCGGCGTCGGCTGCCCGCTCCCGCTGGCGGTCGAGCAGGTCGCCGGTGTCGATGCCCCGCTCCGCGGCCGCGGCCAGGGCGCCGAGGGCGTCCGGGAACACGGCGCGGGAGGCCGCGCCCACAGCGGCGTACTGGTTGCGCAGCAGGCCGGCGGACTTCAGCGACCAGGGCAGCAGCTCCCCGTCCAGCAGCAGCCAGTCGGTGGCCAGTTCCTCCCACAGGCCCGCGTCGGTGACGGCGCCGCGGAGCCGGGTGAGGACCTCCTCCGTGACCTCGGGGTCCTGGAAGAAGGGCCGCCCGGTGCGGGTGTAGACGGAACCGGTCGGTCCGTCGACACCGAAGCGCGCGCGGGCCGCCTCGGCGTCCTTGCAGACGAGGACGGTGGCGCGGGAGCCCATGTGCTTCTCCTCGCAGACGACCTGGGCGATGCCGTCCTTGCGGTACTGGGCGAAGGCCTCGGCCGGGTGCTCCAGGTAGCCGCTCTCCTCCGAGGTCGCGGTGGGCGCCATGGTCGGCGGCAGGTACGGGACCAGCCGCGGGTCCACCGCGAAGCGGCTCATGACCTCCAGTGCCGCCGCCGCGTTCTCCTCGCGCACGGTGACGTTGCCCAGGTGCCGGGTCTCCACGATCCGGCGCCCGTGCACGTCGCCCAGGTCGAGCGGGCGCCCGTCGTGGCCGCCCGGCGCCCCGGCGGCGAGCGGCCTGACCGGCTCGTACCAGACCTTCTCGGCCGGTACGTCGACCAGTTCGCGCTCGGGCCAGCGCAGGGCGGTCATCTTCCCGCCGAAGACGGCGCCGGTGTCCAGGCAGATGGTGTTGTTGATCCAGGCGGTGTCCGGGACCGGGGTGTGGCCGTAGACCACGACCGCCTTGCCGCGGTACTCCTCGGCCCACGGGTAGCGCACGGGCAGGCCGAACTCGTCGGTCTCGCCGGTGCTCTCCCCGTACAGGGCGTGCGAACGGACCCGGCCGGAGGTGCGCCCGTGGTACTTCTCGGGCAGGCCGGCGTGGCAGACCACCAGCTTGCCGCCGTCGAGCACGTAGTGGCTGACGAGGCCGCGGATGAACTCCCTCACCTCCTGGACGAACTCCTCCGGCTCGCGGCCGAGCTGCTCGATCGTCTCGGCGAGCCCGTGGGTCCGCTGCACCTTCGAGCCCTTGAGGTGGCGGCCGAGCTTGTTCTCGTGGTTCCCGGGCACGCACAGGGCGTTGCCGGAGCCGACCATGCCCATCACCCGGCGCAGGACGCCGGGGCTGTCCGGGCCGCGGTCGACGAGGTCGCCGACGAACACGGCGGTGCGGCCCTCCGGGTGGACGCCGTCCTCGTACCCGAGCTTGCCGAGCAGGGTCTCCAGCTCGGAGGAACAGCCGTGGATGTCACCGATGATGTCGAAGGGGCCGGTGAGGTGGGTGAGGTCGTTGTACCTCTTCTCCCGCACCACCTCGGCAGCCTCGGCCTCCTCCGGAGTGCGCAGCACGTGCACCTTGCGGAAGCCCTCGCGCTCCAGCCCGCGCAGCGAGCGGCGCAGGTCGCGGCGGTGCCGCTGGATGACGGCGCGGGGCAGCCCGGCCCGGTCGGGGCGGGTGGCGTTGCGTTGGGCGCAGACCTCCTCGGGCATGTCGAGGACGATGGCGATGGGCAGTACGTCGTGCTCGCGGGCGAGCTGGACCAGCCCGCGGCGGGCCTCGGCCTGCACGCTGGTGGCGTCGACGACGGTCAGGCGGCCGGCCGCGAGGCGCTTGCCGGCGATGTAGTGCAGGACGTCGAAGGCGTCCCGGCTCGCGCTCTGGTCGTTCTCGTCGTCGGCGACGAGGCCCCGGCAGTAGTCGGAGGAGATGACCTCGGTGGGCTTGAAGTGTCTGCGGGCGAAGGTGGACTTCCCGGATCCGGTGGCCCCGACGAGGACGACGAGGGACAGGTCGGTGACGGGAAGTACGCGGTTGCCGGTACGGGTCATGCGGCCTCTCCCTCCTTGGCGGTGTCGGCGGTGGTGGCGGTGGCGGTGGTGTGGGTGTCGGCGGTGCGGGTGTCGGTGGCGGTCTGGATCTGCGTGAAGACGGCCATCTGGGTCGGCGGCCCCACCTCGGGGTCGTCGTCTCCGACGGGTACGAAGGCGACCTCGTACCCGTGGCGGCCGGCCACGGAGGCGGCCCAGCCGCGGAACTCCTCGCGGTTCCACTCGAAGCGGTGGTCGCCGTGCCGGACCTGCCCGGCGGGCAGGGTCTCCCAGCGGACGTTGTATTCGACGTTGGGGGTGGTGACGAGGACCGTACGGGGGCGGGCCGCGCCGAACACCGCGTACTCCAGGGCGGGCAACCGCGGCAGGTCCAGGTGCTCGATGACCTCGCTGAGCACGGCCGCGTCGTAGCCGGCCAGCCGCTTGTCGGTGTACGCGAGCGAGCCCTGGAGCAGCCGGACGCGGCTGCTCTGGCGCTCCCCCATCCGCTCCAGGCGCAGCCGCTTGGCGGCCATGCCGAGAGCCCGCATGGACACGTCGACACCGACGATCTCGGTGAAGGCCGGCTCCTTGAGGAGGGCCTGCACCAGCTGGCCCTGTCCGCAGCCGAGGTCGAGGACCCGGGCCGCACCGGCGGCGCGCAGCGCGGCGAGGATCGCCTCACGGCGCCGCACGGCGAGCGGCGCCGGCCTTTCGTCGGCCTCCTCCACGGCGTTGTCGAGCTCCTCGACCTCACTGCCGTCGGCCTCGGCCAGGCGCAGCAGCTCCAACCGCTCCAGGGCGTCGCGCGTCAGCCTTTTGTGCCGGGCGAGGTAGCGGGCACTGATGAGCCCGGTCTCGGGGTGCGCGGCGAGCCAGCCGTCGCCTGCGCGCAGCAGCTTGTCGACCTCGTCGGGCGCGACCCAGTAGTGCTTGGCGTCGTCGAGCACGGGCAGCAGCACGTAGAGCTGCCGCAGGGCGTCGGCGATCCGCAGCTCGCCCTCCAGGACGAGCCGCACGTACCGGGAGTCCCCCCACTCGGGGAACTGCTCGTCGAGCGGCACGGGTTCGGCCTCCACGAGGTCCCAGCCGAGCGGATCGAACAGCCGGTGGACGAGCTCCGGGCCGCCGCGCGCGGGCAGCGCCGGTATCTCGATCCGCAGCGGACGCACCTGCTCCGGCAGCTCGGGCCGGGCGGAGCACTTGGCGGCCAGGGCGCTGCGGAAGACGGAACTGAGCGCGACGGCGAGCAGCGAGGAGGCCGCGTACGGGCGGTCGTTGACGTACTGCGCGAGCGCGGCGTCGGGCGCCCCGCCCCGCCCCTTGCCCTGGCCCCGCCGCACGAGCGCGACGGGGTCCACCTCCAGCAGCAGCGCCGCCGTGCACCGCTCGTCCGCGGCCTCGGGATAGAACACGTGGGCGACGCCGTGGGAGGTGGAGAACGCCTGCACCTTCCCGGGGTGCTTGTGCAGCAGGAAGCCCAGGTCGGTAGCCGGGTGCTCGGCACTGCCTGTGGTGGAGATCGTCAGGAACATGCAGCTCAGCATGGACGCAGCCCGCTGCCGGGGGCCACTGGATTTCCCCCCTCCCACCAGCCCCCCGCGACCCCGCGGTTCCCGATCCGGGCAAGTGGCCGACGGCCGCGCGGCGGGCGCTGTACGGTCCCCGGAACACGTCGTTCCCCGTGCCACAGCAGCCCCGTCGCCCAGGAGGGCCTCCCTTCGTGTACCCGCCGCAGCCCTACCCACCCATGCCCGCGCCCGTCCGCCGCTGGTGGCAGCATCCCGCCCTGATCGTCGCCCTGCTCGTCGTGCTCCCGCCCGCGGGTATCGCTCTCGCCTGGACGAGCCGGTGGGGGCAGGCCAAGAAGGTCGTCGCGACGGTTCTCGCCGGGCTGTGGTTCCTCACGCCCTTCCTGGGCGACCCGCCGGAGAAGGCCGAGGCCGACTCCAAGCCGGCCGCTCTCGCGTCCGCCCCGCCCAGTGCGAGCCCCGGTCGGGCCGAGCCTCCCGCCCTCGTCGGCCGGAACCTCAAGGAGGCGAGGGCCATGGCGCTCGCCGCCGGATTCGGCGTGCTCTCGCACGACGCCTCCGAGGGCAACGCCGCCCAAGTGGCCGAGGAAGACTGGAAGGTGTGCTTCCAGAGCGTGCTCACCGAGAAGGCCGGTGCGATACCCGCGCTCGACTTCGGTGTGGTCCGCACCGGCGCCGCGTGTCCCGCGAAGGACGGGGATCCGATCCCCCGTCCGAAGATGCCCAGGGTCGTCGGTCTGGCCTTCGCCGGGGCCTCGGAGACGCTCAGGCCGATCGGCTTCCAGAAGATCGAGCCGCAGAGCGCGTTCACGGACGTCACCCTGCCCGCAGCCGTGGACGACTGGGTCGTCTGCTTCCAGGAGCCCGAAGAGGGCAGGGAGGTCAGCGCGCCCGGTACCGCCTCCGCCTCCCTGAAGCTCGCGTCGCCCGGGACCGCCTGCCCGAGTGCGCCGAACACCCGGCTCCACCCCGAGCCGGCGCCGACCCATGGGGACGACGACTCCGGCAGCACGGCATCGGGCGGGTCCTCTTCCGGCGGGTCCTCTTCCGGCGGATCGACATCCGGGGGATCGTCCTCTGGTGGGTCCTCCTCCGGGGGGTCCTCCTCCGGGGGGTCGTCCTCTTCCGGGGGGTCCGACAGCGGAGGCTCGGGCGCGGGCGCCGTGACGCCCGGAGCGTTCTGCTCCCCGGCCGGGGCGACCGGCGTCAGCAAGAAGGGCGTCGCCTACACCTGCCAGGGTCCCGGTCAGCCCCGCTGGCGCCGCTGACCGGTTCCGCTCCCCGAGTCCCCGGCGGCCAGTTCGGCGATGTCGGACGGGCCGATGCGGCAGCAGCCGCCCAGCAGGCGGGCGCCCGCGGTGCGCCAGGCTTCGACGGGCCAGGGGGCGGGGTGGGGCGGGGCGTGCCAGGTGGCGGTGGGCGCGTCCCAGACGGAGCCGTCGTTGGGGTAGGCCAGGAGCGGTCCGGCGGTGACGGAAGCGGCCGCCTCCAGGGCGGGCAGTACGTCCGCCGGATCGCAGCAGTTGACGCCGACCGCGATGATCTCCGGGGTTTCGGCCGCGAGGGCGAAGGCCTCGGGGAGTGGCTGGCCGGCGCGGGTGCGGTCGCCGGCCACGGTGTAGCTCAGCCAGGCGGCCGCCCCCGTGCCGGCGAGGACGCCGAGGAGGGCTTCGGCCTCCTCGGCGTCCGGGATGGTCTCCAGGGCCAGGACATCGGCGCCCGCCGCGAGCAGCGCCTCCATGCGGGGGCGGTGGAAGGCGGCGAGCTCGCGCACGCTCAGCCCGTACCGCCCGCGGTACTCGGAGCCGTCCGCGCGCACCGCCCCGTACGGGCCGACCGAGGCGGCGACCCAGACCTCGTGGTCGGCGGCCTCGGCCGCCCGGGCGGCCAGCGTGACGCTGCGGTGCAGCAGGGCGGTGGTCTCGGCCCGGTCGTGGCCCTGCGCGGCGAAGGCCTCGTACCCGACCTGGTAGCTGGCGGTGATCAGCACCTCGGCCCCGGCCCGCGCGTACGCCGCGTGCGCGGCCTCCACCTGGTCCGGCCGCTCGGCGAGCACCCGGCCGGACCAGAGTCCGCCGGACAGGTCGCAGCCCTGGTCGGCGAGCTGGTTGCTGAGCCCCCCGTCCAGGAGCACGACCCTGTGGGCCAGGGCTTCGGCGAGCGGGCCGGATGCTCGGGGCACGGTTCCTCCGCCTCCCTCAGCCGAGCTGGGACAGCACGTGGGCCGAGATCAGCTCCAGGTGGTCCAGGTCGTCGAGGTCGAGCAGCTGGAGGTAGACGCGGGAGCTGCCGACGGCCGCGTAGGCGCCGATCTTCTCCACGACCTCCGCCGGGGAGCCGGCCAGGCCGTTGGCCTTGAGCTCGTCCACGTCGCGGCCGATCGCGGCGGCCCGGCGGGCGACCTCGGCGTCGTCCTTGCCGACGCACACCACCAGGGCGTTGGAGTAGACGAGGTCGTCGGCCCCCCGCCCGGCCTCCTCGGCGGCCCGGCGCACCCGGCCGAACTGCCGCTCGCTGTCCGCGATCGACGCGAACGGCATGTTGAACTCGTCCGCGTACCGCGCGGCGAGGCGCGGGGTGCGCTTCGCGCCGTGGCCGCCGATGAGCACGGGCACCTTGGCCTGGGCCGGCTTGGGCAGCGCCGGGGACTTCTCCACCTGGTAGTGGGTACCCGCGTAGTCGAACGTGGCGCCGGGTTCGGTCGCCCACAGCCCGGTGACGATGGCCAGCTGTTCCTCCAGCCGGGCCATCCGCTCCGCCGGGAACGGGATGCCGTACGCCTTGTGCTCCTCTTCGAACCAGCCTGCGCCCAGGCCCAGTTCGATCCGGCCGCCGGACATCTGGTCGACCTGCGCCACCTGGATGGCGAGCACGCCGGGCAGCCGGAAGGTGCCGGCCGTCATCAGCGTGCCGAGCCGGATCCGCCGCGTCTCCCGGGCCAGGCCCGCGAGGGTGATCCAGGCGTCGGTGGGCCCCGGCAGGCCGTCCGCCGACCCCATCTTCAGGTAGTGGTCGGACCGGAAGAACGCGTCGAAGCCCAGGTCCTCGGTGGCCTTCGCGACGGTCAGGAGGGTGTCGTAGCTCGCGCCCTGCTGGGGCTCGGTGAAAATACGGAGATCCATGGCTCCCATCCTGCCTCGCCCACCCCTGCAGGGTGAATATGCGTCAACCGGACGGTCCACCCCGGGCACGGCCAGTGACCGGCCCGGATGGGGATCGTTGGCTCGGACGGAGCCGGACCGCCCGGCCCGCGCGCCGGCGGCCCTCCGCCGACGCGTCCACCGCCCCCTTCCGCCTTGGAAGGGCCAGGGCCGAGGAGGCCGCCATGTCCCACGAGTCCGTGCCCGAGCACACCGGACAAACCGGACAGGCAGCATACGACCATGCACATCAGGAGTCCGCGGCGGCCGCCCAGGGCGGCGCACCGAAGGGCTTGCTCCAGCAGATGGAAGAGCTGATGGCAGCGCTGAACGCCGACCTGTCGCAGCTCGACGCCGACCTCCAGTCCTCCACGGACCGCGCCCCCGGCGCGCCGCTGACCCCGGGCAGCCGTACCCCCGAGGGCGAGCGGCCGTCCCACCGGTCGCAGTGACCGCGCCGGTCGGATGACCGTGCGGGTCCCGTCGCGCGCGGCGGGACCCCCGATTCCGCTCGCACCGTTCTCCCGTCAGGCCACGCCGGAGGCGGAGCCCCGCTCGCGGACCGTCAGCCTGCGCAGGACGGCCCGGACCCGGTCGCTCGACTCGTCGGCCGCGTCTATGGACTCTATGCACTGCCAGTACAGGCCCTCGTCGTCCGTCGCGCAGGCCACCCCGACCAGGGCTATTCCCACTTCGCCGAACAGCGCTTGCAGTCCGAGCAGGGCTTGGCGCACATCCGCCACCCCGGTCAGCTGCGCGGCTCTCGGCGGATAGTCGGGCGCGACGCCCTCTGCGCTCAGGGCCGATCTGTCGAGCACCCCGCAGCCTCTGCTCCCCGCTTCACCCAGTCCCCGCGCCTCCGATCTCAGCTCCGGCGGCCCCGCGACCGCCAGCCAGCTCCCGATCCCCTGGGTGAGCGCCTGGGCCTGCCAGGCCTCGCCCACGATGTCCATCGCCGCCCCGCTCTGTGCCAGCGCGTGCCGGCCGGCCGCGATGAGCCGTACCGCATCCATATGCCGTCCCCCGTCCGCACGACATCCGCCATCCTCACCACTACCCAGAGTGAGGGCAATGGGCCAGTAAAGCCAGGGGTATTCGGAAATCTGTGGACACAAACATGATTGCGGACGACGCCATCACTCCGAAGAGTGACAATTCGATGTCGGGGGCCCTGTCACCGGGAAGCGGAGCTCGTTCCTCTCGATCTTCGCGGCGAGCGCATCCAGCACATCCACCCCGAGAACCTCACAGAATTGCAGCAGATACGCCAGCACGTCGGCCACCTCATCGGCCACGCGGTGCGCGGTTTCCGGCTTCTCCATGACCTTCGCCGACTGTTCCGGCGTCAGCCACTGGAAGATCTCGACCAGTTCGGACGCTTCCACGCTCAGCGCCACGGCCAGGTTCTTGGGCGTGTGGTACGGCTCCCAGCCCCGGGCGGCGGCGAACTCGGCCAGCCGCCGCTGCAGTTGGTGCAGCCGCTCGCGCGGCCGCGGCTCGTCCCCGTGCTGTACGTCCCGCTCATCGCTCATGGCGTCAGGTCTACCACCGTCACCCCCGGGGTCACGCGGGCGGCCGCGGCCGCCGCCTCACCCACCGCCGCGAGCAGCCGGACATGGCCGCGGCCGCAGGACAGCAGGGCCAGCCGCAGCAGTTCGGCTCCCTGCTGCCGGTCAAGATCGCGGTCGAAGCCGTCGGCGAGGACGGTCAGGGCCTGCCGGGCGGAGAGCAGTTCGGCGGCCGGGTCCATGGCGAGCACCCCCGGGCCGGTCAGCAGGACCAGTGCCAGCGCGAGGAAGCGGAGCTCGCCCGCGCCGAGCCGGCCCAGTTCCGTGGCGGGCCCGGAGCGGCCCCGGTCCAGCACCGCCGTGACCGGGCCGTGCGCGGGAGCCCGTACGTCCAGCCCCTCCACCGGGCCCGCGCAGCCGGTCCGCGCCGCCGCGGCGAGCAGCGCGTGGCGGGTGCCGCATTCGTCGCGGGTCCGGCGCAGCACATCGGCGAGGTTGGCGCAGTCGCCGAGCAGCCGGCCCTCGCCCGGCGGGGCGGGTGCGCGCATCCGGTCGGGGCGCGGGTCGCAGGGGAACACCGAGCGCAGCGCCACCACCACCTGCTCGGCCGCCGCGAGCACCCGGCGCTGCCCGGCCGTGGAACCGGCGACGCGCAGCGGGAGGAGGGCGGTGCCGAGCCGGTCGTCGGGCAGCGGCGCCCGGGTGACGCCGACGGCCCCGCCGGTCAGCCAGGAGGCCTGCACGGAGCTCCGGCCGGGGTCGCGCAGGGCGGTGCCGAGCAGGATCTGCCCGTCCGCCGCGAGCCGTTCGCCGACGATCCGGAGCGTGGGCTCGGCCTGGACGGCGAGGTCGAGGCGGACCGGCCCGGCGGGGCCGTCGACGGTGCAGCCGATGCGGAAGCCGCGCCGCCCCTGGCCGTCGGGCACGGCCCGGTCGGGGATCCGGGCCAGCGGATCGGGGAACGCCTCCTCCAGGGTGGCCCCGGCCCCGAGCCCGGCCAGGGCCTCGTAGGCGGCCAGCACCTGGGACTTGCCGCTGCCGCTGGGCCCGGTGAGGAAGGTCACGGGCTCCAGCGGGAAGACGGCGCCGCGGTGCCTGCCGAACGCGGAGAGCCGCAACTCGGTGACGACGGGCCGATGGTGCACGACGGCGGGCGGCAGCGCACGGTCCACCGGCACGGCGGCGGCGGGTGGGAGCCCGTCGTCGGCAACGGCGGCGGATGACCCGGCACGGGCGGGGGTCGGGGCCCCCGGCGCGGTTAAGTCCAAAGAGGCGTCCATGCGCCGGACGGTACGGGCCGCCGGGCCCCCGGTGGGCGCGGCGAACCGTTCCGTCCCGGCGACCTTCCTACGATCGGGGGACGGCGGCGGCCGCGATTCCCTCGACCTCGGTCCCGACGGGCGCCAGCAGGAACACGTTCCGGTCGACCCGGTGCATTCCGCTGCCCAGCCCGAAGACCACGCCACTGCTGAAGTCGAGGATCCGCTTGGCGACTTCGCTGTCGGCGCCGGTGAGGTCGAGCAGCACGGGGATCTGCGCGATCAGGTACTCGGCCACCTCCCGCGCGTCGGCGAAGACCTGGACCCGGATCACCACGAAGCGCCGCTGCTCCGCCGCGGACGCCCCCGGCGCCGTGGGGATCGTGCGGTGGTCCACCCGGGAGGGCCACTCGTTGCGACTGCGCAGGGGGACCACCTGCGCGAGCCCCTCCCACTGTTCGTCCGTGACGTCGTACCTGCTCACCGGGCCGCCTCGGCCGTGCGCTTCATGTGCATCCCCCCATCCTCTCGTGTTTCACCCGTTCAGCCCAACAACGACACGAGCGACACGGGCTGCCGCCACAGAAGCGAATAGGTTAGGTTAGGCAAACCTAAGTACCCGCCCAGGACGATGGAGAGATCCCGCATGCGCATGCCCGGTGCCGCCCCCGCCACCCCGGCCGCCGGCCGGCCCGCCGATGCCGAGCGGGTACGGTCCGTCCTGGCCGCCGCCCACTCCATGACCGTGGTCACCGACGGGCTCAGCAGCGAGGTCCGCCACCTCGACGGCTCGGACCCGATGGGCCGGCTGCACCTGCACCCCGCCGAGCCCGGCGGCGAATCCGGGTACCGGCCGTCCATCCGGCTGGAGTTCACGGACATCGCCCCCACCCCCGTACGGGACCGGGTGCGCGCCCGCGTCACGATCACCGGCCGCCTGCTGACGCCCTACACGGACGAAGGCTCCGACTCCACCTGCGTGGAGTTCGGCCGGGCCGTCCTGGAGACCGGCGAGGGCCGCACCTGCGTCGGCCTCGAAGAGCTCGACGCGGCCCGCCCCGACCCCCTCGCTCCGTTCGAGGCCGGCATGCTCACGCACCTCTTCGACGACCACGCCGGGCTCGTCACGCTCCTCCTGCGCCTGGTCCGGCCGCTGCCCGCCGCCGCGATCGTCCGCGTACTGCCGCTCGCCGTGGACCGGTACGGGATCACCCTGCGTCTGGAGCTGCACCGCGGCCACCGCGACGTACGGCTGCCGTTCCCCTCTCCGCTGGAGGACGCCGAGCAGTCCGGGGTGCAGATCCAGGCCCTGTTCAGCGCGGCCCGGCGGCGCTCGCACCGCAACAGCCTGCCCGCGTGAGGGTTCGTACGGGAATAGCTCCCCCGGTGGTCCCGTTGGGGACGATCATGAAGGCAATCACGTACGACGCATACGGAACTTCCCAGAACCTCAAGCTCGTTGACGTAGCGCCGCCCAAGGTCGGCCCGGGCGAGGTGCTGGTCCGGGTCAAGGCCGCCGGTGTCAACCCGGTCGACTGGAAACTCGCCGCCGGATACCTCGACCCCATCCTCGAAGTCCGCCACCCCGTCATACCCGGCTGGGACGTGGCCGGAGTCGTCGAGGCCGTGGGCCCCGACACCTTCGACCACGCCGTCGGCGACGAGGTGTACGGGTACGTCCGCAAGGAGTGGGTCGAGCTCGGCACCTACGCCGAACTCGTCTCGGCCCCCGTGCGGACCCTGGCCCGCAAGCCCGCCGCCCTGACCTTCGAGCAGGCCGCGGGCCTCCCGCTGGCCGGCCTCACCGCCTACCAGTCCCTCACCCGCGCGGGCCTCAAGGCCGGCGAGACCGTCGTCATCCACTCCGCGGCGGGCGGCACCGGCTCCTTCGGCGTGCAGATCGCCGTCGCGCTCGGCCTGCGCGTCATCGGCACGGCCGGCGCGCACAACCACGACTACCTGCGCTCGCTCGGCGCCGAACCCGTCCTGTACGGGGAGGGCCTGGCGGACCGGATCCGCGCGCTCGCCCCCGAAGGCATCGACGCCGGGCTGGACTTCTTCGGGGACGGCGCCGTCGACATCCTCCAGTCGCTCGTCAAGGAACGCGACCGGGTGGTCTCCATCGCCGACTACGAGGCCGCCGCCAAGGGCGCGCACCAGCTGTGGGTGCGCCCGGACTCGGCCGACCTGGCATTCCTGGCGGAGCTCGCCGACGCGGGCAAGCTCACGGTCAACGTGGAGCACGCGCTGCCGCTCGCCGAGGCCGCGAAGGCCTGGGAGCTCAGCGCGGCGGGCCGCACCCGCGGCAAGATCGTCCTCACCGTCTGACGGCACGCGGCAGCCGCCGGAGCACGGGGCTCCGGCGGCCCGCGGACTCAGCCGGCGGCGGTGGCCGTTGCGGCCTGCGCGTACCGGTTCGCCGGGCGCGCGAGGCCGTAGTTCTCGCGCAGGGTCGCTCCCGTGTACTCGGTACGGAACAGGCCGCGCCGCTGGAGGATCGGCACGACGTGGTCGACGAAGTCGGTGAGGCCGGTCGGCAGCACGGGCGCCATGACGTTGAACCCGTCGGCGGCGCCCTGGGTGAACCACTCCTCCAGCTGGTCGGCGATCTGCTCGGGCGTGCCGGCGAAGACGCGGTGGCCGCGGCCGGCGCCGAGGCGGGCGATCAGGTCGCGCAGGCTGAGGCCGTCGCGGCGGGCCAGTTCGGCGACGAGGGTGAAGCGGCTCTTGTTGCCGTTGATGTCCCGCTCCTCGGGAAGCTCGGGCAGCGGGCCGTCGAGGGGCAGGCCCGTCAGGTCTGTGCCGAGCATGCCGGAGAGCTGGGCGAGCCCGTACTCCGGCACCTGGAGGTCGGTGAGCTGCTGCTCCAGGGCCTTGGCCTCGGCCTCGGTGGAGCCGATGACGGGGGCGATGCCGGGCAGGACGAGCAGGTCGGATTCGGCCCGGCCGTACTTCGCCAGGCGCGACTTGAGGTCCTTGTAGAAGGTCTGACCGTCGGCGAGGGTCTGCTGGGCGGTGAAGACGGCCTCGGCGTACTGCGCGGCGAACTCCTTGCCGTCCTCGGAGGAGCCCGCCTGCACGAGCAGCGGGTGGCCCTGCGGGGAGCGGGGCACGTTGAGCGGGCCGGCGACGCCGAAGTACGTACCGCGGTGGGCGGCGGGGTGGAGCTTGTCGGTGTCGGCGTAGATGCCGCGCTCCCTGTCGAGGACGACCGCGTCGTCCTCCCAGCTGTCCCAGAGCTTGGTGGCGACGTCGAGGAACTCCCGGGCGCGGTCGTAGCGGAGGCCGTGTTCGAGGTGCTCGTCCTGGCCGAAGTTGCGGGCCTCGTCGACGGTGCCCGAGGTGACGATGTTCCAGCCGGCGCGGCCGTTGCTGATGTGGTCGAGGGAGGCGAACTTGCGGGCGAGGTGGAACGGCTCGTTGAAGGTGGTGGAGACGGTGGCGATGAGCCCGATGTGCTCGGTGACGGCGGCGATGGCGGAGAGCAGGGTGAGCGGCTCGAACCCGCCGAGGGCGTTGTAGCGGGCCTTGCCCCAGAGGGCGAGCCCGTCCGCGAAGAAGATCGAGTCGAGCAGCCCCCGCTCGGCGGTCTGCGCCAGCTCCTGGAAGTACCGCAGGTCGGTGACCCGCTCGGGACTGCTGTCGGGATGGCGCCAGGCGGCGTCGTGGTGCCCGGCGTTCATGAGGAACGCGTTCAGGTGGAGGGTCCGGCGTGCGGTCATGGTGGTGTTCCTCGGGGTGGGAGAGACGGGTGTCAGGCGGGGACGCGCCAGAGGCTGAGACGGCGTTCGACGGTGACGAGGAGCTGGTTGAAGGCGACGCCGATGGCCGAGATGGTGACGATGCCCGCGTACATCTCCGGGATCGCGAAGTTGAACTGCGAGGCGTTGATCAGGTAGCCGAGACCCGCCTTGGCGCCGATCATCTCGGCGGCCACGAGGACGAGGATCGAGACGGCCCCGGCCAGCCGGATGCCGGTGAAGACGGCCGGTACGGAGGCCGGCAGGATCACCTTCTGGAACAGCCTCGGCGTGGACAGGTCCATGGACCGGGCGAGTCGGACCAGGGTCGGATCGGCGTTGCCGACGGCGCTGATGGTGTTCAGCAGGATCGGCCAGACGCAGGCGTAGACGACGATGGACACCTTCGAGGTCTCGCCGATGCCGAGCAGCAGCACGAACACCGGCAGCAGCGCGAGGGCCGCGGTGTTGCGGAACACCTCCAGCAGCGGGCCGAGCAGCACCGCGACGGGGCGGTACCAGCCGATCAGCAGGCCGAGCGGGACCGCGACGACGACGGCGATGCCGAAGCCGCCGAAGGAGCGGACCAGGCTGGCCTGCGTGTGCTCGGCGAGCTGGCCGTTGCCCGCCAGTTCCCACCAGGCCGCCGCGACCTCGCTGACCGGCGGGAGGAAGGTGGGGTCCACCAGGCCGAGCCGGGGCGCCGCCTCCCAGAGCGCGAGCAGGGCGACGATCGCCGCCGAGCGGAGCGCCGCCGCGCGCAGCCACCGGGCGACGGCGCGCAATGCGGCCGGTGCAGCCGGAGCCGGGGCGGGGGCGGACGGGGCGGGGGCGGGATCCCGTACCAGCGCGGGTTCGCGTACCGGCGCGGGTTCGCGTACCGGCGCGGGTTCGCGTACCGGCGCGGGTTCGCGTACCGGCGCGGGTTCGCGTACCGCTGCCGGTTCGCCTGCCGCTGCCGGTTCCCTTGCCGGCGCGGGTTCCCGTACGGGCGCGGGCGCGCGGGTGTGCGCCCCGCTCTCGGGACCCGCCTCGGCCGCGGTGCTCTTCGTATCGGTTCCGGTGCTCATACGGTGGCCTCCTCCTTCTCCAGTTGCTGGGCGCGGGCCACCTCGTCGTGGAGCAGGGTCCAGATCTCGTGGCGGTAGCGGGCGAATTCCGGGCTGGAGCGCAGCTCCTCCCCGCCGGCGCCGGTGGCCCGGTCGCCGAAGGAGACGGGGACGGCCTCCTTGATCCGGCCGGGGCGGGAGGTCATCACGGCCACCCGCTGCCCGAGGTACACGGCCTCCTCGATCCCGTGCGTGATGAACACGACGGTCTTGCCGGTGCGCTGCCAGATGCGGCGCAGCTCGTCCTGGAGGGACTCACGGGTCTGCGCGTCGAGCGCGGCGAACGGCTCGTCCATCAGCAGGACGTCCGGGTCGTAGGCCAGGGACCGGGCGATGGCCACGCGCTGGCGCATCCCTCCGGACAGCTCGTGCGGGTGGCGGTCCTCGAAGCCGGTGAGGCCGACGAGGTCCAGGAACTCCCGGGCCCGTTCCGCGCGTTCGCGGCGGGGGACGCCGGTTGCCTCCAGCCCGAACTCGATGTTGCCGAGCGCGGTGCGCCAGGGCAGCAGGGCGTACTGCTGGAAGACGATGCCCCGGTCCAGGCCGGGTCCGGTGACCGGCTCGCCGTCGAGCAGGATCCGGCCGGAGGTGGGCCGGGTCAGGCCGCCCAGCAGGTCGAGGAGGGTGGACTTGCCGCAGCCGCTGGGGCCGACGACCACCACGAACTCCCCGGCCCCGATCTCCAGGTCCACGCCGTCGAGGGCGGTGAAGCTGCCGCCGTCGGCGCCGGCCCCGGCCCTCCTGGCCTTGGCCTGCTTCCTCGGGAAGGTCTTCGTCACGGCCTCGAACACGATCTTCGCCATGGCGCTCAGCCCTTCCCCTGGTCGTTGAACTCGTTCGTGTACAGGTCGGCGGCGTTCAGCTGGCCCTTCTTGACCTCGCCGCGCTCACCGAGCCAGTCGATCCACAGCTGGAACTCCTTGTCGGCGATCCGGCCGCCGGTCTCGGCCACCCCGAACGAGCGCCAGTACCGGAGAGTGGAGGTGTCCTCGTTGCGGCCGCGCTTCTTGACGATCTCGGTCATCCGGGCGATGACCTCCTCGCGCGGGGTGGTCCGGGACCATTCGATGGCCTTGGCGACGCCGGTCGTGAAGGTCCGCACGGTGTCGGGGTTCTCCTTGATGAACCGCCGGGTCATCACGTACGACCCGGCGCTGAAGGCGCCCAGCAGCTCGAAGTCCTTGAACAGCGGGCGGATGCCGCCGGTGGCGAGGGCCTTGTCCCGCAGGACGCCGCTGAGCACCCCGACCTCGATCTGCTTCTGGCGCAGCGCCTGTTCGGTGTTGACGGGCGGGACGACGAGGGACTCGACCTTCGCGGCGTCGGCCTTGGAGAGGCCGTTGCGCTCCAGGTAGATGTCCAGCAGGGCCTGGGCGTGGGCGCCCAGGGTGTTCATGCCGACCTTCTTGCCGATCAGGTCGCGGGGCGAGCGGATCGGGCTGTCCTCCAGGACGTAGTAGCCGAGGTAGGTGTCCTGGTCGGAGCCGTAGTAGGAGATGACGGACTGGATCTGGGCCTTGCTCGCGGCGAGTTTGACGATGGCTCCGTTGAAGGCTCCGCCGAAGTGGGTCTGGCCGGTGGCCGCGGACTGGATGTCCTGGGGTCCGCTGATGGTGTTGCCGACCCAGTCGAGGGTCAGGCCTCCCAGGTAGCCGAGGTCCGCGGCCAGTTCGGGGAGCAGGACGGCGCCGACGGCGCCCTGGTACTTGAGGGACGTGACCTGCTTGCCGGATCCGCCGGAGGCGGTGGCCGTGCCGCAGCTCACCGCGGCCGCCGAGATGCCGAGCAGGGCGAGGAACTGGCGTCGGGAGGTGGAGGTGGAGGTGAGGGCTGCGGGCATGGGGCGTCCTTGTCGGGAATCGGGGGTTTCGGGGCCGCTACGGGGCGGTCGTCGCGAAGGGGGCGGCGGCGGGGGCTTGGGCGTTCAGTGCGTCGGCGAACTCGTCGACGGCCTGGAAGAGGTCCAGCTCCGCCTCGGGCCGCAGCCGGTCGGGGCCGGCCCCGCGCTCCACGGAGGAGTCCAGGACGAACCGGCCGGCGGTGACGTGCCGGGCTCCGAGCGCGGCGAGCACCGGGCGCAGGGCGTAGTCGAGGGTCAGTACGTGGGCGAGGCTGCCGCCCGTGGCGATCGGCAGCACCGTCTTCCCGGCCAGCCCGTCCTGCGGGAGCAGGTCGAGGAAGGCCTTGAGGAGGCCGGTGTACGAGGCCTTGTAGACCGGGGTCGCGACGATGATCCCGTCGGCCTCCGCGACGGCTTCCAGGGCCCGGCGGATCTCGGGCTCGCCGCGGCGGGCCGAGAGGAGGTCGGCGGCGGGGAGCTCCCGTACGGCGATGTGGGCGGTGCCGAACCCGGCGTGGGCGAGCCGGCGCAGCACGTGGTCGGCGACGACGGCGGTACGGGAGTGCGGGGAGGGGCTGCCGGTGAGGGCGAGCAGGGTGGGCACGGTGCCTCCTGGGGCGTCGTACGGGCGGGGCAGGCGGGTCGGGGTCAGGCGGTGGCGGACGCGCCCGAGGGGATGCCGAAGGACGGGTCGGGGACGGTCTCCGGGCTGATCAGGCGCGACGGCACCCCGTCCGGGCCGACGGGTACGTCGCCGTCGACCGTCACGCGGCGCAGGGTGCGCTCGTGGTCGTCGGAGTCGTCGACGCCGTAGTGCTGGGTGGCCCGGTTGTCCCAGATCGCGACGTCGCCGGCTCGCCACTGCCAGCGGACGGTGTTCTCGGGACGCTCGATGTGCGACTGGAAGAGGTCGACCAGCGCCCGGGAGTCCTGACCGGTCAGGCCCTCGATCCGCTGGACGAAGTTGCCGAGGAGCAGGGTGCGTTCGCCGGTCTCGGGGTGGACCCGGACGACGGGGTGCTCGGTGCGGAACTTCGTGGAGGTGAACACCTCGCGGTACTGGGCGAGGGCCTCGGGGAGCGCGTCGGGCTTGAGGGCGGCGTAGTCGTACTCGTTGGTGTGAACGGCGCGCAGGCCGTCGGCGAGGACGCGGAGCGGTTCGGGGAGGTGGGCGTACGCGGCGGCGGTGTTGGCCCAGAGGGTGTTGCCGCCGTACGGGGGGACGGTGACGGCGCGCAGGATGGAGAAGGCGGGGTAGGCGGGGACGAAGGTGACGTCGGTGTGCCACTGGTTGGCGCGGGCGCCGTGGTGGGAGTCGATGCCGAGGGCGTAACGGCCGTCGGCGGAGGGCACGGTGGGGTGGGCGACGGGCGTGCCGAGCAGGCCGGCGAAGGCTTCGTGGCCGGCCTCGTCGAGGTGGTCCTGGTCGCGGAAGAAGACGACCTTGTGGGCGAGGAGGGCGGCCCGGACCTCGGCGACGACCTCGTCCGGAAGCCCGCCCCCCAGCCGCACACCCCCGATCTCGGCGCCGATCCGGCCGCCGATCCGGGTGACGACGGGCTGCTGGGTGCGGGTGGCGGTGCTCATGGGAACTCCTTCGGGTCGGTTTTGGCAGCGGACGGCCGCGGGGCCGCGCCGGGGCGCGGAACGGGTACGGGGCGCCGGCCGGAGGGGAAGATCCGGCCTGCGGGCAGGGCTTGCCGACGGTCCGCGGGACGGGGAGGTGCTGGGCGTGTGACCGCGAGACGGCCGCCGTGGGCCGCGCATCGGGTCGGCCCGGGGCCGGGTCGGCCTCGGGTCAGGCGGCCGGAGGCTGGTGGGCCGGAGGCCGAGCGGGGTTCGGGCCGGTCGGCCGGGCCGGGCAGGCGGACGGCCGGGGTCTGGCCGGCCGGGCAGGCGGACGGCCGGGGTCTGGCCGGCCGGCCGCGGAGGAGCCGGCCGGGAGCCGGGCCGTGCCGGGTCGGAGTGGGACCGACGGCCGGTCCGGCGGGAGGCCGAACGGTCATCGGGCAGGACCCGGGGCGGCGCTCAGGCGCGGCGCGGGGCCTGACAGCGGCTCGGACACGCACCCGGCGCGGTACAGGAGCCGGGGGTGTGGAACCGCGGGGCGAGAAGCTCGAACGCGGACATGGCTCGGAGCCTGGCAGCGACTGCGGGACGGGTCAAGACCCGCCCGACACGCCGAAACAAACCCTGCCGGGATCCCCCGCCCACTCCGTCACGCAGCCTCTGACCTGGTATTTCACCCGTACCTGCAGGCACCACCCATCGCCCTCGGAACGGCCGAAAGCAGTGGCCGGATTTCACGCCCCCGCAACGCGACCGCCACGCACCCGCCCGACCGCACGCCTGGGGGCCGAAGTCACCCGCAGGGGTCGGGGGCGGCTCGGCCCCGCCGGGCAGCCGCGGTAGCGGAGTCCGCCGGCCTCCCCCAGCCGAACACTGAGCCGCCGCCCGGGACGCTCTTTCGTGACCCGACCCCTCTCACATGAGAGGGGGAGATCACATCCGGTGGTTATAGTCGTTCACAAGGCCACCCCCCTAGCATTCGAGCCATGACGGTCCTGCCTGATGACGGGCTCTCCTTGGCCGCCGAGTTCCCTGACGCGACGCATGAGCAGTGGCAGCGCCTGGTAGAGGGCGTTCTACGCAAGTCCGGCAAGGACGTATCCGGCGAAGCCGCAGAAGACGCGTTGTCCACGAAGCTCGAAGACGGGCTCACCACCCGCCCGCTGTACACCGCGCCCGAAACGGCCGAAGAGACCGGGTTCCCCGGTTTCGCACCGTTCATACGGGGCGGCAGCCCCGCCGGCGGTGCCGCCGCCGGCTGGGGCGTACGTCAGCGGTACGTCGGAAATGACCCCGTACGGGTGAACGAGGCCGTTCTCACCGACCTGGAGAACGGGGTCACCTCCCTCTGGCTTTCCCTGGGCGGCGGCCCCGGCGGGCTCCCCGTGGACGCGCTCCCCCGCGCCCTCGACGGCGTCTACCTCGACCTGGCTCCCGTCTCCCTCGACGCCGGAGCCGAATACGCCGACGCCGCCCGCGCCTTGCTGCGCCTGTACGCCGAGCGGCAGGTGGCCCCCGAGGCCGCCCGGGCGAGCCTCGGCGCCGACCCCCTCGGCCATGAGGCCCGTACGGGCGAGGTCCTGGACCTCACCGACGCCGTAGGCCTCGCCCGGGAGGCCGTAGCGCACTGGCCCGGCGTCCGCGCCCTCCTCGTCGATGCGCTGCCGTACCACGAGGCCGGCGGCTCGGCCGCCGAGGAGCTCGGCCTGTCGCTGGCCACCGGGGTCGCGTACCTGCGCGCTCTGACGGAGGGCGCCCCCGCGGACGGCGCCCCCGCCACCGGAGCCCTGGCCGTGGACGCCGCCCTCGGCCAGCTGGAGTTCCGCTACGCGGCGACCGCCGACCAGTTCCTCACCATCGCGAAGTTCCGGGCCGCGCGCCGCCTGTGGGCCCGCGTCGCCGAGGCCTGCGGGGCCCCCGACGCGGGCGCCCAGCGCCAGCACGCCGTCACCTCGCCCGTGATGATGACCCGCCGCGATCCGTGGGTGAACATGCTGCGCACCACCGTCGCCTGCATGGCGGCGGGCGTCGGCGGGGCCGACTCGGTCACCGTGCTCCCCTTCGACCACGAGCTGGGCCTTCCGGACGCCTTCGCGCGCCGCATCGCCCGCAACACCTCCACCATCCTGCTGGAGGAGTCGCACCTGGCCCGCGTCATCGACCCGGCCGGCGGCTCGTACTACGTGGAGCAGCTCACCGACGAACTCGCGCACGCCGGCTGGGAGTTCTTCCAGACGATCGAGAAGGCCGGCGGCCTGGCCGCCGCCCTGCGCTCCGGACTGGTCGCCGACCGGCTGGCCGCCACCTGGGCCGAGCGCTCCAAGAGGCTCGCCAAGCGCCGTGAACCCATCACGGGAGTCAGCGAGTTCCCGCTGCTCTCGGAGAAGCCCCTCGACCGCGAGCCCGCCCCGGCGGGCCCCACGGGCGGGCTGCCGCGCGTACGGCGCGACGAGGCGTACGAGGCGCTGCGCGCCCGCAGCGACGCGCACCTGGCCGCGACGGGGAACCGTCCGCGGATCTTCCTCGCCGCGCTGGGACCCGCGGCGGCGCACACCGCGCGCGCCACCTTCGCCGCGAACCTGTTCCAGGCGGGCGGCATCACACCGGTCCACGACCCGGTGTCGGTCGACCCGGCGACGGCCGCCGAGGCCTACGCCGCGAGCGGCGCGGACGGCATGGCCGTGCTGTGCTCCAGCGACCCGCTGTACGAGGAGCAGGCCGAGGCGGTGGCCGCGGCCCTGCGCGCGGCCGGCGCGACGACCGTGTTCCTCGCGGGCAAGCCCGGCACCTCGGCCGGCGCCGTGGACGAGTACGTCTTCGCGGGCTGCGACGCGGTCGCCGTGCTGTCCTCCGTACTCGACCGGATGGGAGTCTCCCTGTGAGCATCCCCGATTTCTCCGAACTCGCGCTGGGCGGCGGCGCCGCCGCGGCCGGGTCCGAGGACCAGTGGCGCGCGGCGGTGAAGGAGTCCACCGGGACCGCCGCCGGCGACCTGCTGTGGGAGACCCCCGAGGGCATCGGGGTGAAGCCGCTGTACACGGGCCGGGACCTGGAGGGGCTGGACTTCCTCCGGACCTACCCGGGCGTGGCCCCGTACCTGCGCGGCCCGTACCCGACCATGTACGTCAACCAGCCCTGGACGATCCGGCAGTACGCGGGCTTCTCCACGGCCGAGGAGTCGAACGCCTTCTACCGGCGCAACCTCGCGGCAGGCCAGAAGGGCCTGTCGATCGCCTTCGACCTGCCCACGCACCGCGGCTACGACAGCGACCACCCGCGCGTCACGGGCGACGTCGGCATGGCGGGCGTCGCGATCGACTCGATCTACGACATGCGGCAGCTGTTCGACGGCATTCCGCTGGACAAGATGACGGTGTCGATGACGATGAACGGCGCGGTGCTGCCGATCCTCGCCCTCTACATCGTGGCGGCGGAGGAGCAGGGCGTCTCGCCCGACAAGCTCGCCGGGACCATCCAGAACGACATCCTCAAAGAGTTCATGGTCCGCAACACCTACATCTATCCGCCCAAGCCCTCGATGCGGATCATCTCCGACATCTTCTCGTTCACCTCGCAGAAGATGCCGCGGTACAACTCCATCTCGATCTCCGGCTACCACATCCAGGAGGCCGGGGCCACGGCCGACCTGGAGCTCGCGTACACGCTCGCCGACGGCGTGGAGTACCTGCGCGCAGGTCAGGGCGCCGGGCTGGACGTGGACGCGTTCGCGCCGCGCCTGTCGTTCTTCTGGGCGATCGGCATGAACTTCTTCATGGAGGTCGCGAAGCTGCGCGCCGCCCGCCTGCTGTGGGCGCGCCTCGTCAAGCAGTTCGACCCGAAGAACGCGAAGTCGCTCTCGCTGCGCACGCATTCGCAGACCTCGGGCTGGTCGCTGACGGCACAGGACGTGTTCAACAACGTCACGCGTACGTGCATCGAGGCGATGGCGGCGACCCAGGGGCACACCCAGTCGCTGCACACCAACGCCCTCGACGAGGCGCTCGCGCTGCCGACGGACTTCTCGGCGCGCATCGCCCGCAACACCCAGCTGCTGCTTCAGCAGGAGTCGGGGACCTGCCGCTCGATCGACCCGTGGGGCGGCAGCGCGTACGTCGAGAAGCTGACGTACGACCTGGCGCGCCGTGCCTGGCAGCACATCCAGGAGGTCGAGGCGGCCGGCGGCATGGCGCAGGCCATCGACGCGGGCATCCCGAAGCTGCGCGTGGAGGAGGCCGCGGCCCGTACGCAGGCGCGGATCGACTCGGGGCGCCAGCCGGTGATCGGCGTGAACAAGTACCGGGTGGAGAACGACGAGCAGATCGACGTGCTCAAGGTCGACAACTCCTCGGTGCGCTCGCAGCAGATCGAGAAGCTGCGGCGGCTGCGCGAGGAGCGCGACGAGGCGGTCACGCAGGACGCGCTGCGGGCGCTGACGAACGCCGCCGATCGCGCGGACGGGAACCTGCTCGCGCTGGCGGTGGACGCGGCGCGCGCCAAGGCGACCGTGGGTGAGATCTCGGACGCACTGGAGAAGGTGTACGGGCGGCACGCGAGCCAGATCCGTACGATCTCGGGTGTGTACCGCACCGAAGCAGGCGAGTCCCCGAACGTGGAGCGCACGCGTGCGCTGGTCGACCGGTTCGAGGAGGCGGAGGGCCGCCGTCCGCGTGTCCTGGTCGCCAAGATGGGCCAGGACGGGCACGACCGCGGCCAGAAGGTGATCGCGACCGCCTTCGCCGACCTGGGCTTCGACGTGGACGTCGGCCCGCTGTTCCAGACCCCGGCGGAGGTGGCCCGCCAGGCCGTCGAGGCGGACGTCCACGTGGTGGGCGTGTCGTCGCTGGCGGCCGGCCACCTGACCCTCGTACCGGCGCTGCGCGAGCAGTTGGCGGAGGAGGGGCGCGAGGACATCATGATCGTGGTGGGCGGCGTGATCCCGCCGGCCGACGTGCCGACGCTGCTGGAGATGGGCGCGGCGGCGGTGTTCCCGCCCGGCACGGTGATCCCGGACGCGGCCCACGACCTGGTGACGCGGCTGGCCGCGGATCTGGGCCACGAGCTGTAGGGCGCTGCCGATGCCTCCGAAGATCGAGATCGAGGCCTACGCGAAGGGAGTCCTCGACGGGAAGCGCGCGTTCATCGCGCGCGCCATCACTCTCGTCGAGTCCACCCTGCCCGCTCACCGCGCCCTGGCGCAGCGGCTGTTGACGGAACTGCTCCCCCACACGGGGCGGGCGCGCCGGATCGGGATCAGCGGCGTGCCAGGGGTCGGCAAGTCCACGTTCATCGACGCGTTCGGCACGATGCTGACGGGCCTGGGCCACCGGGTCGCGGTCCTGGCGGTGGACCCCTCCTCCACCCGTACGGGCGGCTCGATCCTGGGCGACAAGACGAGGATGGAGCGCCTGGCGGTGGACCCGGCGGCGTTCGTCCGCCCGTCCCCTTCGGCGGGGACGCTGGGCGGGGTCGCGAAGGCCACCCGGGAATCCATGATCGTCATGGAGGCGGCGGGCTACGACGTGGTCCTGGTGGAGACGGTCGGCGTGGGCCAGTCGGAGACGACGGTCGCCGGCATGGTGGACTCCTTCCTCCTGCTCTCCCTGGCCCGCACGGGGGATCAGCTGCAGGGCATCAAGAAGGGCGTGCTGGAGCTGGCGGACGTCCTGGCGGTGAACAAGGCGGACGGCCCGCACGAGCGCGACGCGAAGGCGGCGGCGCGGGAGCTGTCGGGCGCCCTGCGCCTGATGCATCCGGCCGACGCGGCCTGGACCCCGCCCGTACTCACGTGCAGCGCGCGGGAGTCGGCGGGCCTGGACGAGGTGTGGAACCGCCTGGAGCAGCACCGCCGGCTGCTGGACGCGGGCGGCCGGCTGGCCGCGAAGCGGGCCGACCAGCAGGTGGAGTGGACCTGGTCGATGGTCCGCGAAGAGCTCCTGGAGCGCCTGCGCGCCAACCCCTCCGTACGCGACCTGGCCCCGTCCCTGGAGGCTGCGGTCCGCGCGGGCACCGTCACCCCCACCTCGGCGGCGGACAGCATCCTGTCGGCGTTCGCCAACTGAACCTCACGCGTACGGCCGCACCCCCAGGGAGTGCGGCCGTACGCGTACCCCGGCGTCCGGGGCGGGTCGGAGCGGGTCAGACTTCGATCAGGGCCGCGTCCTGGGTGCCCAGCGCGCGGGCCAGGACGCGGGTCTGCTCCGCCGGGTCCGTGGTGGCCAGCAGGGCCGAGAGGACCGCGATGCGGGCCTGGCCGGCGCGGAGGGTGCCCGTGGGGACGGCGCCCGCGGCGACCAGGTCCACGGCGCCGCCGTGCGTGTAGATCTCGGTGACCGGGCCGGCCGGGACCCGCGTGGTCAGCGCCACCAGCACGCCCCGCGCGACGGCGGCCTCCACCGCGTCCACGATCTCCGGCGTCGCGTTCCCCGCGCCGGTGCCGATCAGGACGATGCCCCGGGCCCCCGCCGCGAGCGCGGCGTTCAGCAGTACCGGGTCCCCGTCGGCGTGGTGCATCACGACGTCCACCCGCGGCGGCACCTCCGGCATCGCCGGCAGCGGCAGCGGCTCCGGGCGCTGCGGGGTGCGCAACATCGTGACCTTGCCGAAGCCGATCTTCCCGAGCAGTTCCTTCGAAGGGTCGGCGAACGCGTCCAGCGCCACCGCCTGGGTCTTCACCGTGCCGCGGGCCGCGTGCACCCGCCCGCCGAAGGCGATCAGCACGCCGAGCCCCCGGGTGTTCGCCGCGGTGAGCAGGGCGTCGTAGAGGTTGCCCGGGCCGTCCCCGTCGGCCGTGCCCATCGGGCGCTGCGCGCCGGTGAAGACGACGGTGCGCGGGTCGTGGTGGTGCAGGTCGACGAGGAACGCCGACTCCTCCAGGGTGTCCGTGCCGTGCGTGACGACGATGCCGTCGACGTCCGGATCGGCGAGCACCTCGTGCACGGTGCGCAGCAGGGTGAGCTGGTGGGCGGTGGTCAGCCGCGGGCTGTTCACGCTGAACAGGTCCACCACCTCGACGGTGATGTCCTCGGGCAGCGGCGCGGTGGCCATGACCTCGCGCCCGTCGGCGTCGGCCGCGAAACCGGAACCCTGCCAGCGGCTGGCTATCGTGCCGCCGGTGCTGATGACGACGATCCGTCCCATGGCCACCCTTCCATTCACTCGTACGCAGGTCGCACACACGTACCCAAAGCAGCAATGATAGAGCGATATGAGCGCAATGTGATTGCGTCTTCCACCCGGCGAACCCCTGGAGCATGGGGGATGATTGCGCAATGGATGAGATCGACCGTGAAATCTTGCGCGAGCTGCAGGCCGACGGCCGGCTCAGCAACCAGGAGCTGGCCCAGCGCGTCGGCTTGACCCCCTCCCCCTGCATGCGTCGCGTACGCCAGCTCGAACAGGACGGGGTGATCCAGGGCTACCGAGCGGTGATCTCCCCGGAGGCGGTCGACCGGGGCTTCGAGGTCCTCGTCTCGGTCGAGGTGCGCCGCGACCGGGAGGCGGTCGAGGCCTTCGAGGCCGCCCTCCAGGACATCCCGGACGTGATCGAGGCCTACCGCCTCTTCGGCAGCCCCGGCTGCCTGCTCCGGATCGCGGTCGCGGACCTCCGCGCGTACGAGCGCCTCTGGATCGAGAAACTGACGGCCCTCACCGGCATCACCGAGGTCAACTCCCAGATCATCATGAAGCGCATCAAGGAACCGACGGGCCTGCCCGTCTGAGCGCTGAGCTCGACCCCGGGCGCACCGGCCCCGGCGAAGAAAGCAGCACACGGGCCGGGACTGCACTGGCTGCGGGCGGCGGCCGGTGGCCTGGCGCAGCGGCCGCTCGGACAGGGCCACGAAGAAGAACCCGGTCCTCCACCCTCCGCCCGAGCCGCTGTGGTGGGTCGACGCGGCGATCCCCCTGGCCCTCCCCGAGCCACTGTTCATGGGCGGTCCCCCGGCCGCGGCCATGGAGAGGTACGCCTCCGGGAACCGGCCGAAGAGCCGACGGTCGCCATTCACCCGTACTGGTGCTCTTCACGAACCCTCTACTCAGGTGCCCCCGATCCCGTTGAATGGGGGCCATGAGCAACGCGCTGGGATTCGGAAGGGACGATCTGCGGCGACTGGCTGGGGCTCGGTCGTTCGAGCGCGGCCTCGGATACCTGTCCTGTGTATCCGCTCTGGAGATCGGAGAGAGGACGATCACCGCGACCGTCGACGGCACCGATGTCTACGGGGTCGAGCTGACGGAGCACGAGGGCGGCCTCACCGGGTGGTGCAGCTGCCCGTACGGGCAGGAAGGCAACTTCTGCAAGCATTGCGTGGCCGTGGGTCTGGCCGTCCTGCAGCAATCGGAGTCGGTACCGAAGCAGCGCGCAGCCGCCACATCACGCGTGCGACAGCTCACCACATGGCTGGAGACCCGCAGCCGGGACGAACTCCTGGCCCTGGTGAAGGAGCACATCGCAGCCGACCACGACCTGCGCCGTCGGCTGGAACTGCGGGCATCCGCCGCCGGCGACGACCCCAGCGCCGTACGGGAGCGCATCCTGGCTCTGCTCGATACGCGGCCCTTCGCCCAGTACGGCTACGTCGAGTACGCGGACGCCCGTTCCTACGGGCTCCAGGCCGCAGAGGCGGTATCCGCACTGCGCACGCTGACGGAGACCGGGAGGGCGACGGACGTCGTGGGGCTGGCACGGTCCGCGATCGAAGCGCTCGCCCGGACGTACGGGGAGATCGACGACTCGGACGGGGTCATCGGCGATGTGGCGGACGGACTGGCCGCAGCCCACCTGGAGGCCTGCCTCGTCGCCCACCCCGATCCGGCCCAGACCGCCGACTGGCTGGTGGACCATCTCCTGAGCGACCTGAGCGACGCCACAGGCGTCCTCCTGCCCGAATACGCGGACGTCCTGAAGGCGGCGGGCTTGTCACGGGCGCACGAACGGGCCGCGGCGGCCCTACGCGAGAACCCCGAGGACTGGGCCGCGAAAGACCTCATGGACCAACTGCTGCGCATGGAGGGCAGTGTGGACGCGCTGATCGCCCTCCACGCTGCGGACCTAGCCCCGTCGGGCGCCACCCACCTGCTGATCGCCCAGGAGCTGGAGCGAGCGGGCCGCCCGGCCGAAGCCCTGGACTGGGCGGAGCGCGGCCTCCGCGAGGCTGAACCCGACCACGGCCCGGATCCGCACCTGGTGGACTTCGCGTGCGAGCGCTACATCCGGGCCGGCCGCTCGTCCGACGTCGTGCAGATCCGCCGTGAGGTGCTACTCCGCCGCCGCTCCCTGACCGCGTACCAGCACCTGCGTACGGCAGCCCGTGCGGCCGGCTGCTGGGAGGAGGCCGAGCGGACTCGGGCACTGGACGCGCTCCGCGCGGATGCCCGGCCCGGCGAGAACGTCGGGCACCCGGGCTCTGCCCTGGTCGACGCCTTGCTGGACGACGGCGACTTCGACGCAGCCTGGGATGCGGCCACCGAAGGCTACGCCGACGGCAGCCAATGGCTCATCCTCGCGGACCGCACCCGGGACCACCGCCCCGCAGACGCCCTGGCCGTGTACCTCCGACTGATCGGCCCGCTCCTCACCCGCACCGGCGACGCCACCTACGAGCGCCTGACGGAGCTACTCCTCAGCGCCCGCGCCTGCCACCGCGCTCTGGACACGGAGTACGAGTTCGCCACTTACATGACCACGTTGCGCACAGCCCAGAAACGCAAGCGCAAACTGACGGCGCTGCTCGACCGTCACGGCCTCTAGCTCCGCACGACCCGGGCCGCTGTCCGCGGGCCGGGCAGACGCCCGCACTCTCTGTTCACAGCGCCGCGGCCGCACCCACGGGGGCCGCCGCGAGCAGATCGGGTCCTGCACGTCGGCGGGGATCCATGCAGTCACAGTTGCCGCACGGCATAGGTCATGTGCTGTACGTTCCCGAACCACAGCCAGGTACTGAAGTTCCCCGTTCCCCCTCGGCCGAGACCCTGCGCGCAGTCACGCAGCCAGCTTTCGCCGCCGGCAGCCGGGCCCCGGAAGCCCGGATGTGCGAGGTACTCATGGGCGATCGCACGGTTGTGCGCGGTCCGGCCGTTGCCCGAGGCCAGCATCCTGCCCAGCACGAAGGTCCCGTCGAGCGTGTAGCGCAAGAAGCCCCAGGACGGTCCACCACCTGAGCGAGGGGCCCGGCTGATGGCTTCGGCGGGCTGTGTCCCGTAGTCACCGTAGCTGAGCAGTCCGCGGTAGGAACGACCGCTGGCACCTATCTCGTGCCACATGTGCCAGTCCGTTCGGGGGACTTCGCACAATCCCTGGTCCAGCATGTCCGCTGAGACGTGGGGGAATCCGCCGCCGAGGACAGCGGCAGTTCGCCAGGGAGCCAGCGGGACGAGAGAATCCAAGGCGCGCAGTGCCTCCTTGCCCGCGTCGGGCCTGTCAGCGCGTACGGCGCCCAGGTCCAGGAGGAGGTCCACCCGGACCACCGGGTCGGACCGCTGGAGCAGGTGGCGAACATCGTCGCTGGTACGGCTGTCCCACTCCCCCAGAACCCGAACGCGTACCCCCAACCCGTCACCGGCCATCCGGGCCGTCTCCAGTGCCACGGCCTGCTGCGCCTCGGGCCTTCCCGGCCCGGTCACCGGACGCAACAACCCGAAGGAGCTGGCTCCCGGCAACAGCTCTGCGAGTACGGGTAACTCCTCAGCGCCCGCGAAGGGGGCATCCAGCCACGCCGGACGGTATCGCTGGACCCTGGACACCGCGGCCAGATCCTGTCGGACCTGCGCGGCGAGCTCCGCCGGCGAGAGTCCTGGGCGCGGCGGCAGGTTCCAAACGGGCGCCAGCACGTTCTGGGCGTCCGGCTGGAGTCGAGAGTAGGCGGCGACCGCATGCGGCCGAGTCGGCAGGACAGGAACGTACAGCGGCCCGGTCATGGCGGCTTCCCCCTTTGGCGCTGCCCGCGAGCTACCCCTCTGGCACCAGGGTGAGCAGTTGTGACGACCTGGGAAAGGGTGCCCTTTCGGCCATCATTCGAGCTTCCGGAGAAATGGCCGTACCGCTGTTCCGCCCGGCACGTTCAGCGAACGGTGCCGACGCCCCCTCGCCGAGAATCGTGATCGCCGCCTGCCTGCATGATCCACGCACTGCCACAGGATGACGAAGACAATCTCAGCGGCCCGCCGGGCCTACCGGCATGGCCACAAACCGCACGCTGCGGAGGTTCGCTCCTGGGAGCGCAGCATTCCCACCCTTACCCACGCTCTGGTCGAAGCGGGTCTCGGTGACGTCGAGATGCTGCTGGAGCACGGGCTGCCGGTGGCAGAACAGCGTTTCAGTCGCCGCCACTTCATCGAATGGACCGCTTCGTTCACTCGGTGGGCGCAGTTGGCAAGTGACGTCCATCGACTGGGGGCGCAAACGGCCTTCGTCGAGCCGGCCGACGGCGGCGGCGGTGTCGCGAAAGCGATGTCCTCCTGGGGGAACGGCCCCCGGTCTCTCTGACCCGGCCTGCGGACGCATGGCCCGCCGAATGGCGAGAGGCGGATGCTCCGGACGTGGTACACCCTGACGCGTCCCTGATCACTCGTCCGGGCAGCGATGTGCGCTGGTGGACGTGGGCCGGCCACCGCGCGAACTCGACACTGGCAGCGGCGCTTCCGTCGATCGCCGACCCCGTCCAACGACCGACGGACTGCTGGAACACCGAGGGGGCCAGGCGCCCGGACGCGAAGAGGTGGACGGGACCGCGGCCGTCGCGCTCGAACCGGCGGGCGGTCTCGAAGGCGACAATGGCTCCCATGCTGTGCCCGAATAACGTGACCGGCCGGTCCATGAAGGGATCCAGGGCCTCTGCCGCCCGGTCGGCCATCGTGGCGATGCTGTCGATGCCCGGCTCCCTGTAGCGGTCCTGGCGTCCCGGGTACATCATCGCGGCCACGTCCACACGGGGGCTCAGGGCCGCGGATACCGGGAAGTAGAAGGGGGCGGATCCGCCCGCGTGCGGGAAACACACCAAGCGGTGTTCAGCGTCGCCGGCCGGGTGGAAGCGGCGTACCCACAGGTTGTCGGACCGCTCGGCGGAATTCATGGAGGTCGTCACTGTGGTGCCTTCGTGAGGGTTTCAGGGGCTGTGGACGTGTCGGGTGGACAGCACGCTGCCCTGCACCTGATCGAGGTGCAGGGCAGCGTGGTCGGTCGTCGTGCTCTCAGGACTCCCGTGTGCCCTGCTCGGCCCGCGCCTGGTCGATCAGCTCCTGGTACGGGACGCCGTCACCGGTGTCGTCCGTCTCGGCCGAACGGTCGAGCAGGCTGACGGACCAGGGAATGGGGCACGGCGGTGCGTGCTCGGGCTCCGGGCACAGCAGCCGCGTGATGCGTTCCTTGATCTCCTCGGCCTGTGCGGGGGTGGCATACAGGCCGAGGCGGATCTCGTGGACGCGTGGGCTCTCGGATGTCATCGGGTCGCTCTCTTCCCGCTGGGCGACGAGCGCGACTCTGGTGGTGCTACCAGATGCGCTTGGTGTCGCAGTGGCGCTTGTAGTGACCGGACGGGACGGGGATGTTGCGGGCCGCGTCCGTAATGGCGGCCTGCTCGGTGTTGCCCGTGCCGTCGGCCCGGTCGTATCCAACGACATTGTTGTCGCTGATGCGAACGATCTGGCACTGGACAGTGGCGTGCCAGACCTTCTGTATGCCGAACTTCGCCTGCGAAGCCTCGGACACGGATACCGCGGCAGAGGACGTGCCCGTCACCGGAGCTGCCGAGGCGGTCGGCGCCAGCAGAGCGGTCGCGGCCAGGGCAAGGCCTGCAGCGGCCAGAGTGTGGGAGCGGTACGTCTTGATGAGGGACATCGCAGGTCCTCCAGAGTCGGTAAAGAGCAGTGCATGTTGCAAGCCCGCCGCGGGTGAGCACCATGGCTGACCTCGGCGGTATCCCGAGACTCGCATCTCTCGTCGCCGAATTGTGTTCTGCGGGGCGGAGTTGGCAGTGCGGTGTCAGGAACCTGCCTTCGGATCCGGGTGAACCGGAAGCGTGAACCGGGTGGGCGGAAAGGGCTACGTACCTCCATGCACGCGCCTTTTGCCGAACAGGAGAACTTCATGCGCCAAGGATCGGTCGCACCGCCTCGCCCCGAACGGCGGGACGACCCTTCGACGCTGACGGTGGTGGGCACGGAACTCGCGCGCAACAAACGCGGATTCGTGTTCTGGTACCACCTCGCCTCGCCCGTGGTCATCACCATTCCTCTCTTTCTCGGGTCGCTCGGCGCGGCGGACGCGGATGCCGAACGGACCTTCGAGGTGTTCCGCAACGTAACGCTGGAGTTCTGGGGGGTCCTCATTCCGATGACCGCCGGACTCGCGGCGGCCCTCTCGGTCCGAGCCGATCAGGACGCCTGGCGTCTGATGCTCTCCTACGGAGTGCCCCGCGGTCGTTACTTCGTCGGGAAATTCGCCGCCCTGGGTGTCCTCGGCTTCATTTCGTCGACCGTGCTCCTGGTCATGCTGGCGTTGGGCGCGCTGCTCAGCGGCCAGTTCCCCCACGGAATGGGGACGGTCGCAGCGGCCGTCTACCTGCCGTGGCTGGCGGGGCTGGCCATGACGGCGCTCGCGGTGCTGGTGGCAGTGCTGTGGGGAATGGGACCGAGCCTCGGAGCGGGCATCGCGGGACTGCTGTGCGGTGCACTCGTCTCCGACAAGGACTTCTGGTACGCCGTCCCGTTCGCGTGGCCGATGCGGGTCGTACTGCCATTGGCCGGCATCGGCCCGAACGGTGTACCGCTTCCGCCGGACAGCCCCGTGAACTCCATGACAGCCATCCCCCAGGCGATGGCTCTCAGCGCCGTCCTCACCGGGGTGCTGCTGGTCCTGGGTACGATCCACATGAGCCGTAAGGAAATCTGATCATGTACGAGACCACGCATGGTTCGGATGACGGCGGGCACGGCGGCATCGCCCTGTCGATCAAGGATCTGCACAAGCACTACGGGGGGCACCGCGCCCTGGACGGGGTGGACCTCACGGTCAGGGCCGGCGAGGTGTACGGCCTGCTCGGCCCCAACGGCGCCGGGAAGACGACCCTGATGAAGGCGCTGCTGGGACTGCAGCGGCCCACTTCCGGAACCATTGAGATCTTCGGCGAGCCCATCGGCCGGGAGACGCTTGCCCAGGTCGGCGCACTGATCGAAGTGCCCGGCCTGTGGCCGAACCTGACGGCGGACGAGACGCTCAGGGTCCATGCCAAGCTGCGCGGGGTACCGGTGGAGTGGGCCGAACCCGCCCTGCGGGTGGTCAGGATGACCGAGGCGCGGGGACGGAAGGTCTCGACGTATTCGCTGGGCATGCGCTGGCGTCTGGGCATCGCCGTGGCTCTGCTCGCACAGCCGCGGCTGATCGTGCTGGACGAGCCGACCAATGGCCTCGACCCGGTGGGCATCCGTGAGATGCGCGGCATCATCCGGACGTTGGCGAGCGAGGGAGCGGCCGTACTGATCGCCAGTCACCAGCTGACGGAAGTGGCACAGATCTGCGACCGGGTACAGGTGCTCGTCGCCGGCCGGACCCAGTACGAGGGCCCGTTGGACGGGCTGGCGAGGAACGGGGACCTGGAGGCCGGGTTCTTCCGGTTGCTGGAAGGCGCCGACATGAAGATCCGATGAACGAAGGCCGCCTGGTGGGGGTATCCAGTACCTCCACCAGGCGGCCGGGCAGAATGAGGAGCGGTTACGCGGGCATCGACGCCATCACCATCAGCTCGGTGCGGCCGCGGACGCCGACCTCGTTGTAAAGCTGTCGAATACGGCGGTACATCGACCGCTCGGAACAGTAGTGACGGCGGGCGATTTCGGCGACCGTCATGGGCGTACAGAGCAAGCGCATGAGTTCCGCATCCTGAACAGGGCGGCCCTGCCTCGTGGACGGCGCCGGCAGCCGGGCCGGCCCGTGGTCACGAGGGGTACCGGCGACTTGTGGGGAGCCGGGTGCTGTCGGGGTGAGGCACGTACGAGGTCGGAAATGCGTGTGGAACTGGGCGAAGAGGAGATCGAGCTGACGCTCGGCGGGTATCGCGAGGTTGAGTACGAACTTGGCTCCCGACCTGATGGCGCCGTAAGTGAGATGTCCTGTGACATCGTCGGTGACGGCGGTGATCAGGGACAGCGGATGACGCATCCGGATGGTGCATATCGTCTCCGCCTGGAACTCGCTGATCACCGGGACCAGGATCGGCACGTCGATCGGTCCGGCGGCGGCAGCGGTGAGTTCCGCGTCGTCGGCGAAGTCGATACGGGACACGCCTGAGCGAAGAGCGCTGAAAACCGAGGGCGCACTCTCCGGACGGTCGAAGTGCTCCTTGAATCCGGAGTGGACGATTATCTGGAACACGCGGTCGACCCGGCGTGTTCGTTTGTGTATCCGGTCGGTACTGGTGACGCGGTCGTGCGTTTGTGTTTCACGAAACAACATCTTTTCCCCCATGATGTTTTGTTCCTTACTGTCGTGCAGGCAGTTCTATTGCGTGCTCCCTCGGTGTGTTCGACAGGTGTTCAAGAAGGACGGTCGGTCGGAGCCTGCTCCTGTTGGGCCCTGCAGAGCTTCAGGGTCCGGCTGAGCATGGGTCCCAGGCTGATCTCGTCCCCGCTCTCTCCCTTCGCGCGTACCGGCCGGGGATCGGCGTACCCTGCCGCGGCCGCACGGTCGTTGAGTGCGTAGACCGTCCCGTCGGGAACGGTGACGACGGCCTGGTCGCCGCCCCGGCACTCCATGACGGCGCGGTCGACGGTCAGCGGCCAGGCGTGGAGCAGGTTCTCCTTCCTCACCTCTTGACTGGTGCCCGTAGGACTGGGCAGCGGCACCGGCTTGTCCGCGTCGCTCACCGCCTCGCCTCCGCAGGCGGCCAGGGTGGCGACGGCGGTCACGCACGCGAGGACCAGGCCCCCGGTGCGGAAGCGGCCACCGGTACTGAAGGGTTCGGTACGGCTCATGGGGATGCCTTTCTTTTCGGAGCAGGAATTGTCACCGGCCACTGGGGCCCGCACTCTCCGCTGCCCGGCGGCCCTCGCCGAGCAGGGCGGCGTACCCGTCCTCCAACGAGGGTTCGACCGGATGGGCCCCGGCCGGCGGACGGGGGGTGACGATGCGGTACTCGGACCCTTCGGCGGTGGCGACGGCGCTCACCACTTCCGCGTCGGCCGGGGGCGCACCCTGGGTGCGGTGCAGATAGGTGATACCCGCGCCGAGTCCCGCGAGGGCGGACGTGGTGTCGTGGAAGACCAGCCGTCCGGCGGCGAGCACCGCCACCTCGGGGCAGGTCTGGGCCACGTCGTCCAGGATGTGTGTGGACAGCAGGACGGTGCGGTTCTGGCCGAGCCCCGCGAGGAGGGTCCGGAACCTCATCCGTTCGTGCGGGTCGAGTCCGGTGGTCGGTTCGTCGACGATCAGTACGGCCGGGTCGCCCATCAGCGCCTGTGCGATGCCGACCCGGCGTTGCATACCGCCCGAGAAGCCGGAGAGCCGATCGCCCGCCCGGTCGCCCAGGCCGACCTCGGCGAGGCGGCCCTCGGCCTGCGCGCGCCGCTCCCGCTTGTCTTCCATTCCCTTGAGGACGCCGATGTAGTCGAGGAATTCGCGAGCGGTCAGGTCGGGGTACAGGGACAGTTCCTGAGGGAGGTAGCCCAGTGAGCGCTTGGCGCCGGTGAGTCCCGCGGTCGTCGCCAGATCGTGCCCGGCGACCTCCACGCGCCCCGAGGTCGGGCGCAGCACGCCGGTGAGAATCCTCAGCAGTGTGGTCTTGCCGGCCCCGTTGGCACCGAGAAGGCCCACGGTGCCCCGGTCGATGTGCAGGTCGACGGAGTCCAGTGCGCGTCGGCCTCCGCGGTACGTCTTGTTCAGCTGTTCCGTGACGATGTTCACGATGCTCCGATTCGGCGGGCACGTACGCGTGCGATGAAGTGGCCGAGCAGGTGGCAGGCGGCGGCCAGGGCGAGAACGAGGGCAAGGTTCAGCAGAGCCGTGCCGAAGGTGACGGTCGGGCGCAGGGGGCCGTCGCCCCCGCGCGTCGCCCACACCGCGGGGGCGTGTGCCCAGTCGACCAGCGTGTAGCCGGCGAGCGGGGACAGCACGGTGCCCGTGGGAGTGGGGACCGGAGAGAAGCTCGGGGGGAAGTGGCAGGCCCACAGCCACACCACGACGGTGATCGCGCGGGCCGCGGCGACCGGTAGGAGCACTCCGATCAGCCCGGCGAGCGCGGTGGCCAGGAGCGCGGCGGGCAGGACGGAGGTCAGCAGCGCGGCGAGTGCGGCACCGAGGGGGGCGAACGAGCCCGAGGTGGCGGTGACCACCGTCGCGTACAGGAGGAAGAGCACTGCCACGGGGGCGAGCGCCGCGAGCATCGGCCCGGCGAGGGCGCCGGCTCCCCGGGCGAGCGGGGAGGCCGGGGTGGCGGTGAGCAGTTCGGGCAGGCCGGTGGATCCGGCGCGCCCGCGCATGCGGTCGGCGAGGGCGAGGCCCGTGCCGAGCGAGCACAGGGTCGTGACGAGCACGGCGGCGGCTCCGACCCGTGCGGCCGGGTCGTCGTGACCGGTCACCACCGGTGAGCTGCCCGCGAGGAGCAGGCTGAGCAGGGTGAGGGGAAGTACGGCTCCCCATACGACTTTGCGGCGCGCGGCCATCAGGGCTTCGTAGCGGAGCGTCCACAGCAGGATGGTCACGGGGGGTCCTCGTGCTCGGGGATTAAGGAGAGGAGGGGGTCGACACGCCTACCGGTCGATCGGGTCACCCGGGCTCGCGGCGGGTGAGGAGCGGACCTGCTTCGTTGGGGGGAGTCACAATGCGCAGGGCCATGCCCGCCAGGACCGCTCCGCCCAGCAGGGCGGGAAGGGCCTGTGTGAGGCCCTCGGGAAGGACCCGGTCCACGAGCAGGAGTTTGGCGAGAACGGCTGCCACGACGAGGCCGGTGGCGGGTGCCGCCGATCCGGAGCGGACCGTCACGTAGACCGCCGAGCCGCTCAGCAGCGCGGTCAGTCCCAACAGCTGGAGCAGCATGACCGGGCCGCCGGGGTCCAGCGGAAGGCCGACGAGTACGGCGGCGGTGAGCAGTGCGACGGCGCTGGCCGTCGCGACCGTCGCGGGCCAGGCCAGGCGTCGGGCGAGGGTCCGCGCATAGGGAGTGGGCAGGGTCAGGTGCAGCTCCGTCATCGGTTCCCGGACCACTACGGCCGCGCAGGCCAGTGCGGTCGCGGCGGGGAGCGCGGTGGACAGGAGGGTACGGCCGAGGAGCGCACCTCCTGCGAATCCCGGGCCCGCGCCGTGCGTCCCGCCCACTGCCGCGTAGGCGAGCGCGGCCGCGACCAAGGGCAGTACGGCGGCTTGTTTCCCGCAGCGGCGGATCTCGTACCGCCACCGTGTTCCGGCCCGCATGAAGCATCTCCTCCCGTCCGTGACCTGCCCCGTTTCGGGGCTGTGCTCGGTACGTAGCGGTTCGACGCTTTCCGGTTCACACCATCGTCCGCATGGAACGCACGGCCCATCCCAGAAGTGCGGCGGCGGCCAGCAGCGTCCAGGGGGTCGTGGACGCGAGCACGTCCACGACCGCGTCGGCGGGGGTGCTGAACGCGCCCCGCACGGCGCCGAACAGCCACAGGACGCCGCCTGCGGTGGCGCCGGCGGCCGGACCGAACCTGACGGACAGGGCGAGGGCGAGCGAGGTGGCGAGCAGGGCGTGGCCGAGCCAGCCGGACACGACCGGCCACCAGCCGGGCCCGCCCACGAGGGCCGAGCAGCCCACCGCGAGGAGGAGGTCGATGCCGAGTACGAGCGTCAGCCTGGTCAGGAACACCGCGGTCGGGGAGACCGGCAGGGTGAAGAGGAGCTCACGGCGGGGGTCGCGCCGCGGCGAGGCGACGAGCAGGGCTCCGAACAGCATGAGCAGCACGGTCACGGCGCCGAAGAACCGTGCTCCGAGGCTGACCTGTACGTGCGTGGAGGCCAGCAGGGCGGCCGTGAGGAAGCCCGCCGCGTTGAGGGCGGCCCATCGGACCGGCATCAACGTCATCTGCTGGGCGAAGAGCTGGAGAACGAACGCCGGCCGGAACGGAAGGCGTCCAGATCTCGCTGTGACGTGCGCCTCCTTCCGCGGTCCCGCCGGGTGGACGGCACGCCGGCCTTCGCCGCCGGCGAGCAGCACCGGCCCCAGAAGCACGTCGAAGGACGGTGGGGCGACGTTCACGGCATCTGTGCGCAGTGTTTCACGGAGCACGTGCCAGGTGTCGACCCGCGTACGGCAGTCCGGGCACTGTGACACGTGCGGGGGCAGGTCGGGGGTCTCGGACCTGGCCAGCAGGGTCAGTACTTCGTCCGAGGGGTGTTCCCCGGGCTGTCCGGTCATCGTCGTCCCGTTCCTTCCAACCGCTTCGCGGTGAGCATGGTGCCGAGTCTCCGCCGTGCGTGGGACATGCGGCTTTTGACAGTGCCCACCGGGATGGAGAGCACGGAGGCCACCTCCGGATAGGGCAAGTCCTCGACCAGCACCAGAGCGAGCACCTCGCGCAGGTGCTCGGGCAGCGCGCGTACGGCGGTGAGAAGTTCTGATTGCGCGGCGTCCCGCAGTACTTGGTCCTCGACGCTCGGTGCGGAGTCCGGGACGTCCAGGGCTTCGGCCAGGTCGACCGACTGTGGTCGGGAGCGGCGCAGCTGGTTGTGCGCTTGGCGCTTCGCGATGCCGAGCAGCCAGCCCCGCACGGAGGACTCGCCCCGGAAGCCTGCCGCCGAGCGCCACACCGCGAGCCAGGTCTCCTGGAGGATCTCCTCGCAGACGCCCTGGTCCGAGGAGAGTCTGCGGATGAGTCGAAGCATGGCAGCGGCATGCCTCTCGTAGAGGGTCCGCAGGGCCGTCTGATCGCCGCGGGCGACGGCAGCGATCAGAGCTTCGTCCGTACACATGTCTCATACGTATCCCAAAACCTCCGATCGGTTCATCGGCCCCGACGAACTAGGTGTACTTTCCAGCCACTCCGGAAGGGCGGGCGACGTACGACTGCCGAGGGTGTCGAGGGGGTCCGGGGGCGTCCGGGCTCCCGGCGGTCCTTCCGGGCTCGGCGCTCGGACCTGCCCGCAATCACCGGCGCGCGACCTCACCGGAGCGCCGGACCACGGGTCTCCCGCCAGCGCCGTACACCCCTCCCGGGAGATTCGACCCGGTCATCGAGCCATCCTTCTGCGTCATGGAGGCGGCCCGTCTGCACCGTCGATTGGCGTCGCGCTGCTCGGTAACTGCCACAACTGCCACAACTGCCAACCCAGTTCGACGTCCTTGAGCACCCCCGACCACGTGTGGTTCGGTGATCAACAGATCGCGATCCATGAACATCCAGCCAAACTCGATGAAGGAGTGTCCATGGGCCTGACCATGTCGCCCCAGCCCCAGAACAACACGAACCTCTTCGACCTCGACCTTGAGATCGGCGTCGAGAAGTCCGTCGCGGGCCCGGCCATCACGAGCATTTCGTACTGCACCCCGGGCTGCACCAGCGAGGGCGGCGGCTCCGGCTGCAGCCACTGCTGCTGATCTCACGCATGACGTACGGTCGGGCGGCTCACCGGCCGCCCGTCCGTAAGCAGTTCCCGTAAATGACGTGCGTGCGCACCGCGGGCGCGCGCACGTCACTACGGATGCACGCACGCAGGGACACGAAAGGGAAAGATCCATGGGGGAACCAGAACCGACGGCACTGTTCGAGGCGCGGGACATCTTCCTGCACCGCGCACCGCTGGCGCAGTTCACCGGTACGGGTGCGGGACCTGCCATCGCCGCCGAACACGGGCCCGACCCCCAGGACCTCGAAGCCTGCGCAGCTCTTCTCTCCTCCGTACCGGCCAACCCTCGTCTCCAGGAGGCGCTGGCCCTGGCCTCGCCCAGCCTGGACGCGCTGGTCCGCCGCGTCGCCGAACGCGGACCCGCCGGCATCAGGCCGGGCCAACTGCGCCGCGCCGCTCTCGCCGTACTCCGCTACGACATCCGGATGCGCACCAGGCCCACCCCCTTCGGCCTGTTCGCGGGCGTCTCCGTCGGCCGCTTCGACTCGGCCGCGAAAACGGAGCGCGGAAACGACCACCGCACCCGCACTCATGCGGACATGCAGTGGCTGACCCGGATCGGGCACCGTCTCGAACAGGACCCGGCCGTCCTCGCCGGCCTCCCCGTCCAGGCACACCAGGCGCTGGTCCCCAGAGGCGACCGCATCGTCCTGGCTTCCCCTTCCACCCAGGGTGTGCGTCCGGGGGACAACGGCGAGGGGCGTTCCACCGTTTCGCTGCGCCGCACGCCGGTCGTCGAGCGGGCCCTCATCGAGGCCGCGTCCCCGCTGCCGTACGCCGAGCTCGTGCAGCGCACACTGGCCGCATTCCCCGGCGCCCCGCCCGGGCGGGTGCGGGACCTGCTCGCCGAGCTGGTGCGCCAGGAGTTCCTGATCACAGGGCTGCGCCCGCCGCTGGACGGCGGCGACCCCCTGCACCACGTACTCGGCCTCCTGGCGGGCGTGGACAGGGACGCGGCAACCGTCGAGACCCTGCAGATCCATGACGGCCTGCTGGCCGTCGAGCGCGAACGACAGCTCTACGACACCCAAGCCGTGGGCGAGGGGAGCGAGCAGCTGGGCCGGCTCCTCGCCGCCGCGCGAGCCGTCGAGCCGGACGACACCCCCCTGCACATCGACACCCGGACGGACTCCTCGCTCCATGTGCCGCATGTCGTGCGGAACGTCATCGAGCAGGCCACGACCGTCATGTGGCACCTGTCCCGGCCCAAGCTCGGGCTCTTCTCCCTGCGTGACTTCCACCGCCGGTTCCTCGACGTGCACGGAGCCGACCGGCTCGTCCCGATCCTGGAACTCCTGGACGAGTCCACCGGTCTGGGTCCGCCCGCCGGCTACGGCTGGCCCAACAGTGAGGCCGCACCCGTCCCGCCCGCCGACCCGCGCACGGCGACCCGGGACCGCGCGCTGGCCCGCCTCGCGGCTGCGGCGCAGCGCGGTGGCCACCGTGAGATCGTCATCGGCGACGCCGACCTCGCCGAACTGTGCCATGACGGGGTGGAGGCGCCCGCCGCGGCACCCTCGGCCGACCTGCCCAACTCCTGCGAGGTGACCGTGCAGTTGGTCGCGCCAGGGGTGGAGGCGCTTGACGAGGGTGACTTCCTGGTCTTCCTCTCGCCCTCGCCGGGCTCCCACCGAGCCGGTTCGACCTTCGCCCGCTTTGCGGATCAACACCCGCAGTGGCAGCGGGAATTCGCCGCCCTGCACCGTGACAACCCCGTGCACGTCCAGGACGCGATCCCGGTGGACCTGGCGTTCCGGCCGCGCTCGGGGCGGGCCGCGAATCTCGCGCACACCGTTCCGGCGACGGGCGTGCGGATCAGCGTGGGGGTGCCGAACGTCGCGAACGGCGATCGAAGTGTCGGCTCCCGGGAATCGGGGACGCCGGGCGGCGTCGAGGAGCTCGCGCTGTCCGACATAGGCATCGGCGCCACGCTCGATCGCCTCACGGCCGTCCACCTGCCCACCGGCCGCGAACTCGTTCCGGTTCTGGGCAATATGGTCAGCGCCCCGGCCCAGGCACCCAATGCCATACGTCTCCTGTGGGAGATCGGGCTCGAAGGGCAGCGCCTGTGGGAGCCGTGGAACTGGGGGCCACTCGCGGACGCGCCCTTCGTACCGCGCGTCCGGTACGGGCGGTTCGTGCTCGCCTGCGCCGTGTGGCGGCTCGACACCCTGCGCGCGATAGCGCAGGAACTGCGGACCCGAACCGCCGAGCCGCAGGCCGAGGAATGGGCTGCGGCCGTCAGCACGTGGCGCTCGCAATGGGACGCACCGAACCGGGTGCTCGCCGTCACCGCCGACCAGCGCCTGCTCCTCGACCTGGACGACGCCTGGCACCGCGAGCTCCTCCGGGACCAGGTACTGCGCCACCACGACCTGATCGCCCAGGAGGTCCCCGGCGAGTACGAGGGCTGGCTCGACAGCCCACTGGCCGGACACACGTCGGAACTGGTCGTTCCGATGGTGCGCCGGGACGCGGTCGCCGCGGAAGCCGACCCGACGGTCCCCGCCGCTCCCTCGGTCCCCGCTCCTTCTGTCCCCGCCCCCGCCCCCGCCGGATTCTCCCTGCGGCGTCCCTACGCGGGCAACCGCCAGCTCGCGCGCACCGTCCACGGTCTCGGGGGCGAGTGGCTCTACCTCAAGCTGTACGGCGCGGCGCGCTCTCAGGACGAGCTGATCCGTGATCACCTGCCCGAGCTGGTCTCGCTGGCCGCCGGCCTCGGCTGCGACAACTGGTTCTTCATCCGCTACACCGACGCCGACGGCCACCACCTGCGGGTCCGTCTGCACGGCACCGATCCCCGTGCTCTGTGGGGCGAGGTCGCTCCCGCGGCCGGTACGCTCCTGGACCGCTGGCAGCGGTCAGGGCTCGTACGCGGGCATGCGGTCGCACCCTATGATCCCGAGATCGAGCGGTACGGCGGCCCGGACGCCCAGCACCTGGCGGAGCAGGTCTTCCGGTTCGACAGCGAAGCCGCCGTCGAACTGCTCCGACTCGTCAAGAACCCCGTGCCGGCGTCCGAGGGCCCCGCGCGCTTCGGGCGGCTCGGCCTCGACGATCTCGCGGTGGTCTCCTGTGCGGCCCTCGCCCACGCCTTCGGCCCGCCCGCACCCGACAACCCCAGGCTCGCGGACATGCTGGCCGACGGCGACCCCGGGGACGACGCGGCGGTGGCCTGGCTCTCGATGACGGGCACGCGCCGCGACCTGCCGTCCGCCTTCCGCTCCCGCAAGGCGCACTGGCGCCGTCTGGTCGATCCGTACGACGGCTGGACCGGGCTCGCCCCGGACCCGACGGGAGCCCGGGTGCTCGCCGTCCTCGACGAGCGCGACCGTGCGGTGCGCAGGCTGGCCGACGCGGTCCGTGCGGGCGGGCCGACCCCGGAGGGACGCGTGGTGGGCAGCCTGCTCCACATGGTCTGCAACCGGCTCTTCGGCGGCGACAGCGCGCGCGAGATGACTGTCCTCGGCACGGCCCGCGGCGCGGTGCAGGACCACTTCAACCGCCGGAGGCACCAGAACTCATGACGACCGACCCACACGGCACGGACACCTCACGGTCCGCGACCGACCTCATGACCGCCGGATCCGCACCGGCCCCCCTCACGGCCGAAGCGGCCGTCGCTCTTGTGGCGTCCCGGCTCGCCGACCCCGAGCACGTCGCGAGCGTCGCCTCGCGCGAGGACAACCGCGACCCCATCTACGACTCTGTGATGTGGGGGCCGATGACGCTGGCCAACGGCCTGCCCGGCACAGCCCTGCTCTACGGCGAACTCGCCCGCTCCGACGACGCCTGGCGGCAGGCCGCCCACCAGCACCTGGCCGCCGCGGGCCGCGCCATGAACTCCGCGCCGAGCCTGGGCCTGTTCTCCGGGCCGGCGGCCCTGCTCGCGGCCGCCCAGACCTGCGCCGGACCCGAGGGCCACTACGGGTCGCTCCGCAAGAGCCTCGCCGGCTGGCTCGCCCAGGACCAGACCGACCGCCTCGACGCCTTCCGCGACCGGATCAGCGCCGGTACCCGCGGCGTGGACTGGGCCGCGTACGACCTCATCAACGGACTGGCGGGCACGACCCGCCTCCTGCTGGACTCGTCGACGGACGCCGTCGAGTCCGGTCCCGCGGTCGAGGAGGCGCTCGGCCGTTCCCTGCGGCACCTGATCGCGCTCACCCAACCGGTGCGGGTCCGCGGACGGGACGTTCCCGGATGGTGGGTCCCCGCCGAGCTCCAGGTCACCGAACGGGACCGGACGACGTACCCGCGAGGCGACTTCAACCTCGGCATGGCCCACGGCATCACCGGTCCGCTCGCCGTGCTGACCTCCGCCTACGAGATGGGGCACGCGGACGCCGCCCTGCGCGAGGCCATCGTCCGGATCGCCGAGTGGCTCCTCGGCTGGACGCTCCACGACGAGGCCGGCCCCTACTGGCCTGCCCGCGCGAGCTGGGACGACGAAGTCGCCGACCAGCGCCCCGGCCGGCTCTTCACCCGTACCGCCTGGTGCTACGGCACCCCCGGTGTCGCGGCCGCCCTCTTCCGGGCCGGACGCGCCCTGAACCGCCCGGAGTGGACCACCGCGGCCGTCGACGCGTTGCGGGCCGCTCTGCGGCGGGACGAGTCCGACTGGGCGATCGAGGGCGCGACGCTCTGCCACGGCTACGGCGGACTGCTGAGGGTCGTCGGCCGCGTGGCCCGGGACGTCACGGACCCCCAGGCTCGGGCCGAACTCGATCTCGGCCAGGCCCTGCTGCTCAGGCGGACCCTGGACTGCGCGGACCCGGATGCCCCGTTCGGCTTCCGCCACCTCATGCGGTTCGCGGCCGCGGCCCATTCGCCGGTACCGCACCGGGCCGTCGACACCGCGGGCATGCTCGAAGGAGCGGCGGGTGTCGCCCTGTGCCTTCTCCCCGTGCACGACTCCCCGCTTCCCTGGGACCGCACGCTGGGGCTCGCATGATCCGGCCGCCCCTCGCACCGCGGGAAGGCGCGCCCGTGCACACACCCGGCCCTCCTCCCGCACCCGTCGCGGCCTTCGAGACGACCGGTCTGGTGGTGCGGTACGGCAACGTCACCGCCGTCCAGGACGTGTCCCTCAGCTCGCCGCCCGGCCGCATCACGGCCCTCCTCGGGCCGAACGGCGCCGGAAAGTCCAGCCTGCTGGGCGTCCTGTCGACCGCCTCGCGACCCCACTCCGGACGGGTACGCATCTTCGGGCACGACGTCGAGGAGGCACCGATGGCCGCCCGTCGGCGGCTCGGTCTGGTCTTCCAGGAACGCACCCTGGACAAAGAGCTCTCCATCGACCGAAACCTCTGGTTCCACGCCCGCCTCTTCGGCGTGCCACGAGCGGAGGCGCGCGCCCGCATCGACACCCTCCTCGAACGGTTCGACCTCACCGGCCGGCGCCGCCAGCCCGTCGAGGAACTCTCCGGCGGCCTCGCCCGGCGCGTCGAGATCGCGCGTGCGCTGCTGCACCGCCCGGGCCTGCTGATCCTCGACGAACCCACCAACGGCCTCGACCCGGCCGTGCGCGCCGGGGTGTGGTCCGACCTCCGGCAGCTGCGCGACGAGCTCGGCGTCACCGTCCTGTTCGCCACGCACTACATGGACGAGGCGGAGTACGCCGACGACATCGTCATCCTCCAACGCGGGCGCATCGTCCGGCACGACAGCGTCGGCCGTCTCAAGAGCAGCCTCGAGTCCTCCCGCATCGTGGTGTCCTGCGCGGACGACGAAGCCGCCGCACGACAGCTGCGCGCCGCCGGGTTCGAGCCCCTGACCGAGGACGGCGGAGTCGCGGTGCACTGCCCCGACCCGGAGGCCCGGATCGCCGACGTCGTCCGCGCGCTCGACGTACCCGGCCTGACCGTCTCCGTGCACCGCCCCTCCATGAACGACGTGTACCTCGCGGCCGCCGCCCACCCCGACAGCACCCGCCCGCCGCAGACGCAGGAGAGTGTGAGCCCCCGATGACCGTCGCCCCTGCCCCCGCTCAACCGGACGGACGGCTTCCGCGGTACGCCCCGGACGGCACCTCGCCCCTCACCCCGGCCGACGCGCCCCTGCGAACCGCTCTGCGCGCCATCGCGGTGATCGCCCACCGCGATCTGCTCCGTCAGGTGAAACGGCCCGGCGTGCTCCTCAGCCAGGCCGTGCAGATCCTGTTCTTCGTCCTCGTGTACGCGGTCGGCTTCGACGGGATGATCGGCACCGTCGGGGCCGACGGAGCGGGCGGCCCGGTGGAGTTCAGCGCGTACGTCTTCCCCGGCATCATCGCCATCCAGGTCGTCTCCATCGGCATCGCCTCGGGCCAGACCTACGCCTGGGACCGCGAGTACGGCGTACTGCGCGAACTCATCGTCGCCCCCGTGCCACGGATCTGCCTCCCTCTGGGAAAGGTCGCCGCCGGAGCCGGGATGGTGACCGTTCAGAGCGTGCTGATGCTGGCCCTGTCCCCCCTCATGGGCGTCCATCTGACTCCGCTGCGCTTCATCGCCGCGGTCGGCTGCTACGGGCTCGCGGCCACCGTCTTCAGCGTCATCGGCCTCTGCCTGGCCACGGTCATCACTCGCGTGCAGACCCTTCAGGCAACCGTCCAGCTCGCGATGTTCCCCATGCTGTTCCTGTCCGGCTCGGTGTTCAGCCCGCAGGACGCTCCCGTATGGCTCGGCTGGATCATGCACCTCAACCCCATGACCTATGCCGTCGACCTGGCCCGTCAGACCCTGCTCGGCAGCGGCGGCCTCCTCCCCCTCTGGGCGGACCTCGCCGTGCTCGGTGGAATCCTCCTCGCCGTCCTGGCCCTGCTGCGGCTGCGGAGCGGCCGATGACCGCCGCCGCCCGGGTGCTGGCGGGTGCGCTCGGCTGGCTGGAGGCCAACCTCGAATGGTTCGCCCCCGAGCGCTGGGAGGAGCACCTGCCCCGCCGGCCCTTCCCGCCCGGCACGCTCCTCGAACTACTGGGCCTGGTGAGGCTCCTGAACCGGCCCGGCGTCCCCCCGGAGGCCGACGCCGCCTTCACCCGCCGTGCCATCGACCTGGCCGCGCGCACGGCCGCCGCGCCCTCCTTCGGCGAAGGTCTGCGCAAGGCCGGCGAGCTCTTCCCCTACCACCTCAACCTCGTGGCTCTCCTCGACCTCCTCGGCCGCCCCCAGCCCACGTCGCGCAGCCGTTGCCAAGCTCTGCTGGACGCCGATGCCGGCGGCCACACCCAGCTGCACAAACCCGTCCTCAACCGTCTTGAACTGCGCTACTTCCTCGACCGGGGCGGTTTCGCCGCCCCGGCGCGTCTGCCTGACGCCGAGTCGCTGTACGCGCAGAGCATCGCCGCCCTGAGCCCCGACGTACACCAGCTGACGAGCAGCGAGACGTACGCGCTGACGCACTGCGTCTTCTACGCCACCGACTTCGGGCAGCGCCCCTGCCCGGACACGCCGGGAAGCGAAGCCCTGCGAGAGGCCGTACGCGTTCTGCTCGGTGTGCATCTGGCACGCAGGAACCTGGACCTGCTGTCCGAGCTCCTGCTGTGTGCCAGGGCACTGGGCGGAGCCACCCTGGCCTTCGAACGGCAGGGATGGGAAGCCGTTGAAGCCGCTCAGCGCTCCGACGGTGCCGTTCCCAGCCCGGTGCACAGGCCCGCGGTCCTCGATGGTCTGACCGGGGACAAAGCGGCTGCCTATCTCTTCGGCACCTGCTACCACACGACTCTCGCGGCCGCGCTGGCCGCGGTGGTGACCCTGCGTTCCGTCCCCCCCGGACCGGACCTCGGAGTCCCGATGCCCCGCGCAGACCGTACGGAGATGCTCGCCTGGGCCAACGAGGTCCGCACGCGCCCCTCCGCTCATGACGCGTGGCGCGAACAGCTCGACCCCCTCCTGGTGATCGCCGTGCAGGATGCCGACCCGATGCTCCTGGACGAGATCCTGCACGCCGCCGAACACCTCGGCTTGCAGACCGCACCCCTGCCCCGTTCAGCAACTGCGCTGCGCCTCGCCGTCGATGGGGACCACCCCGAACCGTGACCAGGCTACGAGCACTGGGGATGCGTCAAATGAGCGTCACGAGCGTCGTTTCAGCGTCAAGCAACCGCCCGCGACACACATCACGCACACCGACAGAAACGCAGCTCAGGAGCCTTCGCGCACCGGTTCCAGGATCGCCACGCACTCCATGTGGTGGGTCATCGGGACGGCGTGGATGAGTAGCCACTCAAGGAAACTGCTGGTCAGCGCCCCGCGAGTAGCTCCGGTACGGTGGGCGAGCGTGAGATGAGCGTCACGGCCTGGCTGCCTGACCACCGTCCGCACTGTCATCGGGCCAGGTCGGACAGCAGTGCGTCAAGGACTGTCTCCTCCTCGATGCGGACGCCCAGTTCCTCAAGTGCGTCGGGCAGAAACGGATCCCAGGGGGCTTCGGCCGGTCGTCCGGTCAGAGGTGGGCCGCCCCGAACGGTGAGGGCCGCGGCACGGTAGTCAGCCGTCTTATAGCTCCAGGGCAGCCACGGGACGCGGCGCAGCTGCGCGGAGGCGATGCGCAAGCCTCCCCAGCCGAAGTCGCCGTGGACATCGGCCGCCGCCGCTAGCACGGTCGGGTTCTCGCAGATCCGGATCGATGGGGCGGAGATGCCGGGAGGGTTGCGGATGAGCTGCCGCAGGGTCAGGACGCATGGTTCGCCCGCGTCGGCCGCCCAGTCCAGGACGGGAGTGCCGCGCAGGTTCAGGGTGAGGACGGTCGAGGACAGCTCGTCTCGCAGCAACCCGGCCGATGCCCAGGCCTCGCGCGCCATTCGGCGCCCGCGCCATCGGGGAAACCGGTCAGTGCTCGAACTCCTGCCAGGACTCCGCCGCCCGGCGAAGCGCCCCAACGAGCTCATCGCGGTCATTGTCCCGCAGCGGACGGAGCGGACGACAGGAACGAAAGCACTCGGCTGATCCGCGACGCGGAACGCAGTCGTGCGGTCCCCGACCGGGCCGCGTGTCGGACGTCGTAGATGCCCTTGGCCCGGACGCGCGTCAATCAACAGATGTGCAAGCACGTGACGATGTCAGCCACCGCCCTCACGGGCTACGGGTCAGCGAAAGGAGCCTCTGGGAGACCGAGGACGGGACCAACTTCGCGGAACTCCGCGAACGGCCCCGGCAAGGCTCAGTCCCCCTTCGGAAGGCTCTCGTACGAGAAGGTGCACCGGACCCTCCCGTCGGCCGCCGGTACAAGGCGTACTTGCTCGGCCGGCACCTGGACTGCCTTGCCCGCCGGCTCGTCCCACAGCGAGATGGTCCCCCCGGCCTCCCCGAAAGAGACATACGGGCGCCCGGGGTTCAGGACACCGCCCTGGCTGCTGAGCTTCGCCGCGGGGACAGTCGGTTCCACGCACATCCATTCCGGCTCCACCCCGAAGTAAGAGGGCAGCTCCGCCTGCCGGACCGCCGCCGCACGGAGGCCCTTCACCGCATCACCCACCGAGTCCAGCGCCCCCAGCAGGCACAGGACCGCCGCAGCTGCCTGGGCTGCCACGTACAGAAGGACGTTAAGCCGCTCGATGGGACTGACGAACGGCGCGTGTACGTGTTTCGCGATGCCCCACAAGGCTGGCACGAACAGGGCGAAGCCGAACAGACTCAGCAGTTTCACCGCCGAGACAGCCTGCCAGATTGCGGGCACATCGAGGTCCTCGGGCGTCAGGTCGAGGGTGTCCGCGTACATCGCGTGCAGCACCGATCCGGACGACACTACGGCGGACGCGACGACGGCGAAGGCAAGGGGCGCCACGCAGGTGATCCAGTCGGTCCATGTCCATTGACGGACCAGAAGCCAGATCCCCCAGGCTGTCGTCAGGACCACGAAGACCGTCAGCATCTGTACCGGGGTCCAGCCCCGGCTGTCCCCCAGGTCCGCGCCGAGAGCCGCGGCCAGAAGGAGGGCCGCCACCGCACTCCACAGCACGAGGCTCCACGCACGGCCTCCGGACGCGAACATGCCGCGTGCCAGCCAGGCTCCCGCCAGGAAGCACACCACCGCCGCGCCCGCCCAGATCCACGTCCGTACACCACTCGCCTGCCGGGCGACCACCGCACAGAAGACCATGCTCAGCAGCCAGGCCACGAGGCGGTTCGTCCTGCGGCGAAGGTCCTCCGCGCGGCGCGGCACGATGTGGCCGCGCTCCCGGCCGGAAGGCGACCGCACGTCGGTGACGGCTTCGGGGGCGGAACCACTCAGCCGGTCCATACGGGAGAGTCGGCGGGCTACCGACGCCGTGCCCGTGACCACCATGCCGGTGTCGTGGTGGCCGCACCTCTCCGTGAATCGTGCGCCCGCGAGCACGGCAGCGCGACGCAGCCTCACCAGCGGCGTCCGCTGACCCGGTACGGGCACGCGCGGCGGTCGGTGCGCCAGTGTGTGCGCTTGCCAGGTGGTTAGCTGCTCCCGGTCCCGGTCCATCGGGTCACACCGCCGTGCGTACATCTCCAGCCCGGTGGCGCGCGCAAGACTTTCCACACGCCAGCCCGCGGCCCGCCCGGTACGACGGTTGCGGGCTCCGAAGAACCGCACCTCGACGGAGAACAGCCGGGACGACGAGTCCGCCCTCAACACCCCGGCTGACGCTCCGTCACCGCGACCGAACGAGCTGACAACGGGCCAGCCCTGCCCTTCGAACTCCCCCTCCGCCCGGTCCCAGTCACGCTGCCCGCCCCGTACCTCGATCAGCACGAGCACGCATTGGTCGTAACGATTCGCGCGCATCCGCCCTCCTCTCATCCGCGTCTGAAGCTATGGCAGCCGGAGCGCTGCCTGTTCCGGGGTGGTCCTGGCCTCGTCGACCGTGAGGCGCGGTGTCCGGGGCTGCCCGCATGGGGCTAAGGGGCCAGTGCGCGCCGGGCGCTTCCGGGCCCGGTGACGCTGACGGCATCGCAGGCCGTTCTCCCGCACAGCGCGCACCGTGAGTCAAGGACAGCAATTGGCCGGATCCCACCGACTGGTCGGCTTCCGACCGCGTTGAGTCAACCTGCCATCTGGCGTTCACTGTATGTAACAACCACCAGGTGGGTAGGGTGCGGCGCAGTAGGGGCCGGCGACCGTACCGGGCAGATCGGGGGACGGTAGGTGGGATGGCGCGAGGAGATCGCCTCGGCGCTCGGCGAGTGAATCGCCGTCGAGGGCGGCGTCGGCAGGCAGCCACGCTGGCAGCGTGTCGGCAGGGCCACCCGGAGCGGTGAGCCCGGTCGATACGTGGTGGATCTACGGGGCTCCGACATCGGACCGGAACAGCTGGACTCCTTGAGGCTGGCCGGACCGGACGATGACGGCATCGAGACCAAAGGCTTCGCCGTCTCCGAGACCGCGCAGAACGGCTCCCTGCTCACGGTGCGGGTACCGGACTTCACCGAGATCGCCGACCCACACCTGTGGATGCTCAAGCAGCCGCCCACCTTCCTGATCGAGGCCTTGCGTGACGGCATCGCGGGACTGGGCGAGCATCCCCTCGCCACTGCTCTCGCGACCGCCGCGATCGGCGGCTCCTCGGCCCACGCCGTCGACCCGCCGGGCTTCCATCCCGCCCAGGCGGACGCCTACCGGGCCTGCCTCGGCGAGGGCGTGCACCTGGTGTGGGGGCCTCCGGGCACGGGGAAGACCACCGTCCTCAAGCGTGCCATCGGGGACCTGATCGCCCAGGGCCGGCGCGTGCTGCTGGTGTCGGCGACCAATATCGCCGTGGACAACGCCCTGCTGGGGGTGGTGCGGGAGAAGCGTCACGGGTCCGGGGACATCGTCCGGGTGGGACCGCCGCACCTGCGCGAGGTGGCCGAGGACCCTTCCGTCTCCCTGCCCTTGATGGTTCCCGGCTGACAGAGGCAGCGGCCCGGCGCGCGGCACTCGAGGCCGAACTCGTCGCGATTGGGGACCGGGCAGGGCAGTTGGCAGTGTTGGAAAGCAGCCTCACGGGATTCGACGCCCCGTCGTACTTCGCGGCGCTGAAGCTCATACGGACGCCCGGACAGGACGTGGCAGCGACCCAGGCCCGGGTGACGGAGGCGGAGCAGCGGCTCGGCCAGGCGGTCCAGCGCCTGGACCACCTCGCGAACGCCATCGGGACGGCGCACGCACGTCAGAAGGCCGCCGACGCCGCGAAGGACCGGTGGCGCGAAGTCGACGACCTCTCGGAGGAGATCACCCGGGTTCGGGAAGCGGCCGGGAACAGCGAGGTCGACGCCCTGCTCGCGGACGACCACCGCCGCGCCCTGGAACTGAGGCTGAAGGACCTCGAGGCGAAGGGCGCCGTCGGCAGGTGGCGGCAGCGCGACACGATCGCCGCCCTCCAGGACGAACTGGCGGACGCCCGGCGGGCCGCCACCGAGGCTTCCCAGGAGGCCCGCGGCACCGCGACCGCGCACATCGCCCGCATCGGTGCACGCATCAACGCACTGGCCGAGACCGTCCCCCTCACCCGGGACCAGATCGCCCGGCTCGAAGCCGACGCCGCATCCCTCGTGGCCGAGAGCGAGCAGGCGCAGCAACGGGCGGTCGCCCTCGAACAGGAGGCGATCCGGGCCTCCGAGACCGCCGCCCGCACCCGGCAGGCCCATGACCTGACCGAACACGCCGCCGGACGGGGCTGGCCGGCCCAGCACGACCGGGCCGAACGGCTGCGTCCCGCCGTGGCCGCCGACCGCACCCGCCGCCCGGAGCTGGAGAAGCAGTACCAGCAGGCGCAGGAGGAGTACGAACGGCTGGCCCGCAACGCCCAGGGCGAGATCATCAAGTCCGCCAAGCTGGTCGCCACCACGCTGGCCCGGTTCCGCACCAACCGAACGGTCCTCGAGGGGCCGTACGACGTGGTCCTCGTCGACGAGGCGCGTGCCGCGACCCTCCCCGAGGTCCTGCTCGCCACCGGAAAAGCAGACCGGGCGGCCGTCCTGCTCGGGGACTTCATGCAGCTGGGGCCGGTGATCCCGCCGGCCCTCGGCAACAACGACCGACCCGACATCAAGCGGTGGCTGCACCCGGACGTCTTCCAGCACTGCGGCATCCATGAACCCGCCGACGCCCAGGCGCACCCGTCCTGCGTCACGCTCACCGAACAGCACCGTTTCGGCCCCGCCGTGATGCGACTGGCCAACGACCTCGCGTACGGCGGTGTCCTCACGGGCGGCCCCCAGGTGCTGCGGGAGCGGCCGGACAACGACCCCGAGATCGTCCTCATCGACACCGACGGCCTGCACGAGCTGGCCCGCGCCCACCTGACCGGCAGCCGCAAGGGGTGGTGGCCGGCCGGCTCCCTCATCGCCCGGGCCCTGGCGGAACTCCACCGCGAACAGGGTGAAGAAGCCGGCATCGTCACGCCGTACGGTGTCCAGGCCGAGGCCACCCTGGAGGCACTGCGCGACGTCGAAGGCGCGGGGCGCCCGCTCGCGGAGGTCGGTACGGCCCACCGGTTCCAGGGCCGGGAGTTCGACGTCGTCGTCTTCGACACGGTGGAGGGCAGTGGGGACAGCCGAGAGCTGTGGATGGCCCTCGCCCACCGACAACCGGGGGCCGACGCCTGGCACCGCAACGGCGTCCGCCTGTTCAACGTGGCGGTGACCCGGACGAAGGCCCGGCTGTACGTCGTCGCCGGCGGGGCCCGCGTCAGGAACGCCAAGCCCGGAACGGCCCTGGCCCGACTCGCCGCGCTGATCGGATCCCCGGGCGTCCGGGTCCTTAAGGCCAAGCACCTGATCGCCCCGCCGAAGGCCCCGGTCCCGTTCCGCGGCGAGTTCGGCACGGCCCTGGCGGAGGTGTTGGGCCGACACGTGGAGGTGACCGACGTCCACGACGAGACGACCTTCTACGACACCTTCACCGAGGAGATCCACCGAGCACACCACTCGCTGTGGCTCTGGGCGCCGTGGGTCGCGAAACGGCTCCGCTCCCTGCTGCCCGCCCTGGCTGCCGCCGCCGACCGGGGCGTGCAGATCACCGTCTTCATCCGTGACGACACGGACCAGTTGCAGCGCAAGCCCGCGAGCCAGGCGCTGATCGCGGACCTGCGCGCCGTGGTCCACACAGTGATCCCGATGAACGTCATGCACCAGAAGATCGCGGTCTTCGACGAACGGACCGTCCTGCTCGGCAGCCTGAACGCCCTGTCCCAGAGCTGGACCCGGGAGGTAATGGTCGCGATGCGCGGCGCGTACTTCGCCCGCAAGCTGCTCGCGCACGAGCACGCGGAGACCTTCGCCCGCCCGCCGAAGTGCGGACGGTGCCAGGGTGCGGAGATCGAGATCCGGCGGCGGAAGAACGGCAACTGGTTCTGGCGCTGCTACGCCACCGCGTGCAAGACCACCCCGTCTGGCCGCTCCAACGCCTGGACCCAGGACATCCACCTGCGGGCCGGCCGCTGACACCTCTCCCGTCCGTGCTCAGTCACCGCACACCGGGGACCTGCTCCTTTTCTCTCTGATCAGGTCCGGCCGTCACTCCCTGCCGTTAGGATTCTCGGAGTTTCCGCCCGGTCCGGCAGCCCAGGACGCAGCGGGCGGAGATCACAGACGGTGCGGTGACGGAGAAGGCAGGAACGGCGCATGCGGGAAGGCCGCTGGACCACGGTCACCGAGTCCGAATTCGACCATGAGCGCCGCGCCCTGGACGCCATCCGGGAGCAGTTGCCCGACTCCGACCCCTGGCGGGCCTGGTCCAACTTCACTTTCACCGCGAACACCGGTCATGTCCGCGAAGTGGACCTGCTCGTCGTCGCCCCGGGCGGCGCCTGCATGATCGAGCTGAAGAACTGGCGCGGCACGGTCACCAGCGAGAGCGGCACCTGGGTGCAGATCAAGCCCAACGGCCGCCGGGAGCCGCACGGCAACCCGCTGCACCTGGTCAACAAGAAGGCGAAGGAACTGGCCGGGCTGCTCGGGCAGCACGGCAAGCGGGTCTGGGTGGCCGAGGCGGTCTGTTTCACGGACGGCTCGCTGCGGGTCCGGCTGCCCGCCCACGACCAGAACGGGATCTACACCCTTCCCGAGCTGCTCGCCATGCTGAAGCAGCCGCCGCGGGACGAGCGCCACCGGATCACCGCCGTCGACTCCCGCGAGATCAAGGCCGCGCTGGAGCGGGTCGGCATCCGCCGCAGCGACGCCGAGTACAAAGTGGGCCCGTACGAGCTGGAGCGCAAGGCCTTCGACGCGGGGCCGACCTGGGCGGACTACAACGCCCAGCACAGCGAGCTGCCCGAGACCGCCCGGGTCCGCATCTACCTCCGGGAACGCGGTTCCTCCGCGGCGCTGCGGCAGTCGGTGGACAACGCCGCCCGCCGGGAGGCCGCCGTTCTCCAGCGGTTCCGACACCCCGGCGTCGTCCAGTACCGGCAGTACTACCCGTCCGAGCACTCCGCCGGGCCCGTCGTCGTGTTCGACTACGACCGGCAGACCCTGCGCCTGGACGAGTACCTCCTCCAGTACGGCGACAAGCTGGACATCCTGGCCAGGATGTCGCTGGTCCGGCAGCTCGCCGAGACGATGCGCTCCGCCCACTCCCGACGCATCTTCCACCGGGCGCTGGCCGCCCGCTCCATCCATGTGATCCCGCGCAGCCGGGGCCGTGAGGGCCGGACGGTCGGCGAGGAGGCCGCGTGGCTCGCCCCGCGCCTGCAGATCTCCGACTGGCAGATCGCGACCCAGAGCAGCGGCACCAGCGGCGCCACCCCGGGCGCCACCCGGCTCGCGCCCACCGCGCTGTCCGCCATGCACCTGTCGGAGAGCTCGGACCCGTACTTCGCACCCGAGCTGACCGCCCTCAGCGCCGACCCGGTCTACCTGGACGTCTACGGTCTCGGGGTCCTCACCTACCTGCTCGTCACGGGTAGGCCCCCGGCCGCCAGCCAGGCCGAACTGCTCGCGCGACTCGAAGCGGGCGAAGGGCTGCGGCCCAGCTCGCTGGTGGACGGCCTGTCGGAGGACATCGACGACCTGGTCCAGGCCGCCACCGCCTACCGGCCCGCCCAGCGGCTGTCCACGGTGGACGAGTTCCTGGAGATGCTGGAGCTGGTCGAGGACGCCCTCACCGCGCCGTCCGCCGATGCCGCGGCCGCCGTCCAGGACCCCGCCGACAGCGCGGACAGCTCCGACACCGCCGCCGCGGCCCCCGAGAAGGACCCGCTGGAGGCCGTGGCCGGGGACCTGCTCGCCGGCCGCTGGGAGGTCCGGCGCCGGCTGGGCACCGGCTCCACCAGCCGGGCCTTCCTCGTCCGCGACCGTGAGGCCGATCCGCGCCATCCCCGCTCCCTGGCGGTCCTCAAGGTGGCCCAGTCCGACAGCCGTGGCGCGGTCCTGGAACGCGAAGCCGAGATCATGGGCCGGCTCCGCGCCGACTCCCGGGTGATCCGGCTCGTCGAGCCAAAGCCCCTGAAGATCGGCGGCCGTACGGTTCTCGCCCTGGAGTACGTGGGCGACGAGCGTGCGGCGGACCCGGACGGCACGGACGAGTCCGGCAGCCGTACCCGCCGCCGCGAGGAGACCGTGGCCCGCCAGCTCCGCGACCGCGGGCGCCTGCCCATGGACCAGCTGGAGGCGTACGGCGACTACCTGTTCGGCGCCGTCGACTTCCTGGAGGGCGAGGGGGTCTGGCACCGGGACATCAAGCCGGACAACATCGCCATCCGGATCCGCCCGAACCGCACCCGCGAACTCGTGCTGATCGACTTCTCGCTCGCCGGCTATCCGGCGACGGAACACGAAGCGGGTACCGAGGGCTACCTCGACCCGTTCATCGGGACCCTCACGCGCACGGCGTACGACTCGCACGCCGAGCGGTACGCGGTCGCCGTCACCCTGCACGAGATGGCCTCCCGCGAGCTGCCGAAGTGGGGGGACGGCTCCCTCCCGCCCCGGATGACCGACCCGAAGGAGTTCCCGTACCCGCTGATCGCGGCCGACGCCTTCGAGCCCGCGGTCCGCGACGGCCTGGTGGCCTTCTTCCGCAAGGCCCTGGCCCGGGACACGGCCAAGCGGTTCCCGGACCTCAAGCCGATGCGGGACGCCTGGAAGAAGATCTTCCTGGACGCCTCGCAGTCCGTCCCGTCCAGCCACCGCTCCCGCCACCCCGAGCCGGCGACCGCCCCGCAGACCCCCGAGGCCGGCGCCCCGGCCATCGCGCGGGCCGATTCCCTGACCGCCGACGAGCAGCGCGACCGGCTGGCCGCCGAGGTCACCCGGGACACCCACCTCTCGGCCGCCGGCCTGACCCCGGCCGCCGAGTCCTTCCTCTACGGGCTGGACATCACCACGGTCGGCGGCCTGCTCGACTACAGCCGCGTCAAGCTCCTCAACGCGCCCGGCCTGGGCGCCAAGACCCGCACCGAAGTGCAGCGCCGCCAGCGCGAGTGGGGCAACCTGCTGCGCGAGGAGCCGCTGTCCCCGCTCAGCCCGCGCGGCCGGGCGGAGGCCAAGGAGGAGCTGGCCCGGCTCACCGCTGCGGAATCAGCCGTACTGGGCGGACTCGCGACGGGCGAAGGCGCGGGCGGCCTGTCGGGCAAGGCCCTCCGGTCGGTGACCCTGGACACCCTCGCCACACTCCTCGTACCGGAGCTGAACAACAACCGCTCGAACGCCAACAAGATCGAGATGGTGCGGCTGCTGCTGCGCCTGCCCGACGAGCGGGGTGAGCTGCCTCCCATCGGAGTGTGGCCGAAGCAGAAGGACGTGGCGGAGTCGCTCGGCCTGTCTGCCGGACGCATCCCGCAGATGCTGAAGGAGGAGCGCAAGCGCTGGAAGAAACACCCGGCGGTGCAGGCGCTCCGTGAGGAGATCATCGGCCTGCTGGAAGGGCTCGGCCGGGTCGCCTCCGCCGTCGAGGTCGCGGACGCGCTGGCGGTGCGCCGCGGCACCCAGCTCGCCGAACGGGAGCAGCGGCGCGCGCTGGCGCTCGCCGCGGTCCGCGCTGTGGTGGAGGTCGAACAACTCGACCCGGAGGAGGCCGAGTTCCAGCACCAGCCGAACCGCAAGGCGACGGAGGACTCCCTGGGCGCGGGCCTGCTGGCCCTGGACGTCCGCGAGGGCGACGGCCCGGACACCCCGACCGCCCCCGGCCTGCTGGACTACGCCTCCCGGCTGGGCCGTACCGCGGACCGGCTGGCCCGCCTGGACACCCTTCCGACGGCGGCGACCGTCCTCGGCGAGCTGGCCGCGCTCACCGTCCCGCCGGGCACCATCGACTGGGACGAGCGCCGCCTGGTCGAGCTGGCCGCCGCCGCCTCGGCGAACGCGGCGGCCACCCCGCGCCTGGAGATCTACCCCCGCGACCTGGCGTTCGTACGGGCCCTGCGCCTCACCCAGGCCGGCCTGGTCCGCCTCACCCCGGGCATGCCGGAGGGTCGCCAGCCCGGCATCCGGGCGGAGGACATCCACGAGCGTGTACGGGCCCGCTTCCCCGAACTGGTCGTCCAGGACGCGCGGGGCACTCTCACCCACGACCTGCCGACCGGCGGACCCCTCACCAAGGCACTGCGGGACGCCGGCTTCGACCTCACCCTGTCCACCCGCGAGGGCACGAAAACGCTGCGCTACCTGCCCACCCGCATGGACAGCATCACCAGCTACCTCACCTCCGGCTCCGGCCCACGCGCCACGGACATGGGCGCCGCCATCCGCTACGCGGACGACCCGCTGCTGGCGGGCGCCGCCCGCGCGGACGAACGGCTGCGCGTCTCCGCCCGCAAGGACGGCTACCGGGTCCTGACCGTGCACCACGGCAGCTCCCCGGCTGCCGTCCGGGCCCTGGAAAACCGTATGGGCGCGGCAGCGGTCTCGGTGACCGAGCTGTTCCTGGACGCCCTGCACGCCCTGGTCCCGCCCGGCACCAAACCGACGTGGGACACCCTGCTCAAGGCGGACGCGGCGGAGGCGGGGTCGCGCGGGGCGCTCAAGTTCGCCGAGTACGCGCGGACGGCGTGGGGCGCGGTCGAGCCGCGCGTCCGGGACCTCCTCGCCCCCGCCGCCGGCTCGGGCCCGGTCCTCCTCACGGACGCATCGGTCTTCGCCCGGTACGACGCGATGGGGGTCCTGGACCGGCTGGCCGAGGCCGCCCGGCAGGGCGGGCGCGGTCTGTGGCTCCTCGTTCCGCAGGGCGACCCGGCGCGGGAGCCGAGGCTGGGACAGGTGGCCGTGGCCTACCAAGTGGGCCTGGGCGAATGGATCGAACTTCCGGACTCATGGGTCCAGGACCGGCACCGGCAGGCAGCCGACGCCACTGCTTCAACCGAGGGAGACGCCAAGTGATCGACCGCAAGGCCCTGTTGGACGATCTGAAGAAGCAGGTCACAGCGGCCGAGGCCGATCTGACGAAACAGGTCAAGGCCGTCGAGGAGGTCGGCGCGAGGCTGAAGGCCGAGTACGACCGCGCCCGCAAGCTGGGCCGCACGGCGGCGACCTGGAACTCCTGGCTGGACGAGCGGGTCACCCAGGTCGCCGTGGCCTGGGTGCTCGGCACTGTCTTCGTCCGCTTCTGCGAGGACAACGGCCTGATCCCGGAGCCGTACCTGACGGCCCCGGGGACGGATCGCCGCGACCTGGCCCTGGCCAAGTACGAGGAGTACGTGGCCACGTCCGCGGACCCGACGTACCGAGGCTGGCTGGAGCACGCCTTCGAGGAACTTGGCGCCGGTCAGGCGGGCCGCCTCCTCTTCAACCGCCGCCACAACCCGCTTTACCAGATCCCGCTGTCCCACGACGGCGCCAGCGACCTGGTGGACTTCTGGCGTACCCGCGACGAGTCGGGCGTCCTGATCCACGACTTCACGGACCCGCTGGAGGAGGACGGCGACGGCACGAAGGGCTGGGACACCCGGTTCCTCGGCGACCTGTACCAGGACCTGAGCGAGGCCGCACGGAAGACGTACGCGCTGCTCCAGACGCCGGAGTTCGTGGAGGAGTTCATCCTCGACCGGACGATGAACCCGGCGGTCCGCGAGTTCGGCTACGACGGCCTGAAGATGATCGACCCCACGTGCGGGTCAGGCCACTTCGTCCTGGGCGCGTTCCGACGCCTGGTCCGCCTGTGGGCGGATGGCCAGCCGGCCAAGGACCTGCATGAGCGGGTCGCGGCGGCCCTTGATTCGGTCCACGGCGTCGACCTGAACCCGTTCGCGGTGGCCATCGCCCGCTTCCGACTGCTGGTGGCGGCAATGGCGGCGAGTGGGGTCCGGACGTTGGCGGAGGCCGCGCGGTACGAGTGGCCGATCCACCTGGCGGTGGGCGACTCCCTGATCAAGCACCGCCACAAGCAGGAGAGTCTCTTTGATGGCGACGGATCGGAGGACTCGGACGAACTGGCCGAGTTCAAGTACGAGACGGAAGACATCCACGAACACCCCGACATCCTGAAGCAGGGGCGCTACCACGTGGTGGTCGGCAATCCGCCGTACATCACAGTGAAGGACAAGAGGCTCAACGAGCTCTATCGAGGTCTGTATGACGCATGCTCGGGAAGCTACGCACTGTCAGTTCCGTTTGCCCAGCGGTTCTTCGAGCTTGCAGTCGCAGGCGATGCTCAGAGCGGTTACGGGTACGGCACAGTAGGGCAGATTACAGCAAACTCGTTCATGAAACGCGAGTTCGGCACAGGACTGATCGAAACGTTCTTCGGGCACGAAGTAGAACTGACAGAGGTTATCGACACATCAGGGGCCCATATCCCTGGACATGGAACTCCGACTGTGATCCTAATCGGACGACGACGCAGCGGCAAAACAAGATCCTCGACCATTCGCACAGTTCGGAGCGTGCGCGGCGAGCCAACAGTTCCAGCGCGCGCGCACGAAGGTCTCGTCTGGCAGTCAATTCTCACCCAGATCGATGAAACACAAACGAATCAATGGGTGGCCGTTGACGATCTTGACCGGGGTCAACATTTCGCCACGCACCCTTGGATCCTCACAGCTGGCGGCCGTGAGCTGATTCAACAGATCGAGGCCAGTAGCGATGCACCCCTCTCTCACATTGTTGCCCACATCGGAGCAAGTGCGGTAACGCGCGAAGACAGCGCGTTCCTCCTGGGGTCAGGATTTCTGCGACGCCATCGCATTCCACGCGGACAGCAACGCGCCCTCGTAGAGGGAACCACGCTGCGAGATTATGCCATCGTCGACCCAACACAGGGCCTGTGGCCGTATTCGGAAGAGAATCTCAAAGCCGTTGCACCCACTCCCGTAGAAAGAGTATTGTGGCCGGCGAAGCGCGTTCTACGCGAACGGACAGCATTCGGCAAGAAGCAGACTGACCGCGGTCTCGCATGGTTCGAGTATTCCATGTTCTTCAAGTCACGCTACAAAACTCAACCCGCACTCGTTGTCGCATTCGTCGCAACCCACAACCACTTCGCCCTCAGCCGTCCGCGCGACGTTTTTCAACACTCCACCCTGATGCTTGAACCAAAGAATTCCATTGACCCGGAATCGCTGATCAAACTACTAGCTCTCCTTAACAGCTCGACGTCCTGCTTCTGGCTAAAGCAAGTATGTCACGACAAAGGGCACGGCGGGATCGGCGGGGGAATCGCTAGCGAGGAATGGGAAAAATTCTACGAGTTCAACAGTAGCAACCTGGCCGAATTTCCACTCCCTGCTCACCTCCCTACAAAAGTGGGTGGCCGCCTTGCTGAGCTCTCCGAGAATCTTCAATTCACCTGCCCGTCCTCGCTAGGAGCAGTGGAAGTACCAACTAGTGCTGGCCTGCGTGAGTCGCATGGCTACTACACGAGAGCCCGAGCCAGGATGATCGCACTCCAGGAGGAACTGGACTGGCAGGTCTACTCTCTATACAACCTGCACCCCGAAGACCTCCGCGCCTCCGAAGACCCCGACTCCCCCGACATCCCCGAACTCGCCCTCGGCGAGCGCGCCTTCGAGATCGTGCTCGCGCGCCGCGTCGCTGCAGGTGAGGCCAGCGACGAGTGGTTCAAGCGGCACGGGTCCACGCCCATCACCGAGATCCCCTCCCACTGGCCTGCCGCCTACCGGGAGGTCGTCCAGAAGCGGATCGATGCCATCGAGTCGAGCCGCGCCATCGGCATGATCGAGCGGCCCGAGTACAAGCGCCGCTGGGCCACCGAGGGCTGGGACGCGCTCCAGGAGAAGGCTCTGCGCGCCTGGCTGCTGGACCGGATCGAGGACCGCTCGCACTGGTTCGATGAGAACGGCATGCCCGCCCTCGTCACCCTCTCCCGGCTCACGGACAACCTGTCCCGCGACGAGGACTTCGTCTCCGTCGCCAAGACCTACGCCCCGCGCAAGGAACTGCCCGCCGTCGTCGCCGAGCTGATGGCCGACGAGCACGTACCGTTCCTCGCCGCCCTGCGCTACAAGCCCTTCGGGCTCAAGAAGCGCGCGGACTGGGAGCATGTCTGGGACCTCCAGCGGCAGGAGGACGCCGCCCCGGACGAGCCTGCCAAGCGGAAGATCCGGGACAGCATCCCCGTGCCACCGAAGTACACCTCGGCCGACTTCCTGCGCCCCTCCTACTGGCGGGCCCGCGGCAAACTCGACGTGCCCAAGGAGCGCTTCATCTCCTACGGCCAGACCAACGCCCCCAGCCCGGAGCTGTACGGCTGGGCCGGCTGGGACCACGCGGAGCAGGCGTATGCCCTCGACACGTACATCGCCGCCAACGAGGCACTGACCGCGGAGGAAGCGACGCCGTTCCTGGCCGGCCTGCTGGAGCTCCAGCCATGGCTGGACCAGTGGCACGACGAGTTCGACGCGACCTTCGGCTCCTCCAAGGCCGCGTTCTTCCGTGGTGACCGCCAGATGGAACAGGGCAAGCACGGTCTGACGGACGATGACCTGCGGGCCTGGCGTCCTGCCGCCGCCACGCGTGGCCGCCGTACCACCAAGAAGTAGCAGTCCCCACGACGCAGAACGGCTTCCCGTGATCCCTCGATCACAGGAGGCCGTTCGGTCGTTCTCAGACGGTCAGCTCGTCGGCCCGGAGCGCCGCGACGAACGAAGCCCACTGCTCTGCCGGGAACACCAGCACTGGACCATGCGGGATCTTGCTGTCGCGCACCGGCACAACGGCAGCGAAGTCATCCGAGACCTCGACGCACTGGCCACCGTCCGGGTTGCTGTAACTGCTCTTGCGCCATGTAGCGGCACTCAGGTCGATGGATCGCACGGCACTTCCTCCAACATGCGCAGGATGAACTTCCGCGACGCGGGCGGGGAAAGCGCCATGTCGCGAACCGCATCGTAGGCGCGTTGCAGACGCTCGACCGATGCGTTTTCCTCGATGAGTTCACCACGATGGGCGCTCTCCGCGTATGCCACGGTACGGGCATCGGGCAGCCGCAGGAACATGACGTCGGTGCTCACCAACCCATGTGGCCCGACCTTCAACGGCAATACGTGAATCGTCAGGCAAGGCCGATCGGAGAGGTCCACCAGCCACTCAAGCTGGCTGCGCCACTCCTCTTCGTTCGCCAAGCCAGAGCGCAGTACCGCCTCCGAGAGGATCGTCCGGAACGGCGGCGCATCCTTCCCCTCCAACACCTCCCGCCGGGACATCCGCGCCTCAACCTGCTGCGTGAGCTCCGGCTCCGCCATCCCGCCCGCCGTCAGGAGCTCCCGCGCGTACCCCTGCGTCTGCAACAACCCCGGCAGCACACTCACCGCGAAATGCCACAGGCTCACCGCCTCCGCCTCCAGCGCCATGTAGCGCCGGTACTGCTCGCGGAACTGCCGCTGGTCGCCCGCCGCGACCTCCCACAGCGCGAGCAGCAGCCCCGGCGTCCCGTAGTGCTGGTCCAGTGCCTGGACCACCTCCGGGCCGCCCAGGGTCTCGCCCTTCTCCATCTTCCCGAACAGCGACCAGTCCCACCCCAGCCGCTCCCCCAGCTGCCGCAGACTCGCACCGCTCCCCGTCCGGAGTATCCGCAGTTCCTCCGCGAACCGCTGGCGTGGTTCCTGGCTGCGGCCTGTGATGACGCGTCGCTGCGGCATCGCGCTCCCCTCCGAGGACGGTGCTGGCGTGGAAGGTGTGGAACCACTGATCACCTGCGGCGAAGCACAACAGCCCCACGGCGTGGCGGGCCGGTTCCGGAGACATGCTCGTCATGCCCGCACTACGCACGGTAATCCGACGTGCCGACCCGGGTCAGGCGAACGACGGAAACCCCCTCGACCGGAACTCCCCACGACAGGAGCCCTCATGGCAACCACGCCACACCGCCGGACCACGAACACCGCACACGCCGCACGCGCAGCCCGCGCCAAGGTCACAGAAGCCCTCGCCGCGCGCGACGCACTCGCCGCCGCCCTCTCCCGGGCCGGAATCCAGCTCCCCGCCATGGACGTCCGTACCCCCTGGCCCGAGGAGCGCGCCGACGAGGTCCGGTACGCGCTCGTGCACCTGGGGGTCTGCTCCGCGCCCGTCGCCCACGCCCTCGCCACCGTCATCGCCAAGGGCGCCGCCGGGTGACAGACCCGCCACCCGTGCGCCTCCGGCCCGGCGACGCCGTACGGGACCGTCGACGCGGCCGGGTCGGTGTCGTCACCGGCCGCGACGACGCCCACGACGGCGTCCGGCTCCGCCCGCTCACCTCCGGCCCGCAGTGGACCGCCGAGGCGGCCGATCTGGAGCCGGTGAGCCACCGGGAGCGGCTGCGAGCCTGCCTCGCCGAGGTGAACGCCCGCAGCCGGAGATCGATTTGAGCCAGACGTCCAGGCCAGGCCTGCCCGGAGCGGTCGGGTGATCACGGCCTGCCCTACCATGGCCGGACCAATCTCAGCGGCCCGACGAGCTTCCTGACCGCACGCGCGCAGGCGCGGGGCGGACACCGACCAGGACATGCCCCCACCCGCACGAGTCACTTCGTGCTGCCTGGGGGCAAGTCTTGCTGTTCCGTGAATCCGTGGCATCCGTGGCCGCCCGCTTCTTCGGCGGTTCGGTCGCGGAAGGGGCGCTCGCGCTGATGCTGGCCGAGAACTTCCTGCACGCCCGGGGCCACCGCCCGCACCCCTCGGAGATCCAGTCCTGGGAGCGCAGCCTCCCCGTCCTCGCGAACACCCTGATCGAGGCCGGTCTCGGCGACGTCGAGATGCTGATCGAGTACTCACTGCCGCTCACCAGCAAGCGCGCCGACGTGATACTGGCCGGCGTGCACCCGGCCACCGGTGAGCCCTCCTACGTCATCGTGGAACTCAAGCAGTGGAGCAGGACGTACCAGGAGGACGGCGACCCGCGGCTGTGCCGGGTCGACGCGTACGCCGATCCCCAGCTGAACCCCATCGAGCAGGTCCGCGCCTACTGCGACTACCTGGTGTCCTTCAACGGCGCGGTGGAGCACACCCCCGAGTCGGTCGCCGGGGTGGCCTACCTGCACAACGCCAAGGACTCCGACGTCCGGTGGCTGCGCGAGGTGCCCGAGGACCTGCACGGGCGGCTGTTCACCCAGGACCAGCGCAGTTCCTTCCAGACCTACCTTCGCTCTCGGCTCGCCCCGAAGCCCGGCGGCGAGGCCGCCGAGATCCTGCTGCACGGCAAGGTGCGGCCGTCGAAGCAGCTGATGAAGGTGGCGGCCGACGAGGTCCGCAACCGCGAGCAGTTCGTCCTGCTCGACGAGCAGAAGGTCGCCTACGAGCTGGTGATGTCGGCGGTCCGCAAGGCCCAGCGGGCGAACCACAAGCAGGTGATCATCGTCGCCGGCGGGCCGGGCTCCGGAAAGAGCGTGATCGCCCTGTCGCTCCTCGGCGAGCTGTACCGCCGGGGAGTGGCCGCCCTCCACGCGACCGGGTCCTCCTCTTTCACCGAGACCATGCGGAAGGTCGCGGGAGCTCGGAAGACCGAGGTGCAGAGGCTGTTCAAGTACTTCAACAGCTTCATGGAGGCAGAGCCGAACGACCTCGATGTCCTGATCTGCGACGAGGCCCATCGCATCCGCCTGACCTCCGCCAATCGCTACACCCGGGCCGCGCTGCGCACCGGGCGCCCCCAGGTCGCGGAGCTGATCGACGCCGCCCGGGTGCCCGTCTTCCTGCTGGACCAGCACCAGGTGGTGCGGCCCGGGGAGATGGGTACGGTCGCGGAGATCGAGCAGGCCGCGAAGGCTCAGGGCCTGGACTGCACGGTCGTGAACCTCGACAGCCAGTTCCGGTGCGGCGGCAGCGAGGCGTACCTGCGCTGGGTGACCCACCTGCTCGGGCTGGAAGGTGACGGGCCCGTCGTCTGGGAGCCGGACGACAAGGTGCAGCTGCTGACCGTGGACAGTCCGCAGGAGCTGGAGGACTTCCTGACCGCCCGCAAGGCCGAGAAGTACGGTGCTCGCATGGCAGCCGGCTACTGCTGGCCGTGGACCAAGAAGATCACCCCGGAGATGACGGAGCTGCCCGCCGACGTCGTGATCGGCAACTGGGCCAAGCCGTGGAACGTGCCCGGTGACCGATCCCTGTTCGGGGCGCCACCACGCGCGCTGTGGGCCACCGAGGAGGCCGGGTTCGGGCAGGTCGGCTGCGTCTACACCGCGCAGGGCTTCGAGTACGACTGGTCCGGCGTGATCATCGGGCCGGACCTGGTCTGGCGTACCGACAGCTGGGTGGTGGACCGTACCGCCTCGAAGGATTCGGAGCTCAGGAAGGCGACCGACGACGAGATCGGCCCGCTGATCCGCAACACCTACAAGGTGCTGCTCACCCGGGGCATGATCGGCACCGTGATCTACTCCACCGACACCGAGACCCGGGAGAAGCTCCGCGAGCTGATCCCGGCCGCCCAGGTGTGATCGTCTCTGGCGATATCGGTCCCGCGATGTCCGACCCACCCCATACGATCGGGTGAGCAGCGCGACGACCGATTTCCCGGAGAGTGAGCCCGTACATGGCCCAGCAGCCGCCCCTCCTCCGCGATGTGATCGACATCAAGGAGTCCATCTCGACCTCGGACTTCGTCCTGCAGCTCTCGGAGGCCACCTCCCCCGAGGGCGCCGAGCGGGCGCTGAAGGACTACGTGGTCACCGAACGGCTGCTGGAGAACTTCGACGAGGCACTCGGGCTGATCAAGGCCGCCCTGGACGGGCACACCTCCAAGGCGGCCTATCTGCACGGCTCCTTCGGTTCCGGTAAGTCGCACTTCATGGCCGTCCTGCACGCCCTGCTCAGCGGCAGCCCGGCCGCCCGCGCCAAGGGCGACTTCGACCCCGTACTGACCAAGCACGAGTGGCTCGGGGCGGACGGCAAGCGCTTCCTGCTCGTGCCGTACCACATGCTCGGGGCGAAGGCCCTGGAGCAGCGCGTCCTCGGCGGGTACGTCACCCATGTGAAGCGACTGCACCCGCAGGCCGAGACCCCGCAGGTGTACCGGACGGACGCGCTGTTCGACGACATCCGCGCCATGCGCAGCCGGATGGGCGACAGCGCCGTCATCGCCGGGCTGGCAGCCGAGGGCGCCTCCGGCTCGGACGAGGACGACGAGTGGGGCGAGTCCTTCGCCTGGACGCCCGCGCTGCTGGACACGGCGCTGGCCGCCGCGGAGGTCCACGAGGCCGCCCAGGGGCTCAACCTGGTCAGCCCCGCGACCCCTGCCGAGCTGCGGGCGCGCCTCGTCCAGGACGCGAGCACCAACCTCCTGCCCGGTTTCGCGAAGAACGCCGCCGAGGACGAGCACGGGTTCATCTCGCTGGATGCCGGTCTCTCCGTCATCGCCGAGCACGCCAAGGGCCTCGGCTACGACGGTCTGATCCTGTTCCTGGACGAGCTGATCCTCTGGCTTGCGACGCTCATCCACGACCAGAAGTTCGTCGCCAAGGAAGCCAGCAAGATCACCAACTTCGTGGAGGGCGGGGACGCCCGCCGCGCGATCCCGGTGGTCTCCTTCATCGCCCGCCAGCGCGATCTGCGCGAGCTGGTCGGCGAGGAGGTGTCCGGTGCGGCCGAGTCCTCCATTCAGGACACCCTGAACCTGGCCTCCGGCCGGTTCGACAAGATCACGCTGGAGGACCGCAACCTCCCCCAGGTGGCCCACGCGCGCCTGCTGCGACCGAAGGACGACGAGGCCGCCGCGCTGATCCGCGCCGAATTCGAGAAAACTCGCAAGGTCCGCCAGGAGGTGTGGGACACCCTGCTCGGCTCGGACCGCGGCGCCGACGGCGTCGGGGCCGACGAGGAGAGCTTCCGGCTTACGTACCCCTTCTCGCCGGCGTTCATGGACACACTGGTGCACGTCTCCTCCGCGCTCCAGCGCAACCGGACCGGCATGAAGCTGATGGGCCAGCTGCTCGCCGACCACCGGGACGAGCTGCGGCTCGGCGACCTGATCCCGGTCGGTGACCTCTACCCGCTGATCACGGCGGGCGGCGACAAGCCCTTCACCGACAGCCTCAAGGTGGTCTTCGAGGCCGCGGACAAGCTCTACCGGACGAAACTGCGCCCGTACCTCTTGGGCACGCACAACGTGACCGAGGAGGAGGTCGAGCAGTACACCCACCGGCCCGACAGCCTCACCGACCAGGGCCTGCGCGCCCGGATCAAGCTGTTCGTCGGCGATAACCGGATCGTGGGCACCCTGTTGCTGTCCGCGCTCGCGCCGAGCGTTCCCGCCCTCGCGGACCTCACCATCCGGCGGCTGTCCGCCCTCAACTACGGCTCTGTGGTCGCCCCTATCCCGGGCCGTGAGTACGGCATCTTGCAGAACAAGGTCTCGGAGTGGGCGGCCCGGTTCCCGGAGATCGTGGAGACCGGCAGCGAGGCCAACCGGGGCGTGCGGCTGGAGCTTTCCGGCGTCGATGTCGACTCGGTCATCGCCAACGCCAACGTCAACGACAACCCCGGCAACCGCACCGCTCTGGCGCGGCGGATCCTCTCCCAGGAGCTCGGCATCGTCAGCCAGGGCCAGTTCGTCGACGAGATGTCCTTCGTCTGGCGCGGAACGGACCGCTCCGCCGAGGTCGTCTTCGGCAACGTGGCCGACGAGGACGAGCTGCCCGACCACGACCTGATGCCCCGCCAGGACGGCCTCTGGCGGATCGTGATCGACCTCCCCTTCGACGAGACCGAGTACGGGCCGGTCGAGGACCGGGACCGGATGCGCAGGCTGCGCGAGAAGCAGGGTGAGCCCTCGCGCACGGTGGCCTGGCTGCCCACGCACCTCTCGCACCAGCGGTACGCCGACTTCCGGCGGCTCGTCGTCATCGACAAGGCCCTCGCCGACGACCAGAGGTTCGACAGCCAGTACGCCGGGCACCTGAACGCCGACAACCGTGCCCGCGCCAAGGGCCTGCTGGAGACCCAGCGGGAATCCCTGTTGACGAAGATCAAGGCCGCCTTCAAGCAGGCGTACGGCCTGGCCGACAAGAAGGCCGGCGATGTCGAGCTCGGCTTCGACGACCACCTGGCCTCGCTCCGCGAGGTCGAAGGGCTGACCCTCTCCTTCGGCCAGTCGCTGCGCGACGGCATCCGGCACATCGCCGGCCGCCTCCTCGCCACCCAGTTCCCCGACCACCCCGACCTCGACCCCGATAACACCGGGACCGCGGTCAAGCCGGCCGACGCCCGCAAGGTGTTCACACACGTCCGTGCCGCGGCCGAGGCCCGGGACGGACGCACCGAAGTCCCGGCGGCGGACCGCGCGCTGATGCGGCGGCTCGTCGGCCCGCTCCGGCTCGGGCAGCAGAAGGAGGCGTACTTCGAGCTGTCCCAGTTCTGGGCGGACCACTTCCGCCGCCTGGCCCGCGAGCAGGGTGTGACCGGCGACCTCAGCCTGATCACCCTCACGGACTGGACGGACAAGCCCGCGCCGCGCGGCCTGCCCGACTTCCTGGCCCGGTTGGTGGTCGCCGCGTTCGCCGAGATGGACGACCGGGTCTGGGTGCGCGAAGGCACTCCCCTCGACCCCGCTCCGGAACTCGCCCAGATCAAGGAACGCGACGCCCTGCGCAGTCAGCCGCTCCCCTCGGAGGAGGACTGGGAGGCGGCCCGCCAACGCTTCGCGACGGTATTCGGGCAGAAGGCTCCGACGCTGCGGCGCGGGCGGATGGTCAACCAGTTGGCCCGCGAGATCACCTCCCAGGTGCGGGCCTTCCAGGGTCCGCAGGACGAGCTGGTGGAGCAGCTGCAGAAGCACGCCGGTTTCCTCCGGCTCGACGAGACCGTCGAGACCGGACGCCTCGCCGTCGCGCGCCGGGCCGTCGACCTGCTCAAGGCCCTCGACCGGACCTCCGGTCCCGGCGCCACCGGGGCGAAGCGGACCGTCGAGGCCCTGGCCGGCTTCGACTTCGGGCCGGTCAGCGGGGAGCGGCTCGGGAATTCGTTGAAGCAGGCGAGCGCCGTGTCGCGGGCCCTCGTCTCGGCGTCCTGGACCACCCTCGACCTCGCCTCCGGCCAGGGACCCGAGGGGGAAGAACTGCTGGACTCCCTGCGCAACGTCGCGGCCGAGCCCCAGATCCCGGACGGCTTGGTCACCGCGCTGGCACGCACCACGGACAAGGTCCTCGCCCTGATCAAGCGGAACCAGGCCGCCGCCACCCCGGCCCCCGCACCCCAGCCGGTGGCGCGGGATCCTCGGGCCGACTACGTGTCGCTGGACACGCGGAGCAGCCACCCTCCCGTCCCGGTGGACGCCCCCTCGACGGGTTCGGCAAGCAGCATCATCGGGCGGCCGGGCACTTCCGGTGCCCGCCGCACCACGGCGGCCCGTGCAGTGGCGGAACTGCAGTCTGCGCTGGCCGAGCTGGCCGCCCGCGAGCCGGGCGCCACCGTAGAGATCACATGGCGGGTCGTCGAAGGATGAGCACGGCAACCTCCGGTTCCGTCGCCGTCCGGCTGAACCTGGCGACGATCACGCAGTACCTCTCCTCCCAGAGCTCGCTCGCCGGCTCCCTCAAGGGCGACGGCAGGCGACGGGTGGTGCTGCTGCGCTCCGCACCGCACTGGGACGGGCCGGCCGAACCGGCCTGGGGGGAGGGCCGGACGGCGCGGATCGTGGCCGCGCCGTCCCCGCTCGCCGTCCACGAGCTGGTCCTCGGCCAGCTCACCGGGCAGGCGGCCGGTCCGGCCGTACTGGTCGTACTGACCGACCGCGAGCAGCACGAGCTCGACCCGGCGATTCTGGCGCGCACCCACAAGAGGCGCATCGACGCGGTGGACAGCTGGGACGTGGTCCGCGACGCGTTCGGCGCACAGGACGTGGACGGCCGGCTACGGGCCGACAATTGGGCGGCCGAGGCCCTGCTGGACGCCACACCGCCCGGTGGCTGGCCCGCCCTGGCCGGCGGGATGCTGTCGCGGCGCTCCGCGCTGTCGTCGCTGGCGCTGCGGCGGCTCCGGCTCGGCCGGTATGGTCCTGAGGCGCCGGCCGGAGCGGGCGGTCCTGCCGCGAGCGACGAACTGGACATGCACACGCTGCTGGGCTGGTCGCTGCTGCCGAGTGGGCCGGAGCGGCTGCTGGAGCTGCGCGGCCCCGAGCGGTCGGGGCTGGTGGAATTCCTCGCCGAGGAGGACCAGGCGGGGCTGCCCGGCCGGGCCCTACTCGCACTGGTCCTGGCCGACCACGGTACCGATGCGGTGGCTTTCGGTCTGGTGTGCGCGGCCCTATGGGTCCATGCGGTCCCGGACGCGGGCGTCTACCAGGCCCGCGGCCGTGCCGAGCGCTGGTTCGGGGAGCAGCCCCCGGCCGCCGGGGAGCAGTTCGACGTCCTGGCCGCCGCCTTCGGACGGGCTGCCGAGGAGTACGTCTCCGGGCTCGCCGTAGCGGCGCGCTCCCGCGGCGGCGCCCAGGTGGAGGAGGCGCGGGAAGTGCGGCGAACCCTCGACACCGTCCTGGACAGGGCCTCCGCGCTGGTCCGCCAGTTCGGAGCCGAAGCCGCCGCGCGCAGGAGCCCGGTTCTCCCGGCCGGCCTCGACGAGGCCTTCACGGCCGTCGGCCGGGCCTTTGCGCGGGGCGACGTACAGGCCGTCGCAGTGGCGATCGGCTCGCTGAACGGCCATGTGCGGGCCGAGGACCCGCACACCCTCGCCCGGATCGAGCGGACGCGGATGGCCCTCCGCCTCGCCCAGTGGCTGGCCGGCGAGCCCGCTCCCGGCTCGGAGACGGTGGCGGCCGCCATAGAGCGGCACCTCACCGAGACCGGCTGGGTGGATCGGGCGGTCGAGCACGTCGAGGCGGGCGGCGACGCCGACCCGGAGCTGAGAGCGGCGTACGACAGGCTCGCGGAGCGGATCCGCGGCGTGCGCAAGGAGATCGACCGCGACTTCGCCGGTCTGCTGGCCGCCTGGACCGCCGCGGGCACCCCGCCGAACTCCATGCTGACGCTGGAGACTTTCCTCGACCGCGTGGTGAAGCCGGTCGTCCAGGGTGGCACCGGTCGCCGTGTCCTGCTGCTGGTGCTGGACGGGATGAGCGCCCCCATCGCCACCGAACTCGGCGAGGAGCTGCGTTCCTCCTGGGCCGAGTTCGACCCTCTCGACGAAGGGGATCCGCGTCGGCGCGCCGTCGCGGCGGTCCTGCCCACGGTCACCGCGGTGTGCCGGACCTCTCTCTTCGCGGGGCGGCTGCTCCAGGGCACGCAGAAGGACGAGAAACAGCTGTTCCCCGAGCTGTTCAAGCGGTGGGGCGGGGCACCGGCCGCGGTCTTCCACAAGGACGACCTCCGTGCGGACAGCGCCGGTCACGCCTTCGGGCCGGAGCTGACCGATGCCTTGACGGACGGCCGGACACATGTGGCGGTCGTCCTGAACGCGATCGACGACCGCCTGGCCAAGGAGCAGAAGCTCGGCGACGGATCCTGGCAGGCCGCGCACATCCCGGGGCTCCCGGAACTGTTCAGGGTGGCCGCGACCGAGGGCATGGCGGTCATCCTGACCAGCGACCACGGCCATGTGGTCGACCGTCACGGGGTCACGGCCGAGGCCGCATCACCGCTGTCCGCCCGCCATCGGGCACCGGGTGGACAGACCGCGTCGGCCGAGGTGGTGCTCTCGGGCCCGCGCGTGGTCGCACCCGAGCCCGGTGGCTCCGTCGTCGCCCTCTGGGACGCCGACTCCCGGTACACGGCGCGCAAGGCCGGCTACCACGGCGGCGCGTCCCTGGCCGAGTTCGCCGTCCCCGTGCTCGCCTTCCTGCCCTTCGGCGCCGAGCCGCCCGCCGGGTGGCGGGAGCTCGGCAACCGCAGTCCGGCATGGTGGGAGACCGGCGGCTCGGCTCCCCGACCGACCGCGCCCGCCGCCGAAGCGGTGCCCACCCCTGCGCGCCCCGTCCGGCAGCGTCCGACGAAGGCCCAGGCCGAACTGGCCCAGAGTCACGACTCGTTGTTCGACGTGGCGATCGTCCCGGCGGGCGGGGACTCCCAGACGCTCGTCGAGCAGGTCCTGGTGTCCCCCGACGACGCACTCGTGGAGGCGCTCTTCGCCGCCGAAGCGTTCAAGAGCCAGCTGGAGCTCCTCGCCCGTAAACCCCCGAAGGACAAACTCGACCGCGCAGTCCGCGCCCTGCTCGACGCCGGCACCCTCCCGGTGACCGCTCTCGCGCAGCGGGTCGACTACCCGGCGACCCGGGCTGACGGCTTCGCCGCCATCCTTCGCCAGCTCCTCAATTTCGACGGGGTGCAGGTGCTGGAAACGCTCCCGGACGGCCGCACAGTTCGGCTGGATTCCGCCTTGTTGAAGCTGCAGTTCGATCTAGGCTGACAGACCGTTTGCCGTCGAACCCACCGAGCAAGGACATATGAGCGCCAACGACCGTGTGTTGATCAACCAGATGATCGAAGAGAAGCGGAACTCGCGTTCCGTGGCGCTGTCCTTCGACGCGGCCTTCGAGAGGTTCGCCTGCGAGCATGCGCTGCACGGCTTCGGCCTCTCCGAGGAGGAGGTCGAGGCCGGGGTCATCGGCGGCTCGGACGACGGCGGCATCGACGGTGCCTACGTGTTCCTGGGCGGGCGGCTGCTGCACGAGGACAGCGACGTCCTGCAGCAGCCCTCCGCCGCCGCGCAGATCGACACCGGCACCCGGTTGACCCTCTGGCTCGTCCAGGCCAAGACCTCCTCCGCCTTCTCGGAGACGGCCCTGGACAAGGTCGAGGCGACCTGCAAGAACCTGCTCGACCTCCAGGCGGACGACGCCGACTTCGCGGTCCTCTACTCCGCCGACCTGATCGCCGGGTTCCGGCTGTTCAAGGACGCCCTGAGCCGGCTCATCACCCGCCACCCGACCGTGCTGATCAAGTTCTCCTACGTCACGCGCGGCGAAGCGGGCGAGGTGCATCCCAAGGTGCAGGCGAAGGCGAAGATCCTGGAGGACCGCTTCGACAAGGCCTTCGCGATCTCCCAGGGCGAGGTGGAGTTCCTGGGCCCCGCGGAACTCTGGAACCGCGCCAGCACCCGGCCCTCGTACACCCTGGAACTCCCTTACCAGGAGAGCATCACGCACGGCACCAGTCACATCGCCCTGGTGGCGCTCCGGGACTACATCGACTTCCTCAGCGACGACAACGGCCTGATCAAGTCGCACATCTTCGACTGGAACGTGCGGGACTACCAGGGCGACGTCGAGGTGAACCGGGAGATCACCCAGTCCTTGCGGGACCCCGCGGCACCGGAGTTCTGGTGGCTGAACAACGGCATCACCATCGTCTGCTCCCAGGCCACGTCGGTGGGCAAACGGCTGAGCCTCTCCGACGTCCAGATCGTCAACGGCCTGCAGACCTCCTACACCCTCCACCAGACGCTGTCCGCGCGGCACGCTGCCGACCCGGCCGAACCCGTATTCAACCGGCTGGTGCAGGTCCGCATCCTCGTCACCGCGGACCAGGCCGCCCGCGACGCCGTCATCCGTGCCACCAACCGCCAGACCACCGTCCCCGTCGCCTCCCTGCGGGCCACGGACGACATCCAGCGGCAGATCGAGACGTACTTCCACGAGCACGGCTGGTTCTACGACCGGCGCAAGAACTTCTACCGCAACCAGGGCAAGCCGGCCGACCGGATCATCAGCATCCCCCTGCTCGCCCAGTCCGTCATGGCCATGGCCCTCGGCCGTCCCGACTACGCCCGTGCCCGGCCGTCGAGCCTGCTCAAGTCGGACTCGGACTACCAGCGGGTCTTCTCCGAGAAGACCGGGCTCCCCGTCTACCTGTGGCTGGCCAGGACACAGCGCCAGGTCGACGACTTCCTCCAGTCGCGGCCCCAGCCCATCTCCCGCTCCGAGTACACCAACCTCCACTTCCACCTGGCCATGCTCGGGGCCGTCGACCTGGTGGGACGTGTCTTCACCCGGCCGGACGCCCTCAGCAACGCGGCACGGGAAGAGGTGTTTCCCACGCCGGTCCGCCTGGAGTCCCTCTGGACCGCACTGCGCGAGCAGTTCGACGGATTCCAGGACGAGCACGGCTGGGGAGCCGACAAGACCGCAAAGAGCGCGGAGTTCGTCAACGCACTCACACGGAACCTCGGCTACGGAAGCTTCCGCGCCTGAGCAGCGGTCGCCCGCAGGGACGATCCGGCACGGGTGGGAGAATGCGGGGGTGACCGACCCGCGTGCTTCCGCCGTCTCCGCCGCCCGTCGCCGTACCGCCATCGACGCCCTGCGCCGCGGCGCCGTACCCGAAACCGGGCTGGACCTACTGGCCACCGGCCTGGACCGGTTCGAGTCCGCGCTCGATGCCGAACTGGACGCGGTCGCCTCGGGCGCTTCCGTGTTCAAGGCCGTCCGCGGGGAGTACGGCTCCGGGAAGACGTTCTTCACCCGGTGGCTCGGCGAGCGCGCCAAACAGCGCGGGTTCGCCGTGGCCGAGATACAGATCTCGGAGACGGAGACCCCGTTGCACCGCCTGGAGACGGTCTACCGTCGGCTGACCGAGCGGCTGACCACGGCCAGCTTCCCGCCCAGCGCCCTGCGCCCCGTGGTCGACGCCTGGTTCTATGCCCTGGAGGAGGACGCACTCGCCGACGGAGCCGGCGAGGACGAACTGGCCGGGGCGGTCGAGAAGCTGCTCACGGCCCGCCTCGCCGAAGTGTCCCGGCACGCCCCGTCCTTCGCCACCGCCCTGCGCGGCTACCGGGCCGCCCTCGCCCAGGGGGACGAGGCGACGGCTTCAGCGGTCCTGGCCTGGCTCGGCGGGCAACCGCATGTGGCCGCCGCAGCGCGCCGGTCGGCCGGAGTCCGCGGCGACCTGGACCATTTCGGTGCTCTCGGTTTCCTCCAAGGGCTGCTCACCGTGCTGCGCGACTCCGGACACCGGGGGCTGTTCCTCGTGCTCGACGAGGTGGAGACTCTCCAGCGGGTCCGGTCGGATGCCCGCGATAAAGCCCTCAACGCGCTGCGCCAGCTCATCGACGAGGTGCATTCCGGGCGCTTCCCGGGCCTGTACCTGATCATCACCGGCACGCCGGCCTTCTACGACGGGCAACAAGGAGCCCAACGGCTGGCCCCGCTCGCCCAGCGGCTCGCCACCGACTTCACCACCGACCCGCGCTTCGACAACCCGCGCGCGGTGCAACTGCGACTGCCGGGGTTCACTCAGGACTCCCTGGTCGCGCTCGGGATCACCATCCGGGATCTGTACGCAATCGGCGCATCCGCCCCGGACCGGGTGAGGGCGCTGGCCGACGACGCGTACGTCGCCGACCTGGCCGGCGCGGTGGGGGGAGCTCTTGGTGGCAAGGTCGGCGTCGCACCCCGCGTCTACTTGAAGAAGCTGGTCGGTGACGTACTGGACCGCATCGACCAGTTCGCCGACTTCGACCCGCGGCAGCACTACCGCCTGACCGTCTCCAGTGGCGAGCTGACCGAGGTGGAGCGGAACCTGGCCGCCGCGGTTGCCGCCGACGAGATCGACCTGGACATTTCGTGACAGGACCCGCCGACCGGTCCGTGCACCCCCACGACCCCGTCGACCGCCTGGACCCCGTCGTCCTGCACCATGTGGTCAACACGCTGGGCTGGCCCGACCTGCGGCCCCTGCAGCGAGCGGCCATCGATCCCGTGATGGACGGGCACGACGCGGTGCTGCTGGCCCCCACCGCGGGCGGCAAGACCGAGGCGGCCTGCCTGCCGATCCTGTCCGCCATGTCCGAGCAGAGCTGGTCCGGCACGTCGGTGCTCTACCTCTGCCCGCTCAAGGCCCTCCTGAACAACCTGGTGACCCGTATCGACGGCTACGCGCAGTGGCTGGGCCGGAGCGCCGCGCTCTGGCACGGGGACACCAAGGAGTCCCAGCGAAACCGCATCCGCACCGGTCGGCCGGACATCCTCCTCACCACGCCCGAATCGCTGGAAGCCATGCTCATCGGCGTGAAGACGGACCATGCCCACCTGCTCGGCGGGGTCCGGGCGGTCGTCGTGGACGAGGTGCACGCTTTCGCCGGGGACGACCGGGGCTGGCACCTGCTGGCCGTGCTAGAACGGCTGGAGAGGGTGGTGGGCCGCTCGATCCAGCGGATCGGCCTGTCGGCGACCGTCGGCAACCCCGAGCAACTGCTGACCTGGCTGCAGGGATCAGGAGCCGGCCGACGGGCCGGTCACGTCGTCGCTCCGGGCATCGCCCCGGCCCCGTCGGGCGGCGCGGCTCCCCCACCCCCGGGAGATGTCGAGCTGGACTACGTCGGCTCCCTCGACAACGCAGCCAAGATCATCGCGGCTCTGCACCGCGGCGAAAAGCGACTGGTCTTCTGCGATTCGAGGCGCCAGGTGGAGGAGCTGGGCGCCGCCTTGCGGGCCCGCGAGGTCTCCGTGTTCCTCTCCCATGCCTCCCTCTCCGCCGAGGAACGAGCCAGGTCGGAGCAGGCGTTCGCCGAGGCACGCGACTGCGTGATCGTGTCCACCTCCACTCTCGAACTGGGCATCGACGTGGGCGATCTGGACCGCGTCATCCAGATCGACTCCCCTGCCACGGTCGCCTCGTTCCTGCAGCGCCTCGGGCGGACCGGACGCCGGGCCGGATCCAGCCGCAACTGTCTGTTCCTCGCCACCCGCAAGGACTCCCTGCTGCAGGCCGCCGGTTTGCTGCTGCTGTGGGGCCGGGGCTGGGTAGAGGCCGTGATCCCGCCACCCGAGCCCCGTCACCTCGTGGCCCAACAGCTGCTCGCCCTGACCCTCCAGAAGCACAAGCTGGGGAATCAGCTGTGGATGGACGAGTGGAACGGAATGGCACCGTTCGACCGTTCGGCTGCACCGATCCTGCGCCACCTGGTGAGCGAGGGGTTCCTCGACTCCGACGGAGGTCTGCTGTTCATCGGTCCCGAAGCGGAACACCGCTTCGGACGACGCCATTTCATCGAACTGACCGCCTCGTTCACCGCGCCCCCGCAGTTCACCGTGCTGTCCGGGCGCACCGAGATCGGCCAGGCCGACCCCTCCGTACTCACCGAGGAACGACCGGGCCCCCGCCGCCTGCTCCTGGCCGGGCGCAGCTGGCAGGTGACCTACATCGACTGGGGGCGCAAGCGCGTCTTCGTCGAACCGGCGGAGAGCGGCGGCGTCGCCAAGTGGTCCAGCGGAACGCCCACCGGTCTCCCGTACGCGCTCACCCGTGCCATGCGGGAGGTGCTGCTCGGAGCCGACCCGCTCGTCTCCCTGACCCGTAGGGCAGCCGCCGGGCTTCAGGAGTGGCGGGACGAGGAAGCCCCGCACACCGTCCACCCCGGTGGGACCCTGATCACCCGGCGGGGAGCCGACGTCCGCTGGTGGACCTGGGCCGGCTACCGGACCAACGCCACCCTCGGCGCCACCCTGTCCACTGTTGCCGACCCCCTCCAGCGGCCGACCGACTGCTATCTGCGGCTGCGGGAGGACCTGACCCCCCACGCGTGGCAGGCCGCGAGGAACAGCGCGCGCTCCGCTTCGGCTCTCGTTCTGCCCGACGTGGACCAGCGGGCCGTCCACGGTTTGAAGTTCGCCGTGGCGCTGCCCACCAGGCTGGCCACGGCCACCCTGGCCGCGAGGCTCGCCGACTTCGAGGGAGCAAGGAAAACACTGGCCGAGTCCGTGCGGTTCTCGTCAGGTCAGTGGTGACGGCCCGTTGCCCCGTTAGACCCGCCATCTCTGATCGCGGCAAGGGCCGGGCTCAGCGACCTACAAAGAGGAAGCGCACGTAGTATGCGTACGACAGCCCTCGCTGCTCGCGCCGGTAGTCTCCAGCGCGGCGGTCAGCGTCGCGTGGAGTGCATTGTTCTGCTGGAGTGCGACCGTGCGCCGACTGAACTCCTGGCGCTGTTGGCGAGCCCGGTCCCCGGCGGCGGCGTTCTCTCGAGCAAGTCGTTCCTGCCCCTCCTCCAGCCGCTTCCGCGCCTGTGCGCGCGAGGCGTCGGCCTCGGTCTCCACAGCCTTGCGCTGGTCGGTGAGCTGGGCCCGGCGGCGGACGATGCCCTGCTCGATCGACTGTCGCTCCGCCGGGCTGATGGTGGTCGGCTGGCGGACCGTGGCGGACGCAACCACGGCCTTGCGCCAGACGTCCAGGGCAATGGCTTTGGCCTCGCCGATGCCATGAACGTTGATGACGCGGCCACCGGGCAGCACGAGCACAGCTCCGGTGCTGTTGTAGGGGCTGTTCTGCACGGGCCGGTAGCCCGTGAAGTCGGCTGCCGTCCGGACGCCGTGCGCGGCGAGACGAGCAGCGAGTGTCGGCCCGATGCCGTGCGGCGGTGACTGAGCGATCAGCCGTCGGCCGAGCTGATCCCGGACGTAGGCGGACTGCTTGTCGGCGAGTGCCTTGGCCAAGGCCTTGTGAAGGTCCTCCGAAAGTCCGTTGATCTTCTTGTCCATGTCGCGCTGCTTGCGTACCTTGCGTGTCTCGGCCTCCTTGAGCGCGGCGTGGTACTGGGCCGTGAGTTTGGCCTGAGCCCGCGGGTACCCGGCATCCCGGTCGGCCTCCGCCGCATCGAACTTCGCCCGGTCCTTGCGCAGCTTCGCGGCTGCCTTCACCGGGTCCTCGACCTGGGCCAGCTGGTTCGTCAGGGTGGCCAGAGCAGCCCGCGACTGTCCCCGCTCGGCGCGGCGGCTCCGGGCCAATGCAGTGGTTACGGCGGCGAAGACGAGGGGTACTCCGGGACCGAACACTCCCTTCGGGAGCCCGGCAACAACCATCAGGATCGTCGTAGCCACCGCAAGGGGCCACAGCACGGCCACGACGACGTCCAGCGTCGTTCGGGCGTGGAAGCCACCTGGTGAGGTGGTGGCGGGCGCGGCCGGTGGCTGCGCGGGCGTCGAGGGAAGGTGCCCCGGCATCCAGCTGGGCAGCCCACCCAGACTTGGAGCAGCGGCGGGAACGTAGGACGCCGAGGTGGTCGTATGGGCGGAGGTCCGCTGTTTCGGGACGGCCTGGGCAAGCGGGGGAGCAGATCCAGCGGCTGAGAGGCCAAGGACCTCACCTGGTCCGCGAGGCCGCTCACCGTCCTGTCCGGGTGGGTGAGCAACGTGTGCAGCCCTGTGGAGCCGGCCGGATTCTTGAAGTCGCCCTCTGATTGGAGAGCCCGGTTCATCGGCGTCCCACCGTGGGCGACCGGGTCCATCCACAGCGGGAAGTTGACTGTCGTCTCGACCAGACCACCGACACCGTCCGGCACCTTCTTGCTGCGTTCGTCGACGCGAGCCGGGTTGTCCGCCACCTCGCTGAGCGGAACGACGTCCCGGCCTGTGAGCGCCCCCGCGAAGGCCGAGCCGACGGTGGCCCGTAGCCGATGACAGCGACGTGGAAGCAGTCGCGTACGCCTTCTTCCTTTGCACACTTCACCGAGAGCTCGGTGAGGAGCCGGTTGGTGGCGTCGGCAACGACATCAGCCTTCTGCTTGGGGTCTTCGCCACCGATCGGGTTGCACATGGAGGCGAGGACAAGAAGACGCGCTGCCCGACGAAGACATCACACGGTGCGACCGTCTGGAGAACGCCACGCTGCCCGAGCACCTCGTCATGAGCAGACAGCGTCTCGCGATCCGTACGGACGGCAACTGGACCCAATCGATGTGATGGGCCTTCAGAACGAACGTCACGCGAGCGTCAAGAACCTGAGAGTCGTGCGGGCACGGCTCGCACCGCCGCCGTCAGACCCCCATGAATCCGCAGGTCAGGCGCGTATGGCCATCCAACCTCGCGCTTCACCTGTTGGGCGGGTGGAAACAGGTGAAGCGGACGACCGTTACCACAAAAGCGCAGGTCAGGCGTCCTTCGCCTCCCGCTCAAGGATCGCAACGCACTCAACATGGTGGGTCATCGGGAAGAGGTCGAAGACCCGGAGGGTGCGGGGCTTGTAGCCGGCTTCCTTGAAGTAGGCCAGGTCGCGGGCCAGGGCCGCCGGGTCGCAGGCCACGTACGCGATGCGGCGGGCGTTCAGGCCGGCCACGTGGCGGACCGTCTGCTTGCCGGCGCCGGCCCGCGGGGGGTCCAGGACGACCAGGTCGCACTCCGTGATGCCGGTCTTCGGGAGGACCGACTCCACCTTGCCCTGCTCGATGCGGACCCGGGGGAAGTCCGCCAGGTTGTGCCGGGCGTCCTCGACCGCGCGCTTCGTCGACTCGATGCCGAGCACCGCGCCCGTCTCGCCCAGGCGTTCGGCCAGGGCGCCCGCGAAGATCCCGACTCCGCAGTAGAGGTCGAGGGCCATCTCGCCCTTGCGCGGCATCAGGCCCTGCATGACGGCCTTGATCAGGGTGTCGGCGGCCTGCGGGTGGACCTGCCAGAAGCCGCCCATGCCCACGCGGTACGTACGGCCGTCCGCGCGCTCGCGGACGAAGGGGCGGCCGTGGACCCGGTGGACCCCGCCGTCCTTCTCCTCGACCCGCAGGACCGAGACCGGCTTGTCCAGCTCCACGAGCGGGAGGCGGCCGCCCGGGCGCGGGGTCAGGACGACCTGGCGGTCCTGGGAGCCGGTCGCGGCGATCGCCTCGACCGTGGCCATCTGGGGCCAGTCCTGCTTCTCGATGCCCAGCTCGCTGACGCCCGGCGCGGCGATCATGCAGTGGTCGACCGGCTCGATGTCGTGCGAGCGGTGCTTGCGCAGGCCCGCGCGCCCGTCCTCGCCGATCGCGTACTGGACGCGGGTGCGCCACTGCGGGACCTGGCCCGCCGGGAGCTTGTCGCCCTCGGCCGGCATGACCGTGCCGTCCCAGCCGGCCTCCTCCGGGGTGAGCCCGGCGAGCCGCAGCAGCTGCTCGGCGACGACCTCGCCCTTGAGCCGGCGCTGGGCGCCCGGCTTGGCGTGCTGCCAGTCGCAGCCACCGCACTTGCCGGGGCCTGCGTACGGGCAGGGGGCCTCGACCCGGTCCTTGGAGGCGTCGAGGACGGTGATCGCGTCGGCGCGCAGGAAGCGGGAGTCCGTCTCGCCCTCCGTGACGCGGGCGATGACCTTCTCGCCGGGCAGCGTGTGACGGACGAACAGGACCCGCCCGTCGGAGGTCCGGGCGATGCAGATGCCGCCGTGCGCGACGGGGCCGACCTCTACCTCGTACTCCTCCCCGACCAGTGACTGCTTCTCGTTCTGCTCGGTCATGGTGGGGAGACTCCAAAACATAAATGGGAACGGCCGGACGACCGACCCACCAGTTTACGTGGATCTCGTCCGGCCGTTCGCCACACCGACAGCGGCGGGGCTACTTCCCCGCGCGGTCCTTCGGGCGCGGGGTGTCCACCGGTCCGCGGCGCACCGCGCCCGGGGCGTTCCACTCCTGCCGCTTCTTCGCCCGCCTCTTCGCGAGCTCCGAGGACTCCAGCTGGTAGGGCACCGAGGTGACCATCACGCCGGGGGTGAACAGCAGGCGGCCCTTGAGGCGCAGTGCGCTCTGGTTGTGCAGCAGGTGCTCGTACCAGCGGCCGACGACGTACTCCGGGATGTACACGCTGACGGCGTCGCGCGGGTTCTCGCTGCGCAGGCCCTTCACGTACTCGACCACCGGGCGGGTGATCTCGCGGTACGGGGAGTCGAGGATCTTGAGCGGTACGTTGATCCCGCGCCGCTCCCACTCCTCCTTCAGCGCCTTCGTCTCGGCGGGGTCGACGCTGATGCTGAGCGCTTCCAGGGTGTCCGAGCGGGTCAGCTTGGCGAAGGCCAGGGCGCGCAGCGTGGGCTTGTGCACCTTGGAGACCAGGACGATGGAGTGGACCCGGGAGGGCCGCACGCTGTCGTCGCTGGGGCCTTCGGCGGCGGCGATCTCGGCGGCGACCCGGTCGTAGTGCTTCCGGATCGCGGTCATCGTGCCGTAGAAGATCACCATGCCCAGCAGGGCGACCCAGGCACCGTGCGTGAACTTGGTGGCGAGGACGACGACGAGCACCAGGCCCGTGAAGATCGCGCCGAAGGTGTTGATCGCCCGGGAGCGGTGCATCCGGCGGCGCGCGGCCTGGTCCTTCTCGGTCCGCAGGTGGCGGTTCCAGTGCCGGACCATGCCGATCTGGCTCAGCGTGAAGGAGACGAACACGCCGACGATGTAGAGCTGGATCAGCTTGGTGGAGTCGGCGTCGTAGATCCACACGAGGAGGATCGCCGCGCCCGCGAGCAGCACGATGCCGTTCGAGAACGCGAGCCGGTCACCGCGGGTGTGCAGCTGGCGCGGCAGGTAGCGGTCCTGCGCGAGGATCGAGCCGAGCAGCGGGAAGCCGTTGTACGCGGTGTTGGCTGCCAGGAACAGCACGAGCGCGGTGGCGGTCGCCAGGACGATGAACAGGAAGCTGCCGTTGCCGAAGACGGCCTCGGCCACCTGGGAGATCACCGGGTGCTGGACGAACTCGGGGCCGACGGGGACGCCGTTGTCGAGCAGGTTGGTGGCGGGCGCCTCGGCCATCTTCACGTCGGTGGCCATGGCCAGGCCGATGATCCCGCAGAACATGGTGACCGCCAGGCCGCCCATGAGGGCGAGGGTGGTGGCCGCGTTCTTGCTCTTGGGCTTGCGGAAGGCGGGGACGCCGTTGCTGATCGCCTCGACGCCGGTCAGGGCGGCACATCCGGAGGAGAAGGCCCGCAGCAGCAGGAAGACCAGCGCGAAGCCGGCCAGCCCCTGGTGCTCGGCCTTGATCTCCAGATGGGCCGTCGGGGCCTGCATGGTGTCGCCGGCGACGAGGCCGCGCCACGCACCCCAGGCGATCATCACGAAGACGGCGCCGACGAACACGTATGTCGGAATGGCGAAGAGCTTCCCCGATTCCTTCACACCGCGGAGATTCATCAGCGTGAGCAGCAGAATCATGATCACCGCGGAGAGCACCTTGTGCTCGATGACGAAATCCACGGCGGAGCCGAGATTCTCGACTCCGGAGGAGATCGACACGGCGACGGTCAGGACGTAGTCGACGAGCAGAGCGCTCGCGACGGTGAGTCCGGCCTTCGGCCCGAGGTTGGTGTTGGCGACCTCGTAGTCGCCGCCTCCGCTGGGGTACGCGTGAACGTTCTGGCGGTACGAGGCGACCACGGTGAACATCAGCACGACGACCGCCACGGCGATCCAGGGGCTGAAGTGGTACGCCGACACACCGGCGATCGACAGGACCAGCAGGACTTCGCCGGGGGCATATGCCACCGAGGAGAGCGGGTCGGATGCGAACACGGGTAGGGCGATCCGCTTGGGGAGCAGTGTTTCCCCGAGGCGGTCGCTGCGTAGCGCCCGGCCGATCAGGATCCGTTTGGGCACGTCGGTCAGTTTGGACACGCAGAGGATCGTAAGCGTTCGAAATCCGGCTGACGAACCCCCCGCCCGTATTACAGGGCAATGACACCCGCATTGAGACCCGGCGTGCGCTGCAAAGGTCACATGGGGGACCGCCCGTGTGTAGCTTGGGCCATGGTCTGAGACCCTGTGAAGCCAGAGCATGCAATGAGGCTGGGAACCAGCGAGCGCTGACAGCCGGAAGGACGGCCGTGCACATCGTCATTATGGGCTGCGGAAGAGTGGGCTCCGCCCTCGCGCAGACCTTGGAACAGCAGGGGCATACGGTCGCCGTCGTCGACCAGGACCCCACCGCATTCCGCCGGCTGGGCGCCGGATTCGGCGGGCGCCGCGTCACCGGGGTCGGCTTCGACCAGGACACGCTGCGCGAGGCCGGGATCGAGGAGGCGGGCGCTTTCGCGGCGGTCAGCAGTGGTGACAATTCCAACATCATCGCTGCCCGCGTGGCCCGCGAGATGTTCGGTGTCGAGAACGTCGCCGCCCGCATCTACGACCCGAAGCGCGCCGAGGTCTACCAGCGCCTGGGCATCCCCACCGTCGCGACCGTGCGGTGGACCGCCGACCAGATGCTGCGCCGGCTGCTGCCGTCCGGGGCCGAGCCGCTGTGGCGCGACCCGAGCGGCGGGGTCCAGCTCGCCGAGGTGCACACCTCCGCCGCCTGGGTCGGGCACAAGGTCAGCAAGCTGCAGGAGGAGACCGGCGTCCGCGTGGCGTTCCTCACCCGACTGGGCGAGGCCATGCTGCCGACGTCCCAGACGGTGCTGCAGGAGGGCGACCTCGTCCACGTGATGATGCGCACGGACGAGATCGACAAGGTCGAGGCGTCCTTCGCCGAGGGCCCCGAGGAGGCACACGCATGAGGGTCGCGATCGCCGGAGCCGGCGCGGTGGGCCGTTCCATCGCGGGCGAGCTGCTGGAGAACGGGCACGAGGTGCTCCTCGTCGACAAGGCGCCGACCGCCATCTCCGTGGAGCGCGTGCCGCAGGCCGAGTGGCTGCTGGCCGACGCCTGCGAGATCACCTCGCTCGACGAGGCCGCGCTGCAGCGCTGCAACGTGGTCATCGCGGCCACGGGCGACGACAAGGTCAACCTGGTCGTCTCCCTGCTGGCCAAGACCGAGTACGGGGTCCCCCGGGTCGTGGCGCGGGTCAACAACCCGAAGAACGAGTGGCTCTTCAACGAGTCCTGGGGCGTCGACGTCGCGGTCTCCACGCCGCGTCTGATGTCGGCCCTGGTCGAGGAGGCCGTCAGCGTCGGCGACCTGGTGCGGCTGCTCCGCTTCAGCCACGGCGACGCCAACCTCGTCGAGCTGACCCTGCCCGCCGACTCCTCGGTCGCCGGCACCCAGATCAGCGAGATCACCTGGCCCGAGGACACCTCGCTGGTGACGATCATCCGCGGCAACCGGGTCCTCACCCCGCACGCGGAGGAGACCCTGGAGCCGGGCGACGAACTGCTCTTCGTGGCCGCCCAGGCCCGCGAGGAGCAGCTGGAGGACCTCCTCCAGGCCCGCCACTGACGGACCCGCACGACCCGCACCCATGCGCTACTTCGCCCCGGCCTTGCGGGCCTTCTCCGTGGCCTCCTCGGCCTCCCACTCCGCGATCACGTCGATCGGCGGCGGCGCCTTCGCCAGGAACACCCACGTGAAGTACACCGCGAGCACCATCGGCGGCAGCTTCAGGGCGATCAGCACCCATCCCAGCTGCGTCGCGTCCCCCCACCAGTACAGCGGGAAGAGGATCGCGTACTTCGCGAGGAAGATGAGCCCCCAGGCCAGACTGGCCTTGGTGTACGCCTTCTTGCGCCCGGGGTTGCGCGTCCGCCAGGACAGGTTCTCCTTGAACACCGGCCCCAGGATCACGCCCAGCAGCGGGAACCCGACCAGCGCGGACAGCGTGAAGGCCACGCCCAGCCCGGCGCCGTAGATCATGCCGGGCAGGTAGAAGCCCTTGGCGGTGCCGGTGAACAGGGCGAAGGCCACGCCGACGCCCACGCCGAAGACCCCGCTGAACGCGTGCTTGACGGTGTCCTTGCGCAGCAGCCGCACGATCACGAGCAGGACGGCGACCGCGCCCGCCGCGAAGGCGGACATCTTCACGTCCTTGTTGATCGTGTAGATCATCACGAAGAGCAGCCCGGGGAGCATCGTCTCCACGGTGCCCCGCACGCCTCCGAATGCGTCGAAGAGCGCCGCCTGGGTGACGGCCTTCTGGTCCGCGGAGGGCTCCCCCGCGGGATCCGGGGTGATCGGTTTGTCGAGTGACGTCACCGGCTAGTGCTCCTGTCCGAGCGGTCGGAGTTCGTACTTCGGATTGAAGAGGACCCGGCGGCCGTGGCTCATCGCGATCCGTCCGGAGGCGATCATGCGCCGCCCCGGTTCGATTCCCACGATCGAGCGACGCCCGAGCCAGACCACGTCCAGCGCCGCCGAGCCGTCGAAGAGCTCCGCCTCCAGGGCGGGCACCCCGGCGCGCGGCCGGAGGGTGACGGTACGCAAGGTTCCCGTCACCTTGACTATCTGACGGTCGTGGGAGTCGCAGATCCGCGTGCACCCGGCGGCTTCTGCGTCCTCCTGCAGCTCCGCCGAATGCAGCTCCTCCTGAGAGGTGGACAGCCGCTCTATCATCCGCCGGAACCGGCCCGCCGGCCTGACCGGCTTGACGGACTTCTCGGGACGCGGTTCAGCACTCATACAGGAAGCGTACCGGCGCCCGCACTACCTCTCGAAGCGGTATCCCATGCCCGGTTCCGTGATGAAGTGCCGCGGATGCGAGGGGTCCGCCTCCAGCTTGCGCCGCAGCTGGGCCATGTAGACCCGCAGGTAGTTCGTCTCGGTGCCGTACGAGGGCCCCCAGACCTCCTGGAGGAGCTGCTTCTGGCTCACCAGCTTGCCCCCGTTGCGGACCAGCACTTCCAGCAGGTGCCACTCGGTGGGCGTGAGCCGTACGTCGCGCCCCTCGCGCACGGCCTTCTTGGCGGCCAGGTCCACCGTGAAGCCGTCGGTCTCCACGACCACCCCGTCCTCGCCGGAGCCCGCGCCCGGCTCGGCCCGGCGGACGGCCGCGCGCAGCCGTGCGAGCAGCTCGTCCATGCCGAAGGGCTTGGTGACGTAGTCGTCGGCCCCGGCGTCCAGGGCCTCGACCTTCTCGTCGGAGCTGTGCCGGGCCGAGAGGACCAGGATCGGCACCCGGGTCCAGCCGCGCAGGCCCTTGATCACCTCGACGCCGTCCATGTCGGGCAGTCCCAGGTCGAGGACGACCACGTCGGGGTGGCGGGCCGCCGCGAACTCCAGGGCCTGGGCCCCGTCCGCCGCGGCGTCGACCTCGTACTTGCGCGCCTTCAGATTGATCACGAGGGCTCGGACGATCTGCGGTTCGTCGTCCACCACGAGCACCCGGGTCATTGAGGTCCTGCTTTCAGTCGTAGGGGGTCGAGATCGATGGGGTCGGCGCCGTCGGCGGCGGCGAGGCCGCGGTGCGCCGCGGCGTGGTCCGGTCCACCGCCGCCCGTCGCGGCGCGCAGCGTCAGCACCATGGTCAGCCCGCCGCCGGGGGTGTCCTCGGCCGCCAGGGTGCCCTCCATGGCCTCGGCGAAGCCCCGGGCCACGGCGAGGCCGAGGCCCACCCCGGTGCCGCGCGGGGCGTCCCCGTGGCGCTGGAAGGGGGCGAAGATCCGGTCCTTGGCCTCGTCGGGCACCCCGGGCCCCCGGTCCACGACGCGCACCTCGACCCGGTCGCCGAGGTAGCTCGCCCGGACCAGCACCCGCTCGTCGGCCGGGCTGTACTTGACGGCGTTCTCCACCACGTTGGCCACGGTCCGCTCCAGCAGCCCGGGGTCCACCGCCACCATCGGCAGCGTCTCCGGGACGTCCAGCACCACGCTGTCCTCCGGTACGCCGCCCAGCGCCATCGGGACCACCTCGTCGAGGTCGATCTCCCGGATCAGCGGGGTCACGGTGCCCGTCTGCAGCCGGGACATGTCGAGCAGGTTGCCCACCAGGTGGTCGAGCCGGTCGGCGCCGTCCTCGATGCCTTCGAGGAGCTCCGCCCGGTCCTCCTCGGACCAGTCCACGTCGTCGGAGCGCAAGGAGGACACCGAGGCCTTGATGGAGGCCAGCGGCGTACGGAGGTCATGGCTGACGGCGGCCAGCAGGGCGGTCCGGATCCGGTTGCCCTCCGCCAGCCGGCGGGCCTCCTCGGCCTCCCCGACCAGCCGCTGCCGGTCCAGGACCACGGCGGCCTGGGCGGCGAAGGCGCCGAGCACGCGGCGGTCCTCGGCGGGCAGCACCCGGCCGGACAGGGCCAGCGCCATGTGGTCGCCGATGGGCATGTCCACATCGGCCTCCTCGGGGCGGTCGACCGGGCGCGGGCCGACGCTGCCGGCCCGCTTCCAGGGCTCGACGTCGCTCGGGCGCTCCAGGAGGGCCACGGACTCCATCGCGAAGGTCTCCCGCACCCGTTCCAGCAGCGCGTCCAGCGTGGTCTCGCCGCGCAGCACGCTGCCGGCCAGGAAGGAGAGGATCTCGGACTCGGCGCGCAGCCGGGCGGCCTGGTGGGTGCGCCGGGCGGCCAGGTCCACGACGGAGGCCACGGAGACCGCCACCCCGAAGAAGACGGCGATGGCCACGATGTTCTTCGGGTCGGAGACGGTGAACCGGTGGACGGGCGGGGCGAAGAAGTAGTTCAGCAGCAGCGAGCCGAAGGCGGCCGAGGCCAGTGCGGGCCAGAGCCCGCCGAGCAGCGCGGCGCCCACGGTCAGCGAGAGGAACAGCAGCATCTCGTTGGCGAGGCCCGGGTCGGCGTTCACGTGCGTGAGCAGGACGGCGAGCAGGGTGGGGCAGAGTATGCCGACGACCCAGCCGGCGATGATCCTGGGCCTGCCGAGCCGGGCCGCCGAGCGGACCACCGGCAGCCCGCGGCCCCGGGCGACCTCCTCGTGCGTGACGATGTGCACGTCGAGGTCGGGCCCCGAGTCGCGGGCCACGGTGGCGCCGACACCGGGGCCGAAGACGTACTGCCAGGCCTTTCGGCGGCTGGAGCCGAGCACGATCTGGGTGGCGTTGACCCCGCGGGCGAATGCGAGCAGCGCGTCGGGGATGTCGTCGCCGATCACATGGTGAAACGTTCCGCCAAGGTCTTCGACCAGCGTCCGCTGGACGGCGAGCTCGTTCGGCGAGGCCGCGGTCAGCCCGTCGCTGCGGGCGATGTAGACGGCGAGGATCTCGCTGCCCGAGCCCTTCGCGGCCATCCGGGAGGCGCGGCGGATGAGCGTACGGCCCTCGGGCCCGCCCGTGAGCCCGACGACGATCCGCTCGCGGGCCTGCCAGGTGGAGCGGATGCCGTGCTCGCCCCGGTACTGCTGGAGGTACTCGTCGGCGCGGTCGGCCACCCACAGCAGCGCCAACTCGCGCAGCGCGGTGAGGTTGCCGGGCCGGAAGTAGTTGGACAGGGCCGCGTCGACCTTGTCGGACTGGTAGATGTTCCCGTGCGCCATCCGCCGGCGCAGCGCCTGCGGGGACATGTCGACGAGCTCGATCTGGTCGGCGCGCCGCACCACCTCGTCCGGCACGGTTTCCCGCTGCCGCACCCCGGTGATGGACTCCACGACGTCGCCGAGCGACTCCAGGTGCTGGATGTTGACCGTGGTGACGACGTCGGTGCCCGCCCGCAGCAGCTCCTCGACGTCCTGCCACCGCTTGGCGTTGCGCGAGCCGGGGACGTTGGTGTGCGCGAGCTCGTCCACGAGCGCGACCGCGGGCCGGCGCGCCAGGACGGCTTCCACGTCCATCTCGGTGAAGCCGGCGCCCCGGTACGAGAGCTCCTTGCGCGGGACCTGCTCCAGCCCGTGCAGCATCACCTCGGTGCGCGGCCGCCCGTGGTGCTCGACGAAGCCGACGACGCAGTCGGCGCCCCGCTCCACCCGGCGGTGGGCCTCGGACAGCATCGCGTACGTCTTGCCCACACCGGGTGCCGCGCCGAGGTAGATCCGAAGCTTGCCGCGTCCCATGCGCCCATTCTCCGGGACGTTTCCGCCGATCCCCGCACTTTCGGGGCCCGTCCGGCCATCCCTGACGGATCCCTGACACCCGGTGCCCTCACCCCCGGGTACGACAGCGGGCCGTACCCCCCGAAGGAGTAGGCCCGCGGCCGGAAACGGTCGCCCGGAGGCGTCGCCGGGGATCCGCCGGGTCAGCGGACCTCGGTGATCGTCGGACCCTGCTCCAGCTGGCCCATGCCGCCGGAGAAGCGGGAGCCCTCCTGGTCCTCGGTCTGCACGCCGTCCGGCACCATCTGGGCGTCGTTCGGCAGCTTCAGCACGATCGGGTCGCGCGGAGCCATCGGGCCGTCGCCGCGCACGATGACGGTCTCGCGGAAGATCTGCTCCAGCACGCCCGCCGACTCGGGGCGCACGGCGCCCTGGCCGGAGATGACGCCGCGCAGGAACCAGCGCGGGCCGTCGACGCCGACGAAGCGGACCAGCTGGGCACCGGTCTGGCCGTCGGGCATCGGTACGGGCACCTGGGCGCGCAGCTCCCAGCCCAGCGGACCCTCGACCTCGTCGATGATGCCGCCCTGCTGGGTGATGCCCGTGGCGATCTCGTCGCGGACCTCGCCCCAGATGCCTTCCTTCTTGGGCGCCGCGAAGGCCTGCAGCTGTACGGCGCTGTCGCCGAGGACGACCGTCGCGGCGACGATCGCGTCCCCGGCGACCTCGACGCGCAGCTCCATGCCCTCGACACCCGGTACGAGGATGCCGCCCAGGTCGACGCGACCCTCCTCGGGCGCACCGGGCACCTCGGAGACGTCCCAGGGGCCGTCGGGCCGCGGGGCCGGCGGCAGATTCACCCTGCGGGGCGCGGAGTCGAACTCCTCGCCGCCGTCCTGCTCATCGGCAGCCACGCCGTCCACGACCTGCTCGGCCGCGCCGCCGTCCTTGGCGGAGTCGTTCTTCTTGCGACGTCCGAACACGTCACTGTCCTTCCCGGTCGGATACGACCGAAGCGTAGCCATTCCCACCCTGCTGACCAGCGCCGGATCCGGCCACGGCCGCATGACCGCCGGTGGAGCCGAAACCCCCCTCGGCCCGCGCCGAGCCGGGAAGTTCCGCCACCTCGTGGAAGCGCACCTTCTCGACCCTCTGGACAACCAGCTGGGCAATGCGGTCGAAGCGCTCGAACCGGACGCTCTCGCGCGGGTCGAGATTGACCACGATCACCTTGATCTCCCCACGGTACCCGGCATCCACCGTCCCCGGGGCATTCACGAGCGCGAGCCCGCAGCGGGCGGCCAGGCCCGAGCGCGGGTGCACGAACGCCGCGTACCCGTCGGGCAGGGCGATGGACACCCCCGTGGGCAGTACGGCGCGCTCGCCGGGCTCCAGCACGGCCGCCTCGGTGGTCACGAGGTCGCAGCCGGCGTCGCCGGGGTGGCCGTAGGCGGGCAGGGGCACCTCCGGGTCGACACGCTTGAGGAGCACGTCGACCGGGGCGTGGTTGTTCTCAGACATCAGGGGTTCACCTCGAAGGCGCGCGTGCGCCTGACCTGGTCCGGGTCGGACATCGCCGCCCGGATCTCCTCGGGCCGACCGTTGTCGATGAAGTGGTCGACCTTCACCTCGATGAAGAGCGCGTCCGCGCGCACGGCGACCGGGCCCCCGGGGCCGCCTATCCGGCCGACGGCGGTGGAGTAGATCTTGCGCCCGGCGACGGCGGTCACCTCCGCCTCCAAGTGCAGCACGGTGCCCACGGGCACGGGCCGCACGAAGTCGGTCTCCAGCCGTCCCGTCACCGCGATGACGCGCAGCAGCCAGTTCAGGGAGCCCAGCGTCTCGTCGAGGGCGGTGGCGAGCACTCCGCCGTGGGCGAGGCCGGGGGCGCCCTGGTGCGCGGGCTTGACGGTGAACTCGGCGCTGACGCGGACGCCCTCCCCGGCACGGGCCTCCAGGTGGAGTCCGTGGGGCTGGCCCTCGCCGCAGCCGAAGCAGTGCCCGTAGTGCGCGCCGAGCAGCTCGCCGGGTGCCGGGGCGTCGGGGTGCCGGACCGGTGCGGCGGCATCGGCCGGGGGCGTCAACGCTGTGTTTCGTCCACTCACAGGCGCAGACCTTACCCGCGCCGCTACCCGCCGGTCGCCTCGTGGCAGGCTTGACGCTATGCAGCTCTCCCCCGCGCACCACGACGAACGCCTGACCGCCCCCCGCTCCTGGTGGGCCATCGCCGTACTCATCGGCCTGGCGTGCGCGTTGATGCTGCTGCCGCTGGGCACGCTGCCGCTGCTGGTGGGGCTGGTCGGGGGCAGCGCGCTGGCGGGACTGCTGGTGAGTTCGTACGGCTCCGCGCGCGTGCGCGTGGTCAACGGCGCGCTGGCGGCCGGTGAGGCGCGGATCCCGGTGGCGGCCCTGGGTGAGCCCGAGGTGCTGGACGCGGAGGAGGCGCGCGCCTGGCGCACGTACAAGGCGGACACGCGCGCCTTCATGCTGCTGCGCAGTTACGTCCCGACGGCGGTGCGCATCCCGATCACCGACCCCGAGGACCCGACCCCGTACGCGTACGTCTCCACCCGCGAGCCGCAGGCGCTGGTCTCGGCGATCCGGGCGGCCAAGGGCTGACGCATCCGCGCTCTGCAGTCGTCAGGCCGGGGGCCAGTCGCCCGTCGAGCCTTCGATGGCATCCCTGATGGCCTCGGGAAGGGGCTCGGAGGGCTGCTCAAGGGGCGGGAGCTGCGTCAGGGAGTCCCAGGGCACGGCCCGGCCCCGCAGGTCGGCACGGACCTTCTCGGCGAGTTTGCGGGTGTCGCGGTGGTTCATGACCGCCCCGACGGTGGCGCCCACCATGAACGGCAGCAGGTTCGGCAGGTTGCGGAACGTCCGCTTCATGATCTGTTGGCGCAGTTCGCGCTTCATCTGACCGCCGAGCGCGATGTTCAGCGTCGTCGGCTTGGTCAGGTCCACCCCGCGCTCCTCCGTCCACGCGGTCAGGTAGGCGAGGCTGCGTTCCCTGAGGTTCCCGGCCGGTCGCCGGCCGTACACCTCGTGGAGCTCCGCGACGAGCTTCAGCTCGATGGCGGCGACCCCGGTGATCTCCGCGGCCAGTTCGGCCGGCATCGCGGGCGGCACCGGCAGCATGGCCGCGGCTCCGATGCCGGCGCCCACCGTGGAGGTGCCGTACGCGGCGCCCGCGATCAGCTTGTCGGCAAGCTGATCGGGACCGAGGCCCGGGAACTGCGCGCGCAGGGTCGCGAGGTCCCGAACCGGAACGCGCGGTGCGTTCTCGATGATGCGGTCCGCGACGTGCTGGACGGCGGCCCTGACGTGTTCGCCGGCCTTGTGCACACCGCTCTTGACGGCCTGCAGCCGACGAGCCCCGGACCTGCGCCGGGCTCCCTCGCCGGACTCTGCGGCCGACTGCACCGCCGCGGCGGTGCCGGACGACACAGCGGGTACGCCGGAGGCTGCTGGGCCCGTTTCCGGGCCCGTGGCCGCCTCTTGCGCCTCCACCGGATCACCAGCTTTTCGGAAGCGGCGCTTCCGAAACGGTGTCGAGCCGGTCACGGCCGACGCCTCTCAGTCGCAGTCGCGGCAGATCGGCTGGCCGTTCTTCTCGCGTGCCAGCTGGCTGCGGTGGTGCACCAGGAAGCAGCTCATGCAGGTGAACTCATCGGCCTGCTTGGGCAGCACCCGAACGGCCAGTTCCTCGTTGGAGAGGTCTGCGCCGGGGAGCTCCATGCCCTCCGCCGCGTCGAAGTCGTCGACGTCGACGCTCGAAGACGACTTCTCGTTGCGCCGGGCCTTCAGCTCTTCAATGCTGTCGTTGTCGACGTCGTCGTCGGTCTTGCGTGGGGTGTCGTAGTCCGTTGCCATTTTTCGCTCTCCCCCTCTGGGATTTAGCGGTGTCTCAGCGCACGTAACGCGCGAGAGGCCGGACTTGTGCCCGACCTGAGGCGGAGATTTTGCCTCACATCAAGGTCTGTTACTCAATCGACACCCAGCCGCACACCTGAAGGAGCGATTGGCTGGGATGACGACCGGGACCGTACACGGTCCGGGGGCCGTCTTGCACAAACGCCACCCCGTGTATTTCCCGCCGTTCGAGGGGCGGGAAACCCGGACTTCCCGGGCTTTCCGGCCCTCTTCGGGGTCACTGAACGCACATGACCCAACACTCGACAATGTGATCGATCACACAGGCGCCATCCTCGCCACCCCCTCATCATTCAGCCGAGAGCGAACAGGCGGTCGGGTGCTCACGCGGGCAAAGTGACACGCATCACGAGGCCACCGCCCTCGCGCGGGGTCGCCGAGATCCGGCCGCCGTGTGCGCGCGCCACAGAGCGCGCGATCGACAGGCCGAGCCCCACACCCTTGTCACTGCCCGTGCGCTCGGTACGCAGCCGCCTGAAGGGCTCGAAGAGGTTGTCCACCTCGTACGCGGGAACCACGGGACCCGTGTTCGAGACGACGAGGATCGCCTGACCGTGCTGGGACTCGGTGGTGACCTCCACCCAGCCGTCATCCGCCACGTTGTACCGGACGGCGTTCTGCACCAGGTTGAGCGCGATCCGCTCCAGCAGGACGCCGTTGCCCTGGACCACGGCCGGCACCCGCTCGCCGCGGATCTCCACGCCCTTCACCGCCGCCTCCCCGCGCGCCTGGTCGATGGCGCGCGAGGCGACCTCCGCCAGGTCCACGGGCTTGCGCTCGACTATCTGGTTGTCGCTGCGGGCCAGCAGCAACAGGCCCTCGACCAGCTGCTCGCTGCGCTCGTTGGTGGCCAGCAGCGTCTTGCCCAGCTGCTGGAGCTCCACCGGCGCACCCGGATCCGACAGGTGCACCTCCAGGAGCGTCCGGTTGATCGCCAGCGGGGTGCGCAGCTCGTGCGAGGCGTTCGCGACGAACCGCTGCTGGGCCGTGAAGGCCCGCTCCAGCCGGTCGAGCATCTCGTCGAAGGTGTCGGCGAGCTCCTTGAGCTCGTCGTCCGGCCCGTCCAGCTCGATCCGCCGGGTCAGGTCGGAGCCGACCACGCGGCGGGCGGTCCGGGTGATCTTGCCCAGCGGCGAGAGCACCCGACCGGCCATCGCGTAGCCGAAGGCGAACGCGATGATGCTGAGGCCGAGCAGGGCCATCAGCGACCGGCTGAGCAGGTCGTCCAGGGCGTGCCGGCGCTGCTCCAGGATGCAGGTGTTGATCACCGAGTTGAACTGGTCGGGCGATTGGATCTTGCCGACCACGCCGGGGCAGGTGCTGGTGACCTGGATGTCCGTGCCGCCCAGGATCTTGTACGGCAGCCCGTTGCCCTCGCGCAGGGCCTGCGCCGCCAGCAGGTAGATGATCGACAGCAGCAGGATGCCGGCGATCAGGAACATCCCGCCGTAGAGCAGCGTGAGGCGTATGCGGATCGTGGGCCGCAGCCAAGGGAAGGGACCCTCGGGCTGGCCGGGGTCCCAGGTCGGTCTCGGCGGCACCGTTGCCGGTGCCGGGGTCGCCGCCACGCGCGTCAGATCCGGTAGCCGGAGCCAGGCACGGTCACGATGACCGGCGGCTCCCCCAGCTTGCGCCGCAGGGTCATGACCGTCACCCGCACCACGTTCGTGAAGGGGTCGGTGTTCTCGTCCCATGCCTTCTCCAGCAGCTGCTCGGCGGAGACGACGGTCCCCTCGCTCCGCATGAGAACCTCCAGCACCGCGAACTCCTTGGGCGCCAGCTGCACCTCTCTGCCGTCACGGAACACCTCGCGCCGGTTCGGGTCGAGCTTGATCCCGGCCCGCTCCAGTACGGGGGGCAGGGCGACGGTGGTACGCCGTCCCAGGGCACGCACACGGGCGGTCAGCTCGCTGAACGCGAAGGGCTTGGGCAGATAGTCGTCCGCACCCAGCTCCAGGCCCTCCACCCGGTCGCTCACATCGCCGGACGCCGTGAGCATCAGCACGCGGGTGGGCATGCCGAGCTCGACGATCTTCCGGCAGACGTCGTCACCGTGCACGAGGGGGAGGTCCCGGTCGAGCACGACCACGTCGTAGTCGTTCACCCCCACGCGCTCCAGGGCGGCGGCGCCGTCGTACACGACGTCCACGGCCATGGCCTCCCGGCGCAGCCCGGTGGCCACCGCATCGGCGAGCAGCTGCTCGTCCTCGACGACGAGTACGCGCACGTCGTTTCCTTCCATAGAGCCCTGAGGGCACACGTGTATTGCGTCGTCCATCCTGCCCGTTTCAGCCGTAAACCGGCTGTAAGGCGCCCCTCCGGGGCCCGCGGGGGGCCGGAAGTGAGGATTCCCTCGCCTCCCGAGGTTTCTGCGCCCAGGGTGCCGGGGAGGACGACAGCACACCCCGACCACTCCCTGACGGCGGACTGCCACGTGCCGCCGCCGACCCACGAAGAGGGGGCGAACCCACCATGGACGCATTCACCGCGGGTCTCCTGCAGCGCATCCGGGCCACGCAGACGGACCTTGAGCAGGCCCGCCAGACGGGCGACGACTTCCTCGTGGAAGTGGAGCAGGCGGAGCTGGAAGATCTCCAGCGCCTCGCCGCCGAACACGGCGTGCCGGTCTCCGTCTCCGCCTGCTGACAACTTCCAGTCCAGCCAGAACCCCGGCGGCCGCGGTGCGGCGGCCGGGGTTCCCTCATGCCGGGCCCCTCCTGCCGGGCACCTGATGCCGTGGCTCCCTCATGCCGGGTCCCCCCGATGGGGCGCGGCGGTCGTCAGTCGTGCCAGGCCCCGGCCTCGTCCAGCAGCGCCTGGAGCGACGCGAACACCGCCGGTGTGGCGGCCAGCGCCAGCTCCCCCGAGGCCGGCTGCCCGGGCCGCCCGCCCGTGAGCGCCCCGGCCTCCCGGGCGATCAGCTCGCCCGCGGCCAGGTCCCAGGGGTTCAGCCCGCGCTCGTAGTACGCGTCCAGCCGCCCGGCGGCCACGTCGCTGAGGTCCAGCGCCGCCGAGCCGCCCCGCCGGATGTCCCGCACCCGGGGGACCACCCGCCGGGCCACCTCCGCCTGCTGCTCCTTGCGCGCCTGGAGGTAGGCGAACCCGGTAGCGACCAGCGCCTGGTCCAGCGGGGCCGCCGCCCGGCAGGCGAGGCGGGCCCCGCCCAGCCAGGCCCCGCCCCCGTGCACCGCGTGGTACGTCTCGCCCCGCATCGGCGCCGCCACGACCCCGACCACGGTCCGGCCCTCGTACTCGGCGGCGATCGACACGCTCCAGCTCGGCAGCCCGTACAGGTAGTTGACGGTGCCGTCGAGCGGGTCCACGACCCACCGCACCCCGCTGGTGCCGGGGACGTCCGCGCCCTCCTCGCCCAGCAGCCCGTCCTCGGGCCGCCGCCGCGCGAGGATCCCGGTGATCAGCTTCTCCGCCGCGATGTCCATCTCGGTCACCACGTCGATCGGGCTGCTCTTCGTCGCCGCCACCGCGAGATCGGCCGGCCGGCCGTCCCGCAGCAGCTCCCCGGCCTGCCGGGCGGCGTCCAGCCCCACGTCCAGCAGTTCGGCCTTCAGCTCTTCGGAGATCACGCTCGCCCTTTCTAGGCGTACGGGCTGTCGACGCCCGCGGCCGCCGGCCGGGGCCCGCGCGCCGGGCAGCAGCCCACCGCGCACAGGTCGTGGCTGGGCCCGAGCAGCCCCAGCGCGCACCGCTCCACCGGCTCGCCCCGCTCCGCGGCGGCGCGCTCCAGCACCAGCTCCCGGACCGCGGCCGCGAACCGCGGGTCGGCCCCGACGGTCGCCGAGCGGGCGATCGGCAGCCCGAGCTCCGCGGCCTTCGCGGTGGCCTCCGTGTCGAGGTCGTACAGGACCTCCATGTGGTCCGAGACGAACCCGATCGGCACCATCACCACCGCCGGCGCCCCGGCTTCGTGCAGGGCCTCCAGGTGGTCGCAGATGTCCGGCTCCAGCCACGGGATGTGCGGGGCGCCGCTGCGCGACTGGTAGACGAGCTCCCAGGGCAGCTCCCTGCCCGTCTCGGCCCGCACCGCGTCCGCGATCACCTGCGCGACGTCCAGGTGCTGCCTGACGTACGCCCCGCCCTCGCCGCCGGCCGTGTGCTCCTCGACCGGGCCGGAGGTGTCGGCGGCCGCGGTGGGGATCGAATGGGTGGTGAAGGCGAGGTGCGCGCCGCCGCGCACCTCCTTCGGCAGCGATTCCAGCGCGGCGAGCACGCCGTCGATCATCGGCTGCACGAAGCCGGGGTGGTTGAAGTAGTGCCGCAGCTTGTCGACCTTCGGCAGCTCGGCGACGCCGTCCTCCACCAGCGCCGCCAGCGCGTCCGCGAGGTTCTCGCGGTACTGCCGGCAGCCCGAGTACGAGGCGTACGCGCTGGTCGCGAGCAACGCGATGCGGCGGCGGCCGTCGGCGGCCATCTCCCGCATCACGTCGGTGAGGTACGGGGCCCAGTTCCGGTTGCCCCAATACACGGGCAGGTCCAGCCCGTGCCCGGCGAAGTCCTTGCGCAGGGCGTCCAGCAGCTCGCGGTTCTGCCCGTTGATCGGGCTGACCCCGCCGAAGCCGAAGTAGTGCTGCCCGACCTCCTTGAGCCGCTCGCGCGGGATGCCGCGCCCGCGCGTGACGTTCTCCAGGAACGGCACGACGTCGTCGGGTCCTTCGGGACCCCCGAAAGAGAGCAGCAGGAGGGCGTCGTACGGGGCGGCGAGGCCTTCGGCCGGGGGCGGTGCGGCGGCGCGGAGCTGGTCTGACATGGTCCGAATCCTGCCACCCGGCATCCGCGCCCGGGAACCGGCCCGGCGGCGCACCCGCACCGAACCTGGGTAAGGTAACCCTAACTTCCTGATCTCGCTCCTGGTCCGGGCCGTGGTCCGGATTCTCCCCGTGCGGGTGCCTCGTCGGCGGCCATAACCTGTATGGGCCAATGACGTCCCTTACGGAGGGCACCTTGCCCAGTCCCTACCGCGCGATATTCGCTGCCCCCGGCACCCTGGGGTTCAGCGCCGCAGGCCTCATAGGCCGCCTGCCCATATCCATGGTCGGCGTCGGCATCCTGACGATGATCTCCGAGATCACCGGCCGCTACGCCATGGCGAGCGCCCTGACCGGCACCCTGGCCCTGGCCGCCGCGTTCATCGGCCCCCAGGTCTCCCGCCTGGTGGACCAGTACGGGCAGCGGCGGGTCCTGCGTCCCGCCACCCTCATCTGCGTGGCCTCGGTCGCCGTCCTGCTGGTGGCCGCCGCCTACGGGTGGCCGGACTGGACCCTCTTCGTCTGCGCGGCCGTGGCGGGCTGCGTGCCGAGCGTCGGCTCGATGGTCCGCGCCCGGTGGACCGTGATCTACCGGGACTCCCCGCGCGAACTGCACACCGCGTACTCCTTCGAGTCCGTCGTGGACGAGGTCTGCTTCATCTTCGGCCCGATCATCGCCATCGGCCTGTCCACCACCTGGTTCCCCGAGGCCGGCCCGCTGATCGCCGCCCTCTGCCTGCTCGTCGGGGTCTGGCTGCTCACCGCGCAGCGCTCCACCGAGCCCGAGCCGCACCCGCGCGAGGAGGACGGGAACCGCACGTCGGCCCTGCGCTCCCCCGGACTCCAGGTGCTGGCGGCGACGTTCGTGGCGACCGGCGCGATCTTCGGCTCCATCGACGTGTCCACGCTGGCCTTCGCCGAGGAGCAGGGGCACAAGTCCTCGGCGAGTTTCATCCTGGCCATCTGGGCGTTCGGATCCTGCCTGGCGGGCATCGTCTTCGGCCTTCTCCACCTCAAGGGCAGGACCGAACGCCGTTGGGTACTGGGCGTATGTGCGATGGCCGTGAGTATGATCCCCCTCCTACTGGCCGGGAACCTTCCGTTTCTGGCCGTGGCGCTCTTCGTCTCGGGCCTCGCCATCGCTCCCACGATGATCACCACGATGGCCCTGATCGAGGCGCACGTACCACGCGCGAAGCTGACCGAGGGCATGACCTGGATCAGCACCGGCCTCGCGGTCGGCGTCGCGGTCGGCTCGTCGGTGACAGGACTGGTCATCGACGCCTCCGGGGCGCGCAGCGGGTACGTCGTCTCCATCTCGTCGGGAGTGGCCGCGGCGGCGGTTGCGTTCGCGGGATACCGCCGGCTGTCGAAGCCGGCGCAAGGGGAGGAGCCAGCAACCGATGGGGACGGCGACAGCAGGGCAGCACAGCAGGGCGACCGCGTGGCATAACTGGGCGGGCAACGTCACGGCCACGCCCGCCCGTGTGGTGGCCCCGGCCTCGGTCGGGGAGCTTCAGGAGGCGGTGCGCCGGGCCGCCGAGGACGGGCTGAAGGTCAAGGCGGTCGGCACGGGGCACTCCTTCACCGCGGCCGCGGCGACCGACGGAGTGCTCGTACGACCGCAGGCGCTGGCCGGGATACGGGAGATCGACCGGACCGCCGGCACCGTGACCGTGGCCGCGGGCACGGTGCTCAAGGACCTGAACGTGGCCCTGGCCCGGGAGGGTCTCTCGCTCACCAATATGGGCGACATCATGGAGCAGACCGTCTCCGGCGCCACCAGCACCGGAACCCACGGCACCGGCCGGGACTCGGCCTCCATAGCCGCCCAGATCCGCGCCCTGGAGCTGGTCACGGCGGACGGACGGCTGCTGACGTGCTCCGAGAAGGAGAACCCGGACGTCTTCGCAGCCGCCCGGATCGGCATCGGCGCCCTCGGCATCGTCACCGCCATCACCTTCGCCGTGGAGCCGGTCTTCTTCCTGACCGCCCGTGAGGAGCCCATGGGCTTCGACCGGGTGACCGCCGAGTTCGAGCAGCACTTCGCGGAGAACGAGCACTTCGAGTTCTACTGGTTCCCGCACACCGGCAACTGCAACACCAAGCGCAACAACCGCAGTCAGGGCCCCGCCGCCCCGCCCGGGGCCGTGAGCGCCTGGGTCGAGGACGAGCTGCTGTCCAACGGGATCTTCCAGGCGGTCAACTCTCTCGGCCGCGCCGTCCCGGCGACCATCCCCTCCATCGCCCGGATCGCCAGCCGTGCCCTGTCCGCGCGCACCTACACGGACATCCCGTACAAGGTGTTCACCAGCCCGCGCCGGGTGCGGTTCGTGGAAATGGAGTACGCGCTGCCGCGCGAGCAGGTGGTGGAGGCGCTGAGGGAGCTCAAGTCGATGGTCGACCGCTCCGGGCTGCGCATCAGCTTCCCGGTGGAAGTGCGGACGGCTCCGGCGGACGACATCGCGCTGTCGACGGCCTCGGGGCGCGAGACCGCGTACATCGCGGTGCACATGTACAAGGGCACGCCGTACCAGGCCTACTTCACGGCCGCCGAGCGGATCTTCACCGCGCACGGCGGGCGGCCGCACTGGGGCAAGGTGCACACGCGGGACGCGGAGTACTTCGCCGGCGTCTACCCGCGCTTCGGCGAGTTCACCGCGCTGCGCGACCGGCTGGACCCGGACCGGCTGTTCGGCAACGACTACCTGCGCCGGGTCCTGGGCGGCTAGAAGGCCCCCGCCGGCCGGACGGGACCCCGACGACACCACCCGGCCCGGCTCAGGGAGCCTGCTGCCGCCCCTTGCCGCTCGGGGTCGGCGTGGGTGTCGGCGTCGGGGTCGGAGGGGGTGTGGGCTCCGGGCTCGGCGTCGGCGGGCTCGGACTCGGCGCCGGACCACCGGAGTCGGAGGAGTCCGGGGACGACGGGTCGGGGCTCGGACTCCGGCTCGGGCCCCGGCCGCCGTGCTGAGCCGAGGGGCTCGGGGAGGTCCCGGACTCCGGGGTCGCCCCGCCCTTCCCGCCGGTGCCGGGCTCCTTGCCGGGGTCGGCCGGCCGCTCGTCGCCCACCTTGTGCGTGCCGCCGGACCAGATGGTTCCGCCGCCCTGGCTGATCGCCGTGCCGGAGAACGCCTCGTACGCGCCGAGGCCGCCGAGCGCGATCGCGAAGGCCGCGCCCGAGGCCACCGCGGTCCGCTTCCAGCCCCGTACGCGGGTGCCGTGGACGGTGGCCTCGCCGAACTCCTCGGAGGGCGCCGCCGCTCGGAGCGGCAGAGTGCCGTCGGGCGCCTTCTCCTCACCGGACAGCGGGACCTGACGGGCCCTGGGGCGGGCGCTGTCGCGCAGCTGGTCGCCGGTGCGCTTGAAGAAGTGCTGGATGACGGGCCCGCCCGCGGTGGCGACCACGCTGACCACGCCGGCGCCGAGGATGGTGCCGTAGACACCCAGCTTCGAGGCGAGCAGGGCCGCGGCGACGGTGGCGAGGGAGGAGCCCGCGATCTGGGCCACGCTCAGATCGAGCTTCTTCCCCACGCCTTCCGCGGCGTCCGCACCGTCCGTGACGGACCCCGGTTCGACCTCGGGCGTGGCCTTCTGACCCATCCTCATCCCCTGTGTGTTCTGCCTCTCGCGACGTTTCGCGCCTCACCGCTCTCAGCAGTTACTGACCACTGAGCGAAACGATTAGTTCCGTTTCTGGGGATTCTGTGAAGCAGGACACGCGAAATCGGGCGGGGACACAGGTCCCGCCCGATTCGGGGCAGCCCAACTGCCGCCACCCACGACAAGTTCGGCGGCGCGGCGGTCCACCCAGGTGGCCCGAATGGAGTACTGTGGCGAGCCCTGGGGCCGTCCTTCCTTACGGATGTCCGGACTCGGGAGAGGGGGCCGACTGATGGAGAAACGGCACTCGGACCGGTGATGCCGCGGCATTGCACGCATTCCTGATGCGCACAGTAATCATTCGGTCACTGTGTGTGCCCAACAGGTAACCGTGCCATAACGGCGATCAAGGGCGCATGCCCGACACGCCGGTTGAACTCGGCAAGGTTGTGGCAGGCTGCACCCGGGCAGGCCACACTCGACTAGCGGAAGCAGCGACGCACGTGACGTCGGCAGGCACCACCCGGGAGGTCCCCATGCCCGAACTGCGTGTCGTGGCCGTCTCAAATGACGGCACACGACTGGTGCTCAAGGCTGCGGACAGCACGGAGTACACGCTTCCGATCGACGAGCGGCTGCGGGCTGCCGTGCGCAATGACCGCGCGCGCCTGAACCAGATCGAGATCGAGGTGGAGAGCCACCTCCGCCCCCGTGACATCCAGGCCCGCATACGGGCCGGTGCCTCCGCTGAGGAGGTCGCTCAACTCGCGGGCATCCCCGTCGACCGGGTACGCCGCTTCGAGGGCCCGGTGCTGGCCGAGCGCGCGTTCATGGCCGAGCGGGCCCGCAAGACCCCCGTGCGCCGCCCCGGCGAGAACACCGGACCCCAGCTCGGCGAGGCCGTGCAGGAGCGGCTCACGCTGCGCGGCGCCGAGAAGGAGTCCGTGCAGTGGGACTCCTGGCGCCGCGACGACGGCACTTGGGAGGTCCTGCTGGTCTACCGGGTCGCGGGCGAACCGCACTCGGCCAGCTGGACGTACGACCCGCCGCGCCGGCTGGTCGTGGCCGTGGACGACGAGGCCCGTTCGCTGATCGGCGAGGCGGACGACCTGCCGGCGACGCCGGAGCCCAGCTTCCCGTTCGTGCCGCGGATCGCGCGGCTGCCGAGGGACAGGCCGCTGGACCGCGCCCTGGACCGCCAGTTGGAGCGGGCTGCCGCCAGCGCGGCGCCCGCGCCGGAGCCGGAGGAGGAACGGGACACCCTGACGAGCCTGTTGGAGGCCGTACCGAGCTTCCGCGGCGACCTGGTGGTCCCGGAACGCCCCGAGCCCCCGGCGGAGGAGGAGCCGGAGGCGGAGGAGCCCCCGGCGGCCTCGGCGAGCGCCGGCGCAGGCTCCGCTTACGCGGACGTGCTGATGCCGCGCACGGTGGCGGGCCACCGCGACCGCCTGACGGGCACCACGGACCGTCAGGCGGAGGCCGACGGCGTCCGCCCGGGCCGCCGTGCGGCGGTCCCGAGCTGGGACGAGATCGTCTTCGGCACCCGCCGCAAGAAACAGGAGTAGCCCGGGCGGGGCACCGCCCGCCCGGGACGCGGGTCGTGCCGGGCGCAGCCCCCGCTACTGCGGGTCCGGGCCCGTGGCCACGGGCCGGGCCGGGTCCGCGGACCACTCCGACCAGCTGCCCGCGTACAGGGCGGCCGGAATCCCGGCCACCGCCAGCGCGAGCACCTCGTGCGCCCCCGAGACGCCCGAACCGCAGTACACCCCCACCGGCGCCCCGCCCGCGGCGCCCAGCCCGGCGAACCGCGCCCGCAGCGCGTCCGCCGCGAGGAACTTCCCGTCCGCGTCCACGTTCTCCGCCGTCGGCGCCGACACCGCTCCCGGGATGTGCCCGCCGACCGGGTCGATCGGCTCGACCTCGCCCCGGTACCGCTCCCCCGCCCGTGCGTCCAGCAGGACACCGCTGCGCGCGAGCGCCGCCGCCCCGTCCGCGTCCAGCAGCCCCAGCGCCCCCGCGTTTGGCTTGAAATCGCCCTCCGTAACGGTGACGGCATCGGCTGTCACCGGGCCGCCCGCAGCCGTCCACGCGGCCAGTCCCCCGTCCAGCACCCGTACGTCCGTGTGACCCGTCCAGCGCAACAGCCACCAGGCCCGTGCGGCGGCCCAGCCGAGACCCCCGTCGTACACGACCACCGGCGCGTCCGCCGAGACCCCGGAGCGGCGCATCACCGCACCGAACTCCTCCGGCTGCGGCAGCGGGTGGCGCCCGCCGGCTCCCGGCGGACCTGCCAGTTCGCGGTCGAGGTCCACGTACACGGCCCCCGGCAGGTGGCCCGCCTCGTACGCGGAGCGCAGGTTCGGACCGCCCAGCTGCCAGCGGACGTCGAGCAAGGCCGGCGGCCGTGGCCCGGCCAGCTCGTCCATCAGTTCGGCGGCGGAAACGATCACGGGGGGCGCAGAGTTCGCAGTCATACGGCCCATCTTCCTCCCCCCTCCGCAACCCGTGTCACAAGCCCGGCACCGACAGGCCGCACCGATTCGGTCATCTCTCCCCGCGTCGGTGAAACCCGGCCGGTCGAGGCGCGCCGGACCCGCCGTAGTGGAAGCATCTGGTCCGGGATGAGCGACGACGGAGGAGACGGCTGACATGACCGAGGAACCGGAAGAAACGCGGCGCCCGCCCGGCACGCCGTGCTGGTCGAGTCTGATGGTGCGCGGCCTCGGGACCACCGAGGCCTTCTACACCGACCTGTTCCGCTGGGAGTACGAGCCCGGCCCCCAGCCCTTCGGCCCGTACGTCCGCGCCCTGCTCGACGGCCAGGAGGTGGCCGGCATCGGCGAGATGCCGCCGGACCGGCACCTTCCGGTGGCTTGGACCACGTACTTCGCCACCGACGACGCGGACTCGACGGCCGAGACGATCCGCTCCTGCGGCGGCACGGTCGCGGTGGGCCCGCTGGACGCGGGCGGCGAGGGGAGGGTGGCGATCTGCTCCGACCCGCTGGGGGCGATCTTCGGGATCTGGCAGGCCGAGGAGCACATCGGGACCCGGCTGTCCGGCGTCCCCGGCACCCCGGTCTGGGCCGAGCTGGTCACGCAGGACACCTCGACCGTCGGCAAGTTCTACGAGCACGTCTTCGGCCACGAGGCCGAGACGCACGCCACGGCCACCTCCGACTTCGACTACGTGACGCTGCTGCTGGACGGACGTCCGGTCGCCGCCGTGCACGGGGTGGGGCGCTCGCTCCCGCACGACCGGGGCCCGCACTGGATGACGTACTTCGAGGTGGAGGACGTCGACACGGCCGCGGCCCGGGTCCAACGGCTCGGCGGGCGCGTCGTCCAGCCGCCGCGCGAGGGGCTGACCGGCAGGGTGTCCACGGTCGCCGACCCGGAGGGCGCGGTGTTCACGCTCGTCGAGTCGCGGCCCGCGAACGGCCGCTGACCGCCGACGCGCTCGGGCGCCGGGAGCCGGGAAGGGTCGATAAGTCATGCACATGACAAGGATGAAGGTGTGCGGCACGACGGGTGTCGCGTCCGCGGCGGGGCCGGCGGTAACGCTCGTCAGTCCGCTCCGGCTTCGTGCCTGAGGTCCTCGAGGGTCCGCCCGTCCGGGGTGTGCCACACGGTCCAGCCGTTGACCATGTTTCCGGTGACGGCGGTCGCGGCCGTGGACGGCGACGGGAAGGGCGTCTCGCGGCCTTCGACGAGGAGCTTGCCCCGGGGGGTGACCACCGCTGAACCGGCCCAGTCCGTCCCGGGCCGCCGGAGCGCCAGGACCGTACCGGCGGGCAGCAGGCCGGCGTTCATGAGCGGGGCGAGAGGGCCGTGCGGTACGACCGGCTCCGCTGCCTGGAGTCCACCGGCAGCGCCGAGCGTGAGCGTGACGTGGAGCGTCTCGTCCTCGGCGGCATCGACGATGCGCGCTATCAGCGACTTGTCGTAGTGGAAGCTGATCGTGGGCATGCGCCCTCCAGTCGGGTCGGGGAGCGGGGCGCCCGCGCTCTCCCGCGGTTTCAGGGACGAGTAGATCTTAGGGTCACCGGCCGCACCCGAGACCGGGGCGCAGTACCGCGGTCCCGGGACGCCTGAGGTCCGGGACCGCGGTACTCCGTGTCGAACGCTTCGGTCGGCAGCGGCCGTCGGCCGCGGTCAGTACGCGATGCAGGCCGTGCGCCACTCCAAGTAGAAGTCCCACACCTGGGGCGAACACTCGGCCGGCCCGTACTGGGACTCCTTGGCGCCGATGTGGGGCATGTGCGGGTAGGCGCCGACGCCCGGGCGGTTGACGTGGAGCATGCCCGCGTCGATGCGCTCCAGGGCCTCCAGTGCGAGGGAGGTGTCGGCGGTGAAGACGGCCGCGGCCATGCCGTAGCGGACCGAGTTGACGATGCGCAGACCGTCCTCGAACCCGTCGCAGACGAGTACCGACAGCACCGGGCCGAAGATCTCCTCCTGGGCGATGTAGCTGTCCTCCCGCACCCCGGCCAGGACCGTGGGGGCCATGAAGTAGCCGTCGGGGACGCCTTCCGTGAGGCGGTCCCCGCCGGTGACGGCCACGGCGCCCTCGGCGAGCGCATGCCGGGTCCCGTCCAGACAGGCCCGGAGCCGGTCGGCGCTGACCACCGGACCGAGCTGCGCATCGGCGTCGAGGCCGCTGCCCACCCGCAGCGTGGCCGCACGCGCGGCCAGTTTCTCCACGAGTACGTCGTGGACGGCCCGGTCGACGACGACGCGGCTCGTGGCGGAGCACCGCTGGCCCGCCTGCCCGAACGCCCCGGTCACGATGGCGTCGGCCGCGGCGTCGAGGTCGGCGTCCGCGAGGACCAGCGCGGCGTTCTTGCCGCCCATCTCCAGCTGGGTGCGCAGGAACCGCGGCGCACCGGCCGTGTGGATGGCGCGGCCCACCTCCACCGAGCCGGTGAACGAGATCCCGGCGACGGCCGGGTCCTTGACCAGCGCCTCGCCGACCTCGCGTCCGCCGTGGACCAGGTTGAGCACGCCGCCCTGCGCCCCGGCCTCCAGGAAGCAGTCGACGAGCAGGGAGGCGGTGAGCGGGGTGAGGGGGGACGGCTTGAGGACCGCGGTGCACCCTGCGAGGAGGGCGGGAGCCACCTTCCACGCCGGGATCGCCAGCGGGAAGTTCCAGGGCGTGACCAGTGCGACCACGCCGATGGGCTCCCGCCGGGTCAGTGCGAGCGTCCGCGGGTCGTCCGCGGGGAGTGTGGTGCCGCCGAGCCGCCGCCCCTCTCCCGCCGTGTACTCGAGGAGGGCGACCGTCCGGTCCACCTCTCCCAGGGCCTCGCGCAGCAGCTTCCCCTGTTCCCGGGTGATCGCCTCGGCGAACTCCTCCCTGCGGGCGTCGATCAGACGGGCCGCCTTCATCACGATGGCGCCTCGCCGGATCGGCCCCAGGGCCCGCCAGGCCGGGAGCGCGCGTTGCGCGGCCCCGACCGCCTCCTGTGCGTCGGCCGCCGTGGAATCGGGGCTCCGGCTGACGAGATCCGCGAGGTCGCCCGGATTGCGGTTCTCCTGGGTCCGGCCCGATCCTGCGGGGCACCGCTGGTCCGCGATGACGTTCCACACCTCGGCGGTCCGCTGGTCACCGGCCGTTCGGCGAGGCTCCATCATGTTCCCTTTCTGTGGGTCGGCACTCTGCGCTGCGGCAGCGTCAGCCGATCGCGGAGTAGGCGGCGGTCAGCTCGTCGTGGCGCTCCTGGCGGGCGAGCAGCTCGTCCACGTTCTGCATCGCGAAGACGTCCTTCAGGGTGGCGATGGAGCCCTCCACCGTGTAGGTCGAACCCGCGCCGGCGATCTGGGCGAGGACGTCGCGCATCGCGCTGATCGAGGCGCGCAGGCCCTGGTTGGCGTAGATCACCCCGCCGAAGCCGTTGTCCCCGAGCTCGGCGGCCGTGACCTGCGGGTACGTGGTGGGCACGACGATGACCGGGAGCGCTCCCCGGTACGCGGCGCGGAAGGCGTAGACCTCCTCGGCGGTGGAGCGCTTGGAGTGGATCAGGAGGGCGTCCGCACCGGCCGCCTCGTACACGGCCGCTCGGCGCAGCGCCTCGTCCAGCCCGGCACCCGCGATGAAGGCCTCGATGCGGGCCACCACCACGAAGTCCTCGTCGGTGCGGGCCTCCTTCGCCGCGGTGATCTTCGCGGCGAAGTCACCGATCGGGGCGAGGTCCTGGTTGCCCTCGACGAAGCTGTTCATCTTGGGGAACTGCTTGTCCTCGATGCACACGCCGGCCAGCCCGCGGGCCTCGTACGAGCGGACCATGTGGACGACGTTGCCGACACCGCCGAAGCCGGAGTCGCAGTCGGCCAGCACCGGGATGTCCACCGCGCCCGCGATCTCGGCGGCCGCCTCGAGGCATTCCGCCATGGACAGGATGTTCGCGTCCGGCAGCGCGCGGGCGGCGGAGATCTCCAGCCCGCTCGCCCAGATGGCCTCGAAGCCCGCCTCCTCGCCGAGCTTGGCGCTGAGTGCGCTGTGCGCGCCCATGAATCGGGTGATCGAGGAACCGGTGAGGGCGGCGCGCAGCGTACGGGTCTTGGACATGGGTGTCTCCTTCATGAGGATCTCGATGAGGTGGAAGTCGATGGGTCGAGGAGAACGGCCTCGAAGAGCGGAAGGGCGCAAGCTCGGAGTGCTAGCTCGCCGGGCGTCCGGCCGCCGCGCGCACGCGCTCGACGATCTCCTGCGGAGAGTGCGTGACCCGGCGGCCGGGTCCGTCCGCGCGCGGGCCGGTGAGGGCGTGCAGCAGCGTGGGACCGGCGGGCAGCTCGACCGCGCGGAGTTCTTCGGAGGTCTCCACCCGGGCGGCGGCCCGGTAGCCCGCGGCCAGCGCCAGAGCCACGAAATCGGACCGCTGCACGGTGGACTGGCCGCCGGTGCTCTCGTGCATGCCGTTGTCGACGACCACGTGCAGCAGCTCCGTTCCCGAGGCGGCCACCAGCGGGAGCACGCTCAGGTTCATGAGCAGCGAGCCGTCGCCGTCGAGCGCGATCACGGTGCGTTCGGGGCGGGCCAGCGCGAGGCCGAGCGCGACCGGGGCGGACATGCCCATGGAGCCGACGAGGTAGAAGTTCCCCGGCCGGTCGGCGGCGTTGAACAGTTCCCGGCTGGTGAATCCGCAGGTCGACACGATGAGGGCGTCCGGGTGACGGGCGATCATCTCGCGCATGACCTCGGAGAGGCTCAGCTGCGCGGCGGGGACGGTTGCGGCAAGCGGTGCGGGCATCAGATGCCTTCCCGGACGATGAGCACGCCGCAGCGCTGCTCCTTGTCCATCATGTCGATCGCGGTGGAGACGGACCCGGCAGGATCCGCGGGGTCGAGGACCGTGTACGGCAGGCGGAACAGGTCCAGGAGCCGCAGGAGTTCGGCGCCGATCACGTCGTGTTCGACGGCGTCGTTGCCGTCGTGGCCGCGCCAGCTGACGATCAGCAGCACGGGCACGTCGTAGATGAGGTTGAACGAGGTGATCACGTTCAGGCAGTAGCCGAGGCCGGAGTTCTGCATGAGGACCACGGCGCGCTCCCCGGCCACGACCGCCCCGGAGGCGATGCCGATCGCGCTGTCCTCGCGCGGCGCGGGCAGGTAGTGCAGGCCGGCGAGCCGGGGGTCGTCACCCGGCTCCTCCAGCAGTCGGAACGCGCCGTTGAGCAGGCTGCAGGGGACACCCGTCGCGAGGGTGTAGCCATGGTCCACCAGGCTGTGCAGCAGATCGCGGGCCGTGGTCGAACCCGCGGTGGTGGTGTGCATGTTGGCCTTCCGTCGGATGGGTCAGTGGGACGAGGCGGAGAAGGGGACGGGGCTGCCGTCGGCCGGCGAGACGAAGTCGGCGCGGTAGGCGGCCGTCACCCGCTCGGCGGTGGCCAGGCAGGACGTCACGTCCTCGCCCGTCACGAGGAACGTCAGGACGTTGTAGGGCTGCTCGGGCCGCAGTTCCGCGCCCGGGGCGAAGCGCGTCTTGCAGAACACCAGCTCCGGGAAGCGCTCGAGCAGTTCTTCCCGCGGCGTCTGGCCGACCAGCGTGACGGCCACCGGGGGCGGCGGTACGGAGCGGTACAGCGCGTACCGCCGCCCCTGGTAGTTCCCCTCCGGGGAGCGTCCGAGCGCGAGCCGGATGATGTCCGCCTCGATGTCCGCCCCGCTGGCGGCGCGCAGCAGGTGTCCCACCGGGCCGCCCAGACGGGCGTTCAGCTCGATGCAGGCCGGGCCGTCCGGGGTGAGCTTGAGCTCCAGATGGGTCGCTCCCCACCGGATGCCCATGGCCTCGATGATCCGGCCCGCGTGGTCGAGCACCTCCTGGCGCCGGTCGGCGGGCAGCGAGGTGGGGACCACGTCGCCGGTCTCCACGAAGCCGTGCAGCGGGAGCTTGTCCGTGACGCCGACGTGGACGACGCGGCCGTCCTCGACCAGCGATTCCACGCTGACGTAGTCGCCGAACCCCGTCTCCTCGTACCAGGGGGAACCCACGAGGAGCTGCTCCAGGACGAACAGCGCCTCGGGGTCGAACAGCGGCGACGACCGGTACGCCTCCAGTGCCTCGCGCAACCGCTCCCGCAGCTCCGCTTCGTCGTGCACCTTGCTCACGAGGAAGCTGGCTGCGCCGTGAACGGGCTTCAGGACGGCGGGGAAGCCGACGGCGGCGACGGCCACCGGTATGTCCGCCTCGTCCGCGATCTCGTGGAAGCGGACCTTCTCCACCCCGGCGTCCCGCAGCCGGCGCCGCTGTGCCAGCTTCGACTGGGCGGTGCGGACGGTCTCGGGCGGGTTTCCCGGCAGGCCCAGCCGCTGCTGCGCCTCGGCCTGGACCACGATCAGCGGCTCACCGAAGGTGGCCACCCCCTGCACCGGCCGCCGCCCGTGCAGGTCGACGAGCACGTCGGGGATGGTCAAGTGGTCGGCGACGGCCAGCCACTCGCCCGTGAACGACCCGGCCCACTGTCGGCGGAGCCCCTCGACCGCCGCGCCGGAGGCGTTGCCCTCGTACCACACGACGCTCACCTCGGACGTGACCTTCGCGGCCGCCCGCAACGCGGCGTCCGGGGATATCCCTCCGGCGCCGAGCAGGAGGACGAGGTGGGAGGAGTGCTCGCTCATCGCGCGCCCGCCCCGCTGCCGGCCGGCGCGAGGGCGGGCAGCAGCACCTCGCGGACCATGCGCTCCATGTCCTGCTCGTCGTGCGGGTCGACCAGCTGGACGCCCATGCCGCGCCCGACCCGCTCCCGGGCGGCCATCACGTTGCGGTGCGGCACGCCGTGGACCGCGGGGATGGTGATGCCGTTCAGGGACAGCCAGGTGTCCGCCCCGAGCGAGGCCATCGTGTCCGAGGGGACCAGGACCAGGGCGCGGGCCGCGGCGACCAGGTCCGCGTCGCGCAGCACGTCCGGGATGCCGGCACCCCACAGGTCACCGCCGAGTTCGGCGACGATGATCTCCGCGCCCTGCTCGGTCAGCCGCCCCACCAGGTGACGGGCCGAGCCCACCACGGTGTCCGCCGCGTGGCCGTAGGTGGTGGCGAGACCGGCGTCCACGAAGTCGGCCGCGCAGTGCGCACCCGCGTCCGCCAGGGTCAGCAGATCGCGCAGCCGCCCCGTACCGGCCAACTTGGTGACTCCGACGCGGAGTCCGTGACGGGTGGCCAGGTGGTTCACCAGGGCGGAGGCGAACGTCGTCTTGCCGACCTCGGCGGCGGTGCCGCCGATGAACACGATCGGTGTTCCGGCCACGGAGGACGCGGTCTGCGGCTCCAGGCGCACGACGCGGCCTTCGGCGTCCGTGGCGAGACCGACCAGTTCCAGGGCGGTCGCGGTGCCGAGGGAGGCCGGGGAGGAGGCGGCGATGCCGATGACGCCGCCGACCGCCAGCAGGTCGGCCGGGGTCCCCGCCGTGACGGCGAGTCCGCCCTCGGGCAGGCCGCCGTAGATCGAGGTGGTGGAGTGGCGGTCGCCGAGCACGCCGACGATCTCGTCACCGGCCCTGATCCGGACGTCCCGCCCGTGGGTGTTCTCCACCTGCCGGTAGGCCCCCACCTTCACCACACGGGCGATGACGAGGTCGCCCGGCCGTCCGATTCCCTCGGCGGCGGTCAGGTGTGCCGGGAGCGCCTGTGCTCCGCGGGTGCAGCTCGCAATGACTGTGCTCATGTTCCGTTCCAGAAAGAGAAGATCGATGTGTGGACGAGCGCCGGCACGGCTACTGGATGTTGACGCTCCAGATCGTCCGCGGATTCACGGACAGGGCACCGTCGGCCTCGGTCCGGGTGGCCACGACCTCCTGGCGGCCGTGTCCGTAGCGGTCGTTGTCGATGACGACCACGTCACCGGCGGCCATCACGTACACCTGCTGTACGGCGGGGTCGTTCGCGACGTCCTTGAAACGGAGCACTGCCTCGAACCAGCGCTCACCGCCCTTGACCGATTCGGCCGCCGTCCGCAACCGGTCCACGTTCTGCGGCAGTCGGGCCGCGTAGTCGTCCGGCACCGCGGTGCGCCGCGGGCTGCCGGGGACGTAGAGGAAGGGCAGCTCTGAGGCGTCCTCGTCCAGGTGGGACGCGGGGAAGCTCATCGCGTAGCCGGTGAGCAGCCGCAGGTCCTCGACCCAGTGCTCGGGGTGACGGCGCCGCATCTCGGCGAGCACGTCGCCCCATCGCACGATGAGGGACTCGCCGTTGTGGCCGGGCCGGAAGTCCTGCCAGCCCGGGTCGGCCATCAGCATCGCCAGGTGCAGCGGGCGCCGGCGGGCGAAGGAGCGGCCCGAGTGCATCGGCAGGGATCCGGCCTTCTCCTGGACCCGCTCGGTGCCCTCGGACTGCGGCGCGCGGCACCGGACGGTGTTGATGGCCGGGTGCAGCGCGTACGCCGCCTTCGTGGAACCGGCGGCGTAGTTGGGGCAGAGCTCGCCCAGGGCCTCCAGCAGGCCGATGTACCGGTCGACGTCGAGCGGGAAGTTCCGCAGGTACGCGAGCCGGTGGTCGGCCACGGAAGCGGTGGTGGCCGCTTCGATCTCCGCCGGCGAGAGGCCGGCGCAGTCGATGGCGATGGTGTCGAACATGGCGTGCAACTCCAGGGAGGAATGTCGGTCCGGACGGCGGAGGTCAGCCGACGGGGACGAGACCGTGCTCGGCCAGCAGGGCGAGGAGCACGTCGACGGTCGGGGTGGCGGCATCCGGGCCCGCCGGGGCCGTTTCGAGGAAGACGGCGTCGGCCCGCCGGTGGCGGGAGCGAACCCGGTCCAGGTCCGCCGCAGCCCCGTCGGGCGCCGTGACCACGGCGAGGATGCCGTGGCGGGCGAGGATCTCGGCCACGAGGCCGACCCGTTCGGCGGCGGCCCGTCGGCTCTCGCCGGGCACGGCCGATGCCGCCGGGTCGAGCACCTCCACGCGGCGGTGGTGGCCGTCGCGCAGACGGTCGGCGAGTTCTTCGGCGACCGGGTGCCGCAGGGCGCCGTTCAGCCACAGGGTGGCTCCCGGCAGACAGGTGCAGAGGGCGGGCGGGGTCATGGGGACACCGCCTCGGCGGGTTCCGGCCGCCGGGTGGCGGAAGGCGACGGGAGCGGGTCCGCACCGTTCGTGCGGGGCAGCTGCCCGGCCTTGACCGCCCTCTCCAGCCAGCTTCCGGCCATCAGCGAGGTGAAGACGGCGGTGAGGACCAAGGTGGTGAACAGGGTGGCGTTGATGATCTGCGCGTCGTACGCGAGCGTGGCCAGCACGATTCCCGGGCCGCCTCGCGCGTTCATGGCGATCGCCAGGTTCACGGCGTTGTCGGGGGGCCGGCCCGCCCAGCGGGCGCCCACGTACACGCTGGCGGCCTTGACCGCGCAGGCGAAGGCGATGAACAGCAGGGTGTACAGGGGGTCGAACGCGTGGACGAGGTCCAGCTTCAGGCCGACGACGGCGAAGTACACCGGGATGAAGAACCCGGTGGCGAAGGAGTGGATGGCCTGCGTCGGCTCGCTCCCCTTCAGGCCGACGGCCTGCGAGTCGGCGCCGCTGCGTGCCCGGCCCGCTACCAGACCGACGACGAACGCCCCGTACATCGGCGTGATGCCCAGGAAGAGGCAGCCCGCGGCGGCCGTCAGGACCAGGGCGAGCTGGAACGGGATCCCGCCGGTCGGACGGTCCTGGCCGGCGGCGCCCCGGCGGGCGGCCAGGGACCGGCGTACGAGGGTGCTCACCCCGGCCACCAGCCCGAAAAAGCCCACCGAAACCAGCGCGTGGTAGGCCGCGGACCCGTATCCGGAGCCGGCGCCGACCAGTGTCGCGGCTCCGAACGTGTCGTGCTTGCCCCGGTCGACCATGCCGAGGGCCACCGCGATCACCACGTTGAGGACGATGTCCTCCAGTACGGCGACCGAGAGCACCACGCGGGCGAAGGGCGTTCCCGCGATGCCCAGGTCCAGCATGATCCGTGAGATCACCGGAATGCTCGTGATGGCCACGGCGCAGGCGATCACCAGGGTCAGGGCGGTCTCGTTCGAGGCCCTCCCCATCACTGCGGACAGGTCGACCAGCCGCACCAGCAGCAGCCCGAAGGCGAACGGGACGACCATGCCGACCACCGCGATGATCCCGACGGCACGGCTGTCCTGCCGGGAGAACACCGTCCGCATCTGGATGCCCGCGAGGAACATCAGCAGCAGGGTGCCCAACTGGTAGACCAGCGCCAGGCCGGCCGCCGCCGGACCTGTCTTCGGGAACAGCCAGGCCTGTGCGTCCGGGGCGATCAATCCGAACAGCGACGGGCCGAACAGCAGACCGCCGAGGATCTCGCCGATGACGGGTGGCTGGCGGAACCGCCCGAACAACCGGCCCGTGAACACGGCGGAGACCATCAGTACCGTGAGGCCGGCGAAGAGGCGGAAGAGGTCGACGTCAGGCACGTGCGCCTCCGTCGAGCGTGGTGGAACCGGTCATGCCGGCCGCGCGGGTGGAGCCGTCCGCCGGGTCGATCAACAGGAAGGCTCCGGTGCTCCGGTTGTCCCGGTAGTCGTCGAGTGCCAGCGGCTCGGCCGTCCGCAGCACCACGCGGCCGATGTCGTTCACGAACAGCCCCTCCTCCCCCGGGTGTCGTTCGAGCGTGTCGATGTCGATCCGGCAGGACACCTCCCGTACGACGGCGCGCACCGTGCGGGTGGTGTGCTTCACCAGCACCCGCTCGCCGGCGCGCAGGGGGCGCTCGTGGAGGTGGCACACGGTCGCCTCGACGTCCTGGGTGAGCCGGGGCGGTTCCCCGGCCACGATCAGGTCGCCGCGCGAGACGTCGAGGTCCTCGGCGAGCCGCAGGGTGACGGACCGGCCCGCCGAGGCGGTTTCCACGACGGCGCCGAGGGCGTCGATCCCGGCGACGGTCCCGCGGTGCCCGGAGGGCAGCACGGTGACGGTGGCACCGGTGCACAGCGAGCCTGAGGCGATCTGGCCCGCGTAGCCGCGGTAGTCGGGGTGTTCGGCGCTCTGCGGCCGGATCACGTACTGCACCGGGAAGCGGAACGGCAGGTCGACGGGGGTCCCGTCGGCGGGGACCGTCTCCAGGTGCTCCAGCAGGGTCGGGCCGCCGTACCAGTCCATGTGGGCGGAGGGCTCGACCACGTTGTCCCCGGCCAGCGCCGAGATCGGCACGGCCAGGACGTCGCGGATGCCGAGCCGGGTGGCGTAGGCCGTGAACTCCTCGGCGATCTTGGCGAAGACCTGCTCCTCGTAGCCGACCAGGTCCATCTTGTTGACGGCGAGGACCACGTGGGGCACGCGCAGCAGGGCCGCGACGGCGGCGTGGCGGCGGGTCTGCTCGATGACGCCGTTGCGGGCGTCGACGAGGACGACGGCGAGGTCGGCGGTGGAGGCGCCGGTGACCATGTTGCGGGTGTACTGCACGTGGCCGGGGGTGTCGGCGAGGATGAACCGGCGGCGGGCGGTGGCGAAGTAGCGGTAGGCGACGTCGATGGTGATGCCCTGCTCGCGTTCGGCCCGCAGGCCGTCGGTGAGCAGCGCGAGGTCCGGGGCGTCCTGGCCGCGGCTGGCGGAGACCCGCTCGACGGCCTCCAGCTGGTCGGTGAGGACCGACTTGGAGTCGTGCAGCAGCCGTCCGACCAGGGTGGACTTGCCGTCGTCGACGGAGCCGGCGGTCGCGAAGCGCAGCAGGGTGGTCGCCGAGACGTCGGCGAACTGCTCGGTGGTGGAGGTCATGGCTAGAAGTACCCTTCGCGCTTGCGGTCTTCCATCGCGGCCTCGGACATCTTGTCGTCGGCGCGGGTCGCGCCCCGCTCGGTGAGCCGGGAGGCGGCGATCTCGCTGATCACGGCGTCCAGCGTGGTGGCGTCGGAGTCCACGGCGCCGGTGCAGGACATGTCGCCGACGGTCCGGTAGCGGACGAGCCGCCTCTGGGTGCTCTCGCCGTCCTTGGGGCCGCCCCATTCGCCGGCGGTCAGCCACATGCCGCCCCGCTGGAACACCTCGCGCTCGTGGGCGAAGTAGATCTCGGGGAGTTCGATGTTCTCGCGGGCGATGTACTGCCACACGTCCAGCTCGGTCCAGTTGGACAGCGGGAAGACGCGCACGTGCTCGCCGGGGGCGTGGCGGCCGTTGTAGAGCTGCCACAGCTCGGGGCGCTGGCGGCGCGGGTCCCAGGTGCCGAATTCGTCCCGGAGGGAGAAGACGCGCTCCTTGGCGCGGGCCTTCTCCTCGTCGCGGCGGCCGCCGCCGAACACGGCGTCGAAGCGGTTGCGTTCGATGGCGTCGAGGAGCGGAACCGTCTGCAGCGGATTGCGGGTCCCGTCGGGCCGTTCACTCAGCCGTCCGTCGTCGATGAAGTCCTGTACGCGGGCCACGTGCAGGGTCAGCTCGTGTGCCTTGACGGCCCGGTCGCGGTAGTCGAGCACCTCGGGGAAGTTGTGCCCGGTGTCGACGTGCAGCAGGGTGAACGGCACCGGCGCGGGCGCGAACGCCTTGAGCGCCAGGTGCAGCATCACGATGGAGTCCTTGCCCCCGGAGAACAGGATGACCGGGCGTTCGAACTCGCCCGCCACCTCCCGGAAGATGTGGACCGACTCCGCCTCCAGGACGTCCAGGTGCGTGGGGCGGAGGGCGGGGGCATGCGTAACGGTGGTCACGCCATTCCCTTCTTGATGAGCAGGCCGTGCAGCAGGCCGACGGATTCGGCGACCGGTCGGCCCGCGGTCTGCAGCCGCAGGTCCGGTGCCTCGGGGATCTCGTACGGGTCGTCCACACCGGTCAGGTGGGCGATCTCGCCCGCCGCCTGCCGCGCGTACAGGCCCTTCACGTCGCGGACGGCGCACACTTCGACCGGGGTCGCGACGTGCACTTCCAGGAAGGGGGTCCGCGCGGCCGTGTGCTGCGCGCGGACGGCGGCACGCGCGTCCGCGTACGGGGCGATGACCGGCACCAGCACCTTCACTCCGTGCCGGGCCAGCTTCTGGGCTACGAAACCGATCCGGGCGACGTTGGTGTACCGGTCCTGCCGGCTGAAGCCCAGTCCGCGCGAGAGGAACTCGCGGATCTCGTCGCCGTCCAGGACCTCGGTGCGATGGCCGTCGCCGCGCAGCCGCTCGGCCAGAGCCAGCGCCAGGGTGGTCTTGCCCGCACTGGGCAGACCGGTCAGCCAGAGCGTGCAGCCGCTCTCGGCCGGCGTCACCGCTGCACCTGCGCTTCCAGCGCCTCGCGCAGTACGGCGAGCAGGACCGGAGCGTCCGCCGCCTGGCAGACCAGGAGGTCGGGCAGGTACGGGTCGCTCTGGTTGTACCGGAGCGGGGTGCCGTCGAGGCGGGAGGCGTGGAGTCCCGCGGCGAGCGCCACGGCGGCCGGGGCGGCCGAATCCCACTCGTACTGGCCGCCGGCGTGGATGTAGGCGCGTGCCCGGCCCTGGACCACGGCGGCGGTCTTGGCGCCGGCCGAGCCCATGCCGACCAGTTCCGCGCCGACCCGCTCGGCGACCTCCTCCAGGAAGGCCGGCGGCCGGGAGCGGCTGCCGAGGATGCCCAGGTTCCGGGCAGCGGCGGGGGCGACGACGGGAGCGGAAGCCGTCGAGAGGACGACGCCCTGGGCCGGGAGGGCCACGGCACCCGCCACGAGTCGGCCGTCGGACCACAGGGCGACGTGCACGGCCCAGTCGTCCCGGCCCGCCTCGGAGAACTCGCGGGTCCCGTCCAGCGGGTCGACGATCCACACGCGCCCCGCGGCCGGCCGCGCGGGATCGGCCGCGCCCTCCTCGGAGAGCACGGCGTCCAGCGGCCGGTGCCGGGCGAGTTCGGCGGTCAGGAACTCGTGCGAGCGGGTGTCACCGAGGTCCTTGAGCGCCTTGGCGTCCGCGAAGGCCTCCTCCGTGCGCAGGCCGAGGAGCAGGGTGCCGGCCTCCTCCGCAAGCCGGTGGGCCAGTTCGTGGTCGTCGGGGCCGCAGCCGAGGCCGTCGTACGCCTCGGTGCAGGACGGGGAACGGGTGACCACGGTCGTGGTGTCGAGCAGCCGGCGGAGCCAGCGCTCGACCTCCGCCGGGTCCTTGCCCGCGACCACTCCGGACAGCGGCAGGTGCTCCGGGCGGTAGGAGTTCTTCCGGCTCGTCGGCGTGCCGGGCGCCACGATCCGGTGGCTCAGCACGAGCGGGTCGTCGAGCAGGCCGTCGGCCACCTCCACGATGACCTCGGCGCCATCGTGGACGTGTCCGGGGAAGAGGAAGAAGCCGTGGCTGAGGTCGGCCCGGGCGGGTCCGATGAACCGGGTGGCCAGCGCGGACTCGACGTCCGAGGCCATGTCCAGGGTATGCAGATAGGCGCCGGTGCGCAGTTCGGTGGCCCGCACGATGTAGCCGCCACCGCAGCGTGCGGCGGCCTCCATGAAGACCGGTCCGTCCTCGGTCATGATCGCTTCCAGGTGAAAGGTGAGCGTCTCGCCGCCGAGCGCGCGGACGCAGCGCACGGCCCACTCGGCCAGCTCCGGGTCGTCGATCTGGACCGAACCGAGCGGCTCGCCGTTCTCGAAGCGAAGCGGCGTCCCGACGTACCGGGACGGCTGCACCACGACGGCCCGCCCCTCGAAGAGGAAGCCGTCGACGTGCCAGATCGGCCCTTCGACGTACTCCTCCAGCTCGTACGCGGCCGCGAAGGCGGCGTTCCGCCCGCTCTGCTCCCGGACGAACGCGATGGCGTCCTCGAAGGTGGCGAAGAGCTCGATGCCCTGGCTGCCGCTCTCGTCGCGCGGCTTGACGATGGTGGCGCCAGACCAGCGGGCGGCGGTGCCCTCCGGCTGGTCGAGGGTCGTGTAGCGCGGCACCCGGAACCCGGCCTCGGCCAGGGTGTGCTTCATCGCGACCTTGTCGCGGAAGTTGCGGGCGGTGCCGGGCCCCATGCCGGGGATGCCGAATTCGGCCCGCAGTTCGGCCGCCGGGGTGATCAGCAGCTCGTGCCGGGCGATGATCCGGTCGTACGGGGGCCGCTCGGCCAGGAGCGGGCGCAGCTGATCGGTGACGGGCAGCGCCGGGTCCCAGGCGTACGTGTCGCAGCGGATGTGGTCCGGGATGTTGCCGAGGTACTCCGCGGCGCCCGCGTACGTGACATCGTGCGCGGCGTGGTCGATGGCCTGCTCGTAGCCGAGCCTCTCAAACAGGTTCTGATGAAGGATCAGTATGCGCACCGGGGTTCTCCCTGAGGGTGAGGTGGACGACGGCCCAGGCGGCCGCGCCGCACAAGCCCATGAATACGAAGAGCAGCCCGCGGTCGAGGAAGGCCAGTACCAGGCCCCCCAGGGCCGGTCCGGCGCCGAGGCCGAGGTTGCGCAGCGTCGCCGCGCCGAAGTAGGTGCCGCGCATGGTGGGCGGGGCCAGCTCGTCGACGACGACGCTGACCGTGGGGACCACGAGTACTTCGGCCATGCTGACCAGCACGACGAGGGCGATCAGCCCCGCCTTGCCGAAGGTCACGAGGGAGAAGAGCAGGCAGACCACTGTGAACAGGCCGTTGCCCAGGAGGATCGTGCGACGCGGGTCGAGCCTCTTCGAGATCACCGTGGCGAGCGGCTGCAGGGCGATCACCGCGACCGCGTTGACGGTGAGCAGGATCGAGAAGAACCGCACTCCGTCGGCGAAGCCGTCGTTGACGACCGCGGACAGGTTCGACTCGATCTGGCAGTACGCCAGCGTGAACAGGATCATCGAGACGGTCAGGCCCCGGAACACCCGGTCGCCGGCGAGCACCTTGAGGGCGCCGGTGAAGCTCCGCCGCTCCGTGGGTCCGGCCGAGAATCCGAAGCGCGTGCCTCGTGTGAGCCACCAGAAGGCGATGGCGAACACGAGGTAGGAGCAGCCGGAGATGACGAACGCCGCCCGGGCCGACGCGATGCCGAGCAGGGCTCCGGCCGGCGGGCCGATGCCCACGGCGAAGTTGGTCAGTACGTAGCGGTGCCGGAAGACGGCGGGCCGCCGCTCCTTGGGCAGACTGTCCGCCATCAGCACCTGGGTGACCGGCCAGAAGAAGGCCGACATGACCCCGTAGCCGGCGTTGAGCAGACCGAACACCACGGGGAACAGGGCGCTCCCGCGCAGGAACGTCGCCACCAGGAAGAACATCAGGAAGACGAACGCGCTGCCGAAGAGGCCCACCAGCAGGACGAGCCGCTTGCCGACCCGGTCGGCGAGCATCCCGCTGAAGAAGCCGGCCGTGAGGGAACCGATCTGGCTCAGCCCGACGATGACGCCGATGACGTAGAGCGGGGCATCGACGTTCTTGCTCAGGTAGATCGTCATGAACGGGATGCAGAGGAACGAGACCAGCTTCAGGAAGAAGGTGCTCGCCATCGTGACCGAGACCAGCGGGTTGCGGTAGGCGGCGAAGTCGCTCGTGGATTGCGCCGCTTTCGTATCCACGCTCATGCAATACCTCTCATCCGTCGTTCTGGCTGCCGCGCTGTCCCGCTTGTGGGACGGGCAGAAGCCGAGAACGCCGAAGCGGGCCGGTGGTGACCGGCCCGCTTCGGCGTTCTCGGGGGTGTGGTGTCGTGTGGTGTGGTGTGACTTGCCGTCAGAGGGCGACGTTCTTGTAGAACGGTGCGTCCTCGGGTCCGGTGTAGTCCGGGCGGTACCAGGCCGCCGGCCGGAGCGAGCCGGGGACGGCGTCGGCCACGCCGAGCACCGAGGCGAACAGGGCCATCCGCATGGGGATGCCGGCGTCGGTCTGCCGGAAGATCGCCAGACGGGGATCGTCGTTCAGGTCGGTCGCCAGGTCGTTGGAGCCCGGGCGCCCGTCCCGCGGCAGCGGGTGCATGATCACCGCATCGGCCCGGCAGGCGCGGCTCACCAGCGCCTTGTCCACGCGGAAGGCGTCGCTGTAGGGGACCGGCCGGTCCGTGAACCGCTCGGTCTGCAACCGCGTCGTGTAGACGAGGTCGGCGTCCTTGAGGCCGCTCTCCGGGTCGTCGCTCAACTCGATGCGGTGGCCCCGGCTCTCGGCGAGTTCCAGCAGGTCGGCGGGCATACCCAGGGATTCGGGGGCCACGCACACGATGGTCAGGTCCTCGTACCGCGAGACCAGCTTCATCAGGGAGTGCACGGTGCGGCCGTGTCGGAGGTCGCCGACCAGGGCGAGGCGGCGGCCGTCCATGCGGCGGCCGGTCCGGGCGAATTCCCGGTGCAGCGCGAACATGTCGAGCAGGGCCTGCGTCGGGTGTTCGCCGGCGCCGTTGCCCCCGTTGATCACGGGAACGTGGGTGGCGGCTGCGAACTCGTGCACCGCGCTCACTTCGGGATGCCTCATCACGACGAGGTCGCAATAGCCGCTGACCACGCGGCTGGTGTCGGCCAGCGACTCGCCCTTGGCGATCGACATGATCTCCGCGCCCGTCGTGCTGGTCACTCCGCCGCCCAGGCGCAGGAACGCGGACTCGCAGCTGAGCCTGGTGCGGGTGCTCGCCTCGAAGAAGAGGCTGGCCATGACGGCGCCTTCGAGCACCCGGGTCACCTGACGGCCCCGGGCCACCGGCGTCAGCAGATCCGCCAGTTCGAAGAGCTCCTCCAGTGATTCCCTGTCGAAGAGGTCGCTGGAGAGGACGTGCTTTCCGGTCAGTGACATGGGGCGGATCCGACTTCCTCTGGGTGCTCGACTGCTTTGGGGCGCCGACAGTGTACGGGCACGGGTTCTGGCCTGCGGGTACGGGTCTCTCCGCCCCGGCGGGGGCGGGGGCGGAGAGACCGGGGAGCGGTACGGGGATCAGCGGTGCGAGAGCGCCACCAGCTGTACCGACGAGACGTTGCGCTGCTCGACCTCCTTGAGGGAGGCCACTGCGGTGTCCAGTGACTGGGCGGCCGCGCCGCCGCTCGTCCCGCCGATCAGCGCGTCGAGCTCTCCCTGGAGCTCGGCGCAGACGGCGACCAGGTCCTCCTGCCCCCCGGCGGGCTCGGCCTGCTCGGCCCCGTCGGCCGCCGACGGGGCCTTCGCACCCTCGCGGGGCGAGACCGTGACGCTCCACAGCTCACGGTTGTTCGTCCGGGTCTCGCCGTCGGCCAGGTACTCGCCGACGATCTTCAGACGGCCGTGGGCGAAGCGGTGGTTGTCCAACAGCAGCAGGTCACCGCTCTCCAGCGGGAAGCAGGCGAAGAACGCCTCGTCCGCGCTGGCCGCGAGCAGGTAGTCCAGCGAGCGCTGGTACGCCTCGAAATCCGGGATGTGCTCCCGGATGGCCACGATCTTCTCGCTCAGGTCCTGCTTCAGCCGCACGCCCACGTCGTACGGCCCCCGGGCGTCGGGCAGCGGATACAGCAGCGGCAGGCTGCTGAGCTCTTCGCGGACGTTGTTCGCCTCGAAGGTGATCGGGGTGGTGGACAGCCGCGCGAAGTGCTCCTGGAACACCTCCGCGTCGCGCTCCGCGAGACGCGTGAACAGGTCCTCCCAGCCGACCACCACGGACTCTCCGCGCTCGCCGGCCGGTACCTCGCGCCAGCCGGCCTCGACCATCAGCATGGCGAAGTGCGAGGGCCTGGGGGAACGCCAGGACCGGGCGGAGTGGGGTCGCAGGCCGCCCGCGACGTAGTGCACCGACTGGGCGCCCTCCGCCTTCTTCTTGTACTTGACCCGGTTGATCTGCGGGTGCGGGTCGGTCTTCGCCAGCGCGCTGAGCGAGGAGTAGTTCTTCAGCGGCTCGCCGAAGTGGCCGAGGAACTCCAGGTAGCGGTCGGGGTCCAGGGGGAAGTCCCGGATCAGGCAGATCCGGTTCTTCTCCATGACCTCCCGCGCGTCGGCGGCGATCTGCTCCACCGACTTGCCCGCACTGGTCACGTGCTCGTCCTGGATGGCCCGGGCCAGTGCGTTCTCCGTATGCAAGATCTTGTCTCCTTGGGCGATGTTGTGCGGGGGGAACGGTGCGGCGCGCGGCCGCCCCCGTTCGTTCGGCCGCTGGACTACGCGGCTTCCGGGACGGCCGCGGCCCGCGCCGCGGCCCGCCCCTGGAAGGTTCGCGCCTCGGCAACACGGCCGGACCGGGCCAGCAGCGAGGCGTGCGTGAGCAGCGTCAGCCGGTCGGCGTCCTGGCGTTCGGCCGCCGGTGCCAGCAGGTCCAGCGCCTCCTCGGCCCGGTCCTGCCGGTCGAGGAAGTTGGCGAACTCGACCCGCAGCTCCTGCTGGTCCGCGTTGGCGATCAGGCTCTGCCGGTAGAGGACTTCCGCGAGGGCCGGGTCGTCCAGCGGACCGGCGGTCAGCCAGGCCAGCTTGCCCAGCGTGTAGGGGTGGTTGGGGCGACCGCGCAGCGCCCGCAGCATCAGCGTCCGGGCCTGCGCGACGTCTGCCTCGTGCTTCGCCACGTACAGCGCGTAGTTGCACAGGGTCCGGGGGTGGGCCGGGTCCAGCCGCAGCGCCTCGCGGTAGCGGCCGCCCGCGTACTGCGGGTCCTGCTTCTTGTGCTCGGCGTACAGCGCGAAGTTGCTGTTGACGCGGGCGTGGCGGGTTGCCGCGGGCACCGGCCGGCCCGCCTCGCGCTTCTTGTCGTCCGGCGCCCAGTGGATCTTCTCGGTCCACAGTGAGAGGAGCCGCAGGTCGTTCGCGTCCTCGGGGTAGCGGGCCTGCATGTCGGCCAGCGCGATGGGGTCGGGTCGGTCGGCGAGGTAGCCGAAGCGCCCCATCGTCTCCCATTCGGAGAGCGTGATCAGCTCCTTGAGCTCCTCCGGGTAGTCCGGACGGATCGTCGTCGCGTTGACGCGGCTGCCCCGGGCGAGGACATCGGCGTCGAACTCCTCGCCCGCCAGGGTGAGGAAGCGGGCGAAGTCCGACTGGAGGTCCTCCTGGCGCCCGATGAAGTCGACCTCCTCCCCCGGGGTGCCCACGTACGAGCTGTAGATGTTGCCCAGGGCTCCCGGCAGCGTCGTCACCGCGCGGCGGACGAAGGTCTCGAAGACATCGCTCTCGCAGTGCTCGTCCAGCGCGTACTGCGGACGCCAGCCCTTCTCCATCCGGTAGGACCAGTAGGAGCGGTACCACTCCAGCGGGTCACGGACGAAGGCGCCGACCAGGCCGTACCGCGACCGGTCGAAGTCGGCGAGCAGATCGTGTTCCCGCATGGCGGGGTCGCCGACCTCCTCGACGGGGATGCCCAGCTCCCTGATCTTCCTACGGATCCAGGTGCTGCCGGTCTTCGGGGTCAGCAGCAGCAGCGCGTTACTGCGCGTCAGATGAAGTGCCATGCTCCGCTCCAGAGTTGGGTGCCCGGCCCGCCTTGCGGCGGGTGGCGCGTGGTGAGTCGAACAGCTTCATGCCCGTGCCCTGCGGGCCGGCCGCCGGTCCGTCCGCGCTCGGCCCGGGTACGCCGAGACCCTCGGCCAGGTACCGGGCGAGCAGGACGTTCAGGGCGTTGCGGTTGCCCGTGGTGACCACCTCGTGGCCCTCGTCGGGGAAGAGGGCGAGCGAGGCGTCCCGGTCCGCCTGGGCCAGCGCCATGAACATGCGGGTGGACATCTCGGCGGGCACCCGGCTGTCGGTGGTGCCGTGCACCAGCAGCACCGGGCAGCGGAAGCCTTCGGGACGGTTGACCGGCGAGGACGCGGCCAGCCGCGCCCGCTGCCCCGGTTCGGCCGGATCGCCGATGCGCCGCCTCAGCATGGGAGCGGCGGCCAGCCAGAACGCGGGCGGCTCCTCCAGGAACCGGACGAGGTCGGTCAGCGGCGAGGTCGCCACCACCCGGCGCAGCTCGCGATCCGTGGTCGCGGCCATCTGGAGCACCGCGTAGCCGCCGTAGCTGCCCCCCAGCAGGGCGATGCGGTCCGGGTCGGCGAGGCCCTCGGCGACCGCCCAGTCCAGGGCGTCCTCCAGGTCGTCCTGCATGGCGTGGCCCCACTGCCGGTCGGCGGCGTTGATCCAGGCCGAGCCGAAACCGGTCGAGCCGCGGAAATTGGGCTCGACCACGGTGTACCCCTGCTCCGCGAGCCAGGCGCGCCGCTCGTTGTACTCCCAACGGCTGCGCCGCCAGGGACCGCCGTGCACCAGCAGGACGGTGGGCCCCGGCGCGCCCGCCCGCCACGCCCGCACACTGCGGGTGACGTAGACGACGGCGTGACCGCCGTCGCGCAGCGGGACCGAGCTCGGCCGGCACTCCACCGCCGACGGCTCCCGGCCGGGCCGTGCCTCGGTCAGGGTCCAGGTCTCGCCGGTGCCCACGTCGTGTACGGCGTACACCACCTCCCGCTCGGGACGGTGCGAGGCGGCCAACCACAGACCGCCGCGACGCTCCAGGACCACGGGTTCGGTGCCGAGCGCGGTGCGCAGCCGGGCGATGTGCTCGCTCCCCGGCTCGTCCAGCGCGACGCATTCCCGCTGGGCCCGCTCGACGTGGGCCAGGTCCGGCACGCCGGTGTCCGGCGCGTACAGCACGTCGGCGAAGTCCCCGCCGCGGACCTGGTACAGGGTGCGCGGCTCGCCGGCCGGAACCCCCGGCCGGAAGTCCAGAACGGCGAGCTGGACGCCGTCGGGGCCGTGGGGCAGGACGAGGTACAGGCTGTGGCCGTCGTCGCTGAACCGCAGCACCCGCACGGTGAGCGCGTCCTCGTGCGCGATGCGCAGGTACGGCGCGTCCTCGGGGTCCCGGCCGGGGCCCGGCATGTGCCGCAGCTCCCGGCAGCCGTCCGGGAGGACGGTCTCGGTCAGCCGGGGGCGCAGGTCGCGGTCGAAGTACACGGCGGAGTGCGCGGACCCGCGCAGCACCGGCTCGCTCTCGCCCGTGAGCAGACAGACCCTGAGGTAGTCGCGGCGGCCCGCGTCGCCGCTGTCGGCGCTGAGCACGACCTCGCCGGGACGCCGGTCCGAGAGCCCGACGACCTGCGTGCGCGCGGCCGGATCGACACCGAGCGGCGTCCACTCGGACGTTTCGGCCCGGACCCGGTAGAGGGCCCAGTTCTCGGCACCGTCCGCATCCGCCACGGCCAGCCCGACACCGGGCAGGTGGGTCCAGGTGAATGCGCGGCAGCGTGCCGCCCCGACGCTGGAGCGGCTCAGCTCGCGCCGTGCCGCCACGTCGTACAGCACCAGCCTCGGGGCGGCGGAGCCACTGGAGAGCCAGCCGGCGAAACGGCCGTCGGCGCTGAGCGACGGCGGCCCGTTCACCTCTCCGGAAGGGCTCACCGGTGTGCCGTGGCCGGGCGCACCGCCGCCTCGTGCACGCGGGCGACGCACCCGACGATCGCGTCGAGCTCGCTCTCCCGTGGTACGGAGATACGCAGGCCGAGCGGCCAGTCCTCGGGATAGCCCTTCAAGTCGTGCAGCAGGCGGGTCCGGTATCCGGCTTCCAGCAGCGCCTCGACGACGGCCTGTGCGTGCGGGGTCTCCAGGCAGAGGTAGTTGGCGTCGGAGGCCCAGACCCGCACACCCCCGATCGCGCTCAGGCCGGCCGCCAGCTCCTCCCGGCACGCCCTGGCCCGCAGGACGCTGTCGTGGACGGCACCGGGTTCGGCGAGCAGTCGAAGGGCCGTGCGCTGGGCCACCCCCGAGACGCTGTTGGGCATGAGCCAGAAGCGGAAGTCCTCGCGGGCGAAGGCCTGCGACACCGCGAAGCCGATCCGCAGGTTGGCGAGACCCCAGGCCTTGGAGAAGGTCCGCATGACGACGAGGTTCGGGTACCGGGAGACGAGTCCGAGGGCCGTGCGGGGAGCGAAGTCGGCGTACACCTCGTCGAGGACCACGAGCCCTTGGGCCCGGCTCAGCAGCGCGGAAATGTCTTCAAGATCGAATTGGTAGCCCAGCGGATTGCGCGGCGAACACAGCACAATGACGGCTTCGGGGCGGTCGAGGTACGGCTCCAGTGCGGGAAGCAGCTCGTGCGCTTCGCGCACCGGGACGCTCGTGTAGTTCCACCCCTGCTGCCGGGACACCGTCGCCGTGAGATGGAAGTTGGGGGTGACGTCGACCACGAGACCCCGGTAGGCGCTGCGCAGCAGGGTGTCGATGAGCTGGGTCGCTCCCGCGCCGACGCGCACGAACTCCTCGGGCACGTCGAAATGCGCCGCCGCTGCGGCGGCCACGCTCTCGCCCCAGACGTCGTCCTTGTTGGTGATGTCCATCGACTTCGTGGCCGACATCATCTGTTCGGCCTGTTCACTCGGGTCCAGGAATTGGTTGCCCGTCCAGGTCAGGTTTAGCGTCATCGAAGTATCCAGACGTTGGTGTGGTGCCTCTGCATGAGGGAATTCAGAGCAGGAAGCGCCGCTTCTTCCCGCCCAGCGGGGTGATGCGCGCGCGCCGCTCCAGCTGCGGGTCCTCGCCGGGGAGGAGTGCGGCCAGGGTGTCGCGGAGGGCGGCCTCCACGGCCGCCGGGTCGGCGCAGGAGGCTTCCGCGGACCAGTACAGGAGGGTGCGGCCCCCACCGTTCGACACGAACTGGAAGTCCGCGAGGCCCGGGAGGAAGCCGATGGCCCGGGTCACCTCGTCCGCCGAAAGCTCGCCGGAACGGAAGCGCACGGTCCGCGGTTCCCGGCCGTGCAGTGACAGCAGCCGCTGGCTGCCGTCCTCGGCGGTCTCCAGCTCGGCGAAGTCGCCGGTCCGGTAGCGGGCGAAGACCGTGCTGCGGTTGACCAGATTGGTGAGCAGCAGCTCCCCCCGGCCGCGGGGCGAGGGCTGTCCGCTCCCGTCGAGCACTTCCAGGCGGACGTTCTCGCCGAACACGTGGAAGTGCGACCCGTTCGGCTCCGTCGCGGCGATCAGCCCGCCCTCCGTCGACGCGAGGGCGTTCACGACGGGCGCCCGGAAGTAGCCGGTGAGCCGCTCACGGTCGTCCGGGTGCAGGCACTCGCCGCTGACCAGGATCAGCTGCGGCCGCCACGGCGCCCGCGCGGCGCCCGCGGCCAGCAGCGCCGCCCGCAGGTCGAGCAGGTAGGTCGGCTTGCCGTAGAGCACGGGAGCCTGGAACTTGTGGAGGAGCGCCAGTGTGTCCGCCGGTGCGTCCGGCAGCTGGAGACGCAGGTACAGCGCGTCGTCCAGGGAGGGCAGGGGGCGGACGAAGCTGGGCCGGCCCGGCTTGTTGCTCACGAAGAGCACGCCGGGCGCCCCACGGCGGAACACCCCGCGGGAGAGTCCGGCGAGCCTCCGGATCTGGGCGAAGAAGTGATAGTTGACGGCGTACCAGGAGGCCTCGTCCAGGGTCACTTCCAAGGGCCGGCCGGTGGTGCCGCTGGAGGAGATCCGGAATTGCCTGCCGGCCTCGGGTTCCGCGCGGAAGCGGTGGCCGTGGTCCTGGTGGTCGGCCCGCCCCACGAGCGGCAGGCCCGCCCCGGCGTCCGCGTCCCGGTAGAAGGGGACCGACGTGCGCAGGTGGATCAGGAATTCCTCGTACGCGGTCCCCGCGGACGCGGTACCGGACGCCCGTTCCTCCCAGGCTTTCCGGGACCGGCGGACTTCGTCCAGGGCGTTCGCGATGACGGCGTCGGAATTAATCACTGTGAACCCTGTCAGTTCGGCAACGTGGCGGCACGGCGCGATGCGCGGGACGAGCGGTGCGGAGCATTCGGAATCCAGCACGTCCGTGACGGTCTCTTCACATCAGGGAGGGGATTCATCGAGCGGTCGAAAATTTCGACACTTCTTCCGCCACCAAGAGCGTGACACTTCCGCGGCACCGTGTCAAACAGGTGGGGAAATCAGGGAAGGGGGAAAAAGAGGGAACGCCGAAATGGCCCCCGTCCGGCAATGTCGATTACCGGGCGAGGACCTTTTCGACGTTCTTATGAAGGCACCGGAAGTGCCGTCGGCACCGAACTGATACTGATTCCGATCAGTCGACCGTGAGCGCCATGAGTTCGTCGATGTTGAACTCGGCGCGCGACGGGCTTCCGTAGCGGGTGAGTTTTCCGCGGCTCACCCATTTGCGCACGGTGGCCTCGGACACCCCGGCGGCCTGCGCCGCGAGCCGTGTCGGCAGCATCCGTCCCCGAGGGGCGGGAGCCGGGGCGCCCGCCGACAGAAGACGCCGCAGCTCCAGCCATGCGCCGGCGGGCCAGGAATGACCGCTCCTGCAGCGCACTCCGCCGCCCGCCTCCTGTCCGCCACCCATCCGCGCCTCGACCACGTCGGCGCATCCGGGGTGCGGACAGCTGCCGAGCGCGACCTGCCGGACGGCGGCCGGGCCGATCACCTTGCGGGCGTCCGCCGTCAGCGCCTTGACCTCCTCGGCCAGATCGGCGGCGGCCGGGTGGGCGGCCAAGAGGTCCAGGTGCCGGAGCAGGAAGGCGGCGAGCGGTCCTACTTTCCGCTCCGGCACGACTGCCGTCACCCCGAGGCCCGCGACCACGCCCGACCAGGAGGCGAGTACGCCGAGCATCGACGTGCGGACGGCCGAGGCCTCCTCGTTGAAGAGGGGGCCGGGGCTCCGGCTGCCGCTGACCCGCTCGCCCCGGGCGGTCGCCGTCGGTCCGAGGAGGTACTCGATCTCCCGGTGCAGGCCCGGCAGTTCGGACAGCGCGACGGCGAGGCGGTCCCGGCAGGCCCGGCACAAGCGCCCGGCCGGCGCCCCGTTCGGGACGGGGCCCGGTAGGCGCCGGCCGCGCCCCGCGGGGCAGTGGGACAGTACGCAGTCGCTGGTCTGGGCGGTTCGGTGCATGGAAATTCCTGAAAGACTGAGTCGGCCGGAGGGGGACGGGTGCCTAGTCCCAGCCCCAGCTGTACGGCACGGCTGCGACCGCCGGCCCCTCGGCGACGACCTCGTGGGCGGTGGACGCGTCAGAGACGGCGCGCCCGGCCGGGGCGGCGAGCAGTACGGCGGCCAACACCGCCACGCAGCCGGTGAGGGAGGTCAGAAAACGGGTCGACATGGAAATCCTCTTGAGATCTGTGCACGGTCGGCATGACTGGGGACCGCAAGCCGGAAGATCTCCCGGGAATTGTGTTCTCCGTGAATTCATCGGCTCGCCGCATTGCCAAGGTGGCATACACGGCAAGCCGGATTCCAGACGTTTAGATGGCCATAAGCTGCCCAGGCCACATGGTGCCACTCAAGAAGCGTCGGACGCGGCCACGCGGATCGTCCCATCGCACAGGCCTGCGGATCGGGGATCGGCAGAAGTCACCAAATCCGCTCTCATTAGGCTACCTGTGAGTACTTTTCGGACTGCGGCCAGCACCGAGGCCCCCGCCGCTACCGCAGAAGGCCCAGTGACGTAGAGCACTCCGCTATGTCCGAATTCATTCGATCTAGGCGCGTAGATATGTTCCAGGACGCCTTCCCGAGCGTCCGACAATTCCATGGCGACATCATTGATGTCCAGTCGCCCGGGCATAGGCAGCATCTGGCGGATATGGATCGCGTACATGGGAGCACATGGTGGCACCGCTGTGCTCGGGTCAAGCGGATTGCTCCCGGCCGCTCGCTGCCATGGCACGGGACTGCCACGCGCGGAGGGCCGCGCCCTACATCCAGCCCGCCCTGACCGCCAGCAGCCCGGCCTCGAACCGGCTGCGCGCGCCCAGCCGCCCCATGATGTCCGCCATCATCCTGCGCACCGTCCGCAAGGAGACACCGAGCTTGCGGGCGGCCACCTCGTCCGTGCTTCCCAGTTCCAACAGCCTCAGCAGCTCCAGCTCCTGGGCCGTCACCTCGCCCGGTCCCGAAGGCCTGGCTCCGTCCAGTGTCTGCCCCTGCACCCAGGCCGCTTCGAACGTGTGCACAAGAGCCGCCAGGACACCCGGGGCCTTCACCACGACGGCTCCGGCCCTGCTGTTCTCCGGGTCCGTGGGCAGGAGGGCCACGGACCTGTCGACGACGAGCATGCGCACCGGCAAGGAGGGAATCGTACGGATCTCGCCACCGAGCCCGGCCAGCCAGCGGGCGTACTCCGTGGTGGCCCGGTCGTTGCGGACGCTGTCGAGGTACAGGGTCCGGATCCTGACCCCGGCCGACAGGCTCTTCTCGTCCAGGGGCCGGCTGGCGTCCAGCGCTTCGCTGCTCTGCGCTCCGCCCGGCATGAACGAGAGCAGCTCGTGCTGGGCCTGCTCGGCGAGCTCGACCAGCCGCGCCCGTACCATGGTCAGGTCATCGAGCTGCTCCAGTCCGCGGTTGCCCCAATACCCGTGGTGGCTGGAGTAGACGGCGGCGAGCTCGGCCACTTCGGTACGGGCCGCGGCGAGCTGGGCCTGCTGGTGCTGGATCTCGGTGTCCCGCCGGTTCAGCAGGGCGGCCAGGCCGACCTCGGGGTTCAGTGCGACCGGGGTGGTCGAGTGCGTGACCGGGTAGAGCATCGAAAGTTCCGCGAGCTCGTCCAGGCAGCTGCGCACCTGGGCCTCCGCCATCCCCAGATGACCGGCGATCTCGCCGACGCCCCATCCGGGGCGGCGCACCACGCTCCCGTAGACGTCCAGGAGCCGGTCGCTCACACCCAGCAACGCGGCCAAGTGCGCCCGCCCCGGCTCTCGCGGTGCCTCGTCGCCGACGGTCGAGCCAGTCATCGGTACTCGCCTCCCGATGCCGTCACCCTGCATACCCGTTGCCCCGTCCCCTCACCCTCGGTGCAGATAGTAGACGGCCATGGGTAATGATCTCGCCATGTTGATGATGCACGACGAGACGGGGCGCGCCCCGTTGGCAGGGCCGACCGTAGGGGTGGTCGGGGCCGGGGCCGCGGGGATACTGACAGCGGTCAACCTGCTGGTACGTGCCGAACTCCAGGGCGAGCCGTGTACCGTCCTGCTGATCGACCCCGCGGTCGGCGAGGCCCCTGGGCCCGCCTATCGGACGACGGATTCCCGCCACGTCCTCAACACCCCGGCCGGCCGCATGGGCATCACTCCCCGCGACTTCCCCGACTGGCTCTCCGCGCGGGGGCACCAGGACGTCCACGGCTACCCGGCACGCCGGCTGTACGGCCGGTACCTCCTGGACCTGTTGGCGGACACGGCCGCGCGGAGCAGCACCGCCGGCCTGCGCGCCGTACCTGACCGGATCACCGGCATCGGGATGGAGCCCGGCGGCGGTGTGCTCGCCCTGTACGGAGCGAGCGGACGCACCCTGTGCGCCGACGCCGTCGTCCTGGCCGTCGGCGGCCTTCCGCCGGGCCGGTCCTGGGCGCCGGCGAACCTCCGCTCCTCCCCCTGCTTCGTACCCGACCCCTGGGCCCCCGGTGCGCTCGATCGCGTGGCGGCGGCCGGCGATGACCTGCTGCTCGTCGGCACGGGCCTGACGATGGTCGACGTGGCACTCGCTCTGGCGCGCCCCGGCCGCGTGCTCCACGCCGTGTCCCGCCACGGTCTCCTGCCCCAGTCCCACACCACCCGCCCGGCCCCGCCCGTCGCACCCCCCGGCCTCGACGGCCCGGACACCCTCGATGCCCTGCGCCGCGCCGTGCTGCGGCACGTGGCCGCGACCCGTCGCATCCACGGTGACTGGCGGCCCGCGCTGGACGGCCTGCGCCCCGTGACGGCGGACCTCTGGCAGCGCTTGAACCCCGCGGACCAGGACCGCTTCCTCAGCGAGGACCTGCGCGTGTGGGAGACCCACCGGCACCGGCTGGCACCCGCGTCCGCCGCCGCCCTCCAGGAGCTGCGCGGGGAAGGCCTGCTGGAGGTTTCGGCGGGCGAGGTCGTCCGGAGCGACCCCGACGGTGCAGGGGTGCGGGTGGGGTTGCGCGACGGGAGGGAGCTCCGCGTGGGCGCGGTGGTGAACTGCACCGGCCCGCAGACCTCCGTGGCGGCTTCCGGCGACCCCCTGCTCACGGATCTGCTGGCTCGTGGACTTGCCCGGCCCGGACCCTGCGGAATCGGCCTGGACACCGGTCCCGACGGCCGTCTGCGGCCCGCCGAGACGCAGACCGTGCCCGGCGCCGCCCGCGTCTGGGCGCTGGGTGCGCTGCGCCGGGGCAACCTCTTCGAGACCACGGCGGTCCCCGAGATCAAGGCCCAGGCCGCTGCCGTCGCGCGGGCGGTACTGGAGCTCTGACCACTGCCGGGGTCACGCCTGCGGGACCGCTGCGGCAGCCACCCCGTCCACGAGCTCAGCCGGGCCGCCTCCTTGCGACAGCACCGCGAGCGCTGCGGCCAGCTGTCCCCGGCTCGCCTCCGACAGCAGTGCCTCGGCCTCCCGCGGGGTGCACATCCGCCACTCCGCCAGTTCCGCCCCGTCCAGCCTGATGCCCTCCAGCCGTTCGTCCTCCAGCAGCCCGCCGTCGAAGACGTGGACGATCCGCGGCTGTTGGCCGTCGCTCCGGTTGACCCAGTCCAGGGCGAGGAGCCGTCCCGGCACGCACGACAGACCGGTCTCCTCCGCGATCTCACGCACGGCCGCCTGCCGCGGAGCCTCCGTCCCGGCCTCCACGGTTCCCCCCGGCAGGCCCCAGTGCACACCGCCGTGCCAGGGCTGGAGCCGTACCAGCAGCACTCGTCCCCGGAGGTCGCTGAACAGCACCCGCGCCTTGGCCACGACCGCGGGCAGGCGCCGTACCGGAGGGTCTCCGGCGGGCCCTCCGTCGAGGGCCCGGGCACCGCTGTCCGTCAGCAAGGGATCATCCATGCCGCGAGCCTAGTGCCGCATCCGTCGAAGGGTGTCTTCCGCTTCCCGGGAACGGCCGGGGGCGGGTACGGCCAAGGGGCTCAGGCGTGGTTGACCGGGAGGACGTCCGGGGAGAGGGCGGCGGCGTGGGCCGCGGCACTCGTCATGCGGCGACGGTGGTGGCGGCGGCACAGCACCTCGTAACCGACCTCCTCCGACGAGCGGTTGACGTCGCCGACGACGACCTGCTCGCCCTCCACGACCATCTCGCCGCCCACCGTGCGGGCGTTGTGGGTGGCGCGCGCCCCGCACCAGCACATCGCCTCCACCTGGAGGGTCTCTATCCGGTCGGCCAGCTCGATGAGGCGCTGCGAGCCGGGGAACAGCTTGGTGCGGAAGTCCGTGGTGATGCCGAAGGCGAAGACGTCCAGGTCCAGGTCGTCCACGACGCGCGCCAGCTGGTCGATCTGCTCGGGGGCGAGGAACTGCGCCTCGTCCACGATGACGTAGTCGACCTTGGCGCCCTTCGACATCTGGCCCACCAGGTACCCGTAGAGGTCCATGCCCGGGCGCGCCTCGACGGCCTCGGTCACCAGGCCCAGGCGCGAGGAGAGCTTGCCCTCGCCCGCGCGGTCGTCGCGCGTGAAGATCACGCCCTGCAGGCCCCGGGCCGAGCGGTTGTGGCCGATCTGGAGCGCCAACGTACTTTTCCCGCAGTCCATCGTGCCGGAGAAGAACACCAATTCGGGCATGGAGGGAACGGGACCTTTCGGGTCGTCGTGGTCGGCAGGAGGGGCGTGCGGGGCGGACGGGGCGGACGGGGCGGGCGGTCAGGTGCGGATTTCGAGCAGCGGGACCAGCTGCTCGGCCGCGGTCATGGAGCCGTGCATTCCGGCGAGGGCCGATTCGTTGGGCTCGTTCACGGACGCGGTGATCGCGGCATCGGCGTACGCGGCGGCGACCACGTCGCCGATCCGTCCGAGCACGCGCTCGTCGCACTCCCCCGGCGGCCCGAACCAGCCCAGTTCCAGGGCCTCTTCGCGGCTCGCGATCCAGAACCGGTCGCCCAGCACCTCGCGCCACACGGTCAGGACGTCGGCCTCGGCACCCGGTACGGCGTACACGTGCCGGGCCCGGCCCTCGCCGCCGAGCAGGGCCACGCCCGCGCCCAGCTCCCAGTCCTCGTCGTAGTCGATCCGGGAGTCCTCGTCGAAGGGGACGTCCACCATGCCGTGGTCGGCGGTCACGTACAGCGCGGTGCGCGGCGGGAGTTGTTCGGCGAGCCGCTGCACCAGCCGGTCGACGTACATCAGCTGGCCGCGCCAGGCGTCGGAGTTCACGCCGTGCCGGTGGCCGGCCCCGTCGAGCTCGCTGTAGTACGTGTACACCAGCGAGCGGTCCCCGGCCGCGAGCCGCTCGGCCGCCAGGTCCATCCGCTCCTCGCCGGTCATCCGGCCGAGGAAGGTGCCGCCGCTCAGCGCGATCTTGGTGAGCGGGGTGGTCTGGAAGGCGGGCGAGGACACCTGCGCCGTCGCCACCCCCGCCTTGTCGGCCTGCTGGAAGACGGTCGGGTAGGGCTGCCAGGGCTTCGGCGGGGTCCAGGGGTGCCAGCGGAGCTGGTTCATCAGCTCGCCGGTGGCCGGGTTGCGCACTGCGTAGCCGGGCAGGCCGTGCCGGGCGGGCGGCAGGCCGGTGCCGACGGAGGCCAGCGAGGTGGCGGTGGTCGCCGGGAAGCCCGCCGTGATGGGGCGGCCGGTGCCGCCGCGTGAGCTGCCGAGGAGGGAGGTCAGGTAGGGGGCCTCGTCCGGGTGGGCCTTGATCTGCTCCCAGCCCATGCCGTCGACGAGGAACACGCAGTTCCGGTCGGCGGGGGTGAGCTCGGGGATCGCGGCGGTGAACCCGGGGACGCCCTGGCCGGCCACGAGGGTCGGCAGCAGGTCGGCGAGCGAGCCGGTGCCGTACTCGGGGACGGGGGCGCCGGTGAGGTCCAGCAGCTCCGGCTCGTCCCAGTTGGACGGTGCGGAATAGGACATCAGCGGGCGGAAGTGGACGTGGCCGCCGTCGCTTCACTGAGCGCCTGAGCGAACACGAGGGTCTGGCGGACCGCCTCCGGGCCGTCGCCGGCCTCGCTGACACGCAGGCTGAGGTCGTCGGCGGTGGAGTTGCCGGTGTAGCCGTGGTCGGAGTCGCAGTTCGGGTCGCCGCAGGCGGCGGGCTCCAGGTCGATCCGGGAGACCGCGCCCCAGCCGATGGTCAGGACGACCTCGCGGGGCAGGGTGCCGGGCGTGTACGACTCGGGGTTGGCGACGACGCGGCTGAGCACCACGGAGGAGATCGCGCCGATCTTGACGGACTCGGTGGAGGTGGTCGCGTACGGGGACGGGGAACCGGCGTCGGCGGCCTGCTCGTCGGTGTGGCTCACGATGAAGCGGTTGCCGGTCAGGACCAGGACGGTGACGTGCCGGCGCACCTCGTTGGAGTCGAAGGTCGTCTCCTGGTGGACCAGGTACGACGAGACCGGCTCGCCGCCCACCGCGGCCTCCACGGCCTCGGCCACGAGGGCCGGGTAGTAGCCGCTGCGCTCGATCGCCGTGCGCAGCCCCTGGGTCGTCGTACCGGATTTCGCCATGAGGTCCATCCTAAGGCCCGCAGGGGGCGCCCCGGGCGCCCAAGGTCGCGTCTTCCCGAGGTTGGCGGGCCGGTCAGTAGCTGGGGAGTGTCCGGGGGCCGAGATCGGTGCGGGCCGGCGGGTGGGCCACGCGGACGGCGGCGCTGAGCACGGAGAGGCCCTCGGTGGCGACGACGACGGGTTCGAGCGTGACGCCCACCACTTCGGGGTGGTCGTCGACGAGCCGGGACAGCCGCAGCAGGAGCTCTTCGAGGGCGGGGGTGTCGACGGGGTCGCTGCCGCGCCAGCCGAAGAGGAGGGGGGCGGCCCGGATGGACCGGATGAGCCCGGCGGCGTCCCGGTCGGTGGCGGGGACGAGCCGGTGGGCGGTGTCGCCGAGCAGTTCGGAGGCGACGCCGGCGAGCCCGAAGGAGAGGACGGCGCCGGCGGCGGGGTCGATCACGGACCGCACGACGGTGTCGACCCCGCGGGGCACCATGGCCTGGACGACGGGGAGCAGCTCGTCGGCCGTGCCGAGGAGGTCGGTGAGCTCCTCGTACGAGCGGCGCAGGTCGGCCTCGGTCGCGAGGTCGAGGCGTACGCCGCCGAGGTCCGCGCGGTGGCGCAGGTGCGGGGCGGTGGTCTTGAGGGCGACCGGGTAGCCCAGGCTCCGCGCGGCCCGGACCGCGGCGTCTGCGCTGGGCGCCGGCAGGGTCGGGAGCACCCGGATCCCGTAGTGGGCGAGCAGTGCGGCGGCGTCGGGCTCGGTGAGGGTGAGCACGCCGTCGCCGACGTCGGCCAGGAGGTCGGCGAGCCGGGCGGCGGCTGCGGCCTCGTCGATGTCCTCGTATGCGGGGACCTGCCCGGCCTCGGCGTTGGCCCGCCGCCACTGTCCGTACCGGACGGCCTCGGCGACGGCCCGTACGGCCCGCTCGGCGGCCGGATACGCCGGGATCCGCACGTCAGGTCCGGCGAATCCGCCGCCCTCCTCGTCGGTGGGGCGGGGGCGCGGGGACGCCGCCGTCGCGGGCGCCGCGCCCGGCCCCGCCGGGGACAGGGCGTCGACGAGCTCGGCCAGTTCCACGTGGACCACCGCCACCGGCTTGCCGGGGTACCCGGCCGCCGCGTCCCGCAGGGCCTCGGCCAGGTCGTCCTGCGGCTCCTGCTCGTTCACCCACGGGATCACGGTGACGATCACCGCGTCGTTCTCGGCGGAGCCCAGCGCCGCGGCCAGCGCCGCCCGGAAGTCCTGCGGCCTCGCCGCCGTCGTGAGGTCCTGCGGGGCGCCGGGCCGCAGCCCCTGCGCGAGGCAGGCGTCGTACGTGAGGACGCCGAGCGACTCCGAGTTCCCGAGGATCGCCACGCGCGGACCGGCCGGCAGCGGCTGCGAGGCCAGCAGCAGCCCGACGTCCACCAGCTCGGTCACCGTGTCGACCCGGATCACCCCCGCCTGCCGCAGCAGGGCCGAGACCGTGGCGTCCGGCAGCCGGGTCCCGGGGACCACGTGCCCCGCCGGGGTGTGGCGGCCGCCCCGCGCGACGACCACCGGCTTCACGGCGGCCGTCCGACGGGCGAGGCGGGTGAACTTCCGCGGGTTGCCGAGGGTTTCGAGGTACATGAGCGCGACGTCGGTGGCCTCGTCCTCGTACCAGTACTGGAGGATGTCGTTCCCGGAGACGTCCGCCCGGTTGCCCGCCGAGACGAAGGACGACAGTCCCTCGCCCCGCCGCAGCAGTGCGGAGAGCAGCGAGATGCCGATCGCCCCGGACTGGGTGAACAGCCCGATGCGGCCCCGGATCGGCGCGGGGGCCGGGGTCAGGGAGGCGTTGAGCCCGACCTCCGGGGCGGTGTTGATCACGCCGTACGCGTTCGGCCCGATCAGCCGCATCCCGTACGAGCGCACCTGGCGCACCAGTTCGCGCTGCCGGTCGAGGCCGGCCGGGCCGCTCTCCCCGTACCCGGCGGAGAGCACCACGAGCCCCTGCACCCCGTGTTCGCCGCAGGCGGCCACGGCCTCGGGGACCCGCTCGGCCGGGACCGCGATCACCGCGAGGTCGACGGGCGCGTCGACGGCGCCGAGCGCGCGGTAGGCCCGTACGCCGTCCAGCAGGTCGGTGGTGACGGCCTCGTTCACGGCGTAGAGGTGGCCGCGGAATCCGCTGTCGCGCAGGTTCCGCAGGGCCGCCGCGCCGACGCCCGCGCCGGAGCGGCTGACTCCGATGACGGCCACGGAGCGGGGGGTCAGCAGCCGCTGCACGGAGCGGGCCTCGGCGCGCTGCTCGCGGGCGCGCTGCACGGCCAGGGACTCGGCGGTGGGTTCGAGGTCGAGGGTGAGGTGGACGGAGCCGTCCTCGAAGCTGCGCTTCTGCTCGTACCCGGCGTCCTTGAACACCTTGATCATTTTATTGTTGGCGGGCAGCACCTCGGCCGCGAACCGGCGGACGCCCCGCTCGCGGGCGACCGCGCCGATGTGTTCGAGGAGCGCGGAGGCGACACCGCGGCCCTGGTGGGCGTCCTGGACGAGGAAGGCGACCTCGGCCTCGTCGGCGGGGGCGGAGGCGGGCCGGCCGTCGGGGCCGATCCGGTCGTAGCGGACGGTGCCGATGAACTCCTCGCCGATGGTCGCCGCGAGGCCGACCCGGTCCACGTAGTCGTGGTGGGTGAAGCGGCGCACGTCACGGGCGGAGAGCCGGGGGTAGGGCGCGAAGAAGCGGTAGTACTTCGACTCGTCGGAGACCTGCTCGTAGAAGCTGACCAGCCGGCCCGCGTCCTCCGTGGTGATCGGCCGGATCCGTGCGGTGCCGCCGTCGCGCAGGACGACGTCCGCCTCCCAGTGGGCCGGGTACGAGGGGTCCGACGCGGTGGTCATGCCGCGATCTTACGGCCGGTACTGGCCGAATGGCTCCTGCGCGGCGCGCGCGGCAAGGTCGGGCGAACCGGTGCAAGCTGGGGTAGGTCAAACGGCGGTGGAGTCGGGCCGAAGGTCGGTCGGAGCATCAGGGACGTCGTGAGAGACTGGTCTAGACAACCGTAAGAACCTGAAGGGCATCACCATGGCAGAGCGCCGCGTCAACGTCGGCTGGGCCGAGGGCCTGCACGCTCGTCCCGCCTCGATCTTCGTCCGCGCGACGACCGCTTCCGGCGTCCCGGTGACCATCGCGAAGGCCGACGGGAACCCCGTCAACGCCGCGTCCATGCTCGCGGTGCTGGGCCTGGGTGCGCAGGGCGGCGAGGAGATCATCCTCGCGTCCGACGCCGAGGGCGCCGAGGCGGCGCTGGACCGCCTCGCGAAGCTGGTCGCCGAGGGTCTCGAAGAGCTCCCCGAGACCGTCTGACCCTTCGGGTTCGCCCCGGGCACACGGAGAAGCCGCGGCCACCACCGGTATTCCGGTGGTGGCCGCGGCTTCTTCGTTCTGCCGATTTTGGGAATTCATCGCATGCGCGCAGGGCGAGGGCGTATGCAGCGGGAATTCAGCCGCAGCCTTCACTCTTTGATACGCGGCCTTTGTTAATGCGGACCGCTCGCCGTGTTTACGGCATGTTGCGAAATCCTCACCCGCAGCCGGTGCGCCCCGGCCGCGCGGTCCGCGTGGAGCGCGGTCAGCGCCCGGGCCCGCTCGGCGTCCCCGCGGACGATCGCGTCCACGATCGCTCCGTGCTCGGCCCAGGAGTCCACCGGCCGGGCCGGCGCCTGCACGGAGTACATCCAGGCGACCTTGTGGCGCATCTGTGTGAGCAGCGAGATCAGCCCGGGGCTGCCGGAGGCCTGGGCGAGGGTCTCGTGGAACCAGCCGCCCAGGGACCGCAGATCCTCCCCCTGCCCCCGCCGGGCCCGCTCCTGACCCAGCCTGACCAGCCCGCGCAGCACCTTGAGGTGGCCCTCGGTACGACGCCGGGCGGCGCGGGCGGCCGCCAGCGGCTCCAGCAGCAGCCGCAGCTCCAGGAGGTCGGCCGCCTCCTGCTCGGTGGGCTCGGCGACGCAGGCGCCCGCGTGCCGCCGGGTGGTGACGAAGCCCTCGGACTCCAGGGTCCGCAGCGCCTCGCGGACGGGGACGCGGGAGACCCCGTACCGGCGGGCCAGCAGTTCCTCCGTCAGCCGGGCGCCCGGCTCGAAGACCCCGGAGACGATGTCTTCGCGGATGGCCGTGCATACCGCGTGCGCAGGAATACGCAAGTCCGGACCTCCGCCTAATTCCGACTTCCGACTGTCGTTACGCGGACTCTATTGCACCGGGCGATAAATTCCGAGCGCGGGCGGAAATAGGCGATGTTTACAGCCAACACGAAGGCCCCGGCTCGGGGAGCCGGGGCCTTCGGTTTCGGTGCTGCGGGTCAGACGTTGACGCCGTGCTGGCGCAGGTACGCGACCGGGTCGATGTCCGAGCCGTACTGGGCGCCGGTACGGGCCTCGAAGTGCAGGTGCGGGCCGCTGGAGTTGCCGGTGGAGCCCGACAGGCCGATCTGCTGGCCGGCGGTGACCTGGTCGCCGACGGAGACGCTCAGCGAGGACATGTGGCCGTACTGCGTGTACGTGCCGTCGGCGTGCTTGATGACGACGTTGTTGCCGTACGCGCCGCCCCAGCCGGCCTCGACCACGGTGCCGATGCCGACCGCGTGCACCGTGGTGCCGGAGGCCGCGTGGAAGTCGATGCCGGTGTGGCTGCCGGAGGACCACATGCCGCCGCCCGCGTGCCACTGGGTGCTGATGTAGGACTCGTCGACGGGGGCGACGAAGGTGTTGAGGCGCTTGCGCTCCTCCTCGCGGGCGGCGCGCTCGGCGGCCTCGCGCTCGGCCTTCGCCTTCTCCTCGGCCTTCTGCTTGGCCTCGGCGGCGCGCGCCTTCGCGTCGGCCTCCGCCTTCGCCTTCAGGGCCGCGGCCTCGGCCGCGTGCTCCTGGGCGTCGGCCTGGGCCTCGATCTGGCCCGGGAGGTCCTCGGCCGTCACGACGGCGTTCAGACCGGTGTCCTCCATGGAGGGGGCCTTGTCCGACGCGGCGAACGCCGGGCCTGCGAGGGAGCCGACGACACCGGTGGTGGCGAGGGCGGCTATGCCGGCGTAACCGGCGGTCTTGCGGCTCAGACGACTGGAACCACGGTGCTTACCGGCGGCACGACTGCCAAACGCCATGAAGGGGCTGATCCTTTCCTTCCTTCTCGCCTACCGGGTTAGCTGACGGGTTCGGAGCAGGAAGGTCTCCTACGGGCCCCCTCTGGCGAGGCGGTCCGATTCACCCCAGGGACACATGTGGGTCCCCGGCTCCCCAGGCTCGCGCCTGACGGGGACTCGGCGATCGCTGCCCGGTGCCGCGGATGCGGCGCGTACAACTGACGGACAGCACGGCCGACGCTAGGCGGATCATCAGTCAATCGCCAAACAGACACGCGTTTTTGTTGCATACGCCACACCCCATACGAGCAACCTCTCCACGAAACAGACAAAAGGGGCCCCGGCGGACAAGCCGCCGGAGCCCCTTGGAATGTCCGTCAGTTGGTGACGACGGTGACCTCACCGATCCCGAGCGCCCGCACGGGCTCCTCGATCTGCGCGGCGTCGCCCACCAGGACCGTGACCAGGCGGTCCACCGGGAAGGCCGCCAGGACGGCCGACGTCGCCTCCACCGTGCCCGTTTGGGCCAGCTGCGCGTACAACTGCGCCTGGTAGTCGTCCGGAAGCTCCTGCTCGACCTGGTCGGCGAGCGTGCCGGCGACGGCCGCGGCCGTCTCGAACTTCAACGGGGCCACGCCCACCAAGTTCTGCACCGCCACGTCCCGTTCGGCGTCGGTCAGGCCGCCCTCCGCGAGGGTGCGGAGCACCTTCCAGAGGTCGTCCAGCGCCGGGCCGGTGTTGGGGGTGTCGACCGAGCCGCTGATGGCGAGCATCGAGGCGCCCTTGCCGTCTGCGGTGGAGCGCAGCACCTGGCCGAAGGCGCGCACGCCGTACGTGTAGCCCTTCTCCTCGCGCAGCACCTTGTCCAGGCGTGAGGTGAGGGTGCCGCCCAGGCAGTAGGTGCCGAGCACCTGGGCCGCCCAGACCCGGTCGTGCCGGTCCGGCCCGATCCGGCCGATGAGCAGCTGCGTCTGGACCGCGCCGGGCCGGTCCACGATGACCACGCGGCCCGTGTCGTCGGCGGTGACCGGCGGAACCGGGAGCGGCTCGGCGGAGTTGCCGCTCCAGGAGCCCAGGGTGTCCCCCAGGACGGCGTCCAGGTCGATCCCGGTCAGGTCGCCGACGACCACCGCGGTGGCGGTGGCGGGGCGTACGTGGGCCTCGTAGAAGGCGCGTACGGCAGCGGAGTCGATCCGGGCGACCGTCTCCTCGGTGCCCTGGCGCGGCCGGGACATGCGCAGGGTCGACGGGAAGAGCTGCCGGGAGAGCTCCTTGGCGGCCCGGCGCTGCGGATTGGCCAGCTCGTGCGGGATCTCGTCGAGCCGGTTGCGCACCAGCCGGTCGACCTCGCTGTCGGCGAAGGCGGGTGCGCGCAGCGCCTCGGCGACCAGGCCCAGCGCCTTGGCCAGCCGGGAGGCCGGGACCTCCAGGGAGACCCGCAGGCCCGGGTGGTCGGCGTGCGCGTCGAGCGTGGCGCCGCAGCGCTCCAGCTCGGCCGCGAACTCCTCGGCGGAGTGCTTGTCGGTGCCCTCGGACAGGGCGCGGGCCATGATCGTCGCCACCCCGTCCAGGCCCTGGGGCTCGGCGTCGAGCGGGGCCGCGAGGTTGACCTCGACGGCGACGACCTGCTGGCCGGGCCGGTGGCAGCGCAGCACGGTCAGGCCGTTGGGCAGCGAGCCGCGCTCGGGCGCCGGGAAGGCCCACGGCCTGGCCTGGCCGGCCTGGGGCTGCGGGTGGAAGGTCATCGTGACGGCTGCGGTGTCGCTCACTGCTCCGCCCCCTCGTTCTCGTCGCTCTCACCGTTCTCGCCGGCTGCTGCCGGGAGCGGCTCGTACACCAGCACCGCGCGGTTGTCGGGGCGCAGTCGGGCGGCGGCCACGGCCTGCACTTCCTCGGCGGTGATGTCGAGGACGCGTCCGACCGCGCTGAGCGCCAGCTGCGGGTCGCCGAACAGCACCGCGAAGCGGCACAGTTCGTCGGCGCGCCCGGCCACCGTGCTCAGCCGGTCCAGCCACTCGCGCTCCAGCTGCGCCTGGGCGCGCTCCATCTCCTCGGCGGTCGGGCCCTCGGCGGCGAACCGCGCGAGCTCCTCGTCGACGGCCGCCTCGATGGCGGGCACCTCGACGCCGCTGGAGGTCTTCACGTCCAGCCAGCCCAGCGAGGGCGCACCGGCGAGGCGCAGCATGCCGAACCCGGCCGCGACGGCGGTCTGGTCGCGGCGGACCAGGCGGTTGTGCAGCCGGGAGGACTCGCCTCCGCCCAGCACGGTCAGCGCCACGTCGGCCGCGTCGCACTCGCGGGTGCCGTCGTGCGGGAGCCGGTAGGCGGCCATCAGCGCACGGGCCGGGACCTCCTCGACGATCTCCTCGCGCAGCTCGCGGCCCATGATCTCGGGCAGCGCCCCGTCGCGCGGCGGCTGCTTGCCTTCGTGCCCGGGGATGGTGCCGAAGTACTTCTCGACCCAGGCGAGCGTCTGCTCGGGGTCGATGTCACCGACGACCGACAGCACCGCGTTGTTGGGCGCGTAGTACGTACGGAAGAAGGTGCGGGCGTCCTCCAGGGAGGCCGCGTCCAGGTCGGCCATGGAGCCGATGGGGGTGTGGTGGTACGGGTGGCCCTCGGGATAGGCGAGGGCGGTCAGCTTCTCGAAGGCCGTGCCGTAGGGGACGTTGTCGTACCGCTGGCGGCGCTCGTTCTTGACGACGTCGCGCTGGTTCTCCATGGACTCGTCGTCCAGGGCGGCCAGCAGCGAGCCCATCCGGTCGGCTTCCAGCCACAGCGCGAGCTCCAGCTGGTGGGCCGGCATGGTCTCGAAGTAGTTGGTGCGCTCGAAGCTGGTGGTGCCGTTGAGCGAACCGCCGGCCCCCTGGACCAGCTCGAAGTGCCCGTTGCCGGGTACGCTCGCCGAGCCCTGGAACATCAGGTGCTCGAAGAGGTGAGCCAGGCCGGTCCGCCCCTTGACCTCGTGGCGCGAGCCGACGTCGTACCAGAGGCAGACCGCGGCGACCGGGGTCAGGTGATCCTCGGAGAGCACCACGCGCAGGCCGTTGGCCAGCCGGTGCTCGGTCGCTGTCAGGCCGCCGGAGCCGGCCTGGGCTGTGGCCGTGTGACCCATGGGCATGTGGTCCCTTCGATCGCGATGCAGAGTTTTCCGTCAGACCTGCCACTGTATGCAAGCGCGTCGGGCACCGGAGAAGTTCCCGGCTCACACTCACCCACGCCTCCGTCCGGGGGTGACCCCAGGGTCGGAGTCGGCGTTGTCGGTGCCTCGGGCCACAATGGTCCGCGACAACCCCGTCAACGCCGATCAGACCGGCCGCCAGACCCCCAGCACACTTTCTTGGTTAAGGAGCCGCGCAGCGATGGCCCGCCGCAGCACGAAGACCCCGCCGCCGGAGGATTTCGAGGAGAAGATCCTCGACATCGACGTCGTCGACGAAATGCAGGGCTCCTTCCTCGAGTACGCGTACTCGGTGATCTACTCCCGCGCCCTGCCCGACGCCCGGGACGGCATGAAGCCGGTACACCGGCGCATCGTCTACCAGATGAACGAGATGGGCCTGCGCCCCGACCGCGGCTACGTGAAGTGCGCCCGCGTCGTCGGCGAGGTCATGGGCAAGCTCCACCCGCACGGTGACGCGTCGATCTACGACGCCCTCGTGCGCATGGCCCAGCCCTTCTCGATGCGGCTGCCGCTGGTCGACGGCCACGGCAACTTCGGTTCGCTCGGCAACGACGACCCGCCGGCCGCGATGCGTTACACCGAGTGCAAGATGGCGGACGCCACGTCACTGATGACGGAGTCGATCGACGAGGACACCGTCGACTTCACCGCCAACTACGACGGCCAGGAGCAGGAGCCGGTCGCGCTGCCCGCCGCGTACCCGAACCTGCTGGTCAACGGCGCCTCCGGGATCGCGGTCGGGATGGCCACCAACATGCCGCCGCACAACCTGGGCGAGGTCATCGCGGCCGCGCGCCACCTGATCCGCTACCCGCAGGCCGACCTGGAGGCGCTGATGCGCTTCGTGCCGGGTCCGGACCTGCCCACGGGCGGCCGGATCGTGGGGCTCTCGGGGATCAAGGACGCCTACGAGAACGGCCGCGGCACGTTCAAGATCCGCGCGACGGTGGCCGTGGAGAACGTGACGGCGCGCCGCAAGGGCCTGGTCGTCACGGAACTGCCCTTCACGGTCGGCCCCGAGAAGGTCATCGCGAAGATCAAGGACCTGGTCGGCTCCAAGAAGCTCCAGGGCATCGCGGACGTCAAGGACCTCACCGACCGCTCGCACGGCCTGCGCCTGGTCATCGAGATCAAGAACGGCTTCCACCCGGAGGCCGTCCTGGAGCAGCTGTACAAGCTGACGCCGATGGAGGAGTCCTTCGGCATCAACAACGTCGCGCTGGTCGACGGCCAGCCGCTGACCCTGGGCCTCAAGGAGCTGCTGGAGGTCTACCTCGACCACCGCTTCGAGGTCGTGCGGCGGCGCAGCGAGTTCCGCCGCGGCAAGCGGCGCGACCGGCTGCACCTGGTCGAGGGCCTGCTGGTGGCCCTGATCGACATCGACGAGGTCATCCGGATCATCCGGGACAGCGACAACTCGGCGCAGGCGAAGGAGCGGCTGATCGAGCACTTCTCGCTGAGCGAGATCCAGACCCAGTACATCCTGGACACCCCGCTGCGCCGGCTCACCCGCTTCGACCGGATCGAGCTGGAGTCCGAGCGCGACCGGCTGACCGGCGAGATCGACGAACTGACCGGGATCCTGGAGTCCGACACGGAGCTGCGCAAGCTGGTCTCCACGGAACTGGCCGCGGTCGCGAAGAAGTTCGGCACCGAGCGCCGGACGGTCCTGCTGGAGTCGGCGGGCACGGCGATCGCCGCGGTTCCGCTGGAGGTCGCGGACGACCCCTGCCGGGTCCTGCTGTCCTCGACGGGCCTGCTGGCGCGCACCGCCAACGGCGACCCGCTGCCGGAGGAGGAGGGCGGGTCCCGCGCGAAGCACGACCTGATCGTCTCGCAGGTGGCCGCGACCGCCCGGGCCGACGTCGGCGTGGTCACCTCGTACGGGCGGCTGCTGCGGCTCGCGGTGATCGACCTGCCGCAGCTGCCGGACACCCACGCCGCGCCGAACCTGGCGGGCGGGGCACCGGTCTCGGAGTTCCTCTCCGGACTGGAGGCGGACGAGAAGGTGGTCTGCCTGACCTCGCTGGACGAGTCCTCGCAGGGCCTGGCCCTGGGCACCGAGCAGGGCGTGGTCAAGCGCGTCGTGCCGGACTACCCGGCGAACAAGGACGAGCTGGAGGTCATCACCCTCAAGGACGGTGACCGGATCGTCGGCGCGGTCGAACTGCGCACGGGCGAGGAGGACCTGGTCTTCCTCACCGACGACGCCCAGCTGCTGCGCTACCCGGCGGGCCAGGTGCGCCCGCAGGGCCGCCCGGCGGGCGGTATGGCGGGCATCAAGCTCTCCGAGAACGCCAAGGTGATCCACTTCTCGGCGGTGGACCCGGCGCGCGACGCCGTGGTGTTCACGGTGGCGGGCTCGCACGGGACGCTGGACGACTCGATGCTGTCCGGGAAGCTCACCCCGTTCGACCAGTACCCGCGCAAGGGCCGGGCCACCGGCGGCGTGCGCTGCCAGCGGTTCCTGAAGGGCGAGGACCTGCTGGTCCTGGCCTGGGCCGGCAACGCGCCGGTCCGCGCGGCCTCGGCGAACGGCAGCCCGGCCGAACTCCCGGCAGTTGACCCGCGCCGCGACGGATCGGGGGCCGCGCTGCCCGCGGTCGTCGCCGCTCTGGCGGGGGGCGCGCTGTAGGACGTACGGCGGCATTCGGGTGGTGCGACCGGGGGGACGTACCACCCGAATGCCGACTAGTGTTTTCCCTCTGGGTGTTGGTGGGGGGAGTACACAGCTGATGAGTCGTCGGTCGGGCGGATTGATCGGGGACTGGGCCGAGGCCCAGCGCCGGCAGCAGCAGACGCAGGTGATCCAGCAGCGGGAGGCCGAGCGCCGGCTGCTGGCGTACGAACGGGACCGGCAGCGGACCCACGAACGCGACGCGAACCGCAGCCACCGGCAGTACCGCGAGGCCGAGGCCCTGCGGCGGACCGCGCAGATCGACGCCGAAGTCGACGCCCTCAAGGGCCTGCTGGTGGCGGGCTGCCGGGCGCCGGCGTTCCGGATGGCCGCCCTGGCCCGGCCCGAGCAGCTGGAACCCTTCGACGCCGGGGCCCTGGCGCATCCGGTGCCGATGCCGCGCATCGACCAGTTCCAGCAGCAGAGCAGCGGCTGGACGCTCGGCTCCGGCCACCGGGCGCAGGCGGAGCGGGAAGCCCACGCCCGGTACACCGAGGCCTGGCGGGCCGCGAGCGCCGCCGAGGCGCAGCGGCAGCAGCAGCTGGCCGCGTACCGGCAGCAGTACGACCGGTGGGCCGCCGAGCAGCTCGCCGGGGTGAGGGCGCACAACAGCGGGCTCACCGAGCTGGCCGCCGCCCTGCGCACGGGCGACGCGGAAGCTGCGGTGGAGTACTTCTCGGCGGCCCTGTACGCCTCGGCGGCATGGCCCGAGGCGCTGCCGCGGCAGGTGGCGGCCGCCTACGACCCGGCGGCGCGCCAGCTGGTGCTGGACTGGGAGCTCCCCGGGTACGCGGTGGTGCCGGAGGCCAGGGCGGTGCAGTACCTGCCCAGTACGGACCAGGACAGGGTGAAGCCCCGCCCGGTGACGGAGCGCCGGGCGCTGTACCGGGACCTGCTGGCGCAGTGCATGCTGCTGGTGGTGCGCGAGCTGTACGCGGCGGACGAGTTCGGCGTACTGGACTCGGTGGTGGTCAACGGGTTCGTGGAGGGCCACGATCCGGCGACGGGGCAGGAGGCGCGGTGCGTCCTGTCCACGGTGCCGGCGGCGCGGGACGTGTTCGCGGGGCTGCGCCTGGAGCAGGTCAGTGCCGTGGACTGTCTGGTCTCGGGCTTGGGCGGGCAGTTGTCGGCGCGGCCCGACCAGCTGACGGCGGTGCGCCCCGGGCGCCGGCCGGACGAGGTCGGCGGAGGGGTCGTCAGCCACGGCGGGCAGGCGGCCGACGCGGACGAGGACGAGCCGGACCTCTTCGTGATGGATCCGATCGCCTTCGAGAACCTGGTCGCCGAGTTGTTCCGGGCGATGGGCATGGAGGCGGTGACCACGCAGCGGTCGGGCGACGGCGGGGTGGACGTGGAAGCGCTGGACCCGGCGCCGATCCGGGGCGGGCGGATCGTCGTACAGGTCAAGCGCTACCGGAACACGGTGCCGCCGACGGCCGTGCGTGATCTGTACGGCACGGTCCAGGACAAGGGGGCGAACAAGGGGGTGCTCGTCACCACCGCGTCCTTCGGGCCCGGGTCGTACGCCTTTGCCAACGGCAAGCCGCTGGAGTTGGTTCCCGGGGCGGATCTCGTCGAGCTGCTGCACCAGTACGGACTGCGCGGGCGGCTCGGCGGCGGTCCGGCGCGGCCCGCGCCCGAACCGGAGCCCGCCGCCCCTTCGGTCGACCACAACGTGCTCGGCATGTCCTGGTCGGGGTCCGTCGCGCTCGACGTGTGCGCCCTCGTCTGCACGGGCAACCGGGTGCTGAGCGAGGAGCACTTCGTGTTCTTCAACAATCCCCGGACCCCGGACGGTTCGGTCCGGGCCCGCGCGCACGCGGCACCCGACAGGGCGGCGCTGGAGGTATCCTTCGACGCCCTGCCCGGCCCCGCCGACCGGCTGGTCCTGGTCGCCGCGATCGACCCGGAGGTCGATCCGCACGCCGATCTCGCCGGCTTCACCGACGCCCACATCCGCCTGCTGTCCGCGGGTGGGGAGGAACTCGGCCGGCTGGACGTCTCCGACGGGCGCGCCGGGGAGACCGCGCTGGTCCTCGGCTCCTTCCGGCGCCGCTCCAACGGCGACTGGGACTTCGTGATCGGCGGCAAGGGCTACCGCGGCGGTCTGGAGGACCTGCTGGGCGAGTACGGCGTCGAGGTCGCCTGACGGCGGCCGCGGCCTACCGGTCGTCGGGGTCTCGGGCGGAGTCGGGATCGCCGTACGGGTCGGGCTCGCAGGGCTCGGGCTCCGGCTCCGCGTCCGGTTCGGGCTCCGCGTCTGGCTGCGCCGGGCGGTCGACGTAGCGCAGGACGCCCCATATGCTCTCCGGCGGCGCGTGCTGCGGGGCCGGTTCGCGGCAGGACTCCAGCTCGCGGAGCAGGGCGGAGCCGTCGGTACCGGCGCCGATCAGGACCAGTTGGCTCCGGCGCGGCTCCCCCCGGCCCCAAGGGCCCGGCACGAAGCGGAGGAAGCGGCCGACGGCGTGGACCTCGTAGCGCTCCTCGTGGCCGGGGACGCCGAAGTGGACGTAGCCCTTGATCCGGTACAGCCCGGCCGGGCGGCGGTCGAGGAAGTCGATGAACCGCCGCGGGTTCAGGGCCTGCTCGGACACGAACTCCGTGCTCTCGTAGACCGTGTGGGCGTGCCCGGTGTGGTCCCCGTGGCCGGCGGCGCGGGCCCCGGGTTCCGCCTCGGCGGCGTCCCTCGCCTCCGAGATCAGGTCTTCGAAGGACAGCTGGCCCCGGGTCTCGGTCCACGGACGCCGGTCGAAGAGCAGCTCCGGGTCGATCCGGCCGTGGTCGGCGGCCACCACCGGTGTGCCCGGGCAGAGCGTGCCCAGCTCGGCCCCGATCCGGGTGAGGTCGGCCGGCTCCACCCGGTCGGTCTTGTTCAGCACCACCAGGTCCGCGACGGCCAGGTGGCGGTCGGTCTCCGGGTGCTTGGCCCTGGTCTCGTCGAACTCCGCCGCGTCCACGACCTGGACCAGCCCGCCGTACCGGACCGCCGGATTCTCGCTGGCCACCAGCATCCGGATCATCTCCTGGGGCTCGGCCAGCCCGCTCGCCTCGATGACGATCACGTCGATCCGGTGGACGGGCGCGGAGAGCTTCTCCAGGTATGCGTCCAACTCGCTGCCGTCGACCGCGCAGCACAGGCAGCCGCCGCCGAGCGAGACCATGGAGTCGCCGACCTGGCCGGCCACGGCCATCGCGTCGATCTCGATCGAGCCGAAGTCGTTGACGACGACGCCGATCCGGGTGCCTCCCCGGTTCCCGAGGAGGTGGTTGAGCAGCGTGGTCTTGCCGGATCCGAGGAATCCGGACAGCACGACGACGGGGATCGGCTGGACGGGCGGCTGTGCAGGCTGCCGGACGGGCGGCCGAGCGGACTGCTGGGCGGGCTGACTGCTGTTCACACGGCCGATCGTAGTCAGCCGAGCGCCGGAACCGGCGCCGGCGGGTTCGGGCCCACGTACCGGGCGGCCGGACGGATGATCTTCGAATCGGCGGCCTGTTCGAGGATGTTCGCGCTCCAGCCGACCACGCGGGCCGCGCAGAAGGTCGGGGTGAACATCTCGCGCGGCAGCCCGCACAGCTCCATGACGACTCCGGCGTAGAACTCCACGTTGGTGTGCAGCTCCCGTCCCGGCTTGAGCTCGGCGAGGATCTGCTCGACGTGCCGCTCCACCTCGACGGCGAAGTCCACGAGCGGGCCGCCGAAGCGGAGCGCGATGTCCCGCAGCATCCGCGAACGCGGGTCCTCGGTCCGGTACACGGGGTGCCCGAAGCCCATGATCCGGTCCCCGGCGAGCACCCGCTCGCGGATCCACGGTTCGATGCGGTCCGCCGTGCCGATGGCGTCGAGGGTGTCCAGGGCCCGGCTGGGCGCGCCGCCGTGGAGCGGGCCGGAGAGCGCGCCGATCGCGCCGGTGAGGGCGGCGGCGACGTCCGCGCCGGTGGAGGCGATCACGCGGGCGGTGAAGGTCGAGGCGTTGAAACCGTGGTCGATCGTGGAGATCAAGTACTGCTCGACGGCGCGCGCCTTGACCGGGTCGGGTTCCCGGCCGGTGAGCATGTACAGGTAGTTGGCGGCGTACGGGAGGTCCGCGCGCGGCTCGACCGGCTCCAGGCCCTGCCCCAGCCGGTGCAGTGCGGTGAGCAGGGTCGGTACGGCGGCGCAGGCGGCCAGCGCGTCGGCGGCCCGCCGCCCGGGGTCGATGTCGTACACGGGGCGGAACCCGGCGGAGGCGCCGAGCAGCGAGAGCGCGGTCCGCAGCCCGGCGAGCGGGCCGGACAGCGCGGTGGCCCGGGCGAGGGCGGGCAGCGCGTCGCGCACCGCGTCGGGCAGCCGCCGCAGCGGGGCGATCTCGGCGGCGAAGGCGGCGCGCTCGGCGGCGTCGGCCGGGAGGGCCCCGCGGAACATCAGGTGCCACACGTCCTCGAAACTGCGGCTCCCGGCGAGTTCGACGGCCGAGTACTGGCGGTAGTGGTAGAAGCCCTCGCGGCCTCGGACGTCACCGAGCTCGGTCTCGGTGACCACGACTCCCGCGAGACCGCGGGGTACATCGACGGTGGTGTTCATGAATCGACCATCCATCATGGATTGAATCCTTGTCAATATTGATTGAATCAATATATGTAGGGTGGGTGTCATGAACGACCAGGCGGACGGCGAGCGCCGGCTCAGCACCCGGCAGGCGGCGGAACTGCTGGGGGTGAAGCCCGCGACCGTGTACGCGTACGTCAGCCGCGGCCAGCTCACCAGCCGCCGCGACCCCGTCGGCCGCGGCAGCAGCTTCGACGCGCGCGAGGTGGAGGCACTGGCCCTGCGCAGCCGGCGCGAGGCGGCCGCGCCCCCGGGCGCGGAGCTCTCCGTACGCACCTCGCTCACGCTCATCGAGCCCGACCGGTACTACTTCCGGGGCGTGGACGCCGTCGAGCTGGCCTCGCGGTACCGGTACGAGGAGGTCGCCGAGTGGCTCTGGACCGGGACGCTCCCGCGCGGCGCACGCTTCACCGCTCCCCCGGAGGCGCTGGCCGCCGCCCGGCGCGCGGTGGCCGCGCTGCCCGAGCACAGCGGTCCGCTCGACCGGCTGCGCGTGGCGACGGCGGCCGCCGCGGTGGCGGACCCGCTGCGCTTCGACCTGTCCGCGGAGGCCGTACTGGGCTCCGCGCGCTGCCTGATCCCGACGCTGGTCGGCGCGCTGCCCGAGGCGGGCCCGCGCGGCTGGCGCGGTGACGGCCGGCTGGCCCGGCAGCTGTGGACCAGGCTGACGGCGCGTGAGCCGGATCCGGACGCGCTGGCCGCGCTGGACCTGGCCCTCACCCTGCTCATCGACCACGACCTGGCCGCCTCGACCCTGGCCGTACGGGTGGCGGCGTCGGCGCGGGCCCATCCGTACGCGGCGGTCTCGGCGGGTCTCGGCGCGCTCGAAGGGCCGCTGCACGGTGCGGCCGGCCGGCTCGCGCACCGGATGCTGGTGGAGGCGCTGGAGCGGGGCGGCGCCGCTCCGGTGGTCGCGGACCACCTGCGGGCGGGACGGCGGGTTCCGGGTCTCGGGCACCGGCTGTACGAGGGCGAGGACCCGCGCGCCACGGCGCTGTTCGCCCGGCTGGAGGGCGTGCCCCAGGCGGGACCCGCGCTGGCCGCCGCCCGGGAGGTCGTCGCGACGGCGGCGGCCCGGCGGGGCGGGCTGCACGCCAACGTGGACCTGGCGCTGGCGGTGCTGACGGTGTCCTGCGGGATGTCCGCGGAGGCCGGGGAGACGGTGTTCGCGGTGTCCCGGACGGCGGGCTGGATGGCGCACGCGCTGGAGGAGTACCAGGAGCGGCCGCTCCGGATGCGCCCGAGCGGCCAGTACCAGGGGCCCCGCCCGCCACAGCCGATGCCGTGACGCGCGCCGGCCCGCGCCGGCGGTCCGGCCGCGGGGGTCGGGTCCGCAGCCGGACCGCCGTGTCCTGCGGCAGCAGCCCCGCCGCGCCCAGGGCGGAACTGCTCAGCAGGAGGCTCGAACGCGCCGGCAGCGGGATCCGGCCGCCGGACGGGTTGACCACGCGGACCAGCCCGTCGGAGCGGGCCAAGGCCGGCACCCCGGGTGGCGCGGGCAGCCAGGCGAGCGATCCGCCGCCGAGGCCGCCGCCGCCGGCGGCGCAGCTTGAGGGCGGTCCGGTACACGGTGAGCATCGAGTCCGGGTCGCCGTCCTGGCGGTCCGCGGCGTACGCGCCCCGGACCTCGGGTTGCGGCAGCAGGGGTCGCGCCACAGATTCGGGTGCCGAGGGCCGGGGCGGCGACCGGGCGTGCTCGGCGAGGGCCTCCTCGATGGAGGTCCGCAGCAACGCGAGCCATGTGCGTGACACGAGAAATTCCGCTTCGGCCGAAGGCGGCCTACCGTTGCTGGTCATGCGGTTCCTCCACATGAGCGCTCGGCGCCTCGGGCTGCCCAGACGGGCCGTCTCGCAGATCCTGCTGACCCAGCTGGCCATCGCCGCCGGGGTCGTCCTGCTGGCCACCGGGCTCTTCCTGGCCCCGCTCGGCGCACAGCTCGACGACCAGGCCATGCGGCGCGCCCTGGCCATCGCCCAGAGCGCGGCGGCGGACCCCTCACTGGCCGCCGCCCTCCTCGACTCCGGGCCGACGGCCGACAGCCCGGTGCAGGCCTCCGCCGAGCGGATCCGCCGGGCCACGGGCGCCGAGTACGTCGTCGTCATGGACCTGGACGGCATCCGCCGCTCGCACCCCGGTACCGATCGGATCGGACTGCCCGTCTCCACCGACCCGAGCGACGCCCTCGCGGGCCGCGAGGTCATGGAAATCGACGAGGGCACCCTCGGCCGCTCCGCCCGCGGCAAGGTCCCGCTCATCGCGGCCGACGGGGAGATCGTCGGAGCCGTCTCCGTCGGCATCGCCTACGACAGCGTCCACGACCGGCTGCTCGGCGCCATCCCGGGCCTGCTCGCCTACGCGGGCGGAGCCCTCGCTGCGGGCGCGCTCGCCGCCTACCTGCTGTCCCGCCGGATCCAGCGGCAGACCCGCGACCTGGCCTTCTCCGATATCGCCGGGCTGCTCGCCGAGCGCGAGGCGATGCTGCACTCCATCCGCGAGGGCGTGATCGCCCTCGACCGCGAGGGCCGGGTCAGGCTGGTCAACGACGAGGCCGCCCGGCTGCTGGGCCTCGCCCCCGACACGGCCGCCACCGTCGCCGGGCGCCCGCTGGACGACGTCCTGGGCGCCGGCCGCACCACCGACGTCCTGGCCGGCCGCGTCACCGGCCGCGACCTGCTCACCGTCCAGGGCCCCCGGGTGCTGGTCGCCAACCGGATGCCCACCGAGGACGGCGGCGCCGTCGCCACCCTGCGCGACCGCACCGAGCTGGAACACCTCGGCCGCGAGCTGGACTCCACCAAGGGCCTGATCGACGCCCTGCGTGCGCAGGACCACGAACACGCCAACCGCCTCCACACCCTCCTCGGCCTGCTGGAGCTCGGCCTGCACGAGGAGGCGGTCGCGTTCGTCACCGAGGTGGTGGGAGTGCACCGCACCACCGCCGAACAAGTCACCGAGAAGGTCCACGACCCGCTGCTGGCCGCCCTCCTGGTGGGCAAGGCGACCGTCGCGGCCGAACGCGGCGTCCCGCTGCGGCTCTCCGACGCCACCTTCCTTCCCGACGGCCTCGTCGACCCCGGCGGGCTGGTCACCATCACGGGCAACCTCGTGGACAACGCCCTGGACGCCGCGGCGGGCTCCGCCGCGCCCCTGGTCGAGGTCGAGCTGCGCACCGAGGGCCGTACGGCGGTCCTCCGGGTACGCGACAGCGGCCCCGGCGTCCCGGCCGCCCGCCGCGAGGAGATCTTCACCGAGGGCTGGTCGACCAAGCAGCCCAGGGCCCACCGCGAGCGCGGGCTCGGTCTCGCGCTGGTACGCCGCCTCGCGGAGCGCCAGGGCGGCACGGCACGGGCCGGCGAGGCAGCGGACGGAGGGGCGGAGTTCTCCGTCGTGCTCCCGGAGGCCCTGCGATGAACCAGACCCCGATCAACGACATCCACGACATCCACGTACTGGTCGTCGACGACGACGTGCGTGTTGCCCGGATCAACGCGGCCTACGTGGCGAAGGTTCCCGGCTTCCGCGTCGTCGCCCAGGCGCATTCGGCCGCCGAGGCCCTCACCTGCCTCGACGCCCACCCCGTGGATCTGATCCTGCTCGACCACTACCTGCCGGACGAGAACGGCCTGGACCTGGTGCGCCGGCTGCGCCAGCTCGGCCACCGCACCGACGTGATCATGGTCACGGCAGCCCGCGACCTGGCCACCGTCCAGTCCGCCATGCGCCTCGGCGCCCTCCAGTACCTGGTAAAGCCCTTCACCTTCGCGGGCCTGCGCACCCGGCTGGAGGCGTACCGCGCCCTGCGCCGCACCCTGGAGACGGGCGGCGAGGCCGAACAGGCCGAGGTGGACCGGATCTTCGGCGCCCTCGCCGCGGCCGGCTCCCCGAACGAGCTGCCCAAGGGCCACTCCGCCACCACCGCCGAGCTGGTCCGCCAGGTCCTGCGCTCCGCCGAAGGCCCGCTCTCCACCCAGCAGATCGCCGACCGCGCCGGCATCAGCCGCCAGACCGCCCAGCGCTACCTGAAGCTCCTGGAGCGCACCGGCCGGGTCACCCTGGCCCTGCGCTACGGCGAGACGGGCCGCCCGGAACACCGCTACTCCTGGCTCCCGTCCGAGAGCGCCTGACCCGGCGGACGCGGACGGGAGCCGTACTCAGACGGCCCCGGCACCGGTCAGGGAACGGACCTCCGTCTCCGCGTACTTCGCGGTGTCCGCATCCTCGGCCGAGGTGACCGTGCCCATCCAGCCCGCCAGGAAGCCCAGCGGGATCGACACCAGGCCCGGGTTCTGCAGGGGGAAGAACTGGAAGCTCACACCCGGGAACAGGGAGTCCGGGCTGCCGGAGACCACCGGCGAGAGGACGACCAGCACCACCGCCGGAACCAGGCCCCCGTACACCGACCAGACCGCGCCGCGCGTGGTGAACGCCCGCCAGAACAGCGAGTACAGCAGCACCGGCAGATTGGCCGAGGCCGCCACCGCGAAGGCCAGCCCCACCAGGAACGCCACGTTCAGATCCTGCGCGAGCAGCCCCAGGGCGATCGCCACCGCCCCGATCCCGACGGCCGCGACGCGGGCCACGGCCACCTCGCTGCGCTGGCGGGCACGGCGCCGCTTGAGCGAGGCGTACAGGTCGTGGGCCACCGAGGCCGACGAGGCCAGCGTGATCCCGGCGACCACGGCCAGGATCGTGGCGAAGGCGATCGCCGCCACGAAGGCGAACAGCACCGCTCCCCCGGTCGACTCCGCCCCGCCGCCCAGGAAGGCCGCGAGCAGCGGAACCGCCGTGTTCCCCGAGGCATTGGAGGCCCGCACCTGGTCCGGGCCCAGCAGCGCGGCCGCCCCGAACCCGAGCACGATGGTCATCAGGTAGAAGCCGCCGATCAGCGCGATCGCCCACACCACCGACCGGCGCGCCGCCCGCGCAGTCGGCACCGTGTAGAAGCGCGACAGGATGTGCGGCAGTCCGGCCGTCCCGAGGACGAGCGCGAGGCCGAGGCTCATGAAGTCGAAGCGGGAGGTCCAGTCGGCGCCGTACTTCAGCCCCGGGCTCAGGAACCGCCGCCCGTGCCCGCTGCGTTCGGCGGCGCTGGTGAGCAGCTGGCCGAAGTCCCCGTGGAAGCGCAGCAGTACGAGCACGGTGAGGGCGACGGCCCCGCCCATGAGCAGCACGGCCTTCACGATCTGGATCCAGGTGGTGGCCCGCATGCCGCCGAAGGACACGTAGACCACCATCAGCGCGCCCACCCCGATCACGGTCAGCGTGCGGGCGGCGGTGCCCGAATCGCCGAGCAGCAGGCCCACCAGGCTGCCCGCGCCGACCATCTGTGCGACGAGGTAGAGCACCGAGACGGTGACGGAGGAGGCGCCGGCGGCGATCCGTACGGGCCGCTCGCTCATCCGGGCCGCGACCACGTCCGCGAGGGTGAAGCGCCCGCAGTTGCGGACCAGTTCGGCGACGAGGAAGAGCACGACGAGCCAGGCGACGAGGAAGCCCACCGAGTACAGCAGGCCGTCGTAGCCGAAGAGGGCGATCAGGCCGGAGATGCCGAGGAAGGAGGCCGCGGACATGTAGTCGCCCGCGATGGCGAAACCGTTCTCCATCGGGGAGAACAGTCTCCCGCCGACGTAGAACTCCTCGGCGGAGCCGTGCCGGTTGCGGCTGACCCAGGTGGTGATGCCCAGGGTGACCGCGATGAAGAGGCTGAACAGGATCAGGGCGAGCGTCTGGTGTTCGGTGGTCACCGGCCGGACCCCCGGCTCTGGTTCCGGTTCCGCGCCTGGTCGCGCTCCTGCTCGAAGACCGTCCAGCGCAGGTCGAGTGCGGCCCGGTCCCGGCGCAGCCGCGCGTGCCGGGCGTACGCCCAGGTCAGCAGGAAGGTGCTGAGGAACTGGCCGAGACCCGCCAGCAGGGCCACGTTGACGGTCCCGACCACGGGGCGGGCCATGAAGCCGGGCGCCATCGTGGCCGCGACCACGTAGGCGACGTACCAGAGGAGGAATCCGGCGGTCGCCGGGACGACGAACCCGCGGTAGCGGCTGCGGACCTCCTGGAAGGCCGCGCTGCGCTGCACTTCGAGGTAGATGTCGGACGCCCCGGGCGCGGCCCGGCCTCCGGCGGCCGGACGCGGGGGCGGCGCATCCCCGCCCTCGCCCTCCCCCCAGCCGACGGCGAGCGCGTCGTACCAGGGGTCGTCGAGCCGGATCGTTCCGGCATCGGGACCTTCGTGCTTGTCCACCGAACTCTCCTTGTCCGCTGCCGCATTGGCCGCGTGCCCACAAGGATGTGCGGTATGGACGTTTTCCGGACTGGTGTCCCGGTGCTCTTCACTCCAACAGGTGATGGAGCGAAGAGCACCGGTGTGCCGTGATGCCGGTGTGGCCGCCGGTCAGGCGTCGATGCGCGAGCGGTCCAGGGTCGCCGCGGAGCTCGTGATGAACTCCTTGCGCGGCGCCACCTCGTTCCCCATCAGCAGGTCGAAGACCTGCTCCGCGGAGTCCAGGTCTCCGATGTTGATCCTGCGCAGCGTGCGGAACCGCGGGTCCATCGTCGTCTCCGCCAGCTGGTCCGCGTCCATCTCGCCGAGGCCCTTGTAGCGCTGGATCGAATCCTTGTACCGGATGTTCTTGCGCTGGAATTCGAGCAGGGTCTGGCGCAGCTCGTTGTCCGAATACGTGTAGACGTACTTGTCCTGGCCCTTCTTGGGCTGGACGAGTTCGATCCGGTGCAGCGGCGGCACCGCGGCGAACACCCGTCCCGCCTCGACCATCGGCCGCATGTACCGCTGGAAGAGCGTGAGCAGCAGGCAGCGGATGTGCGCGCCGTCGACATCGGCGTCGACGAGCAGGACGATCTTGCCGTACCGCGCGGCGTCGATGTCGAAGGTCCGGCCCGAGCCGGCCCCTATGACCTGGATGATCGCGCCGCACTCTGCGTTCTTGAGCATGTCCGAGACCGACGACTTCTGGACGTTCAGGATCTTGCCGCGGATCGGCAGGAGCGCCTGGAATTCCGAGTTCCGCGCGAGCTTGGCGGTGCCGAGCGCGGAGTCGCCCTCGACGATGAAGAGCTCGCTGCGCTCCACGTCGTCGCTGCGGCAGTCGGCCAGCTTCGCGGGCAGCGAGGAGGTCTCCAGCGCGGTCTTGCGGCGCTGCGCCTCCTTGTGCTGGCGGGCGGCGATCCGGGTGCGGGCGGCCGCGACGATCTTCTCCATCACGGCGCGGGCCTGCTGCTTGTCGTCGCGCTTCGTGCTGGTCAGGAAGGCCTTGAGCTCCTTGGCGACCACGGCCGCGACGATCCGGGCCGCCGCCGAGGTGCCGAGCACCTCCTTGGTCTGGCCCTCGAACTGGGGCTCGGCCAGCCGGACGGTGACGACCGCCGTCAGGCCCTCCATCGCGTCGTCCTTGACCACGTCGTCCTCGGCGACGCGGAGCAGCTTCGCCGAGCGGAGCACCTCGTTCACGGTCTTGGCGACGGAGCGCTCGAAGCCGGTGATGTGGGTGCCGCCCTTGGGCGTGGCGATGATGTTGACGAAGGACTTGACCTGGGTCTCGTACCCGGTGCCCCAGCGCAGGGCGATGTCCACGCCGAGCTCGCGGGTCACCTCGGTGGGGGTCATGTGGCCCCGCTCGTCGAGGACGGGGACGGTCTCCTTGAAGGTGCCCTGGCCGGTCAGGCGCAGCACGTCGCAGACGGCCTTGTCCTGCGCGAGGTACTCGCAGAACTCGCTGATGCCCCCGTCGAAGCGGAACGTCTCCTCCGTCTTGCCCGCCCCGTCGATGGCGCGCTCGTCGCGGACGACGATCGTCAGGCCGGGGACGAGGAAGGCGGTCTGGCGGGCGCGCTGGTAGAGCGTCTCCAGGGAGAGCCGGGCGTCCTTGAGGAAGATCTGCCGGTCGGCCCAGTAGCGGACCCGGGTGCCGGTCTTGCCCTTGGCCACGCGCTTGACCTTGCGCAGGCCGTTGGCCGGGTCGAACGGGCTGTCGGGACCCTGTTCGGTGAACATCCCCGGGACGCCGCGGCGGAAGCTGATCCCGTGGGTGGAGCTGTTGCGGTCCACCTCCACGTCCAGCCGGGCGGAGAGGGCGTTGACCACGGAGGCGCCGACGCCGTGCAGGCCGCCGGAGGCCGCGTACGAGCCGCCGCCGAACTTGCCGCCGGCGTGCAGCTTGGTCATGACGACCTCGACGCCGGACAGCCCGGTCTTGGGCTCGACGTCGACGGGGATGCCGCGGCCGTTGTCGCGGACCTCGACCGAGGCGTCCTCGTGGAGGATCACCTCGATGTGGTCGCAGTAGCCCCCCAGGGCCTCGTCGACGGCGTTGTCGATGATCTCCCAGAGGCAGTGCATGAGGCCTCGGGAGTCGGTGGAACCGATATACATGCCGGGGCGCTTGCGGACGGCCTCTAGGCCTTCGAGGACGAGCAGGTGCCGCGCGGTGTAGTTGGAGCCGTCCCGGTCTGCTCCGGACAGCAGCGCGCTGGAAGGCACGGACGTGTCGGCGGTCACGCAGTTCGCTCCTCGCTGAATTTCTTTTTCTGGCCCGTCGGGCGCAGGGTGGCTCGGTTGCCCGTCGAAGGGTACCGAGGCCTGGTAGAGCCGATGCAACGCCACCCTCGCGCCTTCATCAGCCTAGTGCAGGACCGCACGGATGTTCGATCCCCCGGTGGGGTGAAGCAAACATCACGTTCCCTTCCAGGCATGAACCATTTAGGGTTCGGGCACGTCCTCATGAACAACCCGGCGCTCAGCCGGGGAGGACGGAACTGCTACAAGCGAACGACTGACAACGCGAAACCGTAAAGCAACGCAATACGGCTCCTTCGCCGCCAACCGGCAGCAGCCGGCCAGCTTCGGAAGGAAGTTTCGAGGAAAAGCCGCGAGCGGGAACGTTTTCGGCCTGGTTGGATGTTGACCCTGGTACGACAGCTCGTCGAGCTAGAGAAGAGGCGACGTGACTACTGTTCTGACACCCGCGACCCCGCTGACGGCCGCTGACCGATGCGACCGTTGCGGCGCCCAGGCATATCTGCGCGTCGTCCTGCTGAGCGGCGGTGAACTGCTGTTCTGCGCCCACCACGGGCGTAAGTTCGAGCCGGAACTCAAGAAGATCGCCGCGGATATACAGGATGAGACCGAGCGGCTCACGTCCGCTCCGACGGCCAATGCCGACACCGAGGACCGCTGACACAGGCCTATACCTCGCATCCGACGAGCCAGGACCGGCCAGGCCGGTCGACGGGCGGCACCCCTGAGACCCAGGGGTGCCGCCCGTCCTCACATCCTCAGCCGCGCGGCTAGCGGCCCTCGGCCTGCCGTTTTCCCCCGGGAGCTCCCCCCGCGCCCTGCGGCTCTTCGGCCGCTTGCCCCCGTACGGGCCGTGCTGCCGGTCCGGAGGCCCGTTCGCCACCCCACGCGACGCCCTGGCCGTCGCTTCGCCGCGGGGCCCCCTCCGGGGCCGTGACGAAGCCGGTGAGCGGCGCGATCTTCGTGTACACCCCCGGACTGTCCGGGCGCCCGCAGCCGCGCCCCCAGGACACCAGCCCGATGAGCTTGCCCTGGGCGACCAGCGGCCCGCCGCTGTCCCCCTGGCAGGCGTCCCGGCCGCCGTCGCGGTGTCCCGCGCACACCATGGACTCCGGCCGGTACTGCCCGTCGGCGTCCCCCGGGTAGGCGCGCCGGCAGACCTCGTCCGCCAGCACCGTCACCCGCGCGGCGCGCAGGGCGTACGCGTAGTCACCGAATCCGCTCGTGTCGCCCCAGCCGTAGACGGCCGCCGCGCCACCCGCCGCGTAGCCGGGATGCCCCGCCCCGGCCATGGGGAGCACGTAGTGCGCGGGCACGGCCTCGGCAAGCTCCAGCACGGCCAGGTCCCCGGCATTGCTGCGGGCGTCGTACGCCGGGTTCACCCGGGCCGAGCGGATGGCGATCTCGTGCCCCTCGGCCGCCCGCAGCTCCGTGCGCCCTGTGATCACCCGGAAGTCGGGGACGGACTCGATCGGGCCGCCCAGCACCTGGCGGCCCAGGCAGTGGGCCGCGGTCAGCACCTTGGTCGGGCTCACGATGACACCCCCGCAGAACTGGCCGCCGCGCGTACCCCCGAACCGGTCACGGCTGGCGAGGGCCACCACCCAGGGGCTGTCGGCCGCCTTCACCGGCTTCCCGCCGATCACCACACTGTCCGCGGCTGCGTGCGGCGCCTGGGCCAGCGGCGCCGCGGCCGCCCCCGCCACCAGGGTCAGCGCGCCCGCCAGAGCACGGAAAAAGGGACGACGCATGAGGCCTCCTGACTCTGAGTGTGCATGACTCCACCCAGAGTGGGACGCCAAGTGGCCGTGCGCACCCGCGCACGGCCACCGCCGCAGGACCCCGGCCCGGTGGTCCCGGACCCGGCCGGTCCGGGTATCAGTCCAGGTAGTCGCGCAGGACCTGGGAGCGCGACGGATGGCGCAGCTTCGACATGGTCTTGGACTCGATCTGGCGGATCCGCTCGCGCGTGACGCCGTAGACCTTGCCGATCTCGTCGAGGGTCTTCGGCTGGCCGTCGGTCAGGCCGAAGCGCATCGAGACCACGCCGGCCTCGCGCTCGCTCAGCGTGTCCAGCACCGAGTGCAGCTGTTCCTGGAGGAGCGTGAAGCTCACGGCGTCGGCCGGGACGACCGCCTCGGAGTCCTCGATGAGGTCGCCGAACTCGCTGTCGCCGTCCTCGCCGAGCGGGGTGTGCAGGGAGATCGGCTCGCGGCCGTACTTCTGGACCTCGATGACCTTCTCGGGGGTCATGTCGAGTTCCTTGGCCAGCTCCTCCGGGGTGGGCTCGCGGCCCAGGTCCTGGAGCATCTGGCGCTGCACGCGGGCGAGCTTGTTGATGACCTCGACCATGTGCACCGGGATGCGGATGGTGCGGGCCTGGTCGGCCATGGCACGCGTGATCGCCTGGCGGATCCACCAGGTCGCGTACGTGGAGAACTTGTAGCCCTTGGTGTAGTCGAACTTCTCGACCGCGCGGATCAGGCCCAGGTTGCCCTCCTGGATCAGGTCCAGGAAGAGCATGCCGCGGCCGGTGTAGCGCTTGGCGAGGGACACCACCAGGCGGAGGTTGGCCTCCAGCAGGTGGTTCTTGGCCCGGCGGCCGTCCTCGGCGATGATCTCCAGCTCGCGCTTGAGCTTGGGCGCCAGCTTGTCGGAGTTGGCCAGCTTGTCCTCGGCGAACAGGCCCGCCTCGATGCGCTTGGCGAGCTCGACCTCCTGCTCGGCGTTGAGGAGGGGGACCTTGCCGATCTGCTTGAGGTAGTCCTTGACGGGGTCGGCGGTGGCGCCGGCCACGGCGACCTGCTGGGCCGGGGCGTCGTCCTCGTCGTCGGAGATGACGAAGCCCTTGCTCTCGCCGCCGTCCTCTTCCTCTTCCGCTTCCGCCTTGACCGCGCCGGGGCCCTCCTCGGAGGTCTCCTCTTCGCCCGCCTCGTCGGCGTCCTTCTTGGCGGCGGTCTTCTTCGCGGCCGTCTTCTTCGCGGCGGTCTTCTTGGCAGGGGCGGCCTTCTTGGCGGCGGTCTTCTTCGCCGCGGTCTTCTTCGCGGCGGGCTCGGTTCCGGCCTCCTCCGCGGGAGCGTCCACGGGCTGCTCCGGATCCGCCGTCTCGGCCGCGGGTGCCGCGGCGGCGACGGTAGGCGCGGCCGCCGTCTTCGCCGCGACGGTCTTCGTGGCCGTCCGCTTGGCCGGGGTCTTCGCTGCGACACTCTTGCGGGTGGTGCGCTTGGGCGACTCCGCGGCACTGACCATCAGCGTCACACCCTCTTCCTCGAGGATCTGGTTGAGGCTGCGCAGAACATTCTTCCACTGGGTCGCAGGAATCTGGTCAGCCTCGAAGGCCCGACGCACGTCATCGCCGGCGATCTGCCCCTCGGCCTTGCCCCGCTCGATGAGCGCCATCACAGACTCGGAATCGGCGATCTCCGGCGGGAGCGTACGGGATGTGCTGGCCGACACGAACAACCTCTCGGAACGATGGGAACGGCTTCCGACCCCGGCCGGGTGGTGCTGGACCGGAGCCGACGACCACCGACGGGGGATGGGCCGGGGGCGCGGGCAGGGGCCGGGGAGCTGCACAGCACCCGCAAGGGCTGCTGTCTTCCCTCCGTCGGCCATCACCTCTCTAGGTCATCGCTCGACCTCGCGGAGTGTTACGCCCAATCTTCGTGGCCCGAGTCACACCCCGACCGCCCGACCGCCCCGGCGCCCGCGCCGCCGTACGTCCGCGCGTCAGTGCTCGCGCGGGGCGGGGACCACGCGCTCGACCTCCGGGTGCACCGTCAGGAGCTGGCGCATGGCGTTCTCGGCGCCCAAGGCGTCGCCGGCCGCGAGGGCCTCGACGATGCGCGCGTGGTGCGCGACGCACGTCTCGCTCGGGCGGTCGCAGGCGGTGACGGGGCTGCCGGAGACCTGGAGGGCCGAGGAGACGATGCCGGAGAGGTGCTCCAGCATGCGGTTGCCCGCGACCTGGATGAGGAGTGCGTGGAACTCGTTGTCGGCGCGCGCGAAGGTGATCGCGTCGCCCTGGCCGAGCGCGTGGCCCATGATCTCGACCATGTCGGCGAGGCGCTGCTGGATGTCCGGGCGCCCGTGGCCGGCGGCGAGGCGGGCGGCGAGGGGCTCGATGGTCCAGCGGAGCTCGTTGAGCTCGCGGCGCTGGTCGTCGCGCTGTGGGCCGAAGGCGCGCCACTCGATGATGTCGGGGTCGAGCAGGTTCCAGTCGGCGACCGGCCGGACGCGGGTACCGACGTTGGGGCGGGCGCTGACCAGGCCCTTGGCCTCCAGCACGCGCAGCGATTCGCGGACCACGGTGCGGGAGACCTCGAAGCGCTGGCCGATCTCCTCGGGGACCAGGGGGCGGTCTGCGCCGAGGTCGCCGGAGACGATCATCTGGCCGAGCTGCTGGACGAGTTGGCCGTGCAGTCCGCGGCCGCGGCTGCCTGCCGCGCGGCGGCCGACCCGGCTCAACTCGACGTCGGCGCCGTCCCAGTGGGGCGCTGCGACGCGGTCGGTCCCGGAGGCCTCCGCGTAGGGGTAGCGGTCGAGGTCGCCCGGGCCGGCGAGGCCGGAGTCGGCATGGCGGGCGGCGGTCATCATGGTGTGCGCAAGGGTACTCACGAATCCTTTGTCGGCCGTGCCCGGATGAGCCTTGAGGTCTTTGGTGAAAAGCACACGAAAGGGTGATCGGTGCCACCTACTCAATTGACGACTTATCGTAAAGAACCGGGCTCTTTGCGGGGAGTTGTGGTCTGGTTCACGTGATGCGAACGGGATCGATCCCCTTCAGACTTTCTCCGGCACCGCCGCGATCACCAACGGTCGTTTACCAACGGGCGCGGCTGCGCAGTCCGGTGAACCCATAGGCGCACAACAGGACCATCAGCGACAACAGCAGCGCCGTTCCGACGGGTTGGGCCAGCACCCGCAGGGCGCCCAGGACCAGGCGGTCCGCCTCCGGGGGCCACTGCGCCCAGGCCAGGCCGCGCAGCCGGGCCGCGAGCCCGCTCGCCGCGTACGCGGAGGGCCCGTCCAGCGCCTTGCGGACGAGCGGGACGACGATGACCGGTACGGCGAGCACGGCGGCCAGGCCCGCGACCGCCGACCGGAAGACACCGGAGGCCAGGACCCCGGCCCAGGCGCAGCCGACGAGCAGCCCGGCCCAACTCACCGCCGGGGAGAGCCACTCCCCGGGGGCGCGCAGCGGGCCGCGGTCGAAGACGAGCTTCAGGGCGGCGGCGTCGGCGGTGACCGCGAGGGCGCCGAAGGCCAGGGCGAGGGCGGCACAGACCGCGAGCTTGGCGGCGAGCAGGCCCAGGCGGCGCGGCACGGTGCCGCGGTCGGCGGCGAGCGCGGGGTAGCGGTACTCCTCGCCGAAGGCCAGGGCGCCGAGCAGTCCGGCGCCGAGGGCGGCGGGGGGCAGGGGCAGCAACTCCGGCCAGGCGGCGAGCAGCCGGTTCTGCGGGGTGCCGCCGGCCCGGGCCAGCACCAGGGCGGTGACGGCGGAGACGGCGACGACGACGGCGGCGGTGAGGAGGGGCGTGGCGGTCCCGAAGGCCCGGCACAGCTCGTAGCGCAGGGGCCGCAGCGGTCCGCCCACCCGGCGCACCGCGGAGGCCGGCCGCGCACTGCCTGCGGCGCCGGCGGCGGCCGGGCGCCCCGGGGCCACGCCGCCCGGCTCGGTGCGCGCCTGCGGCACCGGCGGTACGGGCGGGCACGGCGCGCCGGCGTCACCGGTCTCGTCGGCGAGCTGGTGGACGAGCACGCCGTGCCGGAACGCCGCCTCGCCCACCTCCGCGCAGCTGCTGCCGTACACCGACAGGCGGCTGCCGCTCTCCTCGACGATCTCCACCGCGCGCTGGGCCGCCCGGGCCTCGCGGCCGAGCACGTCGGCCAGCCGGGAGGCGTACGGGCTGCGCACGGCGACCCGCGGCCTCAGCCGGGTTCGGGCGAACTCGGCCGCGTCCTGGTCGGCGACGAGCCGTCCCGCCGCGATGCTGACGACCCGGTCCGCACTGCGGGCGGCCTCCTTGGCGTCGTCGGTGGTGAAGAGCACGGCGCCGCCGAGGGAGGCGTGTCCGCGCAGCAGTCCGTGGAGCCAGCCGCGTTCGCGGGGCGAGAGTCCGGCGGCGGGCTCGTCGAGGAGCAGGGTGCACGGATCGGCGAGCAGGGCCGCGGCCAGCGCCACGCGGCGCTCCATGCCGAGCGAGAGCGAGCCGAGCCGCTGGTCGCGCAGGCCGGCGATGCCGACGACCTCCAGCATGGTGTCGGCCCGGGAGGCCGGCACGCCGGCGGCGGCGCACAGCATCCGCAGCTGGCTCAGGACGGTCCGCGACGGGTTGCCGGGCACATCGCCGAGCAGCACCCCGACCTCACGGCCGGGATACGGGATCCGGTGCAGCGGGCGGCCGCGGAAGTAGGTGACGCCGCGGCCCGGTTCGAGTTCGAGCATGAGCCGCAGTGCGGTGGTCTTGCCCGATCCCGGTTCGCCGAGGAGGGCGGTCACGGTGCCCGGGCGGGCCTCGAACGTGAGGTCGTCCACCAGGGGCGGGAGGTCTCGACGGGGTGTGCTGGTGAGTCCGATGGCCTGGAGCATCGCTTCTCTCGCGGGGAGTGAGACCGCTCTGCGGCATGGTGCGTACCGCAAACAAGATAACGCGATATGTCCGATTTTCGGGGTAGTGGAAGCGCGTTCGCGCCCGTGTCGATCCGTCAGACCTCGGGGCGCAGCATCGGCGGATTGAGCAGGGGCGCCCCGCCGGCCCGGAACAGCTGGGCGGGCCGCCCTCCCTGGCGGGTCGTCGTCCCGCCGGCCGGGACCAGGAATCCCGGGGTCCCGGTGACCTTGCGGTGGAAGTTGCGCGGGTCGAGGGCCACACCCCACACGGCCTCGTAGACCCGGCGCAGCTCGCCGACGGTGAACGCGGGCGGGCAGAACGCCGTCGCCAGCGAGGAGTACTCGATCTTGGAGCGGGCCCGCTCCACGCCGTCGGCGAGGATCCGGGCGTGGTCGAAGGCGAGCCCGGCGGCCGCTTGGTCCGAGGCGGCCAGGAGTTCGTCGACGGGGGCCCAGCGCGCGCTGTTGGCATCACCGCCCGCCCGGGGCGCGGGCAGGTCCGGAGCCAGGACCAGATGCGCGACGCTGACGACGCGCATGCGCGGATCGCGCTTCGGATCCCCGTACGTGGCGAGCTGTTCGAGGTGCGCCCCGTTGTCGGAGCCCGGCTCGGCCGGATCGTGCGCGCACAGGCCGGTTTCCTCGGAGAGCTCGCGGGCCGCGGCTGCGGCCAGGTCCTCGTCTTCGCGGACGAAACCGCCGGGCAGGGCCCAGCGTCCCTGGAACGGCTGCTCACCCCGCCGGACGACCAGCGCACAGAGCGCGTGACGCCGCACGGTGAGCACGACCAGGTCGACGGTGACAGCGAAGGGCGGATAGGCCGACGGGTCGTAGGGCGACATGCCGCGATCATAGTCGTCTGCTTGACGATAAACAGAGCTTTGGTCATCCCGGAAGCAGCGGTCGGGAGGCTACCCGCCCAGTTGGAGCGCATCGGCCGCCTCCTCCACCATGCCGAGGCCGAGCCGGCTGATCCGGACGGCGAAAGGTTCCCCCGAGACCCGCAGGTCGCAGAAGCGCAGGGCGCCGAGGGGAGCGCCGGCCAGCGGGACGACGGCGACCGTGCCCGCGGGGGCGTCGGGGCGGAGCCCGGCGAGGGCGGTCAGGGCGTGCACCCCGGCGGCCGCGGCCACCGCGGCGGGGCGGCAGGCCGCCGGGTGGGGGAGCGGCGCGCTGCCCGCGGTGCGCTGCTCGGCGGCGTACATCTCCGGCAGGCGGTACCCGAAGCTCTCGGCGGCGTCCAGCAGACCCCGCAGCAGACCGGCGGCCTCCTTCTCGAAGCCGGCCTGGGCCAGCCCGGCGACCGCCACGGCGCTCTCGTACGCCCGCACCGCGCCCGAGCGGTGGCCGAAGGGGTTGTGGCCCGGCTCCCGGGAGGCCATGCTCCGCAGCCCCCAGCCGGAATCCATGGCGGGGGCGCCGAGGAGGCGGGCGAGCTGCTCCGTACGGACCCGGTCCAGCAGGCCGGGGGCGAGCCGGCCGGCGCCCAGCAGGCCGGTGTCCAGGAGGTGGGCGGCGGCCCCCGTCAGCCGGGGCAGCGGCCGCCCGTCGGGGTGCAGGGCCGCGGCGGGCCGGCCGCCGTCCGGGCCGTCGATCCAGAACCCGTCCCGGAACCGCTTGCGGAGTGCGGCCGCCCACTCCTGCCACTCCTCGGCGCCGGGCCGCCCGCATCCGGCGAGCAGGTCGGCCCCGAGCAGCGCGGCCCGGTGGGCGTGCGCCTGGGTCTCGCAGCGCCGGGGCCCGGGATCGGGATCGGCCAGGAGGCCGTCCTCCCCCAGGGCTCCGCGCAGCCAGTCCAGGCACCGCTCGGCCGCCGGGAGGAGCCGTGCCACCTCCCCCTCGGGCATCCCCCAGCGCCGGGCCTCGGCGAGCACCGCCGGGAAGGCGAGGGTCGCCTCGGTACCGGTGCACCCGGGCGGCAGCTGCGGACCCGCCCCGCGCAGCGGCCCCGGGATCTTCCCGGCATCGGGGCGCCGGCCACCGGTCTGGGTCCGGGCCAGCGTGCGCAGGGTGGCCGCCGCGAGCCCGGTGCCGAGCGGGAGCGCCATCCTGGCGGCCCAGAGGGACTCGGCCGGAGCCAGCCCGAGCCGCCACGGCACCCCGGCGGCGACGAAGGCGTCGGCCGGCTCCTCGCGATCCCGCATCAGCAGCGCGCCGAGGTCCTCGATGCTGCGGCGAAACCAGGTTTCCACCCTCGGGTCGTCCCCCTCGGCGCGGGCGTCGGCCAGCGGGTTGGCCACCTGACCGGCCGGGGCCCGTGAAATGCGGTCCTGCGTGGTCCGCAGCTCGATGGTGCGGGACTCGCCGGGCCCCAGTTCGAGCTGCCAGCGCAGCAGCCCCGCCGAGGCGAGGGCGTCGTCGGGGGCCGGCTCGGCGGTGGTGACGGCCTGGGCCTCCCCGCTGCTCCAGCGCAGCCCGGCGGCGTGCACCCCGGCCGGCAGTTCGGGCCCGGCGCGGCCCGCGGCCACCGCGGCCAGCTCGGCCAGGTCGGTGCCGAGCAGCAGCTCCACGGGCAGGCGCAGCGGCCGGGCCGTGAAACTGCGCACCGTGATCCGCTCGGTGCCGTCGGCGTGCCGGATCCGCTCCACCCCGATGTCGGGATCCGGCCCCGCGTCGGCCCCGGTACGGACGGTCGCGGTGAAGGAGGCCCGGTCGGAGCCGAGGCTGCGCCCCTGGACGGCGACCGGCTCCCGACCGCCGACCCGCAGCACGCAGCGGGAGAGCAGCCTGCGCCCGGAGCGGTAGATCCCGTCGATGCCCCGCCCGGTCAACTGGCCGTGCTCCGGCGAGATGACCAGGCAGGGCGCGGCGACGCAGATGACGGTGCCGTGCACGGGCGGCAACTCGGTCCTGCGGGCGGGCGGTACGGAGTGGGCCATGGGTCGCCTTGTCTGGGCTGTCTGCGCTCCGGCCTGCTTCGCTGGGCGGCGGCGCGGCCGGGCCCCCGCCTCCCTCCAGCTGAACGGCCCCGCCCCCGCCCGGGTCACGGGCCCCGGTGGCGGCTGCGCCCGTACTGGGCCGTGCCGGTGACCGAGCGTGCGCCGAAGGGCGGTGACGGCGGTGTCCCGGACCCGCCGCAAGGAACTCCCCGCGCCCCGGCGCCGGTCCGCGCTCACTGGTCGCTCCCCGCGGTGCGGCGGGGCTCCCGGCGGGGCTGCGCCTCCCGGCGGCCCGGAGGGCGGGTGGTGGCCGCGGCGCGCTTGCGGCGCGGTTCCCGGCGCCGCCGCTCCTCCCGCAGGCAGGCCCTCAGTCCCTCCGGGTCGATGCCCTCGTTGCAGGCGTGGTGGAGCAGCTGGGCGAAGCGGTAGTCGGCGTCGGCCCGCAGGGCCAGCGCCAGGGCGATCCGGGCCGTCGGCTCGTCCCCGGTGGACCACGAGACCCAGCCCGCGAGGGTGAGCGGGGCCGCCGCGTGCTCGCCGTAGGCCCCGACGCAGCGGCGGGCCAGCGCCCGCCACAACCGCAGGGCCGGGGCCGCCTCCTCGCCCTCCATCCACTCGGCGGCGACATCCCGGATCTCACGGTCCTGGAGGCCGAGGATGACGGTGGCGGCCTCGTCGTGGCCGAGCAGCGCGTCGTCCCAGTCGTCGGCTCCCGGTCCGCCGTCCACGGGCGGGGCGAGGGTCATCCGCTGCATCAGGGTGCGGGCCAGCGTGACCGTCTCCGCGCCGACCTCCTCCCGGGTGGCCCCGTCGAGGATCTTCGGCACGAGGACGGCGGCCGCCCGGTCCAAGGCCCGCTCCATCTCCGCCGCCGCACCCCCGCGCGGCGGTACCAGCCGGCCCTCGATCTCCCGGAGGGAGCCGCGGACCTGGAGTCCGGCGAAGGTGGCGGTCGCCGCCATCACCGAGGTGCCGGTCGCGGCCAGCGGACTGCCCTCGGCGGGGCAGCACCGCTCGTCGGGACAGCAGTAGGACCAGTAGCGGCCGGCGGAGATGCACAGCGCCTCCATCACGGGCACGTCGAGGGCGCCGCAGGCGAGCCGGATGCGCTGGGCCAGCGGCCGCAGCCGGGTCATGACCCGCTGCCCGCTCTCGCCCTGCGCCGGGTCCTGGCAGAGGAAGACGACGATGCCGTCTGGCTTGGCACCGCGCCGCTCACTGCCCCGGATCAGGCAGTCGGCGACCTGCCGGGCGGTGTCCTCCCATTCGGCCGGGGCCGTGGGAATGCCGACGCGGAGCCGGCCGCCGAAGCGCCCGCCCTCGCCGTGCACGGTGACCATGACGAGGGAGTCGGTCGGATGGAAGCCGAGCATGTAGGGCAGCGCGTCGGCCAGTTCGGCCGGGCTGCGCAGGGTGATCCGGGGGTCGAGGGCAGCTCCGGACGGACTGATGGCGGGCCGGTCGGACGGGGTGCGTGATTCGCGGTCGTTCGTCATGCCCCGACGGTCCCGCGGACGATCAGATCCCGAAAGCCCTGTGGATAACTCTTGAGAGTTCAACTTCCACAGGTTCGGGCTCCACCTTGACACGGTGTCGCAGCCGTCGGATTCCGGAGCCGGCCGGTCTCGGAATCCGTCTCGTCCGGTTCAGCCGGCCGTCGCGAGGATCAGCGGGAGCACCTGGCCGCTGCCCGCCTGGCGGAGCAGTCGGGCGGCCACCGCCAGGGTCCAGCCGGAGTCCGAGTAGTCGTCCACGAGCAGGACCGGACCGGGCGACTGCGCCAGGGCGGCGGCCAGTTCCTCCGAGACGGCGAACGAGCCGGACAGCGCCCTGAGCCGCTGGGCGGAGTTGCTGCGCCGTGCCGTATGCGCGCCACCCGGCCCGGTGTACGTCAAGGTGCCCAGGTAGGGGAGGCGGCCGATGCTCGCGATCCCCTCCGCGAGGGAGCCGACGAGCCGCGGGCGGGCGAGGGAGGGCACGGCGACGACGCCCACGGGCCGCTCGCCGGCGTCCGGGACACCGGGGGCCCAGCCGCCCGCGGAGCGCGCCCAGTCGGCGAGCACGGCCACCGCGGCGTGCAGGACGTCTTCGGGGACCGGCCCGTCGGGGGCGTTCTCGGCGAGCAGCGGGCGCAGCCGGTTGCCCCAGCCGATGTCCGAGAGCCGGCCCAGGGCCCGCCCGGTGGAGCACTGCTCCCCGGCCGGAATGCGTCCCTTGACGTTGACACCCAGGGCCGCCATGCCGGTCGGCCACATCCGGCGCGGCTCCACCTCCACCCCCGGGCGCTCCAGTTCCCTCGCCGCGCCGGTCAGGGTCTCCGCCGACACGGAGGAATCGGCCCAGGAGCCCGCGCAGTTGTCGCACCGGCCGCACGGGGCCGCCCCCTCGTCGTCCAGCTGCCGGCGCAGGAACTCCATCCGGCACCCGGACGTGCTCACGTAGTCGCGCATCGCCTGCTGCTCCGCGGCCCGCTGCCGGGCGACCCAGGCGTACCGCTCGGAGTCGTACGTCCACTCGCGGCCGGTGGAGCTCCAGCCGCCCTTGACCCGCTTGACCGCTCCGTCGACGTCGAGCACCTTGAGCATGGTCTCCAGCCGGGTGCGCCGGAGTTCGACGGCCGCTTCCAGCGCGGGCACGGACAGCGGCCGTCCCGCGTCGGCGAGGGCCGACAGGGTCTGCCGTACCTGGGACTCGGGCGGGAAGGCCGTATCGGCGAAGTAGCGCCAAATGGCCTCGTCCTCCTTGCCCGGCAGCAGCAGGACCTCGGCGTGCTCCACACCTCGCCCGGCACGGCCGACCTGCTGGTAGTACGCGATCGGCGAGGACGGCGAGCCGAGGTGGATCACGAAGCCCAGGTCGGGCTTGTCGAAGCCCATGCCCAGCGCCGAGGTCGCGACCAGCGCCTTGACCCGGTTCGCCTGGAGGTCGTCCTCGGCCTGCAGGCGGTCGGCGTTCTCCGTCTTGCCCGTGTACGAGGCCACCGGGAAGCCGCGCTGGCGCAGGAAGGCGGCGGCCTCCTCGGCCGCGGCCACCGTCAGCGTGTAGATGATCCCCGAGCCGGGCAGCTCGTCCAGGTGCTCGGCGAGCCAGGCCAGCCGGTGCGCGGCGTCCGGCAGCTCGACCACGCCCAGGCGCAGGCTCTCGCGGTCCAGCGGGCCGCGCAGCACCAGGGCCTCGCCGGCCCCCGTGCCCAGCTGCTCCGCCACGTCCGCGGTCACCCGGGCGTTGGCGGTCGCGGTGGTGGCCAGGACCGGGACGCCGGGGGCGAGCTCGGCGAGCATGGCCCGCAGCCGCCGGTAGTCGGGGCGGAAGTCGTGGCCCCAGTCGGAGATGCAGTGGGCCTCGTCGACCACGAGCAGACCGGTCGTGGCCGCGAGCTTGGGCAGGACCTGCTCGCGGAAGTCCACGGAGTTGAGGCGTTCGGGGCTGACGAGGAGCACGTCGGTCTCGCCGCGCTCGACCTCGCCGTAGATGGCGTCCCACTCCTCCGGGTTGGCCGAGTTGATGGTGCGCGCCTGGATGCCGGCCCGCGCCGCCGCCTCGACCTGGTTGCGCATCAGCGCCAGCAGCGGCGAGATGATCACCGTGGGCCCGGAGCCGCGGCGGCGCAGCAGCGCGGTGGCGACGAAGTACACCGCCGACTTGCCCCAGCCGGTGCGCTGCACCACCAGGGCCCGCCGGCGCTCCTCCACCAGGGCGGCCACGGCCTGCCACTGGTCCTCCCGCAGCCGCGCCCCGCTCCCCGGGGCGCCGACGAGCTCGGCGAGGATGGCGTCGGCTTCGGTGCGGAGCTCCAGGTTGTCCATGCCCCCATGCAACCGGATGGCACGGACAATCGGCCAATTCACCCAGCGTGAGAAGATCGTCGCGGACCGTCCGCGGATCGGACGCGCGCTCCGCCCGCCCTCGACTTGCCCTCGAAGGGGTGTTTCCGCTGGTACTGGCGCTTCCGTCAGTCGAATGAGTCATCTTCGCCCCGACGGGGCAAGGATATGAACGGCATACCGGCGAATTCCGGTCGGCGGCGCCAATTGCTCGTTGCCGCATGCTCACGGGCCACGCGAGAATCGGACTGCTCCCGCACGGCTCGACGGCGCTCTTTCGGGCCTCGCTGCGGCGCGCCCGTACGACAGCTGTGCCCGTCTGCGGGCGTGTACCCGAAGGGAGGACCGTGGCCTTCGGATTCGCCCCGCCCTCGACGTCGTCACTGACAACGGCAGCCGGCGGCGCCAGCCGGCACGGCAGACTGGTGGAACCCGCCGAATGGACCGCGGCGGGCATCCCCCTGCTGCGCAATCCGCGCGAGGTCGTCCACGGGCTGCACTCCCGGCACGGCCCGTCGCCCTCCACCGCGGTGATCGCCGTACTCGGCCCCGAGGAGCGTCTCGTCGCGAGCGCCTCGTTCGACCGCCGCTCGGCCTCGGCCGACGGCTGGGAGTACCGCAACGCCCTGCTCGCCGCGCTGCGCCGGGTCATCCCGCACGACCTTCGGCGCCGGACACCGGTGCGGACCGCGGTGCTGCTGTACTGCCGCGAGGGCGACGAGCGGTGGACCGAGGAGGACGGCGCCTGGATGTGGGGGCTGCGGGACGCCTGCACCCTGCACGGGCTGCGCTGCGGCGCGTACATCACGCTGACCCGCGGCGGCTGGCAGGTGCTGGGCGAGGGCCGGGGCGGCCGGCATCCCAGCTCCGACTCGCGGCCGGAGCGCCTCGGCGACAGCGTGGCCGAATTCCCGCCGGTCACCCTGCGCACCGGCGGCGGCGCGACCGAGGTCCTGCGGCGCCGTACCGCCGCGCGCTGAGGGCCGCGGCGCCGAACCCGGCCGTGCGCCGCAGCCCGCCGTGCGCCGCAGCCCGCGGCACCCACCCGTACGCCGGCCCGGACGCGGGCAGCCCTCGCGGCCGTACACCCTGGATCGGGCGTACGGCAGGTCATGCCTCGGGCTTCAGCGGGGCCGGTGCGACCGGCCCCGCCCCTTGCCCGCGCCGGGTACGGGGCGTCAGACGCCCTTGCCCAGCACGGAGTTGATCTGCTTCGGGTCGCCGCACACGATCAGCAGTGCGCCGGCCCGCGCGAGCGCGGTCGGCAGGGTGGTGGCGGTCGCCCCGGCCGGTCCGCCGTTGGCCGCGAAGACCACGACGGGACGGCCCGCGGCGCGCTCGGCCTGCGCCGCGTCCGCGTAGAAGACGTCGTCCCCGGCGTCGTGCAGGGCCCAGTACGCGGCCTCGCCGAAGGACAGCTCGTGCGCGGCCCACGGGTGCGGGTCGCCGGTGGTGAGCACCAGGATGTCGCCGGGCGCGCGCCCGGTGTCGAGCAGCAGGTCGACGGCCTCTTCGGCCGCGTCCAGCGCACCCTCGGCGGAGGCCGGGATCAGCTGGATCTGGGGCACCGCCGCGGAGACGGACGGTGCGGCGGGGGCTACGGGTCCAGGGGTGGCCTGCGGCGCACGCTGCGCGGGCGGTGCGGGCCTGGGAGCCCCGCCCGTACGGCTCGCCGCCGCGGGGGAGGGACCGGGGCGCCCGGGCCGCGGGACGGCGGCGGGACGCGGACCAGGTACGGGGCGGGGGGTCTGCGCGGTGCGGCTCGCGGCCGGCGTGACGCGGGGACCCTGGGCACTCTCGTGAATCTGAGGCTCCTCGGGGGTGAGAGGCATGAGTTGATGTCTATCAAACACCGGTACGAAACGTACCGGTGGGTGGCACGTGGGTGCGATCAGAAATCGAAGCCGAGTTGGCCTCCGTTTTCCAGCTCCGCCGCCTCCTCGCTGCGCCGCACCTTCTTGAGGTGGCGCCACCGGGGCAGTCCGTCGAGGTACGACCACGAGAGCCGGTGGTACGGGGTGGGCCCCAGCTCCTCAAGCGCGGCCCGGTGCACCGGCGAGGGGTATCCGGCGTTGTCGCCGAAGGCGAACTCAGCGCATCCGCCGCCCTGTTGGCCGAGCTCGGCCATCATCCGGTCGCGCCTCACCTTGGCGATCACCGAGGCGGCGGCCACGGCGACGCAGGACTGGTCGCCCTTGATGACCGTACGGACCCGCCAGGGCGGGCCGAGATAGTCGTGCTTGCCGTCGAGGATCACCGCGTCGGGCCGCACGGGCAACGCCACCAGGGCGCGCTCCGCGGCGAGCCGCAGGGCGGCCGTCATCCCGAGTGCGTCGATCTCCTCGGGGGAGGCGTGTCCCAGCGCGTACGCGGTGACCCAGCCCTCCAGGACGTCGAGGAGCGCGTCGCGTCGTTTCTGGGTGAGCAGTTTGGAGTCGGTGAGACCTGCGGGCGGCCGGCGCAGACCGGTGATCGCCGCGCACACGGTGACGGGACCGGCCCAGGCCCCTCGTCCGACTTCGTCGACCCCGGCGATGACCCTGGCGCCGGTGGTTGCACGGAGGGAGCGTTCGACGGTGTGGGTGGGTGCTTCGTACGGCATGGCGCCAGCAAGGTTACGCCGCCCCGGGCCGCGTGCACACCCCGCCCCGGGCGGAGTCCGTACGGCATCTCACGCCCTGAGCAGCGGCACCATCACCTGGTCGATCATTTCCGTGATGTCCGCATCCGTCCATTCGCTCCCGCACACCTTCGCGCGGTACATCATCATGGCCGGAATGACGTCGGCGACGAACGGACTCGCCGCATCCGGCCGTACGTCGCCCCGCTCGATCCCGCGCTGCACAAGCTCCCTGATCAAGCGGTGGGCGGGCTCGTGCAACCCGGCCCGGACCACCTCTTGGAACCGGCCGGCATGGGCGTGGTCGCATTCGTGAAGTACCGCCCGCAGCGCCTGGCCGGCACGCGACTGCATCACGTCACGCATCCGCACACACAACCGGAGGAAGTCCCCCCGGACCGATCCGCCGTCGGCGATCTCCCCGATCGGCGGCAGCCCCGCCCGCAGCACCTCGGCCACCAGGTCGGCCTTCGACGGCCACCGACGGTAGACCGCCGCCTTGCCGGTGTGCGCACCGGCCGCGACGCCCTCCATGGTGAGCGCGTTCCAGCCGACCGTGCTCAGCTGCTCCAACGCCGCGTCGAGGATCGCCCGTTCGAGTTCCGGACCGCGCCTGCGGCCCGGCGACGCCACTGACCAGCGCGAACCCACCATCACCTCTACCTCCGACCGATCCACGCGCCCCTCGCACGCATTTTCAGTCTTAGTGAACGGTTGCGTTCACTAACCGGGGCTCCTACCGTGGTGCCGCAGTGAACGGCTGCGTTCACTATTTCACTATGGGGGGATCCTCGGTGAAAAGCTCTCCACTCGCCACGCCCCGGATACCGGGCGCGGCCCGCCGGGAAGGGCGGCCCGGCGTGGCACTCGCGGTCATCGCCGCCTGTCAGCTCATGGTCGTCCTCGACGCGACGATCGTGAACATCGCGCTCCCGCACATCCAGACCGCCCTCTCCTTCTCCACCACCGACCTGTCCTGGGTGATCAGCGCCTACACCCTGGCCTTCGGCGGCCTCCTGCTGCTCGGCGGCCGGGCCGGCGACATCCTCGGCCGTCGCCGCGTGTTCCTGACCGGCATCCTGCTCTTCACGGCGGCCTCCCTGCTCGGCGGCCTCGCGGAGGAGCCCTGGCAACTGCTGGCCGCCCGCGCCCTCCAGGGGGTCGGCGGCGCGATCGCCTCGCCGACCTCGCTCGCCCTGATCACCACGACGTTCGCCGAAGGCCCCGAGCGCAACCGCGCGTTCGGCGTGTTCGCCGCGGTCTCCGCGGGCGGCGGCGCGATCGGCCTGCTGACCGGCGGCATGCTGACCGAGTGGCTCGACTGGCGCTGGGTGCTCTTCGTCAACGTGCCGATCGGCCTGCTGATCGCCGTGCTCGCCCCGCTCTACATCACCGAGTCCGAGCGCCACCCGGGCCGCTTCGACATCGCGGGGGCCCTCACCTCCACCGGCGGCATGGCCTCGCTCGTCTACGGGTTCATCCGCGCGTCCGAAGACGGCTGGAGCGACGGGGGCACCCTCGTCTCCTTCGCCGCGGCCGTCGTCCTGCTCACGCTCTTCGCAGCCATCGAGTCGCGGGCCCACGATCCGATCATCCCGCTGCGGATGTTCGCCGACCGCAACCGCGCCGGCACCTACCTGATCATGCTCGGCCTCGCCGCCGCGATGTTCGGGATGTTCTTCTTCATCGTCCAGTTCGTACAGAACGTGCTGGGCTTCTCCCCCATCCAGTCCGGGCTCGGCTTCCTGCCCGTGACCGTCGCGATCGTCACCGCCGCCGGGCTCTCGCAGCGCTTCCTGCCCCGCTTCGGCCCCAAGCCGTTCATGGTCGCCGGATCCGCCCTCACCGGCATCGGCCTGACCTGGCTGACCTTCATCCGCACCGACAGCTCGTACGTCTCCGGCGTCCTCGGTCCGATGCTGCTCTTCGGCTTCGGCATGGGCCTGAACTTCGTGACCCTCACCCTCACCGCCGTCTCCGGGGTCGCCCAGCGGGAGGCGGGCGCCGCCTCCGGACTGCTCAACGCCAGCCAGCAGGTGGGCGGCTCGCTCGGCCTGTCCATCCTGGTCACCGTCTTCGGTACGGCCAGCCGGAACGAGGGCGCGAAGCAGCTGCCGGACTTCATGGAACACGCGGACCCCGACCAGATGGCTGCCTTCAACGAGACCAAGCGGATGGCGGACCCCTGGGGGGACATCGTCCTCACCCAGGGCATCTCCACCGCCTTCATCGCGGCCGTCGCCATGGCCGGACTCGCCCTGGCCACCGCGCTGCTGGTGATCCGCGTGCGCAAGAGCGACCTGGAGGCCCTGAACGGCGCCGCCGCTCAGGCCGGTCCGGCGGCCTGAGCCGCGCGGCGCGGCGCGGCGTACGGGGGCCCGGGCGCGGGAGAGGCGGTCCCGCGCCCGGTTCCCGTACGCCGCCGCCTGCTACCCGGTGCGGCTGTGGAAGATGCCCAGGCTCCGGCACACCTCGTACGAGGCCGTCACCGGGCGCTCGCGGAGGATCTGCCGGGCCCGGTACTCGCCGAGGCTCATCGCGTACCAGGGCACCTGGCCGCGGCCCGCCAGCTCGTTGTTGATCCCGCGCAGGGCGCAGGAGCGGCGGGGTTCGGGCAGCCGGTCCAACGCGGGCACGGCGTCCGCCGACAGGGACTGGAAGTAGGCCAGGTCGAGCTTGCCGGCCTGCTCGAAGCGGGCCACGTTCTTCTCGGCGACCAGCCCGTCGGGGGACAGCAGCCCGAAGGCCAGGACGGCGGCGGCCGCGCCGGCTGCGACCGCGCGCGGCAGCCAGCGGGCGCCGAACACGCCCGCGGCCATGATCAGTACGATGACCAGCCCGAGCCAGAGCTCCATCGCGGCGACCGACACGCGCAGCCGGGTCAGCCCGTACGCGTCCACGTACAGGTCCATCCGGCGCAGCGCGGAAGCGACCACGACCAGGGTCAGCGCGCACAGCGTGCCGAGGACGACGCGGACGAACCGCCGGTCGCCGGCTCCGGCGCGCGGGGCCCAGCGCAGGGCGAGCGCGATCACGGCAAGAGTCAGCAGGGTGGCCCAGAGCAGCTGCCAGAAGCCCTGGCGGGCGTACTCGGCGTACGTGAGTCCGGTGCTCTCCAGGACCTTGTCGTAGCCGCCGAACAGGACGGCCAGCTGGACGGCGTTGAAGCCGGCGAAGAGCAGGTCGAGCACGATGAGCGGCAAGGCCCATTCGACGCGGGAGCGCGGCTTTCCGGGGGCGATCCGGATCCGGTCCCAGCGCGAGGGCGCGGCGGCGGCGCGGGCGGCGGCGAGCGCGAGTACGGCTCCGAGCACGAAGAGCACGAGGCGTACCGGCCCGTCGCCGAGGGAGATCTCCGGGGTGAGCCCGTCCAGCAGGTCGGCGAAGGCCGCGTCGGCGGAGGCGAACAGCGTGCCGAAGAGCACCAGCAGGACGAGGGCCACGGCGGCGGCCTTGGCCACGGGAAGCCAGCGGGTGCGGTCGACCCCGCTGCCGCGCGAGCGCAGGCCGTTCCAGGCCCAGCGGATACCGAGCACGGTGGAGTCGACGAAGCCGAGCGGGCTGAGCAGGACGCCGGGCCAGGTGCGGCTGCCGTGCAGGGCCAGCGCGCCGAGCAGGACGGCGGCGAGCAACGCGAGGGTGGACGGCCAGCCGGCGTCGCGTAGCGCAGGTACGGCGAGGAGGGCGGCGCAGCCGACCGCCCAGGCCACGCTCCAGGGCCGCGCGCGTCGCCGGGCCGCCCGGGCGGCGAGGTACGCACCGGCCATGGCGGGCACGACGGCGATCAGCAGGCCGGGGCCGAGACCGTCACCGAGGAACAACCCGGAGGCGAGGCCGGCCGCCACGGCGGCGAGCAGGACGGCGGTGGGTACGGGTGCGGTCCGGGCGGGGCGCGCGGCCTCGGCCCAGGCGAGCGGTGCGATGGACCAGGCCCCGGACTCGGCCCGCTGCCGACGGACTTGGTAGGCCTGCCACGCCTTGGGGTCCCACCCGGGCGGCGCCCCCGCGGGCCCGCCCGCGGCGCCACCCGCCGCCCCGCCCGCGTGCCTGCCGGCGGCCTGCGCCGGGACGCCCGCCGGCGCGGCTCCCGCGCCGGTGTCCGCGACCGGCCCCGTGGGCGGGTCGACGGGCGCGTCGGCGGGCGGGCCTCCGGCCGCGTCGCCGGGCGCGCCGTCAGTGTTCTCTGGCATCGGGTTCCCCTCCCCTGTCGGCCGGCCGCGTCGTCACGACGGAGGCGGCAGCGCGGACAGGCTAGGCCCGTGACGTGCGGGTTCAGCCCGGCAGGAAGACCCCTGTGGCAGGACCGTGACAATCGGAACGGCTCGTGTCACCCGCCGGTCGTGGACCTAGGGGGTGTCCGCCGCGGTCTCCGGCAGCCAGGCCGGCAGGGCCTCCGTACGGGCCAGCCAGGCAGCCGGCAGCACCGCGTCTCCGCGCGCGCCCAGCACCCCGCCGACGATGGCGCAGGTCGTGTCCACGTCCCCGCCCACCTGCGCGGTGGTCCAGAACGCCCGCTCGTAGTCGTCCAGCGACCGCGCCGCCGACCACAGGGCGAACGGCACGGTGTCGTGCGCGCTCGTACGCCGGCCACAGCCCAGCACCGCCGCGACCGTCGTCGCGTCCCCGTAGTCCAGCATGTCCCGCGCCCGCCGCAGCCCCGCGCCCACGGCACTGCGCGGGACCAGCGCGATCACCCCGTCCAGCAGGTCACCGGCCTTCGGCGGACCGGCCGGGTCCGCCGCCAGCGCGGCCGCCGCCGCGACGGCCATCGCCCCGCACACCGCCTCGCGGTGCTGGTGCGTGGTGTAGGCGGAGATCTCCGCTTGGTGCGTGGCCTGCTCCGGATCGTCGGCGTACCACGCACCCAGCGGAGCGATCCGCATGGCCGCACCGTTGCCCCACGAGCCCTGCCCGTTGAACAGCTCGGCGGCCAGCGTGCGCCAGTCCTCGCCCTCCCGGACGAGGCGGAGCATCCGGTTCACGGCGGGTCCGTAGCCGCGGTCGAAGTCGTGGTGGTGGGCGAAGGAACTCGCCAGGGCGTCCTGGTCGATGCGCCCGTGCGCGGCGAGCACGGCGACCACCGAGCAGGCCATCTCGGTGTCGTCGGTCCACTGCCAGGTCGCGGTGCCGGCGGGCAGCTCGCGGCGCTTGAGGAGGGGGTAGTTCACGGGGACGAAGTACTGGGAGCCCAGGGCGTCGCCCAGAGCCAGCCCGCGGAGGCTGGCCATGGCGCGTGCGTAGCGCCTTGCGGAATCGGAGTCAGCGGTCATCCCGCGTCAGTTTAGCCGTCCAGGTCATAAGGCTCCGGTGTGGTCCACCTCTCAAACGGGCGGTCCATGCGGTAGCGGCCGTCCGGGCCCAGCAGGAGCACCCGGAATTCACCGTTCCCCGGATTGGACAGGGCCTCGAACTCCGCCACCGACCAGTGGAACCAGCGCATGCAGAAGAGCCGCATGGTCAGCCCGTGCGTCACCAGCAGGACGTTCTGCGGGTGGTCCGGGGCCTCGAAGCTCCGGTAGAGGCTCTCCAGGAAGGACCCGACCCGGTCGTACACGTCCGCGCCGGACTCCCCCTGCGCGAAGCGGTAGAAGAAGTGCCCGTACGCGTCGCGGTACGCCTTCTGCAGCCGTACGTCGTCCCGGTCCTGCCAGTTCCCCCAGTCCTGCTCGCGCAGCCTCGGCTCCTCGCGCATCCGGACCCGCGTGGGGTCCAGCCGCAGCTCCCGGAACGTCTGGAGGGTGCGGCGGTAGGGGGAGACGTACGCGCTGATGGCCTCGTCCCCGAACAGCTCGCGCAGCCGTACGCCGGCTTCGGCGGCCTGCTCGCGGCCCAGGGGGGTCAGCCGCAGGGCGTGGTCGGGCTCCCGTTCGTACACCGTGTCATCGGCATTGCCCTCCGATTCCCCGTGCCGGACTAGGACGATGCGCCGTGGTCGTGCCATCCCCCGACCCTATGCGGCGGCCGGCGGGCCGAGCATCCGGGCTCGCCGGTCGGTCCGCCGCTCGTCGTACGGTCATACCGTCCAGGACGGTTCCAGGTCGACGACGTCCCCGGTGAGGGCTTCCACATCGGCCTCGGTCTGGGCGCGCAGCGAGAGCCGCTCGACCCGCTCCTGCCGGTATTTGCCGTGCTCGGCGGCGGCGTGCCACATGGAGAGCACCAGGAACTCCCGGCCCGGCGCCTCCCCGAACAGACCCCGGATCATCCCCGGCGAGCCGGCCATCGCCGGGTTCCACACCTTCTCCTGCATGAGCGCGAAGTGGTCCACGCGGCCCTCCCGCACCCGGGTGTGGGCCACCCGCACGACGTCCGCGTCGGTGAAGCGCGGCTCGAAGCCGGTCTTCACGTCGAAGCGGTGGTCGAAGAGCGTGACCCGCGCGTTCGTGTAAGTCCCGGTCTGGGACGCGGCCAGCCGATCGTGCGAGCGGGCCATGAAGGAGTCGTAGAAGGAACGGCTCTCCCAAAACGCGAAGACATGCGCGACCCCCTGCCGCCCCCGGCTCCAACCGCCGCCCTGTCCCCGGAATCCCGGCTCGCCAGGCAGCCCCGCCCATTTGCGCTGCCCGCGCTCGAACCCGCGTCGGTCCGTCACCGTGCAGCGAATCCACTTGACCAGCACCGCGCCATCGTACGGGCCCGGCGCGGCCCCGGTCAGTCCCCAGCGCGGTTGATCCGCACCAGTTCCTCCGCATCCCGCTCGGACAGCCGAAGCCCGAACTCCCGGTCGAGCAGCGCGAGCAGCTCGTCGGGGTCCGCCGAACGCCGCTCGACCCGTCCGTCAGGGTGCAGCCGGGTGAGCTCCCGCCCCACGAGCGCCCGGCGAACGGGGTGGTGGACACCGTCGCCCGGGTGCTGGACGACGACCCGCGCGACGAAGACGGAGCGCGGGTGGGACGAGCTGTAGTGGTTGAGCAGGACGTAGTCGACGGGGTGGTAGCGCTGCGGGGAGAACGCGTACAGGTCCCGCCAGGCGCCCTCGCGCAGCATGGACAGCGCGAGGATCCCCTCGTCCTCCTCGCGGACGGCGTACGTCCACTCCCCCTGCACCACTTCGGCTCCGGGCCGCGCGAGCGGGACGGGCTCGCGCGGGCCCTGGTGGCCGAACCCGGCGTCGCACAGCCAGGGTTCACCCTCGACGGTGACGACGAGGACGGCGTGCGTCACCGCGAGCAGGGTGTCACCCCGGGTGCGGTTGCGGGCGCCGCGCCCGGAGACCTCGAAGCCGATCCGCTCCAGGGCCGCGGCCAGCAGCGAGTTCTGCTCGTAGCAGTAGCCGCCGCGGCGGCCGTGCACGAGCTTGTCCTCCAAGGCCTTGACGTCCAGCTCGACGGGGCGGCCGAGCAGCACGTCCAGGTTCTCGAAGGCGATGGCACCGACGTGGGCCCGGTGCACTCCGTACAACGTCGCGAGGTCCGCCCGGAGTTCCCCGTCCTCCCCGACCGGTCCGTCGTATCCGATCCGCGCCAGATAGGCGTCCAGATCCAGCTGGTCACCGCTCCACATGTCTCCCCCGCTCCCCTTCGAGAACCCTGTCGACGAAGGGGACCGGCCTGCGGCCGGTCCCCTTCGCTTACTGTCCAGCTACCTGTGCGGGCTAGGCCCGCATCAGCTGCAGCCGCTGGTCGAGCCGCAGCCCTCGCAGATGTAGCAGGAGCCAGCGCGCTGCATCTTCGTACCGCAGGAGAAGCAGAGCGGGGCGTCGGCGGAGACGCCGAGCTGCATCTCGACCAGTTCGGCGTTGGAGTGCGCCGTCTTCGGGGCCTGGGGCTCGGCGACCGCGACCGGCTTCGGGGCCGCCGGGACGGCGGCCAGCGGCGCCGACTGGGCCAGGGCCTCCGTGTCGAGGTCGTCCTCAAGCGGCTCGTACGAGCCGGTGTCCAGGTGGCGCTGGCGCTCCTCGGCGGTGTGGATGCCGAGCGCCGAGCGGGTCTCGAAGGGCAGGAAGTCCAGCGCCAGGCGGCGGAAGATGTAGTCGACGATCGACTGCGCCATCCGCACGTCCGGGTCGTCCGTCATGCCGGCCGGCTCGAAGCGCATGTTCGTGAACTTCGAGACGTACGTCTCCAGCGGGACGCCGTACTGCAGACCGACCGAGACGGCGATCGAGAAGGCGTCCATCATGCCCGCGAGGGTCGAACCCTGCTTGGACATCTTCAGGAAGACCTCGCCCAGGCCGTCGTCCGGGTAGGAGTTCGCGGTCATGTAGCCCTCGGCGCCACCGACCGTGAAGGAGGTGGTGATGCCCGGGCGGCCCTTGGGGAGGCGCTTGCGGACCGGGCGGTACTCGATGACCTTCTCGACCGCCGCGCGGATGGTGTCCTCCGCCTTGGCGGTGACCTCTTCCTTCTCCTCTTCCTTCTTCTTCGCGGAGAGGGGCTGGCCGACCTTGCAGTTGTCGCGGTAGATCGCGAGCGCCTTGACGCCCATCTTCCACGCCTCGAAGTAGATCTCCTCGATCTCCTCGACGGTCGCCGTCTCCGGCATGTTGACCGTCTTCGAGATCGCGCCGGAGATCCAGGGCTGGATCGCGGCCATCATGCGGACGTGGCCCATCGCGGAGATGGAGCGCTCGCCCATCGCGCAGTCGAACACCGAGTAGTGCTCGGTCTTCAGGCCCGGGGCGTCGACGACCACGCCGTGCTCGGCGATGTGGGCGACGATCGCCTCGATCTGCTCCTCCTGGTAGCCCAGGCGGCGCAGGGCCTGCGGGACGGTGCCGTTGACGATCTGCATCGAGCCGCCGCCGACGAGCTTCTTGAACTTGACCAGGGCCAGGTCCGGCTCGACACCGGTGGTGTCGCAGGACATCGCGAGACCGATGGTGCCGGTCGGCGCGAGGACGGAGGCCTGGGAGTTGCGGAAGCCGTTCTTCTCGCCGAGGCGCAGGACGTCCTGCCAGGCCTCGGTGGCCGCGGCCCAGATCGAGTTGTCCAGGTCATCGGTGCGCGGCGCGACGGCGTTGGCGTCGGCGTGCTGCTTCATGACGCGCTTGTGCGCCTCGGCGTTGCGGGCGTAGCCGTCGTACGGGCCGACGATGGCCGCGAGCTCGGCGGAGCGCTTGTACGCGGTGCCGGTCATCAGCGAGGTGATCGACGCGGCGAGGGTGCGGCCGCCGTCCGAGTCGTACGCGTGGCCGGTCGCCATCAGCAGGGCGCCGAGGTTGGCGTAGCCGATGCCGAGCTGGCGGAAGGCTCGGGTGTTCTCGCCGATCTTCTGCGTCGGGAAGTCCGCGAAGCAGATGGAGATGTCCATCGCGGTAATGACGAGCTCGACGACCTTGGCGAAGCGCTCGGCGTCGAAGGACTGGTTGCCCTTGCCGTCGTCGTTCAGGAACTTCATCAGGTTCAGCGAGGCGAGGTTGCAGGACGTGTTGTCCAGGTGCATGTACTCGCTGCAGGGGTTGGACGCGGTGATGCGGCCGGACTCGGGGCAGGTGTGCCAGTTGTTGATCACGCCGTCGTACTGGATGCCCGGGTCGGCGCAGGCCCACGCGGCCTCGGCCAGCTTGCGGAAGAGCGCCTTGGCGTCGACCTTCTCGATGACCTCGCCGGTCATGCGGGCGCGCAGGCCGAACTCGGTGCCGTTCTCGACGGCCGTCATGAACTCGTCGTTCACGCGGACGGAGTTGTTGGCGTTCTGGTACTGGACGGACGTGATGTCGTCGCCGCCCAGGTCCATGTCGAAGCCCGCGTCGCGCAGGGCGCGGATCTTCTCCTCTTCCTTCACCTTGGTGGCGATGAAGTCCTCGACGTCCGGGTGGTCCACGTCCAGGACGACCATCTTGGCCGCGCGGCGGGTGGCGCCGCCCGACTTGATCGTTCCGGCGGACGCGTCGGCGCCGCGCATGAAGGAGACCGGGCCGGAGGCGTTGCCGCCGGAGGAGAGGAGCTCCTTGGAGGAGCGGATGCGGGAGAGGTTCAGGCCGGCGCCGGAGCCGCCCTTGAAGATCATGCCCTCTTCCTTGTACCAGTCGAGGATCGACTCCATGGAGTCGTCGACGGCGAGGATGAAGCAGGCGGAGACCTGCTGCGGCTGGGGCGTGCCGACGTTGAACCACACCGGGGAGTTGAAGCTGAAGATCTGGTGCAGGAGGGCGTAGGTCAGCTCGTGCTCGAAGATCTCCGCGTCGGCGGGCGACGAGAAGTAGTCGAAGTCCTCGCCGGCCTTGGTGTACGTCTTCACGATCCGGTCGATCAGCTGCTTGAGACCGGTCTCGCGCTGCGGGGTGCCGACCGCTCCGCGGAAGTACTTGCTGGTGACGATGTTGACCGCGTTGACCGACCAGAAGTCGGGGAACTCGACGCCGCGCTGCTCGAAGTTCACCGACCCGTCACGCCAGTTGGTCATGACGACGTCACGGCGCTCCCAGCTCACCTCGTCGTACGGGTGCACGCCGGGGGTGGTGTGGATGCGCTCGATCCGAAGGCCGCTCTTGGCAGTCTTGGTCCCCTTGGCGCGGGAACCTCGTGCCGAGCCGCTCGCCGTCTCTGTCATGCCGCTTCCTCCCATATGCGGGCAAAAACGCCCTAAAGTGCCAGCGTTATTCCGCGGCACGGCCTGTCTTGTATCTACGTTTCTTCGCCTGGCTGTCCCGGGTGGCGGCCGCGCTGCACTGCGGCCGCCCGGTCAGTCGGCGGCGGAGGCGGGCACGGGGACCGCAGCGGTCCCCCCGGGCTCGCACTCTTGGGGGTGAGGCCGCTGCACGCGGAGTTCCGCGATGGCGGTCTCGAAGTCTTCGAGCGTGTCGAACGCCTTGTAAACGGACGCGAACCGCAGGTACGCGACCAGGTCGAGCTCCTGCAAGGGGCCGAGTATGGCCAGACCCACGTCGTGGGTGGTCAGCTCGGCGCTTCCGGTGGCGCGCACCGCCTCCTCGACCCGCTGGCCGAGCTTGGCGAGGGCGTCCTCGGTGACCGGCCGCCCCTGGCACGCCTTGCGCACGCCGGAGATGACCTTGGTACGGCTGAAGGGTTCGGTCACCCCGCTGCGCTTGATCACCATCAGCGAGGCCGTCTCCACCGTCGTGAAACGACGGGAGCAGTCGGGGCACTGACGGCGCCGGCGGATCGACGTGCCGTCGTCCGTGGTGCGGCTGTCGACGACGCGGCTGTCGGGGTGCCTGCAGAAGGGGCAGTGCATGGTTCCCTCACCCTCCCTCTTGGCACGACAGAATCACCTCGCGGGGCCCCTGGACGACCGAGACGGGTCTTGGCCGGGGGCTCGCGAAGCAGCCACCAGCATATGCGATGTCGAGGACCTCGGCGGACCGGGGACCACAACTTCTGGGCGGCAGCGCTCATCCAACCACTAGATCTTGGGTTGTGGTGGATTTACTTCGCCCCGCGTGTCGCTGGGCGCGGTACCCGGACGGAGCCCTTTCCGGTGCCACACTGGGCACAGGAGCGGAAGGCGGCGATCCGAGCGGGAAGGGTACCGTAAACAGCGGGCGCCGGTCCGAACCCGCGTTCGGCGGGACCGATCGTCCATACACCCCCCGATGTGCCCAGGTTGGACGATCCGCGTTTTTTCACTCGAACGTGTGTTTGGCGCAACCTTTCGAAAGCTACTACCGTTGTCCAGCTAGGGAGAACATTTCGAGAGGGGCCGCCGACGTGACCACCACCGCAGACAGTGCCACCATCACTGCCCAGAACCGCTCCCAGAGCCGACTCGAGCCGGTGCATCCCATGAACGACGCAAGTCTGAACCCGGAGGCGGAGCCCGCACGCCCCGCGCGCTCGCTGCCGGGCCGACCTCCAGGCATCCGCGCCGACAGCTCGGGGCTCACGGACCGGCAGCGGAGGGTCATCGAGGTCATTCGCGACTCGGTGCAGCGGCGCGGCTACCCGCCGTCGATGCGGGAGATCGGCCAGGCCGTCGGCCTGTCCAGCACCTCGTCCGTCGCCCACCAGCTGATGGCCCTGGAGCGCAAGGGCTTCCTGCGCCGGGACCCGCACCGCCCCCGGGCGTACGAGGTCCGCGGCTCCGACCAGCCCAGCTCGCAGCCGACGGACACCACCGGCAAGCCCGCCGCCTCGTACGTCCCCCTGGTCGGCCGGATCGCTGCCGGCGGCCCGATCCTCGCCGAGGAGTCGGTGGAGGACGTGTTCCCCCTCCCCCGCCAGCTCGTCGGCGACGGCGAGCTCTTCGTCCTCAAGGTCGTCGGCGACTCGATGATCGAGGCCGCCATCTGCGACGGCGACTGGGTCACGGTCCGCCGCCAGCCGGTCGCCGAGAACGGCGACATCGTGGCAGCGATGCTCGACGGCGAGGCCACCGTCAAGCGCTTCAAGCGCGAGGACGGGCACGTCTGGCTGCTCCCGCACAACGCCGCCTACCAGCCGATCCCCGGCGACGAGGCGACCATCCTCGGCAAGGTCGTCGCGGTCCTGCGCCGGATCTGACCCTCGTCGCTTCCTAGCCAGCCCCCGGGACCCACTGCGCCGGTCCCGGGGGTTGTTTCATGCCCGGGGCCGGCAGCGGAACCGCTCGGACCACTTGCCGCCGGCCGGCCGATTACAGGCGGCTGGCTACTTGCCGTCGGCCTTGGCCTTCGCGTCGATCGCGGCGAGGGAGCGACGGGCCTGGTTGCGGTCCGTGGTGTACCAGAAGTCCGGCAGGGTGGCCCGCAGGAAGCTCCCGTACCGGGCCGTGGCCAGCCGGGGGTCCAGGACCGCGACGACACCCCGGTCGCCGGAGGCCCGTACGAGCCGGCCCGCACCCTGGGCCATCAGCAGCGCCGCATGCGTGGCCGCGACGGCCATGAAGCCGTTGCCCCCGTGCTCCTCGACCGACTTCTGCCGGGCGCTCATCAGCGGATCGTCCGGGCGCGGGAACGGGATGCGGTCCATCACCACGAGCTGGCAGCTGGGGCCCGGTACGTCCACGCCCTGCCAGAGCGACAGGGTCCCGAACAGGCAGGTCTTGGGGTCCGCCGCGAACGCCTTGATCAGCTCGCCCAGCGTCTCCTCGCCCTGGAGCAGGATCGGGTTGTCGAGTCGGCCGCGCAGCTCCTCGGCGGCGGCCTTCGCGCCCCGCATGGAGGAGAACAGGCCGAGGGTACGGCCGCCGGCCGCCTCGATCAGCTCGGCGAGCTCGTCCATCATGTCGCCGCGGGTGCCCTCCCGGCCGGGCGTGGCCAGGTGCTTCGCGACGTAGAGGATGCCCTGCTTGGGGTAGTCGAACGGCGAGCCGACGTCCAGCCCCTTCCAGACCGGGGCGTCCTCCCCCTCCACTCCCTCGGGGGACAGGCCCAGCGAGGCCGCGACTCCGTTGAAATCGCCGCCGAGCTTGAGGGTCGCCGAGGTCAGGACCACGGAGCGGTCTTCGAACAGCTTTTCGCGCAGCAGCCCGGACACCGAGAGCGGGGCGACCCGGAGCGTGGCCCCGAACCGATCGTGCCGCTCGTACCAGACCACGTCGTACTCGGAGCCGAGCAGGATCCGCTCGGCCACCGCGTGGACGCTCTCCACCGCGGCCAGGGCCTGCTTGCGGACGGCGTCCTCGTCCTGGACGGACTTGTCGCGGGTCGCGCCGATCGCCGAGATGACGTTGCGAGCGGCGTCCCGCAGGGCCGCCAAGGCGTACCCGAGATCCTCGGGGACCTCCTCGAGCCGACCCGGAAGGGCCAGCTCCATGACCCGCTCGAACGACTCGGAGGCCGTCTGGAGCGAGTCCGCGGCCTTCTCGTCGACCAGCTTGGCCGCGCGCTTCACGGCGCGGTTGACCTGGCCGGGGGTGAGCTCGCCGGTGGCGACCCCGGTGACCCTGGAGACCAGCTCGTGCGCCTCGTCCACGATCAGCACCTCGTGCTGCGGCAGCACCGGGGCGCCCTCGATGGCGTCGATGGCCAGCAGCGCGTGGTTGGTGACGACGACGTCGGCGAGCTTGGCCCGCTCGCGGGCGGCCTCGGCGAAGCACTCGGCGCCGTACGCGCACTTCGTCGCGCCCAGGCACTCCCGGGAGGAGACGGAGATCTGCGACCAGGCCTTGTCCGAAACGCCGGGCGTCAGGTCGTCCCGGTCGCCGGTCTCGGTCTCATCCGCCCAGTCGCGCAGGCGCAGCAGGTCCTGGCCGAGCTTGCTGGTGGGGGCGGCCGCCTCGAACTGGTCGAAGAGGCCCTCCTCCTCGTCCTGCGGGGCGCCCTCGTGCAGCCGGTGCAGGCACAGGTAATTGGATCGGCCCTTGAGCATGGCGAACTGCGGGCGGCGGCGCAGCTGCGGGTGCAGCGCGTCCACCGTCCGCGGCAGGTCGCGCTCGACGAGCTGCCGCTGCAGGGCGAGGGTGGCGGTGGCCACGACCACGCGCTCGCCGTGGGCGAGGGCCGGCACCAGGTAGCCGAGGGACTTGCCGGTGCCGGTGCCTGCCTGGATCAGGCGGTGCGTGTTGTCGTCGATCGCTTCGGCGACGGCTTCGGCCATGGCCACCTGGCCGGGCCGCTCCGTGCCGCCGACGGCGGATACGGCGGCGTGCAGCAGGTCGGGGAGGGAGGGCTTCGTCATAGCAATGCCAACCCTACGGGGCTCCACCGACAGCGACCGCCATGACGGTGGTTCACGGCCGGTACAGGGGGTTGGGCACGGTGCCGTGCTCCACCGCGTGCGGGCGGTCGGAGCGGTCGCGGTAGCCGTCCTCGTACAGCCGGTTCCGGTTCAGGCAGAGCCGCCCGATCCGCTCGCCGAGCAGGTCGAAGAGCTCGTGGCGCTCCTTGAGCTCCGGGAAGCGGGCCTGGTGGCGCAGGATCTCCGCCCGTACGAGGGACCAGAACTCCTCCTCGGGGACGCCGAGGCGGTCCTCGCAGAGGGCGGAGAGGTAGCGGAAGACCCCGACGAAGAGGCCGGAGTGGATGTACTGCGGCAGGAAGTCCGCGGGCTTGTCGCGCAGTGCGGCGCGCACCTCGGCGGGCACGGAGGCGAGCTCGGGCAGCGGCTCCCGGCAGATGTTGATCTCGTCCACGAAGTCCTTCAGGGCGATCCGGACCGGGACCTCGTGCTCGTCGAAGATCACGGTGGCGTTCTCGCCGTGCGGGGAGAAGACGGTGCCGTAGCGGTAGAGGAAGTGGAGCAGTGGGGGCAGCAGGGCTGCGAAGAGCCGCTGCAGCCAGCGGGCCGGGGTCAGCCCGGACCGGGCGACGAGCTCGGCGGTGAAGGACCGGCCGCGCGGGTCGACGTGGAGCAGGGAGGCGAGCGTACGGGCCCGCTCGCCGGGGGCGAGCCGGCTGGTCAGGGGCTCGCGCCAGATGGCCCCGAGGAGCTCCTTGTACTGGTACGGGGCATCGGGGAGCGCGTCGTAGACGGGGTGGCGGACGGTGACCGAGGCGACCTCGCCGAGGAGGACCACGCGGCATTCCTCGCGGAGGAAGGCGTCCGTGTCGTGGAGGGAGCGGATCCAGGCGGTGACGGCGGGGGCGGCGGCGCAGTGATCGGAGGGCAGGCCGCGCCAGACGAGGGTGTTGAAGACGGAGAGCGGCAGCTTGACGCTGTGCCGGTCGGGGCGGGTGAGGTTGAGGAAGGTGCGGACGGACTGCTGCGGGATGCGTATGTCGGGGTCGGCGGGGAGAGGGACCAGGGCGCCCGAGGCCAGGGCCGGGGCGAAGAGGGGGAGCACGATCTCGTCCCACTGCCAGGGGTGGACCGGGAGGTACAGGTAGCCGAGCGGGTCGAGGCCGCGGGCGCGCAGGGTCCGGTCGAAGGCGGCGCGGGTGACGGGGTCGAGCTCTTGGGCGTAGAGGCGGGCCGGGTCTTCCAGGCCGGCCGTGCCGCGGTAGGCCGCGAGGGAGGTGTGGACGGCGAGCCAGGGCAGCCGCTGGCGGGTGCGGGCCTCGGGTGCCCAGGCGGCGGTGTCGGCGGCGGACAGTCCTATGCGGCCCTTGTTGAGGACGAGCCAGGGATGGCCGGTCTGGTGGCCTTCGAGTTCGGCGTGGTCGAGATCGGCGAGGACGTCGGCGGTGAGCGCGGTGTGGTCGATGCGGGCGTCGGCGGCGAGGGTGGCGCTGAGCTCGCGGACGAGGTGGCCGAGGGTGGGGCCGTCAAGGCCTATGAGGGTGCGGGTGCGGATCAGGAAGGCGAACGGGTCCCCGAATGCGGTCGGCGGCTCCGCGGAGGGGGGCGGCGGGGTGAGCGTGATGGTGTCGGGGGCGACGTGCCAGCTGCCGTACGCGCGGTGGCGGGCCCGGAAGCCGAGGCTGCTGCCGTCGTCGAGGGTCAGCTGCCAGGCGTCGCCGGACGCGGTCGCCGGGGCGGGGGCCCGGAGGGGGCTGATGATCTCCTCGTAGGCGAACTCGGCCAGCATCTTGGCGAGCAGCCGGCGCGCGGCGAATTCCCAGGTCGCGGTGGTGAGTTCGGGGGGCGTGCAGGGGTGTTGGGGCGACGGCGGAACCGGTTCTTCCGAGAAGTGGGGGCCGGCGGAGTCGGGGGTGGCGGGGAAATTCGGCACGGGACTCCTCGGGATCGGGAACTTTGCTGCGTGACGCAGAGTTTTCGAAGGGTGAGGCGTGAACGGGGAGGGTGAGGCTCGGATGGATCAGATGAGATTGCGCAGGGCGCGCTCCCGGATCATCAGCGCGGCCCGCTTCCCGGGGAGGTCGATCTCCGCGGAACAGCGGAATCCGGAGTTGAGGAAGGCTGCTACGGAGGGGGTGTTGCGGATGTCCGGTTCGGCGATGACGCGGGTGCAGCGCGGGCGGTTGTCGAGCACCAGATCGGCGACGGCGCGCAGCAGGACGGTGCCCAGACCGCGACCGCGGTTCGTGCCGTCCCCGATGAGCAGGTGGATACCCGTGTCGTGGGGGCGCGCCGGATAGTGGCGGGAGAGCGGGTCGAGATCGGCCCGGTAGATCTCCCAGTAGCTCATCGGCGTGCCGTCGAGGAGGCCGAGGCAGGGGATGCTGTGGCCGTTCCCGTCGAGCTGGGACCGTACGTGGGCGGCGGTGGCGGCGGCGGGACCGGCGAGCTCCCAGTACGCGGCCACCTCGGGGTCGTTCATCCAGCCGGCCAGCAGCTCCAGGTCGCGGCCCAGGCGTACGGGTTCGAGGCGGAAGGCGCCGGCCGGGGTGGTGGCGGCTCCCCAGCCGGCCGGCGAGTCGAGCAGTTCGGCCTCGGCGAGCAGGGGCAGCAGGCGGGCGGTGAGCCGCCGTCCTGGGATGCGGGCGGTGGCGGAGTCGATGGCGATGGTGGCGGTCGCGGTGACGGTGGGCGCGTAGGGGGAGGTGTCGGTGGGCATCGGCACTCAATCGTGGAGGGGGTTGGTGATGGTGACGTAGACGGACTGGGAGTCCACGGGGCCGACGAGCTCGTCGAGGCCGCCCAGGCGGGTGAGGAGGTTCGCCTTGCAGCGCAGGGTGGGTGAGTCGAGCAGCCGTGCGGGGAGCGGTCCGAGTCCGGAGGCCTTGCCGAGGAAGCGGCGGAAGGCGGCGAGCAGGACGCGTTCGTCGGCGAGTTGCTGGGATCCGAAGGCGCCGATGAGGCCGAGCACGTTGTTGATGCCGAGGTAGTAGGTGAAGCGTTCGTCGGTGACGGCGTCGGAGACGAAGGTGTCGCTGGCGTTGCCGATACCGGGGAGTCGGCGCTCCAGTTCCGCGCGGTGGGAGGCGCGGAAGTAGTAGCCCTGGTTGTCGCGGTAGCGGCCGCCGACCGGCCAGCCGGCCGGGTCGAGGAGGACCAGCGTGTTCTGCTGGTGCGCTTCGAGGGCGATCCCGGCGAGCGCGTCGAAGGCCAGGACCGGCAGGACGACGTGGTCGAGGTAGCGCAGGAACCACTCGGCGGCGACGGCGGCCGTGGGGCGCCCGGTGGCGGCGGCAAGCCGGTGGACGGTCTCGGCCAGCCGGGAACGCATGGTGGTCCGGCCCGGCCATGGGCGGGGCGAGGTGAGTGCGGCGACGCAGACGGCGTCGTCGTGGGAGCGGAAGGGGTTGTGTCGGAGCACGGCGTCGAGTCCGGGGACGGGGATTCCGTCCGGGGCGTCGACGGCGATCCAGGCGGGGTCGCGCACGATGTCGAAGCCGGGGTGGGCCGCCTGCCACTGTTCCGCGAGGCCGGTGCGGAGCAGCCGGTGCACCTCGACGCCGCGGTGGAGTTCCTTGCGGAGGTTCTCGCGGCGGGAGTTGGTGATGCGCAGGCCCAGGGAGAGCTTGAGCATCGCCGGGGCGCCGGGGCGGTGGACGGTGCGGACGGAGGAGGTGGGGTGCCAGGGCTCGCCGAACGGGCCCAGGTCGTGCAGGAGTCCCGCGTCTCGGAGGGCGGCGACGGCGGGGCGCTGGAGCAGGTCGCGGGCCTGCCAGGGGTGCAGGGGAAGGGGGGTCGTGCCGTCGGGCAGCGGGAGCCCGGGGGTGAGCCGGCCGAGGAGCCGGGCTGCGGAGACCGGGCGGCCGCGTTCGGTCCAGGCCGAGTCGGTGGCGAGGGCGGAGGGGGCGACGGCGAGCCAGTGCAGGGGGAAGGAGCCGTGGAGTTCGGGTGAGTAGCGGCGGATCTCGGCCTCGGAGAGTCCCTCGCGGCTCTTCGGGTCCGGCTGGAGGGGGTGGCCGAGGAGGAGGGACTGTTCGGCGGTGAGGAAGAGGTCGCCGGCGACGGGTTCGGGCGGGGTGGGCCGTTCGCGCCGGTCGGCGATGAACTCGGCTGTGCGGCGCACCGAGTCGGCGACCCGGCCGACGAGGTCGGCGCCCCCGCGGCCGCGGGAGTCGCCCTCGCGGGCGAGCAGCGAGGCGAGGGTGACGGCGTCCAGGGCGGGGGCGTGGGCGGGCGTGCCTTCGAGCCGGGCGGGGCCGAAGCGGTGCCAGCCGGTGGCGGACCAGTACCGGACGCCGACGGTCAGCGCGGTGCCGGATGCGGGGAGGGGGATGCGCAGCACGCTGCCGACGGCCCCGCCGGACCGTCCGATCCCGCTCTCCCGAACCCAGCACCGCAGCAGGTTCTCCACCGCGGCGCCCTCGGCGGCGACGCCCGGATCGGGATGGTCCAGCATCTCGGCCGGCGCCCCGGGGCCGTTGCCGACCCGGGCTCGCGGTACGCCGTCCAGCCGCCGCAGCGCGCCCCCGCCGTGGTCGCTGCGGGCATCGGGGCCGCCGGGTCTGCCGGGGGCGACGGCCCATGGGGCCGGCCACGGGGTGGCTGCGGCGGTCTCCGGCGCCGGGCTGCCGGGGGCTGCGGCCGGGGCGGTGGCGGCGGTCGGGTCGGGGGCGGCGGTCGGGTCGGGGTGCGGGGCTTCGGGCACGGCGGGGTCCTTGTGGTCAGTGGGGATGGCGGGAGGCGGCGGCGGGGATGGCGTCGGACAGCCGGTCCAGGACCGCCGCGGCCTGGTCGTCGGTCAGGGTCAGCGGGGGCAGCAGCCGGACCACGCAGGCGTTGCGGCCGCCGAGTTCGACGATCAGGCCGCGGTTCAGGCACTCCTGGCGGACCGCAGCGGCGAGGGCTTGCGCCGGGGCCCCGGTGTCCGGGTCGACGAGTTCGATGCCGATCATCAGGCCGCGGCCCCGGACGTCCCCGATGCAGGGGTGCGCGGAGGCCAGGCCGCGCAGGGCGGTCAGCATCCGCTCGCCCAGGGCCGCGGCGCGCTCGGCGAGACGGTTCTCCCGCACGTACGCCAGGGTCGCCGTCCCGGCGGCCATCGCCAGCTGGTTGCCCCGGAACGTTCCGGCATGTGCTCCTGGTGCCCAGACGTCCAGGCCCGACCGGTACACGATCACCGCCAGCGGGAGGCTGCCGCCGATCGCCTTGGACAGGACCATCACGTCCGGCACCACCCCGGCGTGGTCGACGCCCCAGAAGGCGCCGGTACGGCCCACGCCCGTCTGCACCTCGTCCGCGATCAGCGGGATACCCCGGGCCTCGGTGATCTCGCGCATCCGGCGCAGCCAGGCGTCGGGGGCCGGGAGGACCCCGCCCTCGCCCTGCACCGGCTCGACGATCATCGCCGCGGGCAGGGGGACCCCGCTCTTGGGGTCGTCCAGCAGGCTCTCGGTCCAACGGGCCCCGAGCCGCGCGCCTTCGGGGCCGCCGACACCGAACGGGCAGCGGAAGTCCTGCGGGAACGGCAGCCGGGTCACCCGTACGTCCGGCGCTCCGCCGGAGGCGCCGAGGGCTCCGGCGGTCATCCCGTGGTAGGCCCCCGTGAAGGCCAGCAGCCCCGAGCGCCCGGTGGCGGTCCGGACCAGCTTGAGCGCGGCCTCGACCGCATCCGTGCCGGCGGGCCCGCAGAACTGGATCCGGGCGTCGGCGGCCAGGGCCGGCGGGAGGCAGGCGAACAGCTCCGTGGTGAAGGCGTCCTTGACCGGGGTCGCGAGGTCCAGGACGTGCAGCGGGGCTCCGGAGTCGAGGACGGCCCGTACGGCTTCGAGCACCACGGGGTGGTTGTGCCCGAGGGCGAGGGTGCCGGCCCCGGAGAGGCAGTCCAGGTAGCGCCGCCCGTCGGCGCCCTCGATGGTCAGCCCCCGGGCGCGCACCGGGACGATGGGCAGCGAGCGCGCGTACGTCCGTGCGGCTGACTCCCGCAGGGTCTGCCGCCGCAGGATGCCGTCCACCTCGCCGGGCCCCACTGCCCGAGTTCCCTGCGCCGGCACCTGCGCCGACACCTGCGCCGGCACGTGCGCGGCAGCCGCGCCCTGCTCGGTCAAAGCCACGACTCTCGGACCTCCCGCACGGACTGCTCCATCGGATTGCGCCTCGAACATGAACGCCGCCCCCCATCCCCCGTACGTACCAACGACGGTGGCGGCGGCGGATCACGGGTGGCCCGAAGATCCTTGCCCGGCCGGTACTTCGCCCCGGAACCGCCCGGAGTGCGCGGCCTCTGCCGGTCGCGGAACCGCGGCCCCGGGCTGTGCCGTCCCCAACGGCAGCGGCATAGTGGGGTGCTGCACTCGGCGGCCCGCACCTCGCGTGCCCCACCTACCTCAACTGCACCGCGTCTGACACCCAGAATCACCAGGGGGATTCACGACATGCGACCGAACCGACCGGTCACCGCGATCCTGTGCGCGGCGGCACTCGCCATGACCGCCGCGGCCTGCGGACCCGGCGACGGGGAGGCCGGCGGCGACGCCAAGCCGACCGTGGCGGCGAGCCTCCCGTCCGGAGTCGACGGGATCAAGATCCCGGACCAGCTCAAGGAGAAGCTCAAGCAGCACGGCATCGACCTGGAGAAGTGGAAGGGGGGTGCGTGGAAGAACTGGAAGCAGGAGGACTGGCTCCGCGAGGCGGGCGACTACATCAACCCGATCATCGAGGACCTCTGGGACCCGGACCGGATGCGTGAGGCCGACAAGACCCCGCAGCCCCCGGCCGTCGACCCCGACGCCGGCAAGGACCAGGGAGTCACCGACCCGACCCCGGCGCCGGTGCAGGCCAAGGCCGCCAACGCGCCGTACCACACCAGCGTTCCCGTGTCCGGCAAGGTGTTCTTCGACGGACCCGAGGGCTCCATGGTCTGCTCGGCGACCGTGGTGAAGGACCCGGCGCACCCCGGCAAGTCGAACATGGTCTGGACGGCCGGTCACTGCGTGCACGCGGGCAAGTCCGGCGGCTGGTACCGCAACATCGCCTTCGTCCCCTCCTACAACAACGCGGGCAAGCCGGCCGCGCAGCTCAAGGGCGCCCCGCGCGAGCAGGTGGCACCGTACGGCGTGTGGTGGAGCGACTGGGCGCAGACCTCGGACCAGTGGATCGCTAACGGCGGTCCGACCGGCGGCGCGGGCGCCCCGTACGACTTCGCGGTGCTGCACGTGACCCCGGAGAAGAGCACGGGGAAGTCCCTGGAGGAGACCGTCGGTGCGGCGCTCCCGGTGGAGTTCAACGCCCCGGCGGTGCCGAAGGTCGCGGGCATCACGGCGACCGGCTACCCGGCGGCGGCCCCGTTCGACGGCCAGAAGGCCTTCCAGTGCACCGACAAGCCGGGCCGGCTGTCGCTCGCCGCGAACTCCCCGGTGATGTACCGGATCGGCTGCACGATGACCGGCGGCTCCTCCGGCGGCGGCTGGGTGGCCGCGGGCAGTGACGGCAAGCCGGCGCTGGTGTCGAACACCTCGATCGGCCCCGCCAAGGCGGGCTGGCTGGCCGGACCCCGGCTGGGCCCGGAGGCCAAGGGGATCTTCGACGCCGTGAGCGCCAAGTTCAAGTAGGCGGGTAGCCGCAGTCCCGTCCGCATTCCGCATGCACGGAAAACGGAGGGCCCCCTGCACCGCAGGGGGCCCTCCGCCTTGCATCCGGCCGCGCGTTACCGCTTCGCCGGCACGTACGGCGCCAGGTCCGACGCCAGTTCCTGGTGCACCCGTACCTTGAGCAGGGTGCCCTCCGGAGTGTGCTCCTCGGAGATCACCTCGCCCTCGGCGTGGGCCCGGGCGACCAGCGAGCCGCGCGTGTACGGCACCAGCGCCTCGACCTCGACCTCGGGCCGCGGCAGCTCGGAGTCGATGAGCGCGAGGAGCTCCGCGATGCCCTGTCCCGTGCGCGCCGAGACGGCGATGGAGTGCCGTTCGATCCGCAGCAGCCGCTGCAGTACGAGCGGGTCCGCCGCGTCGGCCTTGTTGATCACCACGATCTCGGGCACGTTGACCGCGCCGACCTCGCGGATGACCTCGCGGACGGCCGCCAGCTGTTCCTCCGGGGCGGGGTGCGAGCCGTCCACGATGTGCAGGATGAGGTCGGAGTCGCCGACCTCCTCCATCGTGGAGCGGAACGCCTCGACCAGGTGGTGGGGCAGGTGCCGGACGAAGCCGACCGTGTCGGCCAGCGTGTAGATCCGGCCTGACGGCGTCTCGGCCCGGCGCACGGTCGGGTCGAGGGTGGCGAACAGTGCGTTCTCCACCAGCACGCCCGCGCCCGTGAGGCGGTTGAGCAGCGAGGACTTGCCGGCGTTGGTGTAGCCGGCGATGGCGACCGAGGGCACCTTGTTGCGGCGACGCTCCTGCCGCTTGATGTCGCGGCCGGTCTTCATCTCCGCGATCTCCCGGCGCATCTTCGCCATCTTCTCGCGGATCCGGCGCCGGTCCGTCTCGATCTTGGTCTCACCGGGGCCTCGGGTGGCCATGCCGCCACCGCCGCCGCCACCCATCTGCCGGGACAGCGACTGACCCCAGCCGCGCAGACGCGGCAGCATGTACTGCATCTGCGCGAGGGCGACCTGCGCCTTGCCCTCTCGGGACTTGGCGTGCTGGGCGAAGATGTCGAGGATCAGGGCGGTCCGGTCGACCACCTTGACCTTGACGACGTCCTCAAGGGCGATGAGCTGGCCGGGGCTGAGCTCGCCGTCGCAGACGACGGTGTCGGCTCCGCTCTCCAGCACGATGTCGCGCAGTTCGCGGGCCTTGCCCGAGCCGATGAAGGTGGCCGGGTCCGGCTTGTCACGGCGCTGGATCACACCGTCGAGTACGAGGGCGCCGGCCGTCTCGGCGAGGGCGGCGAGCTCCGCGAGGGAGTTCTCGGCGTCCTGCACCGTGCCGGAGGTCCAGACGCCCACCAGCACGACGCGCTCCAGGCGCAGCTGCCGGTACTCGACCTCGGTGACGTCTTCGAGCTCGGTGGAGAGGCCGGCCACGCGGCGCAGCGCCGCGCGCTCGGAGCGCTCGAACTGCTCGCCGTCCCGGTCTCCGTCGACCTCGTGGCTCCAGGCGACGTCCTCTTCCATCAGGGCGTCGGCCCGGAGGCTCTCGGTGAAGCTCTGCGAGTCCGGCACGTCCCGTGCGTCCCGCGCGTCCTGGGAAGGGGAAGAAGAGGAGGTCATTGGATCCTTACGTCGAAATCGAATGCGGTCGTGTCACGCATGGCCGTGGCCAGTCGCAACAGTGACTCTCACACTGTCACGTCCAACGTGTCACATCGCCGGGAGATTCCCCCGGCCTGCGGCTCCGTCGATCGGCCCTGTCGATGGTGACATGCCCGCTCCCCGGGGGTCACACGCTTTTCGGCCCGCCCCACTCCGGGTGCCCGGGCATCGCCGGGGTCGTCTTCCCGTACAGCCAAGGGTTCAGGAAGGCGGTGAGGTCCCGTCCGGCCACCTCCGAGGCCAGGCGTACGAAGTCCTCCGTGCCGGCGGTCCCGTCCTTGTACTCCGCCACCCAGCGCCGCTCGACCCGGTCGAAGGCCTTCACGCCGATCTCCTGCCGCAGCGCGTACAGCGCCAGCGCGGCCCCGTCGTAGACCGCCGGCCGGAACAGCCCGATCTTCTCGCCGGGGGCGGGGGCCTTCGGTGCGGCCGGGGCCCCGCCGGCCGCCCGCCACTGGTCGGAGCGCTGGTACGCCTCGCGCATGCGCCGCTCCATGGAGTACTTGCCGAGGCCGTCCGCGTACAGGGCCTCGTACCAGGTGGCGTGGCCCTCGTTGAGCCACAGGTCGGACCAGGTCCGCGGGGTGACGCTGTCGCCGAACCACTGGTGGGCCAGCTCGTGGACCATCACGGCCTCGACGTACCACTCGGGGTAGCCGGTCCCCGAGAACAGGCCGCTCTCGAAGAGCGAGAGCGTCTGCGTCTCCAGCTCGAACCCGGTCTTCGCCTTGGCGATCAGCACGCCGTAGTTCTCGAAGGGGTACCTCCCGACGCGCGCCTCCATCCACTGGACGTGCTTGGCCGTCTTCTTCAGCCAGGGCTCCAGGCGTGCCCGGTCCGCGGCCGGGACCACGCTGCGCAGCGGCAGCCCGTGCGGACCGGCGGCCCCCACCACTGCCGAGTCGCCGATGGAGACCTGCGCGAGCTCGGTGGCCATCGGGTGCAGGGTGCGGTACGTCCAGGTGGTCGTGCCCGCGGCCCGGGGGGCCGGGAGGGCGCCCGCCACCCCGTTGGCCACGGCGGTCAGACCGGCCGGGGCGGTGATCCGGAAAGTGAAGTACGCCTTGTCCGCCGGGTGGTCGTTGCACGGGAAGACCCGGTGGGCGGCGTCGGCCTGGTTGGCCATCGCCAGCCCGTCCTCGGTGGGCACCCAGCCCCCGTCGGCGATGCCGCGCGGATCGCTGGTGTGGCGGATCTCGATGTGCAGCGGCACGTTCGCCGTGACCGGGCTGGCCGGAGTGAGCACGAGGTCCTCCCCGACGCTCTCGAACTGCGCCGGCTCGCCGTTGACCTGGGCCGATGCCACGGTGCCGTGGCTGAAGTCCAGGTTGACCCGCTCCAGCGGCTCCAGCGCGCGGGCGTCGATGACGGTGACGGCGTCGAGCGGGCTCTTGTTGTGCTTGTAGGCGAAGGACAGGTCGTACGAGAGGACGTCGTACCCGGGGTTCCCGAGCTCCGGGAACAGCGGGTCGCCGATGCCCAGTGCCTTCGGCGGGGGCAGCACGGCGGCGACGAGGGTGAGGGAGGCCGCTGCCAGCAGGGCGGCGCGCAGGCGCGGGGAGGAGAGCTGCATCCCCCACCGCTTACCAGCGCCCGCCTCCCTCCCGCGTACGGCGCGCGACGGTTCCACCCGAACGGGACCTTCCGCGGCCGCGTGCCCGGTTCCAGGGCCGCGGCGCCGCTTCTACGCCCGGCGCACGTCGTAGACCCCCGGTACGTCCCGCATGGCCCGCATGAGGGAGGGCAGCCCGGTCGCGTCGGGCAGTTGCAGGGTGTACGTGTGCCGGACCCGCTGCTCCACGGGGGGTTCCACGGTCGCGGAGACCACCTCGACCCCTTCGCGGGCGATGGCCTCGGTCAGGTCGGCCAGCAGGTGCGGGCGGCCGAACGATTCGGCGAGCAGCGTGACCCGGCAGTCGGCCGTGGCCCGCCAGTGCACGGCGACGGAGGTCCGCCCCAGCGCGCGCATCTGGGCCACCGCGGCGCAGTGGATGCGGTGGACGGTGACGGCCCCGCCCCGTACGACGAACCCGGCCACGGCGTCCGGCGGCACGGGCGTGCAGCAGCCGGCCAGCCGTACGGTGGCGTCCGGCAGGTCGGCGACGGCGTTGCCGCCGCCGCCCCGGGCGCCGACCACGGACAGGGGTGCCCGGGCGGGCGTGGCGGCGGGCTTCACGGTGTCGGGGTGGGCCTGGAGCCAGCTGCCGATGGCGATCCGGGCGGCCGGGGTCCTGGCGTGCTCCAGCCAGTCGGCGGCGGGCCCCGAGGAGGCGTCCTGGGCGAGCAGCAGCTGCACGGTGTCCCCGTCGGACAGCCGGGAGGCCAGAGAGGTGAGGCGCCCGTTGACCCGGGCGCCGATACAGCCGTGGGCCGCCTCGCCGTGCTGCGCGTAGGCGGCGTCGATACAGCTGGCCCCGGCGGGCAGGCCGAGCGTCCCGCCGTCGGCCCGGAAGACGGTGATCTCCCGGTCCTGTGCCAGCTCGGCGCGCAGCACGCTCCAGAAGGTGTCGGGGTCGGGCGCGGACTGCTGCCAGTCGAGGAGGCGCGAGAGCCAGCCGGGCCGGGTCGGGTCGACCCGCTCCTCGTCGCAGTCGGGGGCGGCCTCGGCGGCCGGGGCGGTGGCGTAGGGGTTGCCGAGGGCGACGACCCCGGCCTCGGCGACCCGGTGCATCTGCCGGGTGCGGACGATGACTTCGGCCACGTACCCCTCGGGCGTGGCGACGGCGGTGTGCAGCGACTGGTAGAGGTTGAACTTCGGGGCGGCGATGAAGTCCTTGAACTCCGAGACGACCGGGGTGAAGCAGGTGTGCAGCTCGCCCAGCGCCGCGTAGCAGTCGGCGTTCTCGCCGACGAGGACGAGGATGCGGCCGAAGTCGGAGCCGCGCAGCTCGCCGCGTGTGAGGGCGATCCGGTGCACGGAGACGAAGTGCCGGGGGCGTACGACCACCTCGGCGGCGATCCCGGCCTCCCGCAGCACGGCGCGTACGGACTCGGCGATGGCGGGCAGCGGGTCGCGCTCCCCCGCGTGGGCCGCGATGAGCGCGCGGGTGTGCTCGTACTCCTCGGGGTGCAGGATCGCGAAGACGAGGTCTTCCAGCTCGGTCTTGAGGGCCTGTACGCCGAGCCGTTCGGCGAGCGGGATGAGGACGTCGCGGGTGACCTTGGCGATGCGCGCCTGTTTCTCGGGGCGCATCACGCCGAGGGTGCGCATGTTGTGCAGCCGGTCGGCGAGTTTGATGGACATGACGCGGACGTCGTTGCCGGTGGCGACGAGCATCTTGCGGAAGGTCTCGGGCTCGGCGGCGGCCCCGTAGTCGATCTTCTCGACCTTGGTGACGCCGTCCACGATGAAGCAGACCTCGTCGCCGAATTCCGCGCGGACCTGATCGAGGGTCACCTCGGTGTCCTCGACCGTGTCGTGGAGCAGAGAGGCCGTCAAGGTGGTGGTCTCCGCGCCGAGTTCGGCGAGGATCAGGGTGACGGCGAGCGGGTGTGTGATGTACGGCTCACCGCTTTTGCGCATCTGGCCGCGGTGCGAGGACTCCGCGAGCACGTACGCGCGGCGCAGGAGCGAGAGGTCCGCGTCCGGATGGTGGGCGCGGTGCGCCTCGGCCACGTGGCCGATGGCGTCGGGGAGCCGGTCTCGGGACGTGGGTCCGAGAAGGGCCGCGCGCCCGAGTCGTCGCAGGTCAAGGCGGGTCCGGCCTCGTCTGCGGAGTTCAGGGCGCGCTTCGGGGCGTGCTTCGGGGTTCGTGGCCTCTGCACTCATGGGCACCTCCGGCGGCTTCGACCGGCGGTGGCGGGCATGGGGTGAGCCCTCAGGGCCGGTGCCTGATGCTACCGACCCCACCACGTGGCGCAGTCCGCCTCTCGCTCAGCGTGAAACGGATCACCCATTAGAGGGAAGCCTCAGCCGAAAGCCGTTTCGGTGAGCCAGGCCGCGTCGAACTCGCCCGCGGCGACGATGACGGCAGCTCCCGTCATGTCGATCTGCCCGTCGGGGTGTTCGGTGATGACGAGGGTGCCGCCGGGGAGGTCGACGGTGTACGTGACGGGCTCGCCGGTGACGGCCGGGTCGGCGCCGTCGCGGCGGATGGCGGCCACGGCGACGGCGCAGGCGCCGGTGCCGCAGGAGCGGGTCTCGCCGGAGCCGCGCTCGTGGACGCGCATGGCGACGTGCCGGGGGCCGCGGTCGACGACGAACTCCACGTTGACCCCCGTCGGGTAGACCTCGGCCGGGCTGACCGGGGGCGGGTCGAGCAGCCTTCCGGCGTGGTCCAGGCTGTCAACGAACGCGACGGCGTGCGGGTTCCCCATGTTGACGTTGCGGGCGGGCCAGGCGCGGTCGCCGACGCTCACGGTGACCTGCTCCTCGGGGAGGACGGCACGGCCCATGGAGACCGTCACGTCGCCGCTCTTGTCGAGGTGCACCCGCTTGACGCCGCCGCGGGTGGCGATGGCGAGGTCGCCGGGCTCGACGTGGCCGGCGTACTGGAGGTAGCGGGCGAAGACGCGGACGCCGTTGCCGCACATCTCGGCGATGGAGCCGTCGCTGTTGCGGTAGTCCATGAACCACTCGGCCTCGTCGGCCAGGTGCGCGGCCTCGGGGTGCGCGGCGGACCGGACCACGTGCAGCACGCCGTCCGCGCCGATGCCGGCGCGCCGGTCGCACAGCTTCGCGACGGCGGTCGCGGGCAGCTCGACGGCGTTGTCCGGGTCCGGAACGATCACGAAGTCGTTCTCGGTGCCGTGGCCCTTGAGGAAGGAGAGGCTCGTCTGCGTCACGCGCCCATGGTAACCAGCGGGGCGTTCGGGCAGGTGGGCGGCGCCCTCGGGAGCCGCGGCGGGCGGGGCGGGGCCCCGGCCGGCTCGGGCGGGATCCCGAAGGGGCGGTCTACCGCAGCCGCGCGACCCGGTACACGGCCAGGGCCACGACGGCCAGCGCGACCAGGGCGTACAGCCCCGCCATGCGCCAGTCGGGGCGGCGGCCGCTGCCCCGGGCCGGGAGCCCGGGCCAGGTGTGGCCGACGCGGCGGGCGGCCATCATCCCCCAGCCGCCGGCGCAGGAGCAGATGAGGAAGCCGAGCATGGCGACCACGGCTCCGCCGTCGCCGAACTCGAAGGCGAGGGGGAAGGCGAACATCAGGGAGCCGGCGGCGGCCAGCATCACGATCGGGGCGATCTGCCAGATGCGCAGGCGGGGCTGCGGGCGCAGCTCGACCTCGAACTCGGGACCGGCGGCGGCCTCCGCCTCGGCGGTGTCCGGTGCGTCCGGGCCGTCGGGGGTCAGCCGTGCGGGATCGGCGGGCAGGCCGAGGGCCTCGGGCTCGGGAGCCTCGGCGCCGGCGGCTGCCGGGTGGCTGCCCCAGAGCGCCTCGTCCGCTTCCTGCCTCGTACCGTCCTGCCCGGTGTCGCGAGGGCCGGCCTCCATCGCCACGCGCCCTCCCCACTCGGACTTCGTACGCCGTTGTTCACCGCCGGTGACCGCACCCGCGGAATTTGATGATGGCACGGCTCAGGGCCCCGAACGGGCGCGAGGGGCGTCCCGATGCCATCACGTGATCAGGCTGTGACCGGTCGTTCGACCAACGACTGCGCGAGTCCGAGGAGTTCCCCCCGGTCCGCGACGGCGCCGCTGAGCCAGTGCACACGGGGGTCCCGGCGGAACCAGGAGTCCTGTCGGCGGGCGAACCGCTTGGTGGCCCGTACGGTCTCGGCCCGGGCCTCGTCCTCGGTGCACTCGCCGGCCAGGGCGGCCAGCACCTGCTGGTAGCCGAGCGCCCTGGAAGCGGTGACTCCGTCACGCAGGCCCTGCGCCTCCAGCGTGCGGACCTCGTCGACGAGCCCGGCCTCCCACATCCGGTCCACCCGCAGGGCGATCCGCTCGTCGAGCTCCGGCCGGGCCACGTCCACGCCGATCTGCACGGTCTCGTAGACCGACTCGTGGCCGGGGAGGTTCGCGGTGAACGGCTTCCCGGTGATCTCGATGACCTCCAGGGCCCGGACGATGCGGCGGCCGTTGCTCGGCAGGATCGCCTGGGCGGCGGCCGGGTCGGCGGCGGCGAGGCGGGCGTGCAGGGCGCCGGGGCCGCGCAGCGTGACCTCCGCCTCCAGCCGGGCCCGGACCTCCGGGTCGGTGCCGGGGAACTCCATGGCGTCGAGGGCGCCGCGGACGTAGAGGCCCGATCCGCCGACGAGGACCGGCGTACGCCCCTGGGCGAGCAGCTTGTCGATTTCGGCGCGGGCCAGGCGCTGGTATTCGGCGACGCTCGCGGTCTCGGTCACGTCCCAGATGTCGAGCAGGTGGTGCGGGACGCCGCCGCGCTCCTCGGTCGTCAGCTTGGCGGTGCCGATGTCCATCCCCCGGTACAGCTGCATGGAATCGGCGTTGACGACTTCGCCGTCGAAATGGCGGGCCAGGGCTACGCCCAGATCGGACTTTCCGGCCGCGGTGGGGCCGACGACGGCGATGACCCGCGGAGCGGGGGCTGCATTGCTCACCGCCCCAGTCTCGCAGCCCCCGGTCAAGACACCGGCATGTACCCGATCGAGTTACGTGACGGGGTGATGGCGGGGTCGTTGCCCTGGCGGGGTTCCGCCGGGTGCACGCCCGGCGGAGGCCGGGCCGCACAAGGCGGAACTTCACCCGCACGAGTAGCGTTATGGGAGTAGACATGGGCGTTTTTAGTCGGTTTCGCCGCAAGGTCGCGGAAGCGCGCACGGAGGAAGCCGCGGCCGCGACCGTGACGGCGGAGTCCGAGGCCGCGGTCGTCGAGAACGAGGCGGAGACCGGGGTCGAGGCCGGGTCGGCTGAGCCGGAGGGCGCCGCGCCGGAGGGCGTGGAGATCCCGAAGCAGCAGTCGGCGGAGAAGGCCGCGGACAGCGAGGCCGGCGAAGGCGCCCGTAAGTAGCTACCGCCATTGGAAGGTGACCCATGGGCCTGCTGGACACGCTGAAGGCCAAGCTCGCACCGGCGAAGGAGAAGGTCGGCGACCTCGCGCAGCAGCACGAGGGGAAGATCGGCCAGAACCTCGACAAGGTGGCCAGGGCCGTGGACTCCAAGACCAAGGGCAAGTACCACGGCCACATCGAGTCCGGCACGAGCAAGGCGAAGGACGCCCTGGGCAAGATCGCGCACAAGGACGCACCCGGCGGGCCGACGCCGCCGCCTGCGTCTTCCTGACGGGGTCAGCGGAAGGGGCGCGGGTTCGGCCGAACCCGCGCCCCTTCCTCGTGGGCGCCGGTCAGGACCAGGTGGCGACGAAGTAGCCGACCCCGTACGGGGCGTCCTCGTACAGCAGCCTCCCGTCGAGGCCCGCGCCCTCGGCCGCGCCGGCCAGCACCTGCCAGGGGGCGCGGCCGGCGGCCTTGAGCTCGTACGCGAGCCCGGCGTCGAGGGCGGAGAGCGCGGTCACGTCGGCCCCGGCCAGCGCGCGGGCCGCGGCGGCGTCGAAGGCGGCGGCGCGGTCGTCGAGGTACCCGGGGGCCTTCAGGGTGCGGCAGGCGCTGCCGTCGCCCATGACGAGGAGCGCGACGCGCGCCTCGCGCGCGGCGAGCCCCCGGCCGGCTTCCAGGCACCGCGCGGTGTCGAGGGGTTCCCCGACGCCCAGCCCTTCGACGGGGGCGGCGCCCCAGCGGGCGTGCCGCAGCAGCCACGCGCCGACGGCCAGGGACGGCGGCAGCAGGCGCGGCCCCTCTTCGCCCTCCCCGAGCCGTACGTCGGCCTCGACCCCGAAGCCGTGGAAGGTGCCCCGGGAGCCCTGGGGGTAGGGCCCGCGGTGGTCCTGGTCGGCGGCGCCGACGACGACCAGGAGGTCGGGGCGGGACGCGGCGAGCACCGCGAGCGCGTCGGAGCAGGCGGTACGGGCGTCCGCGAGCTCCGGGGCGGCCCCGGCGGCGACCTCGGGCACGAGCAGGGGCGGGGCGGGGCACACGGCGGCGGCAACAAGCATGATCCGCACCCTAGCCCCGCGCGGCCGCCCGCGGGGCACCGCCGGGCCACTCCCGGCCCGGGCGCTCCGCCCCCCTGGACCGCGAGCCTGTGAAGCCCGCTCACCCCGAAGCCGCGCCCGAACGCCGGCGGGGCCGGAAGGCGCAGCCGTCAGGAAGACGCCGGCAGGGCGCAGCCCGAAGTCGCCTCGGGGAGGGGGGTGGGGACGCCCAGGGTGGGGATGCCCAGCATGACGCCCTGCGGCTGCGCGGGGGCCGCGTTGCGCTTCTCCCAGGCATCGCCCGCACGCGTGCGGCGTACGGACCGTGTCGGGCCCTCCGCCAGGAGGTGGTGCGGGGCCGCGTAGGTGATGTCCACCGTCACCACGTCACCGGGGCGGACCTCCCCGTCCGGCTTGGTGAAGTGCACCAGCCGGTTGTCGGGCGCCCGCCCGGACAGCCGGTGCGTCGCGCCGTCCTTGCGGCCCTCGCCCTCCGCGACCATGACCTCCAGCGTCCGCCCGACCTGCTTCTTGTTCTCCTCCCAGGAGATCTCCTCCTGGAGGGCGACCAGCCGCATGTAGCGCTCCTGGACGACCTCCTTCGGGATCTGCCCCTCCATGTCCGCCGCCGGGGTCCCGGGGCGCTTGGAGTACTGGAAGGTGAAGGCGTTCGCGAAGCGCGCCTGGCGCACCGTGTGCATCGTCTGCTCGAAGTCCTCCTCCGTCTCGCCGGGGAAGCCCACGATGATGTCGGTGGAGATCGCGGCGTGCGGAATGGCGGCGCGGACCTTCTCGATGATCCCGAGGAAGCGCTCCTGCCGGTACGAGCGGCGCATCGCGCGCAGGATGGTGTCCGAACCGGACTGCAGCGGCATGTGCAGCTGCGGCATCACGTTCGGGGTCTCGGCCATCGCCGCGATCACGTCGTCCGTGAAGTCCCGCGGGTGCGGAGAGGTGAACCGGACCCGCTCCAGCCCCTCGATCTGCCCGCACGCCCGCAGCAGCTTGGAGAACGCCTCCCGGTCCCCGAGGTCGGACCCGTACGCGTTCACGTTCTGCCCGAGCAGGGTGATCTCGGAGACGCCCTCGGCGACCAGGGCCTCCACCTCGGCGAGGATGTCGCCGGGCCGCCGGTCCTCCTCCTTGCCCCGAAGCGCCGGGACGATGCAGAAGGTGCAGGTGTTGTTGCAGCCGACGGAGATCGAAACCCATGCGGCGTAGGCGGACTCACGCCGCGTCGGCAGCGTGGAGGGGAACGCCTCCAGCGACTCGGCGATCTCGACCTGCGCCTCCTCCTGGACGCGGGCGCGCTCCAGCAGCACGGGCAGCTTGCCGATGTTGTGCGTGCCGAAGACCACGTCGACCCAGGGGGCCCGCTGGACGATCGTGTCGCGGTCCTTCTGCGCGAGGCAGCCGCCGACGGCGATCTGCATGCCGGGGCGCTTGGTCTTCATCGGGGCGAGACGGCCGAGGTTGCCGTACAGCTTGTTGTCGGCGTTCTCCCGCACGGCGCAGGTGTTGAACACCACGACGTCGGCGTCACCGTCGGAGCCCTCGGGCGCCCGCGTGTAGCCCGCGCCCTCCAGCAGACCGGACAGCCGCTCGGAGTCGTGCACGTTCATCTGGCACCCGTAGGTGCGCACCTCGTATGTTCCCTTGACGTCCACTGCCGTGCTCCGGTCGCTGCTGCTGGTCATGGAACAAGGGTAGGCGGTGCCCGGAACCGCTCCGGCCCCCTCCGCCGCGGGCGGGCCGTGACAGCGGCCCCGCCCGGTGGCAGGATCGCCGCATGGCTCACGTACCGCCCCGCATCCGCAGGCGCACCGCCCTGTGGGGGCTGGTGGCCGTACTGGCGGTGCTCGGGCTGCTCGCCTGGTGGCTGAGGCCCTTCGGGGAGCCGGAGCTGCGGGGCGGGCTGACCTTCAGCACGGGGGTGCGCACCGGCGTCTACCACCGCTACGGCCAGCTGCTGGAGCAGGCCCTGGCCCGGGACATGCCCGGCATGAAGGTGGCGCTGCAGCCCAGCGAGGGCTCGCAGGAGAACCTCCGGCGGGTGGCCACCGGGAAGGCCGACTTCACCATCGCGACCGCGGACGCGGTCTCCAAGTACCGGGCCGACGGAAAGCCGGGCGCCGAGCAGCTGCGCGGCGTGGCACGCCTCTACGACGACTACGTGCAGCTCGTGGTGCCGGCCGGCTCGGACGTGCAGTCGGCGCGGGACCTGAAGGGCAAGCGGGTCGCGATCGGCCAGCCTGGATCGGGCGTGCGGTTGATCTCCGAGCGGCTGCTGGCGGCGGCCAAGCTGGACCCGGCACGGGACATCACCCCGGTGTCGATCGGCATCGACACCATGCCGGCGGAGCTGGAGGCGGGCCGGATCGACGCCTTCTTCTGGTCCGGCGGCCTGCCGACGCAGGCGGTGCGCGAGTTGTCGGAGCGGTACGACATCCGGCTCGTGCAGCTCGGCGACCTGGTGGAGTCGCTCCAGGCGAGCGGGACCCCGGCGCGGTACTACCGGGCGGCGGTGATGCCGCAGGACGCGTACGCCCGGGCCCGGAACACCTCGTCGGTGGCGACCCTTGCCGTGCCGAACCTGCTGGTCACGACCGAGGCGACGGATCCGGAGCTGACCGAGCAGTTCACCCGCACGGTGATCCTCAGCCGCGACCGGATCGGGCACGAGGTGCACGCCGCTCAGCTGGTGGACCTGCGTACGGCGATCTACACGGAGCCGTTGGACCTGCACGAGGGCGCGCAGCGGTACTACCGGTCGGTCAAGCCGTAGGTCCCGACGGGGCCGCCGGCCCATCCGGGAGCAGCATCACCGCCGCCGCAGCGGCCCCGATCAGCCCCGCGTGCGTCCCCAGGGCTGCCGGGACCACCCGCAGCCCGCTCACGAAGGACAGCGAGGCGTAGTCGGCCAGGTGCGCGCGGACCGGCGCGAACAGCGTGTCCCCCGACGTGGCGACGCCCCCGCCGATGACCGCGATGTCCGTTTCGACCAGCGTCGCGGTGGCGGCGATGGCGGCGGCCAGAGCCCGCCCCGCGCGGTCGAAGGCGGCCACGGCGACGGGGTCCCCGGCCGCGGCGGCGACGGCCACGCCCGCCGCCGAGCGGTCCCCGTCGGGGCCTGTCGGGGTCCAGCCCTGGGCGAGGGCCCAGCGGGCGATGGCGGTACCGGACGCGATGGACTCCACGCAGCCGCGGCTGCCGCACACGCACGGCTCACCGTCGAAGGCCACGCTGATGTGGCCGATGTGACCGGCGTTGCCGGTGGGGCCCGGGTGGAGTCGGTTGTTCAGGATCAGCCCGCCGCCCACCCCGGTGGAGACCACCATGCACAGGGCGTTCGCGTGGCCCCGGGCCGCGCCCAGCCAGTGCTCGGCGGCGGTCATCGCCACACCGTCGCCGGCGAGCACGGTCGGCAGCACCGCCCCGTGCCGGGCCAGTTCGGCCTCGACCCCGGCCTGGATGGGGAACTCCCGCCACGCCCCGATGTTCACCGGGCTCACCGTGCCGCGCGAGGTGTCCACGGGGCCCGCGCTGCCGATGCCGCAGCGGACCGCAGAGGGCCACAGCGGGGAGAGCGCCAGCTCGGCGACGACCTCGGCGACGGCGGCGAAGACGCCGTCTGCGTCCGCGCCGCGCGGGGTCGGGCGGCGGGTGGTGGCCGTCATCGTGCCGTCGGGGTGCACCAGCGCGCCGGCGATCTTCGTGCCGCCGATGTCGATGGCCACCGTCAGACCGGCGGCCGGCTCCCCGGCCGCCGCAGGGGCGTCAACAGCGACAGCGGCATCGACGGCGGCCTGCGGTGCGGGCACGTCGGAGGTGGGACTGGTCACGGAAGCGGCTCCAGGAAGGGGTCGGAATCAGTATGCGGCCGCCGGCGGGGCCGTACTCTCCCGGGGCTCCAGCCGCGGCCGCTCGCTCTCCCGTGCCCGGGGCGGGCTCCCGGCGAGTACGGCGAGCAGCTCCTCGGCGGCGAGCCGGCCGAACCCCGCGGTGTCGCGTACGAGCGCGGTGAGCCGGGGGTGGGTGACCCGGCACAGCGCCGAGTCGTCCCAGGCGACCATGGAGATCCGGCCGGGGACCGCGATGCCCAGCTCGGCGGCGACGGCGATGCCGGCCACCGCCATCACGTCGTTGTCGTAGACGAGGGCGGTCGGCGGTTCGGGCTCGGCGAGGACCCGGCGGGTGGCGGCCGCCCCCTCGGCGTCGGAGTAGTCGGTGACCACCGAGCGCACGTGCTCCGGGTCCAGCCCGCGCGCCTCGGCCTCGGCGCGCAGCGAGGCCATGCGGCGGGCGGTGTGGGCGAGGCCGGGCAGCCCGGCGATGTGGGCGATCCGCCGGTGGCCCAGCCCGCAGAGGTGGTCCACGACCTGGGCCATGGCCCGGGCGTCGTCGGCCCAGACGGTGGACAACGCCCCACTCCCGCCCGGCCCACTCCCGCCCGGCCCACTTCCGCCCGGCCCGCTCGCGCCGCCCGTCGTCCCGCCCGCGCCGCCGACCACCACGGCCGGGAGCCCGAGTTGCGCCAGGAGCTCCGGCCGCGGGTCGTCCGTACGCGGGTCCACGACGAGGACCCCGTCCACGCGCCGCTCGGCCCACCAGCGGCGGTACACGGCGCATTCGCCGTCGATGCCGTCCACGACCTGGAAGAGCAGCGCGACCCGGCCGGCGGAGAGCACCTCCTGGATACCCGAGACCAGTTGGAGGAAGAAGGACTCGACGCCGAGGGTCTGGGCGGGCCGGGCGAGCACCAGCCCGACGGCGCCGGAGCGCTCACCGGACAGGGCCCGCGCCGCGCTGTTGGGCTGCCAGCCGAGTTCCTCGGCGACCCGGCGGATCCGGGCGCGGGTGTCCCGGGAGACGCCGGGCCGGTCGTTGAGAGCGAACGACACGGCGCTCTCGGACACCCCGGCCCGCCGGGCGATGTCCTTGATGGTGGGTCGACGCGCCATGCCCAGCCTGCCTGTTCTTCGCCCCGATGGGCCGGTCCATCGCTGTTCGCTGTCCTTTTCCGGACGCTTTCCCGCACCCTGACTAAACCGCATTAGTTCCACCAGCTTGAGAGCCGTGAACCCTTCTGTCAACGGGACTGAAGCGCATAAGTTCCGCCGTGGGACGCCCTGTTGACTAAACCCCACGGTACCCGGCAGTTTGTGTGCCGCCGGCGTATTTCCGAGACCTTCCGAGAACTCACGCGAACTCCAGGACGGACGCCCCATGCACGACGAACTCACACCTCGTCCGCTCCGTTTCGGCGCCAACTACACCCCGTCCCGAGGCTGGTTCCACCACTGGCTCGACTTCGACCTCGACGACGTCAGGGCCGACCTCGACTCCGTCGCCGCGCTCGGGCTGGACCACGTACGGGTCTTCCCGCTGTGGCCGGTGTTCCAGCCGAACCGGACGCTCATCCGGCCGCGCGCCGTCGAGCAGCTCGTCGCGCTCGCCGACGCGGCCGCCGAGCGCGGGCTCGACGTCAACGTGGACGGTCTGCAAGGGCACTTGTCGAGCTTCGACTTCCTGCCCGCGTGGACCGGGACCTGGCACCGGCGGAACATCTTCACCGACCCGGACGTCGTCGCCGCGCAGGAGGAGTACCTGCGCACGCTGGCCGCCGCCCTCGCCGACCGGCCCAACTTCCTCGGCATGACCGTCGGCAACGAGATCAACCAGTTCTCCGGCGCCCCCCACCCGGACCCGGACCGGATCACCCGGGGGCAGGCCGGCCGCTGGCTGGAGCGGATGCTCGCCGCCTGCGAAAAGGGCGCCCCGGGCCGGTTCCACGTGCACGCCGAGTACGACGCCGCCTGGTACCTGGACGGGCACCCCTTCACCCCGGCCCAGGCAGCCGGGCTGGGCGCGGCCACGGCCGTGCACTCCTGGGTGTTCAACGGCACCGCGCAGCGCCACGGCCGGACCGGCACGGCGACCGAGCACCACGCTGCGTACCTGGTCGAGCTGGCGAAGGCCTGGGCGCGCGATCCGCACCGGCCGGTGTGGCTCCAGGAGGTCGGGGCGCCCGCGCCGCTGGTCCCGGCGCGGCACGCGGCCGCGTTCACCGAGGCGACCGTGGCCAACGTGCTGGACTGCCCGGACCTGTGGGGCGTGACCTGGTGGTGCTCCCACGACGTGTCCCGCGAGCTCGCGGACTTCCCGGAGTTGGAGTACGGGCTCGGCCTGCTCACCAACGACCGCAGGGCCAAGCCGGCCGGGGAGGCCGTCGCCCGGATCGCCGCGCAGTGGCGGGGCCGGGACCACCGCCCGGCGGTACGGTCCACCGCGCTGGCCGTGGACGTCGGCGGGGCGCGGGGCGCGCCGGGGCGCTCGGTGTGCGCCCCCGGGGGTGCCTTCTTCGAGGCCTGGGCCGCGCTCACGGCCCAGGGTGTCCGCCCCGCGGTGGTCCTGGCGGAGCTCGCCGAGGACGCCGCCCATCTGTCGGCGCGCGGCATCACGGAGGTGCTGCGCGTTCCGGACGTCACCTGACCGTCCATGGCCCGTCCCGTCACCGCTCACCCGCCCCCCTCACCGAGGAGCCCCGCATGTCCCGGACCGACAACGGCGCCGATCCTCGCACCGCCCGTTCGTTGCGCACGGCCCCGCCGAGCCGCCGCGGCGTCCTCGCCGCCGGGGCCGGGGCGGGAGCCGCCGCACTGCTCGGCACCACCGGCGCCGCCACCGAAGCCCAGGCCGTCCCGGCCGCCGCCCCGGCCCCCGCCCCCGCCTCCGCCTCCGCGCCGACGCCCCCCGCCGGCCTGGCCCCGTACGCCTCCTACTGGTTCCCCGACTCCCTGCCCCACGGCGCCCCCGGCCCCGGCATCACCTGGCGCTCCCTCAAGCAGTGGACCCCCGAGTCCGATCCGGACCTCGCGTACAACACCGCGACCGTGCCCCTCGCGCCCCGCTTCACCCCCGTGCCCCCGAACGCGGGCGCCCGCGCCGGCCAGGCCCGGATCTCCTCGCTCGTCTCCTTCGGGCCCACCGCCGAGAACCCCTCCCAGGGCTCCGCGACCGCCGACCACTACGCGCTGACGCACTGGGCGTACCTCGACGAGCTGGTGTTCTGGGGCGGCTCCTCCGGCGAGGGCATCGTGCTCGCCCCGAACGCGCCCGTCGTCGACGCCGCCCACCGCAACGGCGTCCCGGTGCTGGGCAACGTCTTCCTGCCGCCCGTCGCCTACGGCGGCGACCTCCAGTGGACCCGGGACCTCGTCCAGCGGGACGCCCTCGGCCGGTTCCCGATCGCCGAGAAGCTCGTACAGGTGGCACGGACGTACGGGTTCGACGGCTGGTTCGTGAACGCCGAGACCGACGGCGGGGACAGCTCGCTCGCCGCCCGGATGCGCGAGTTCCTGCGCGCCCTGCGGGCGGCCGGAGCCCCGTACGGCCTGCGGATCACCTGGTACGACGCCATGAACAGCACCGGCCGGGTCGGCTGGCAGGGCGCGCTCAACCAGCTCAACCAGGAGTTCTTCGAGGACCGGGCGGGCCGGGTCGCGGACACGCTGTTCGTCGACTTCCGCTGGACCCCGCAGACCCTGACCGCCTCCGGGGCGCTCGCCGACCGGCTGGGCCGCTCCCGCCACGAGCTGTGGGCGGCACTCGACATGGAGTCCAACGGCTGGAATTCCAGCGTCCGCTGGGACGCGATCATTCCGCGCGACCGCGACCACGTCGTCAGCTTCGGCTTCTACCGCCCCGAATGGACCCGCAACCACCTCACCGACCGCTCCCCCGGCGCCTTCCACCGCGCCGACGACCGGTTCTGGACGGGCGAGTCCTTCGACCCGGCGCACCCCGCGCCCGAGGGCACCTGGCGGGCGCCCGCCACCGCCGTCGCGGACCGGTCCACCGTCACCGCCCTGCCGTTCGCCTGCGCCTTCAACACCGGGCACGGGGAGCGCTGGTACGAGGACGGCAGGGTCGTCTCCGACACCCCGTGGAACCACCTCGGGCTCCAGGACCGGCTCCCGGGTCGCCGCTGGGTCGTCGAGACCTCCGGAGCGCGCCCGTCCGTCACGCTGGACTTCGCGAAGGCCTGGCGCGGCGGCTCCAGCCTCCTCGTGTCCGGCCCCCTGAGCGCCCCGGCGGTCATCGGGCTGCACTGCACCCGGCTGCCCCTGTCCGGCTCCGCGGCCTTGGAGCTGGTGCACGCGACCGAGGCGGGCACGGTCACCGTCGAGGTCGGCGTGGCCGTCCGCGAGCCGGCCGCCCCGGGCGAGCCCGTCCCGTACACCTGGCTGAAGGCGCCGGTCCACGGCTCCGGCAAGGGCGGCTGGCGCACCTCCCGGGTCGGGCTCGCGGCCCTGGCGGGCAGGACCGCGTACGGGCTCGCCGTACGGATCACGGCCGGCGGGAACAGAGCGGTGTCCTGGCGGCTCGGCGCCTTGTCGGTACGCGACGACACCGCGCGGCGGCGCCCGGCGGCTCCGAGCGCACTGACCTTGGACGCCGCGGCCCAGCAGGACGGCAAGGCTTGCGTCCGACTGTCCTGGCGCCGGGCGGCCGGGCCGGTCCGGCACTACGAGCTGTACCGGCTGCTCCCGGACGGCACGCGCCGCTTCCTCGGCGGCACCTGCGGCACGGCCCTGTACTTCCCCTCCGTCGTCCGCGCCGGGCGGGAGCGCGCGGCCGCCTTCGAGGTCCGTGCCGTGGACGAGCTGTACGCGGCCTCCGCCCCGGCCGGCGCCACGCTCGCCTGGAGCTGACGCGCCCCCGGGCCCGCCGGCTTCTCAGACGGTGTGCGGATCGCTGCGCGGGACGGCCACCGTCACCCGCAGCCCGTGCGGCGGGTTCCTCTCGTACGCGAGGGACCCGCCGCCCGCGGCGAGCAGCGCCCTGGAGATCGACAGGCCGAGCCCGGAGCCCTTGACGTTCTGGTGGCGGCCGCTGCGCCAGAACCGGTCGCCGACGCGGAGCAGCTCCTCGTCGGTCAGCCCGGGGCCGCGGTCGGCGACGACGACGTGCACGAAGGGCCCGGCCGGGGCGACCGACACCTCGACCTCCTCGCCCTCCGGGGTGAACTTGAGTGCGTTGTCGATCACCGCGTCCAGCGCACTGGAGAGCGCGATCGGGTCGGCCCAGCCCGTCACCGCGGTCCGGCCCGTCTCGGTGAGCCGTACGCCCTTCTCCTCGGCGTACGGGCGCCAGGCGGCCACCCGCTCCGCGGTCAGCCCGGCGATGTCGGTGAGGGTGAGCTCGGCGGAGGTGTGCTCGGCCAGCGCCAGGTCCAGCAGGTCGTCCAGGACCTGGGTCAGGCGCTTGCCCTCGGTCCGCACGGAGGCGATCTCCTCGTTTCCCTCGGGCAGTTCGAGGGCGAGCAGCTCGATCCGCAGGAGCAGCGCCGCGAGCGGGTTGCGCAGTTGGTGGGAGGCGTCGGCGACGAACGCCCGCTGCTGCTCCAGGACCTCTTCCACGTTGTCGGCCATCTCGTTGAACGAACGTGCCAGGCGTTGGAGTTCCGGGGGCCCGCCGGCCGCCGCGACCCGGGAGTTCATCCGTCCGGTGGCGATGCCGTGGGCGGCCGCGTCGAGGGTCCGGACGGGCTTGAGCACCCAGCGGGTGAGCACGAGGGCGGCGCCGAAGGCCACGAGCATCGCGGCGGCCAGCCCGGCGACGATGATCAGCCAGCCGTCCAGGATGCGGGCCCGCATCTGGTCGGTCGGCGACTCGGTGACGACGACCGCGACGACGTCGCCGTCGAGGACGACCGGGGAGGCGACGAGCAGCTTGCCGTGGGACTGCCAGGGCCACACCTGGGCCGGGTCGTGGCTGCGGCGCCCGGCGAGGGCCTCCTGGAAGGCGAGGCGGCCCTCGCCCTTCTCGGGGAGCTCCCACCAGCCGGGCGCACGGGCCATGGCGTTGTCGTCGCGCAGGAAGATGCCGACGCGGATGCCGTACAGCTGCTGGTAGCGGGCCAGTTCCAGCTGGAGGGTCTCCAGGCGTTCGGTGGCGCCGGTGGACCCGGAGCCCTCGGCGTCGATGACGAACTGGGCGAGGGCGGCGAAGCGGGCGCTGTCGTCGATCCGGTCGACGACCACGCGCTGCTGTTGCCCTGCGGCCAGGCTCACGGCGAGCGGGAGGCCGAGCGCGAGCAGCACGCCCGCCATCAGGATGACGAGCAGGGGGAGCAGGCGGGCGCGCACGGCGGGGCCCCGCTAGGGCGCGGGCGGGGTGACGAGCCGGTAGCCCACCCCGCGGACGGTCTCGATGAGCGCGGGCATGCGCAGCTTGGAGCGCAGCGAGGCGACGTGGACCTCCAGGGTCCGCCCGGTCCCCTCCCAGCTGGTGCGCCACACCTCGCTGATGATCTGCTCGCGCCGGAACACCACGCCGGGGCGCTGTGCGAGCAGGGCCAGCAGGTCGAACTCCTTGCGGGTGAGGGGTACGTCGGTGCCGTCCACGCTGACCCGGCGGGTGGGCAGTTCGATGCTGACCGGGCCGAGCCGGACCACGTCGGGGGCGCCCGTCCCGGTGGCGGCGGCCTCCTCGGAGGCTCCGGTGCGCCGGGCGACGGCGTGGATGCGTGCGAGGAGTTCACCCGTGTCGTACGGCTTGACGACGTAGTCGTCGGCGCCCATGTTGAGGCCGTGGATGCGGGAGCGTACGTCGCCCCGCGCGGTCACCATGATGACGGGCGTCGAGGTGCGCTTGCGGATCTTGCCGCACACCTCGTACCCGTCCTGATCCGGCAGGCCGAGATCCAGGAGGACGACGCCGAAGGGGGGAGCTCCGGCCGGCAGCAGGGCCTGGAGGGCCTCCTCGCCGCTGCGGGCGTGGATCACCTGGAACCCGTGCCGGGCGAGGATCGCGGACAGGGCGGCGGCGACGTGGTCGTCGTCCTCGACGAGCAGCAGTCTCATGCGTCCCCCTTTCCTGTTTTCCTGATCAGGGCCCGCGGTCAGGGCCACCCTGCATCCACGCCGATGAAGAGGCCCACGTCAAGGGGGTTCCGCTCCGGCGCGTCTTCCGTTATGCACCCGGTACGGGCGATCGGGCCCGTGAGCCGCGGTGCGCACGGAGCGTATCGGAGCGAGGCCGTTTCGTTATGCTCAATTCTCCCTCAGATGTGATGACGGTGTGCGCGCCACGTCACTACTGTCCTCCCAACCGAGGAGGACGGAGCAAGAAGCCGATGAGCGGAGTATCAGTGACCAAGGACGTGCAGGATGCGGCCCCGGCCGCGGACGACCTGGTCGTACTGAGCAACGTCAACAAGCACTTCGGCGCGCTGCACGTGCTTCAGGACATCGATCTGAGCATTGCCCGCGGTGAGGTCGTCGTCGTGATCGGTCCCTCGGGATCGGGCAAGTCCACGCTGTGCCGGACCATCAACCGCCTGGAGACGATCGACTCGGGCACCATCACGGTCGACGGCAGGGAACTGCCGTCGGAGGGACGGGAACTGGCCCGGCTGCGCGCCGACGTGGGCATGGTGTTCCAGTCCTTCAACCTGTTCGCGCACAAGACGGTGCTGCAGAACGTGATGCTGGGTCAGCTCAAGGTCCGCAAGACGGACTCGGCGGCCGCGCTTGAGAAGGCCAAGTCCCTGCTCGACCGGGTGGGCGTCGGCTCGCAGGCCGACAAGTACCCGGCGCAGCTGTCCGGCGGCCAGCAGCAGCGCGTGGCGATCGCCCGCGCGCTGGCGATGGACCCGAAGGTGATGCTGTTCGACGAGCCGACCTCGGCGCTCGACCCGGAGATGATCAACGAGGTGCTGGAGGTCATGCAGCAGCTCGCCCGGGAGGGCATGACGATGGTGGTCGTCACGCACGAGATGGGCTTCGCCCGGTCTGCGGCCAATCGGGTCGTTTTCATGGCCGACGGGAAGATCGTCGAAGAGGCCGCGCCCGAGCAGTTCTTCAGCAACCCGCGCAGTGACCGCGCGAAGGACTTCCTTTCGAAGATCCTGCACCACTGACGGTCTTGTCTGGTAGTGATCCCCTGGCGGCCCAGAGCACGCGTGTCGCTCGTCGTCCAACAACGTCTCATCCGAGGGAAGTTCACCATGAAGGTTTTCAAGGCCGGTGCGGCCGCAGCCGTTGCCGCAGTGCTCGCCCTGACGGCGACCGCCTGTGGCGGCAGCAGCGACAAGGCGAGCGGTGACGGCGGCGCGTCCGGTGGCGCCAAGGACAAGATCGTCATCGGCATCAAGTTCGACCAGCCCGGTCTGGGCCTCAAGACCCCGGACGGCAAGTTCACGGGCTTCGACGTGGACGTGGCGACCTACGTCGCCAAGGAGCTCGGCTACCAGCCCGACCAGATCGAGTTCAAGCAGGCCGTCAGCGCCGAGCGCGAGAACCTGATCGCCAACGGTGACGTGAAGCTCGTCGTCGCGACCTACACGATCAACGACAAGCGCAAGGCGAAGGTCGACTTCGCCGGCCCGTACTTCCTGGCCCACCAGGACCTGCTGGTCCGCGCCGACGAGACCTCGATCACCAAGGCCGAGGACCTCAACAAGAAGAAGCTCTGCTCGGTCACCGGCTCCACCTCGGCGCAGAACGTCAAGACCAAGCTGGCCCCCGAGGCCGACCTGCTGGAGCAGGGCGGCTACTCCGAGTGCCTCACCGGCCTGGAGAACAAGTCCGTCGACGCCCTGACCACGGACGACTCGATCCTGGCCGGTTACGCCGCGCAGGACAAGAACAAGGGCAAGTTCAAGCTCACCGGCCTGAAGCTGAGCAACGAGCCCTACGGCATCGGCCTGAAGAAGGGCGACAAGGACCTGCAGACCAAGGTCAACGCCGCGCTCAAGAAGATGGTCGCGGACGGCGCCTGGGAGGCGGCCGTGAAGAAGAACCTCGGCCCGGCCGACTACAAGAACGAGCCGGCCCCGCAGATCACCGAAGGCAGCTGATTCCCCGGTGAGGGGTGTCGCCGCCCGCCTGCTACGGGCGGCGGCCCCCCTCACCGGCCATCCTGGGGAGAGCGCAGGGCAACGTGTTCGACTTTCTTGATTCCGGGCAGTACGACGTGCTCGGAGCCTTCTGGGTGACGGTTCAGCTCACCCTCTATTCGGCGGCCGGATCGCTGGTCTGGGGCACCGTCCTGGCCGGGATGCGGGTCAGCCCGGTTCCACTGATGCGGGCCTTCGGAACCGCGTACGTCGACATCGTGCGCAACACTCCGCTGACCGTCCTGATCATCGGCTGCTCGCTGGGTCTGAACCAGACCCTCGGCGTCACGCTCGGCGGCGGCACGTTCAAGGAGGTCGGGTTCCGGCTCGCCGTCCTCGGTTTCGTGGCGTACACCGGCACCTTCGTCTGCGAGGCGATCCGCTCCGGCATCAACACGGTGCCCGTGGGCCAGGCCGAAGCCGCCCGTGCGCTGGGCCTGAGCTTCTTCCAGGTGCTCACCCTGATCGTGCTCCCCCAGGCCTTCCGGGCGGTCATCGCACCGCTCACGAACGTACTGATCGCCCTCACCAAGAACACCACGGTGGCGGCGGCCATCGGCGTGGCCGAAGCGGCCCTGCTGATGAAGGAAATGATCGAGAACGAGGCGGACGCGCTCTTCGCGGTCTTCGGGGTCTTCGCCCTCGGCTTCGTCCTGCTGACCCTGCCCACCGGCCTGCTGCTGGGCTGGGTGGCCAAGCGAGTGGCGGTGAAGCGATGAGCTCCGTGCTGTACGACACCCCCGGCCCCAAGGCCAGGGCGCGCAACTGGATCTACACGGCGATATTCCTGGTGCTGTTCGCGCTGGTCCTGTGGTGGGTGCTCGGCACCATGGCCGACAAGGGCCAGCTCGACGCCGACAAGTGGAGCCCGTTCGTCACCGACGGCCAGATCTGGACGACGTACCTGCTGCCGGGACTCGGCGAGACGTTGAAGGCCGGGCTCATCGCCATGGTCATCGCGCTGCCGCTGGGCGCGCTCCTCGGCATCGGACGGCTCTCGGACCACCGGTGGGTCCGGATCCCCGTGGGTGCCTGGGTCGAGTTCTTCCGTGCCATCCCGGTCCTGATGCTCATGCTGTTCGGCTCGGCGCTGTACGTGCGCTACAGCGCCGTCAGCTCCGAACTGCGGCCGCTGTACGCGGTGGTCACCGGACTGGTCCTGTACAACTCGGCGGTCATCGCCGAGATCGTCGTGGCCGGCATCAAGTCGCTGCCCCGGGGCCAGACCGACGCGGCCAAGGCGATCGGCATGCGCAAGGGCCAGATCATGACGTACGTCCTGGTCCCGCAGGCCGTCACCGCCATGCTGCCCGCGCTGGTCAGCCAGCTCGTGGTGATCCTCAAGGACACCGCGATCGGCGGTGCCGTGCTGGGCCTCGCCGAGCTCCTGTCGATGAACCGGCAGATCTCGGCGAACTACAGCAACACCATCGCGACCCTCGTCGTGATCGCACTGATCTACATCGTCGTGAACTTCGGGCTCACCAACTTCGCCGCCTGGATCGAGGGGCGGCTGCGGAAGTCGAAGAAGGGCTCCGGCGCGGTCGTCGCCGGGGACGTGGCCGAGGTCGACGCGGGCGGCGCGGCCGGCGTGGGCGAGGCCCCCTGACGGCCGGCCGATGACCGGAAGACACGTCTCCCCCGCGACAGGGGGCTGACGCCCGGTCAGTACACTGGCGTGACACCTGTGGTGCGGCGGAACTCATCCGCCGCACCACACGGCGTTGGCGGAGCCGGGTGTCACTTGACGCAGGCACCTCCAGTGGGTTGCATACGTTCTGTGATCACATACCGGACATCGGGAGCCGCATCATGGACCCGGTGATCGTCGTCGGCGCGGGGCCCGTCGGACTGTCCCTGGCGCTGGCCCTGGCCGGCTCGGGCGTTCCCAGCGTCGTGCTCGACGAGGGACCCGGCAAGGACCTGCCCCGACCTGCCAGAACGGTCGTCCTGCACGCCGACACCGCCGCCATGGCGCAGCGGTTGGGCTGTACGACGCTGCGCGACGAGGGCGCGTACTACGCCGCCTGGCGCACGGTGCGGCGCGGCCGCGACACCCGGCGGACCGCCTTCGGGGACGGGCCGGCACCGGCCCCCCTGCACGTTCCGCAGCACGCCCTCGCGCGCGGGCTGCGCGACGCCGCGGGCACGCATCCGCTGGTCCAGCTGGTCACCGACAGCAAACTGGACTCCCTGGAACAGGACGACCGCGGGGTCACCGCGCACACGCGGGGCGCCGAGACCACGTGGTGGCGCGGGAGTTACCTGGTCGGCTGCGACGGGGCCCGCTCCACCGTGCGCAAGCTGCTCGGCATCCGCTTCCCGGGCCGCACCGCCGTCGAACGGCACGCCGTGGCCGCGCTGCGCACCGAACTCCCCTGGCCCGGCGAGGCCCTGCTGCACCGCGACCCGCCGCGGGAGACCACCGCCCGGCCGCTGGCCGACGGGGTGTGGCGGCTGGACTGGCTGCTCCCGGGCCGCGGGGAGCTGGTCACCCCCGATGCGCTGGTGACCCTCGTACGCGACAGCCTCGCGGGCTGGTGCGGGGGCAGCACTCCCCCGTACGACCTCCTCGACACCGGGGTCCACACGCTGCACCACCGGCTGGCCCGGCGCTGGCGCGACGGCCGGGCCTTCCTCGCCGGGGACGCCGCCCACCTGCTGGGCGCGCTCGGCACGCAGGGGGTCGAGGAGGGGCTGCGCGACGCCGAGAACCTGGCGTGGAAGCTCGCCCTCGCCTGGCACCAGGGCGCCTCCGAGGCCCTGCTCGACAGCTACGAGGAGGAACGGCGCACGGCGGTCGCGGCCCGGCTGCGCGCCGCCGACCAGTCGATGCCGGTGCTCCGCGGCGGGGGCGGGCTGCGGACCCTGCTGCCGGGCTCCGCCCGCGCCGGCGAACTCCTGCTCACCGACGGCCACCTGGGGCGGGGCCCGCTCGGGGCGGAGCCCTCGTACGCCCCTCCCGTGGCCGTACGCGAGGTGCCGACCGACACCGATCCGGGCGGGCCCGTGGCGAACGTCCCGGTGACCGCGCCCGACGGATCGACGGTGCCGCTGCGCGACCTGCTGGGGCGGGGCCGGCTGCTCGTGGTCCTGGTCGCCCCGGGCACCGGGGTCTGGGACCGGCGGCACTGGCTGGGCGCCGGGCTGATGCCGCGGCTCGCCGCGGCGGTGAGCGCCCTGCCGGTCCGTACCGAACTGCTGGTCGCGGACGGCTACCCGGGGGCGCCGGCCCACACCGTCCTGCTGGTCAGGCCGGACGGGCACCTGGCGGCGACCTTCGCGGGCGTGCGGCCCGCGGAGCTGTACGAGGCGGCGGACAGCGTCCGGTGGGGGGCGCCCGAAGGTACTCGCGCTCCGCTCGACCCGTCGTCGAAGACGCCTGCGACCCCGACACATCCAGCCGTGATCGATTGACCGGTCTCCGGTCCGCGTGCTTCACTCCCGAACATGACCGGCAACGACGTACGCCTGTGGCGGAGGGTCCACATGGACCTGCTCCGCTACGCGGGCTGCGTGTGTCGCCCTTCCTGCTGATTCGCCTTCCCCGCGCTCCGCGCGCACTTTCGCGAACCCCCAGGACGGTCACGCCCCCATGTCTGCGCCCCTTGCCCCCAGTGCATCCACTGCGCCCCTCGCACCTCCGCACGCCCCCGTACGCGCCTGCGCCCGTACGGTGACGGCGGCGGAACTCCTCGACTTCGCCCTGCGCACCGCCGCCGACCCGGCGGTCATCGAATCCCTCCCCGAGGGCCGGACCTGGATCCGCCTCGACGGGCCGGGCGGCAGCGAGGCCTGGGTGATCGGCTGGCCGCCGGGCACCGGCACCGGCTGGCACGACCACGCCGAGTCGCAGGGGGCGTTCGCCACCGCCCGGGGCCGCCTGCGCGAGCACTCCCTGGCGGTCCGGCTCCCCTCGGAGGGCTGGCGGAGCCTGGAACTCGCCCCGGACCTGGACCGCAGCCGCAGCCTGGGCCCGGGGACGGGCCGGGCCTTCGGCGAACACCACGTCCACGAGGTGCTCAACGAGTCGGAGGCGGAGCACGCGGTATCGGTGCACGCGTACTACCCGCCGCTGCCCCTGATCCGCCGCTTCAGCCGCAGCGGGCGGGTGCTCACGCTGGAGCAGGTCGAGCGCCCGGCGGACTGGCAGTGAGCGCCCCGATCGGCATCGACGACCTCCTGGAACGGGTCCGGTCGACGTACACGCGGATCGACCCGGCGCAGGCGTACGCGGCGTTCCGCGCGGGCGACGCGCTGCTGGTGGACATCCGCTACCAGGCCCTGCGCGAGCGGGACGGCCTGATCCCGGGTGCGCTGGTGGTCGAGCGCAACGAACTGGAGTGGCGCCTGGACCCCCGGGGCTCCCACCGCGCCCCCGAAGCCACCTCGCACGGCCTGCGGGTGGTGGTGATCTGCAACGAGGGCTACGCCTCCACCCTGGCGGCAGCCTCCCTCCACACCCTGGGCCTGCACAGGGCCACCGACCTGACCGGCGGCTTCCAGGCCTGGAAGTCCGCCGGCCTCCCCGTGAGCCCGACCGGCGCGTGAGGACCGCCCGGTCGGCCCGGGGCCCCGCCGCTTCGGCGGCGAGGCCCCGGGCCACGGACGGCGAACGGCGGACGGCGAACGGCGAACGCGAGATGGCGGGGCAGCGGCGGGCCCGCCCTGCCTACCGCGACGTGGCCACCTCAACCGGCGGCACCCGCAGCGCAACCCGCCCCGGCAGGGCCGTCGCGCCGAGCGCCAGCAGCCCCGCCACACCCACCACCCCCACGTACACCACGGGCAGCACCGCCGGCGCCGCGGCTCCCGTCATCCCCACGCTGAAAGCGGTCAGCACGGCCAGCGCGATCCCCGACCCCAGCACCGCTCCGATCAGCACCACGGCCAGCGCCTCCGCCCGCAGCATCCGCAGCACCTGCCGCCGCTTCGCCCCCGCCAGCCTCAGCATCGCGAACTCCCGCAGCCGCTCCGAGGTGGACATCGCCAGCGTGTTGACCACCGCGATCGCGGTGAAGGCCAGCACCAGCCCCATCGCCAGCAGGTTGATCTCGGCACCCGCCTGCTGCCGCTCCGCCAGCGCCGCGTCCGCCTCCCGCGCCGACAGCACCCCGACCCCCGGGAACCCGCCGACCGCCGCGGCCAGCTGCTCCCGCCCGGTCCCCGGCTCGGCCGCCACCAGCACGCTGCTCGCCAGCGGGTTGTCCACGTGCGCCGCGACGAGGTCGTGCGGCAGCGTCAGGTCGCCGAATCCCAGCCCCCGCGCGTACACGGCCGAGACGGTCAGGGTGACCGGGGTCCCGTCGCCCAGCGCAAGCTTCAGCGGGCTTCCCGGCTTCAGCCCCAGCTGATCGGCGGCCAGTTCGCTCACCGCCACGCTCTTCTCGCCGAAGCCGTCCAGGCTCCCGCTCGTCACACCCGGGTCCCAGGTCCGGGCCAGCCCGGCCGGGGTGACCCCCTGCGCGCCGTACTTCGTCAGCCCCACCCGTACGGACGTGTGCACGATCTCGGTGGCCGCCGTGACCCCGGGGGTCCGGCGGATCCGCTCCGCGGCCGCGCCGGTGACACCCGGACCCTGGGCGGCCAGCACCCAGCCGGCCCGGACCCCGTCCCGGGCCTGCGCCCGGGCGGCGTTGCCCAGCGTCGGCGTGATGAACAGGACGGTGCAGGTCATGCCGATCAGCAGGGCGAGCGGGGTGACGGCGGAGGCCATCCGGGTGGCGTTGCCGCGCAGGTTCGCGGTGGCCAGGTGACCGCCCGGGCCGGCCAGCCGCAGCGGCCCGGCGAGCAGCGCGGTCGCGCCCCGGACCAGCAGCGGGCCGAGCAGCGAGACCGCCCCGGCGAACACGACGACCGCGAGGAAGGTCACCGGGGTCGACGCCGGCTCGGTACGCAGTGCGCTGAGTACGGCGACCAGCACCACGCCTCCGGCCAGCAGGAGCACGCCGATCGCGATCCGGATCCACGCGGGCCGCGCCCGCTCGACGGCGGCTTCGGCGAGCGCCTCGGCCGGGCGGATCCGGGCGATCCGCCGCCCGGTGATCCGGGCAGCTGCCCAGGCTCCGAGCAGGCTCGCGCCGACGGCGGCGAACATCGGGACGATCCCGGCGGTGCGCTCCAGGTTGGCGGGGACGACGCCGCTCTCGACGAACCGGCCGTGCAGCCAGGCGGCGAGCGGGAGCCCGGCCAGCGCCCCCGCGACACCGGCGGCCAGGCCGACGACCAGGGCCTCGCGGCCGATCATGCGACGCAGCTGCTTGGGCGTGGCGGCGATGGCCCGCAGCAGGGCGAGCTCGCGGTAGCGCTGCTGGACGGAGAGGGCGAAGGTGCCGACGACCACGAGGATCGCGACGAGCAGTGAGGTGCCGCCCATGGCCCCGCCCATGGAGACGAGCTTGATGCGTGCGCCGGCCGCGTCGAGGAACTCCACGGGCCCGCGAGCGTCGCCCACGGCGATCACCGCGCCGCCGCCCTGGCCCTCGCCCTGGTTCTGGCCCTGGTTCTGACCCCGGAGCGCCTGCCCGATCCGTCCGGCCAGCTCGCCCGGGTCGGTCCCGGGCGCCGGGAGTACCCCGACGGCGGTGACCTGTCCGTCGCGGGCGGCCAGCCGCTGTGCCTCGGCGTCGCCGAAGAACAGCGCGTTCTGCCGGGCGAGGTCGCCGCGGGCGGTCTGCGCGATGCCGCTCACGGTGTACGTCTTCGGCTCGCCGGTGGCCTGCACGGTGAGCGGGGCCCCGGGCTTCAGCCCTGCGCGGGCGGCCAGTTCGCGGTCGACGACGACCTCGGCGCCGCCCTGGGGGGCGCGGCCCTCGGTGAGCGTGAAGGGGGTGAGCACGGCGGAGGTCCAGGCGTGCCCGTACGAGGGCTTCGCGGTGCCGGGGGCCTTGACCAGCGGGACGGCCTGGAAGCTGAGCTCCGGTACGGCCCGCTCGACGCCCGGCACGGACCGGACCGTGTCCGCGGTGGCGGCGGGGAGCCAGGCCCGTTCGGCGACGGGCTTGGCCTTGTGCTTCGTCTTGGCCTTGCCCTTCTTCTCCTTGACCGTGGTCTCGTGCACGTTCTGGTCGGCGGAGACGACGACCGGCGTGGCCGCGTACCGCTCGGTGGCGATCTTTCCGCGGAGTCCGGTGTCCAGGAGCGTGCCGCAGGCGGTGATGAGGGCGGCCGCACACAGCAGTGCGACGAAGGCGCCGAGGAAGCCGGCCTTGCGGTCCCTGACGGTCTGGAGGGCGTAACGCAGCATCATGCGGCCAACTCTGCCGCCGGGCACGGCGGTTGACAGTGAAGCACCCTGGCGTCTCGGCCCGGGGGCTATCCCTACCCCCCGGGCCGAGACGCCAGGGCCCTGCCCCGGTCCGGCCCTGCGGCGCGGTGGCCACAACCTCAGAACCCGGGATACCCCAGGCCGTCGTCGTCCGTGTCCGCGCCCTCGGCGCCCTCTTGTTCCAGTGCGCGCCGGACCACCCGCAGGGCCATGCCCTCCGGGTACCCCTTGCGGGCGAGCATCCCTGCGAGGCGCCGGATCCGCTTGTCCCGCTCCAGGCCCCGGGTGGCGCGGAGCTTGCGCTCCACGAGCTCCCGGGCGGTCTGCTCCTCCTGGTCGGAGTCCAGCTGTTCCAGGGCCTCCTGGACGAGGGTGGCGTGCACCCCCTTGGTCCGCAGCTCCTGCGCGAGCGCACGGCGGGCGAGGCCCCGGCCTCGGTGCCGGGACTCGACCCAGGCCCCGGCGAACGCGGCATCGTCGATCAGGCCGACCTCCTCGAACCGGGAGAGGACCTCCTGCGACACCTCCTCGGGGATGCCCCGCTTGTCCAGGGCGTCCGCGAGCTGCCGCCGGGTGCGCGGCATCCCGGTGAGCAGGCGCAGGCAGATCGCCCGCGCCTGCTCCTCGGGACTCTGGGGCGGCAGTTCCTGACGGCCTTCCCGGCCGCCTTCGCGACGGCCGTCACGGCCACCGTCACGACGGTCTTCCCGGCCGTCCTCGCGACGTGCCTCCCGGCTGCCGCTCCCGCCGCCCCTTTCCTGCTCCCGCACGGGTCAGCTCTTGGCGACGGCGGCCTTGGCCGTCGTCTTGGCCTTCGACGCGGGGGCGGGCACGGCCGCTGCCTCGGCGGCAGGCGCACCGGCTGCCGCGTCGGCGGCGGCGTCCTTGCGCACGCCCACGCCCAGCTTCTCCTTGATCTTCCGCTCGATCTCGTTGGCGAGGTCGGGGTTGTCCTTCAGGAAGTTGCGGGCGTTCTCCTTGCCCTGGCCGAGCTGGTCGCCCTCGTACGTGTACCAGGCGCCGGCCTTGCGCACGAAGCCGTGCTCCACGCCCATGTCGATCAGGCCGCCCTCGCGGCTGATGCCCTGGCCGTAGAGGATGTCGAACTCGGCCTGCTTGAACGGCGGCGCGACCTTGTTCTTGACGACCTTGACGCGCGTACGGTTGCCGACCGCGTCGGTGCCGTCCTTGAGGGTCTCGATGCGGCGGATGTCGAGGCGCACGGAGGCGTAGAACTTCAGCGCACGGCCACCGGTGGTGGTCTCCGGCGAGCCGAACATCACACCGATCTTCTCGCGGAGCTGGTTGATGAAGATCGCGGTGGTCTTGGACTGGTTGAGCGCACCGGTGATCTTCCGGAGCGCCTGGCTCATCAGTCGGGCCTGGAGACCCACGTGGGAGTCGCCCATCTCGCCCTCGATCTCCGCACGCGGCACGAGCGCGGCGACGGAGTCGATGACGATCAGGTCGAGGGCACCGGAGCGGACCAGCATGTCCACGATCTCCAGCGCCTGCTCGCCGGTGTCCGGCTGCGACAGGATGAGGTTGTCGGTGTCGACGCCGAGGGCCTTCGCGTACTCGGGGTCGAGCGCGTGCTCGGCGTCCACGAAGGCGACGGTGCCGCCGGCCTTCTGTGCGTTGGCCACGGCGTGCAGGGTCAGGGTCGTCTTACCGGAGGACTCGGGGCCGTACACCTCGATCACACGGCCGCGGGGCAGCCCGCCCACGCCGAGGGCGATGTCCAGCGCGGTCGACCCGGTGGGGATGACCTCGATGGGGTCGTTCGGCTTGTCGCCGAGGCGCATGACCGCACCCTTGCCGAATTGCCGTTCAATCTGTGCGAGCGCGGCGTCGAGAGCCTTCTCGCGGTCGGTGCCTGCCATGGGTTCCACCCGGTTTGCTTGAGTCGATCGCTTCACGCCATTGACGCTAACGCCTGCCACTGACAATGCGCTTCCACGCCCGTTTCGGCTGTGGATAACTCATCAGAATGGATGTTCGATTTCCGTGTCAAGCGGGCTCGCCGGGCACTCGACTGACAACCCAGGGTTGACACTCTTTCGACTGTCAACCTAGGGTTGCACCTATGACGAACCCTTCCGTGGAACCCGTTCGCATGACCAATCCGGTGCGCCTCGACGACCTGATCGAGGCCATCAAGAAGGTCCACACCGACTCCCTGGAGCAGCTCAGCGGCGCCGTCGTCGCCGCCGAGCACCTGGGTGACGTCGCCGACCACCTCATCGGCCACTTCGTCGACCAGGCCCGCCGCTCCGGCGCCTCCTGGACCGACATCGGCCGCAGCATGGGCGTCACCCGCCAGGCCGCCCAGAAGCGCTTCGTCCCCAAGACCGACAAGGGCGACGCCAACGACCTCGACCCGAACCAGGGCTTCGCCCGGTTCACCCCCCGGGCCCGCAACGTCGTGGTGACCTCCCAGAGCGCGGCGCGCGCGGCCGGCGGCGCCGAGATCCGCACCGAGCACCTCGTCCTCGGCCTGCTGGCCGAGCCGGAGGGCCTCGCCGCGCTCGCCCTGCGCCAGCAGGACGTCTCCGCCGAGGCCGTACGCGGCGCCGCGACCGCCGCCCTGCCCGAGCCCGCGGCCGCGGTCCCGGACCTCATCCCCTTCGACGCCGGCGCCAAGAAGGCCCTGGAGCTCACCTTCCGCGAGGCGCTGCGCCTGGGCCACAACTACGTCGGCACCGAGCACATCCTGCTCGCCCTCCTCGAACTCGAAAACGGCGAGGGCGTGCTCAGCGGCCTCGGCGTCGACAAGGCCGCCGTCGAGGCGACCGTCACCGAGACCCTGGCGGCCTTCGTCGCCGCGGCCGGGGAACAGGCCGGGGAGACGACGAGGTAGCCGAGCCCCCGGCCGCCCGCTCGGTCAGCTCGTACCGCTTCACGTACGCGCCGAGGAACGCCTGCAGCGTGGCAACGGCCGGAATCGCGATGAGGGCCCCGACCGCGCCCAGCAGGGCCGTGCCCGCGATGACGGACCCGAAGGCCACCGCCGGGTGGATGTCGACCGTCTTCGACGTCAGCTTCGGCTGCAGCACGTAGTTCTCGAACTGCTGGTAGACCACCACGAACCCGAGCACGTACAGCGCGTACCAGGGCGAGTCGGGGAAGGCGATCAGCATCGGCAGCGCGCCCGCCAGGTAGGTGCCGATGGTGGGGATGAACTGGGAGACCAGCCCCACCCACACCGCGAGCGCGGGCGCGTACGGCACGTCGAGCACCGCGAAGACGACGTAGTGCGCGATGCCGGAGACCAGGGCCATCAGCCCGCGCGAGTAGAGGTAGCCGCCCGTCTTGGCCACGGCGATCTCCCAGGCGCGCAGCACCTCCGACTGCTTCGCAGGGGGCAGTACGGAGCACAGCGCGCGCCGCAGCCGCGGTCCGTCGGCGGCGAAGTAGAAGGAGAAGAGTCCGACCGTCAGCAGCCGGAAGAGGCCGCCGAGCACGGTGGCGGACACGTCGAGCACGCCGGTCGCGCTGTTCTGGACGTACTTCTGGAGCCAGTCGGAGTGCAGCAGGCTGTCCTGGATCGCGAGCCGGGACAGCTTGGTGTGGAAGGTGGTGTTGATCGTGCCGATCACCGAGTCGAGGTAGCCCGGGAAGCCCCCCACCATGTCGACGATCTGCTCGGCGAGCATCGATCCGAGCAGCACGACGAACCCGGCGCCGGCGACGAACACGCTCAGGAACACCAGGAAGGTGGCGAGCCCGCGGCGCATGCCGCGGGCCGCCATCCGGGACACGGCGGGCTCGACCGCGAGCGCGAGGAAGAAGGCGATCAGGATGTTGACGAGCAGCCCGGTCAGCTGGTGGAAGGCCCAGCTGCCGAGCTGGAAACAGGCGATGAGGGCGAGTACGAGGACGACGGCGCGCGGCAGCCAGCGCGGCATCCGCGCCCCGGGCCCCGCCGCCGGTGCGGCGGCGCCGCCGGGGGGCGCCGCGGACCCTGCGGGCTCGGCCGCATCAGCTGGATCGGCCGCCTCGGCGGCGTCGTCGGTCGTCTCGGTCGTCGTCACGGTCGTCTCATCGGTGGCTGCCACGCCGACCAGTCTGTCCCAACCGTCCCGCGTACGGGGAAACGGCCGCGGCCGTCAGCGCAGCGAGGCGGGCACGTCCATCGCCGAACACACCGCGCGCCACACGTCCTTGGCCTCCCAGCCCGCGTCCAGCGCCTGGTGGACGGTGCGTCCGCCGAGCTCGGTCATGACGTGGTCCCGCGCGAAGGAGTCCGCGTAGCCCGCGCCGAAGTGCTCGGCCATCCGCTCCCAGAAAATCGTCAACCGCATGCCACCAGTATCCCACCCCGGGAGAGTGCACCGGCGTCGTTCGCCTCCCGCCCGCGCGGCAGCGCGCCCTACGGTGTCACGCATGCCTGGAGACGACTCTTCCTCGCTGACCCCACCGACCCCGCTGGCCCGCGCCGAGCAGTTCTTCTGGCTCACGGCCCGGGTCCTGGAGCAGCGGCGGTTCGCCTTCCACTTCCTCGGCGGGGACGCCGACGCGGTGGACACCGCTCTCGGCTCGTACCTCAACGCCGACGGCGGCTACGGCCACGCCCTCGATCCGGACCTGCGCGGTCCGCTCAGCCATCCGCTGCACACCGCGCACGCGCTGCGGGTCCTGGACGGACTGGGCCGCTGCGCCGGGCAACGGATCGAGCGGCTCTGCCGCCACCTGACCCGGGTCTCCACCGCGGACGGCGCGCTTCCGGTGGTCCTCCCGGCGCCGCGCGGCTATCCCGGGGCCCCCTACCACCCCGTGTACGACGACCCGCCGGGCGCGCTGCTGACCACGGGCCCGGTGGTGGGCGTGCTGCACCGCAACCGGATCTGGCACGCGTGGCTGTTCCGGGCCACGGACTTCTGCTGGGAGCGGGTCGAGAACCTGCGCCGTACGGACCCGTACGAGGTCCAGAGCGCGGTGGCCTTCCTCAACGGCGCCCCCGACCGGGCGCGGGCGGTGGCGGCCGCGGACCGGCTGGGGCGGCTCGTGCGCGAGCAGCGGCTGGTCGTGCTCGACCCGCGCCGGCGCCGGGAGTACCCGCCCTCCCCCGGCTGCGCGCCGGGCGAGCAGCTGTTCCCCCACGACGTCGCCCGGCGGCCGGAGTCGCTGGCGCGCGGCTGGTTCACCGACGAGGAGCTCCGGCGCTCGCTGGACTTCCTGGCCGCGGGACAGCAGCAGGACGGGGGCTGGCCGGTGCGGCGCCTCGCGTGGGCGCCGGGCAGCTCGCTGGAGCGACGCCCGATCGCCACCCTGGAGGCCCTGCTGACCCTGCGCGCGTACGGCCGCCCCCTGACCGGCGACCCGGCGCGCCCCGTCTAGCCGCCCAGGGCCCGCACTCCTGCGGTGACGACCACCGCGGCGGCGACCACGAGCAGGAACGGCGCCCGCAGCAGCAGTGCGAGTCCGGCGGCGGCCAGCCCGGCGGCGCGGGCGTCGAGCACGAGCTCGTGCCCGGTGCTGAAGGTCTGCTGGGCGGTGAGCGCCGCGAGCAGCGCGACCGGCAGCAGGGCGGCGAGCCGGCGCACGCTCGGCCGCTCCAGTACCCCGGCGGGCACGAGCAGCCCGGCGAGCTTGACGGCGTAGCAGCCGACGACGGTGAGCGCGATGGCGATCCAGACGTTCACGAGCGGCGTCCCTTCAGCCAGAGGATCGCGGGGGCGGCGAGGGCGGCGACGAGCACCGGCAGCCCGGCGGGCAGTACCGGCAGCAGGCCCAGCCCGAGGACGAGGGCGAGCGCGGCGACGGCCCGCTCGGTGGCGGTCTTCAGCATCGGCGCGAGCAGGGCCAGGAAGACGGCCGGCCCGGCGGCGTCCAGCCCCCATGCGGCGGTGTCCCCGAGGGCCTCGGCGCCGAGGGCGCCGAGCAGGGTGGTGAGGTTCCACAGGAGGTACAGGCTCAGCCCGGTCACCGTGAAGCCGAGCCTCGCCGACCTGCGGTCGCGCTGGGCCAGCGCCACGGCGGTGGTCTCGTCGATCACCCAGTGGGCGGCGAGCGGCCGCACGGCGCCCGGCAGGGCGAGCAGCTGCGACAGCCGCAGCCCGTAGAAGGCGTTCCGCGTGCCGAGGAAGAAGGCCCCGGCGGCCGCTGTGAACGGGTTCCCGCCCGCGGCCAGCGCTCCGACCAGCGCGAACTGCGAGGCCCCGGTGAACACCAGCAGGCTCAGCACGCAGGCCTGGAGCACGCTGATCCCGGCCCCGGCGGCGGTCACCCCGAACGCGAACCCGGACAGCCCGACGGCCACCCCGACCCCGAGCGCGTCCCGTACGACGGCCCCGCGCGGCCGCTGGACGACCGCGCCGGGGGTCTCGTTCCTCACCATCTGTCGTTCTCCCACGCCCCGACCGTACGCAGCCCGGCCCGACCGGGTCTTGTACGTTCTTGCACGCGGGGGCTCAGCCTCCGGCCGGGTGCTGACCGCCCGACCGCCCGCGGCGGTACGCGCCCGGCGGGACCCCCACGATGCGGGTGAAGTGGCGGTTCAGGTGGGGCTGGTCGGTGAAGCCGACGGCGACGGCCGCCTCCGCGGGCGGGGTGCCCGCCTCCAGCAGCTCCCGGGCCCGCCGGACCCGGGCGTCCGTCAGCCAGGTGTGCGGCGGCATCCCGTACCGCTCCCGGAAGGCCCGCAGCAGGGCGAACGGGCCGGTCCCCAGTTCCGCGGCGAGCTGTTCCAGCGACGGCGGCTCCGCCATCCGCTCCTGGAGCACCGCCCGGGCCGCCGCGGCGCCCGCGGCGCCGGCGCTGCGGACCGTACGGGCGGGCAGCGGCCCGGCGTGCCGGGTCAGCATCCGCGCGACCGCACCGCGCAGCAGCGTGTCGGCGGCCAGCGCGTTCCCTTCCTCGGCGGCCCGGTGCACCTCGGTGATCACGTGCGAGGTCTGCGGATCGGCGACCGAGTCGGCGGTGAAGCCGGGGGTCCCGCGCAGGCCGGCGATCTCCGCGGCGACCTCGGCGATCAGCTTCCGGGAGGGGTAGAGCGTGGCGTACGCCCAGCCCTCCGGGACCCCGGCGCGCGCGGTGTGCGGCACCTCGGGGTTGATCAGGACCACGCTGCCCGGCCCGGCCCGCACGGTGCCGCCGGGCAGGCCGACCTCCTCGATGCCGCCGGTGACGGCCGCGATGACGTACCCGTCGTGGGCGTGGCGCGGGAAGGTGTGGCGTACGTAGTGGGCGCGCAGCAGGTCCAGGCCGGGCAGTTCCGCGTACTGCCAGTGCCGGGCCCACTCCCGCTCGACCGCGCCGTCCGCCATCCCCCCATTCTGCGCCCCGCCCGACCCTGCGGCCCCGCCCGCTCCCACGAGCCGCCCGGCCCGGGTGTTTCCCCAGGTCCGGGCCGTTGTCAGTACCCGGGTGCAGGATGGGGGCATGGCCGGCTCCGCGCTCGATGCGTTCTCCCCCGCGACCCGCTCCTGGTTCACGGGGGCCTTCGCCTCGCCCACCTCCGCGCAGGAGGGCGCCTGGCGGGCCATCCGGGAGGGCTCCGACGTGCTCGTCGTGGCGCCGACCGGCTCCGGCAAGACCCTGGCCGCCTTCCTCGCCGCCCTCGACCAGCTGGCCTCCACCCCGCCGCCGGCCGAGCCGAAGAAGCGCTGCCGGGTGCTGTACGTGTCGCCGCTGAAGGCCCTCGCCGTCGACGTGGAGCGGAATCTGCGCAGCCCGCTGACCGGGATCCGCCAGGAGTCGGTCCGCCTGGGCCTGCCCGAGCCGGACATCCGGGTCGGGATCCGCTCCGGGGACACCCCGCCGGCGGAGCGGCGGGCGCTGGCCACCCGGCCGCCGGACATCCTGATCACCACGCCCGAGTCACTGTTCCTGATGCTGACTTCTGCGACGCGCGACGCACTGGCCGGGATCGAGACGGTGATCCTGGACGAGGTGCACGCGGTCGCGGGGACCAAGCGCGGGGCGCACCTGGCCCTGTCCCTGGAGCGGTTGGACGAGCTGCTGCCCCGCCCGGCCCGCCGGGTCGGGCTGTCGGCGACGGTCCGGCCGGTGGACGAGGTGGCCCGGTACCTCGCGCCGCGCGGCAAGGCCGAGATCGTCCAGCCGCCCTCGGCGAAGGAGTTCGACCTGTCGGTGGTCGTCCCGGTGCAGGACATGGGCGAGTTGGGCGGCTCGCCGGCCACCGAGGGGAAGGAAGGCGGGGACAAGCCCTCGATCTGGCCGCATGTGGAGGAGCGCATCGCGGATCTGGTCCAGGCCCACCGCTCCACGATCGTGTTCGCCAACTCCCGCCGCCTCGCCGAGCGCCTGTGCAACCGGCTGAACGAGATCGCCTACGAGCGCGCCATGGGCGAGAAGCTGCCCGACGGCTCGCCCCCGGCGCAGATCATGGCCCAGTCGGGGGCCGCCCAGGGCGCCCCGCCGCTGCTGGCGCGGGCGCACCACGGCTCGGTCTCCAAGGAGCAGCGGGCGCTGGTGGAGGAGGACCTGAAGGCGGGCCGGCTGCCCGCGGTGGTCGCCACCTCCAGTCTGGAACTGGGCATCGACATGGGCGCGGTGGACCTGGTGGTGCAGGTGGAGTCCCCGCCCTCGGTGGCCTCCGGGCTCCAGCGCGTGGGCCGGGCCGGACACCAGGTGGGCGCGGTCTCCACGGGGGTGGTGTTCCCGAAGTACCGCGGGGACCTGGTCCAGGCGGCGGTGGTCACCGAGCGGATGCGCACCGGTTCGATCGAGTCGCTGCGCATCCCGTCGAACCCGCTGGACGTGCTCGCGCAGCAGCTGGTCGCGATGACCGCGATGGACACCTGGCAGCTGGACGAGCTGCTGGCGCTGGTGCGGCGGGCGGCGCCGTTCGCGGCGCTGCCGGAGTCGGCGTTCACGGCGGTGCTGGACATGCTGGCGGGCCGGTATCCGTCCGACGCGTTCGCGGAGCTCAGACCGCGGGTCGTCTGGGACCGGGTGGCGGGGACGATCACGGGTCGGCCCGGCGCGCAGCGCCTCGCGGTCACCTCCGGCGGCACCATCCCCGACCGGGGCCTCTTCGGGGTGTTCCTCGTGGGCGCCGACCCCAAGAAGGGCGGCGGGCGGGTCGGCGAGCTCGACGAGGAGATGGTCTACGAGTCCCGCGTGGGGGACGTGTTCACGCTGGGCACCACGTCGTGGCGGATCGAGGACATCACCCGCGACCGGGTCCTGGTCTCCCCCGCCCCCGGGGTCCCGGGCCGGCTGCCGTTCTGGAAGGGCGACCAGCTGGGCCGCCCCCTCGAACTGGGCCGCGCGGTCGGCGCGTTCCTGCGCGAGCTGGGCGGCCTGGCCGAGGAGGACGCGCGGCTGCGCCTGGTGGCGGCCGGCCTCGACGCCTGGGCCGCGGAGAACGTCCTCGCGTACCTCGCGGAGCAGCGCGAGGCGTGCGGGCACGTCCCCGACGACCGGACCATCGTGGTGGAGCGGTTCCGTGACGAGCTCGGCGACTGGCGGGTCGTGGTCCACTCCCCCTTCGGCGCCCAGGTGCACGCCCCCTGGGCGCTGGCCCTCGGCGCCCGCCTCGCCGAGAAGTACGGTATGGACGCGCAGGTCATGCACGCCGACGACGGGATCGTGCTCCGGCTGCCCGATGCGGACCTGCTCTCCATGGACCTCCTCGACCACGATCCCTCGGCCACCCAGGCCTTCGAGTTCGACGACGAACAGGCCCCCCTGGGCGCGGCGGACGTCGCCTTCGACCACGGGGAGATCAACCAGATCGTCACCGACCAGGTCGGCGGCTCCGCCTTGTTCGCCTCCCGGTTCCGCGAGTGCGCGGCGCGCGCCCTGCTGCTGCCGCGCCGCAGTCCGGGCAAGCGGACCCCGCTGTGGCAGCAGCGCCAGCGGGCCTCCCAGCTGCTCCAGGTGGCCTCGGAGTTCGGTTCGTTCCCGATCGTGCTGGAGGCCGTACGGGAATGCCTCCAGGACGTGTTCGACGTGCCGGGCCTGACGGAGCTGATGGGGGACATCGAGGCTCGCCGGGTCCGGCTCGTCGAGGTCACCACCCCCGAGCCGTCCCCCTTCGCCCGGTCGCTGCTCTTCGGGTACGTCGCCCAGTTCCTGTACGAGGGGGACTCGCCGCTCGCCGAGCGGAGGGCGGCCGCCCTCTCCTTGGACTCGCGCCTGCTGGCGGAGCTGCTGGGCCAGGCGGAGCTGCGCGAACTGCTCGACGCGGAGGTTCTGGAGGAGCTGGAGCGGGAGCTCCAGTGGCTGACGGAGGACCGGCGGGCCAAGGACGCCGAGTCCGTCGCCGACCTGCTGCGCCTGCTGGGCCCGCTGACCACGGCCGAACTGGCCGAGCGCGGAGCCGACCCGGCCTGGCCGCAGGCCCTGGCCCGGACGCGCCGGGCGATCGCGGTCCGGATCGGCGGCGCGGACCACTGGGCGGCGATCGAGGACGCGGGCCGGCTGCGCGACGCGCTGGGCACGGCGCTCCCGGTCGGGGTCCCGGAGGCGTTCACCGAGCCGGTCAAGGACCCGCTCGGCGACCTCCTGGCCCGGTACGCCCGCACCCACGGACCGTTCACCACGGCCGCCGTGGCCGCCCGCTTCGGCCTGGGCGCGGCCGTGACCGAGGGCGCCCTGCACCGGCTCGCGGCGGCGGGCCGGGTGGTGCAGGGCGAGTTCCACCCGGCCGGCATCGGCCAGGAGTGGTGCGACGCTACCGTGCTGCGCAGGCTGCGCCGCCGCTCGCTGGCGGCGCTGCGCCAGGAGCTGGAGCCGGTCCCGCCGGCTTCTTTGGCGACCTTCCTGCCGCAATGGCAGCACCTGGGCGGGGCCCTGCGCGGCGTCGACGGCCTGGCCCGGGCGATCGAGCAGCTGCAGGGCGCCCCCGTGCCCGCCTCTGCGCTGGAGCGGCTGATCCTCCCCTCCCGGGTCTCGGGGTACTCCCCGACCCTGCTGGACGAGCTCACCACCGCCGGGGAGGTGGTCTGGGCGGGTGCCGGGGCCCTGCCGGGCAAGGACGGCTGGGTCTCGCTCTACCTGGCGGACGCGGCCCCGCTGCTGCTGCCCCCGCCGCATCCGCTGGAGCTGACGCCCCTTCACCAGTCGATCCTCGACACCCTGTCCGGCGGGTACGGGCTGTTCTTCCGCCAGCTCGCGGAATCCGTGCGCGTCAAGTGGTCCGAGGCCACCGACCTCGAACTGTCCGAGGCCGTCTGGGACCTGGCCTGGTCGGGCCGGCTCACCAACGACACGCTCTCCCCGCTGCGCTCCCTGCTCGGCTCGGGCCGTACGGCGGGCGCCACCGCCCACCGGGCCCGGCGCACCGTCCCGCGCGGCCGGTACGGGACGCTCAGCGCGCAGGTGTCCCGCCCGGGGCCGCCCACGGTCTCCGGCCGCTGGTCGCTGCTGCCCACCCGGGCCCCCGACCCCACCCACCGGGCGCACGCGCTGGCCCGGACCCTGCTGGACCGGCACGGGGTGGTCACGCGGGGCGCGGTGGCCGCCGAGGGCGTGGAGGGCGGCTTCAGTGCGGTGTACCGGGTCCTGTCGGCCTTCGAGGACAGCGGGCAGGCCCGCCGGGGCTACGTGGTGGAGGGCCTGGGTGCGGCCCAGTTCGCGATGGACGGGGCGGTGGACCGGCTGCGCTCGGCCGAGCGGAACCCGCCCCCGCTGGCGGCGGTGGTCCTGGCGGCCGCCGACCCGGCGAACGCGTACGGGGCGGCCCTGTCCTGGCCGGAGCCCCCGGCCGGGGCCACGCACAAGCCGGGCCGCAAGGCGGGCTCGCTGGTGGTCCTGGTCGACGGCGAGCTCGTCCTGTACCTCGAGCGGGGCGGCAAGACGCTGCTGGCCTGGCCGCCTGCGGAGGACCCGCGGCTCGCGGCGGCGACCGCGGCCCTGGCGGCTGCCTCCCGGATCGGCACGCTGCCCGCGCTCACGGTGGAACGCATCAACGCCGCCGCGGCGTTGACCTCCCCGCTGGGCCCGGCCCTGGAGGCCGCGGGCTTCCATGCCACCCCGCGGGGCCTGCGCCTGCGCTCGTGAATCCGGCGGCCGGAACGGGCGGCCGGAACGGGCGATCGGAGCAGGAGACCGGAGCAGGAGACCGGATCGGGCAGCCGAATCCGGCATTCCGGTCTCGACCATCGCGCTTATGTTCCACTTATGTCTTGAGCACGTCACGAAGCCCCTCCCCGCTGGCACCCCCGGCCACTTCTCGACTATCAAGATCACCGCAGGCGTCCAAGCGTGACGATGCCACGTCAAAGAACACACTCATGGGGGACCAGAAAATGAGCACCAACACCATGCGGCGAGCGGCAACGGGCGTCATCGGTCTGGCGGTTGCCGGAACCCTGACCCTCACCGGCTGCAAGAACGGCAACGAAGAGGTCGCACCCGCGCAGTCGAGCGCGCCGGCCGCCCAGCCCAGCCAGGGCGGACAGGAGTCCGCGCAGCCCGGCACCCCGGCCAGCCCCTCCACCGGCGGCGGCCAGGCTCCCGCGGCGGGCCAGGCGAAGCCCGGCCAGACCTTCAAGATCGGCGAGACGGCGCAGGTGCCGTTCAGCTACGGCAACACCAAGGGCGGCACCATCGCCCTCACCGTCACCGCCGTCGAGCAGGGCCAGCCGGCCGACCTGGACGCCCTCAAGCTGGGCGACAAGGTCAAGGGGATGATCCCCTACTACATCCGCTACTCGGTGAAGAACATCGGCACCGTGGACCTCTCGTACGCCTCCGTGGGCCACATGAAGGGCCTGCTCCCGGACGGCTCCGAGGCCCAGGGCGTCTCCGTCATCGGCAAGTTCGAGAAGTGCAAGGACGAGACGCTCCCGAAGGGCTTCACCAACGGCCAGACGCAGACCAGCTGCGCCATCGCCCTGGCCCCGTCCGCCCAGACGAAGGTGGTCGGCGCCGAGTACTGGGGCGACCCGTACAACAACCTGAACGACGGCAAGGGCCTCTTCTGGAAGTAGCCCTCCCCCTTCCCGACGACCGGGCCCCCGCCCGCGCCACGGCGCGGCGGGGGCTTCGGCCGTCCCGGCCCGGCGGGGCGACAATGGCGCCATGCCCGAAGGAGACAGCGTCTGGCGCGCCGCGGCCCGGCTGCACGCCGCCCTGGCCGGCCACGAGCTGACCCGCAGCGACCTGCGCGTCCCCCGCTTCGCCACCGCCGACCTCACCGGCCGCACCACCCTGGACGTCACCCCGCGCGGCAAACACCTCCTCGCCCGCTTCGAGGGCGGCCTCACCCTCCACACCCACCTGGGCATGGACGGCTCCTGGCGGGTCTTCGCCGCGCAGCAGAAGTGGCACGGCGGCCCCGCGTACGAGATCCGCGCCGTCCTCGGCACCGCCGCACACACGGCCGTCGGCTACCGCCTCCCGGTCGTCGAGCTGCTCCGCACCTCCGAGGAGGAACGGGCCGTCGGCCACCTGGGCCCCGACCTCCTCGGCCCCGACTGGGACGCGGAGAAGGCCGCCGCCAACCTCCTCGCCACCCCCGGGCGCCCGCTCGGCGAGGCCCTGCTCGACCAGCGCAACCTGGCCGGCATCGGCAACATCTACAAGTCCGAGCTCTGCTTCCTCGCCCAGGTCACCCCCTGGACCCCGGTCGGCGGCCTCCCCGATCCCGCGACCACCGCCGTCCGCCTGGCCGGCGCCGCCCACCGCCTGCTGCGGGCCAACACCGGCGACAGCGCGATCCGCAACACCACCGGCAGCCGCCGCCGCGGCCAGGAGCTCTTCGTGTACGGCCGCGCCCGCCGCCCCTGCCTGCGCTGCGGCACCCCCGTCCGCGAGGCCCCGCAGGACGACCGCCCGACGTACTGGTGCCCCCGCTGCCAATCCGGCCCCTCCCCGTCCGCCTAGTTGACGCTCCGTCAGATCCGGTCGTACCGTCCCGGCATGCCCACACCCAGAGCCTCCTACGACCTCACCGGCCGGACCGCCCTGATCACCGGCGCCGCGAGCGGCATAGGCCGCGCCACCGCCGTCCTCCTCGCCGGGGCGGGCGCCGCCGTGCACTGCGCGGACCGCGACGGGCAGGGCCTCGCCGAGACGGCCGGCCTCGTCGCCGAGGCCGGCGGGTCCGCCACCGTCCACCCCCTCGACGTCACCGACCGGGCCGCCCTGCGCGCCGCCGTCGCCGCCGCCGGACCGCTCGACATCACCGCCGCCGTCGCCGGGGTCATGCACACCAGCAGCGTCCTGGAGACCTCCGACGAGGACCTCGACCGGGTCCTGGACGTCAACTTCAAGGGGGTGCTGCGCACCTGCCAGGAGGCCGCCCGCGCCATGATCGCGGCCGGCCGTCCCGGCTCGATCATCACGATGGCCTCCGGCGCCGTGGACGCCGCCCAGCCCGGCCTGCTCTGCTACAGCGCCGCGAAGGCCGCCGTCGTCCAGCTCACCAAGACCCTCGCCACCGAGGCCGGCCCCCACGGCATCCGCGTCAACGCCGTCGCCCCGGGCTGGATCCGCACCCCGATGACCGGCCGCCACAGCCCCGAGGCCCAGGAGCAGACCGAGGCCGCGATGGTACGGATGTCCCCCCTGCGCCGCGTCGGCGAGCCCGAGGACATCGCCCAGGCCGTGCTCTACCTCGCCTCGGACGCCTCGTCCTTCATGACGGGCCAGATCCTCCGCCCGAACGGCGGAGTGTCGATGCCCTGGTAGCCGCCCGGTCGGCCCTGGTAGCCGCCCGGTCGGCCGGGATCCCGTCCACCGGCTGGGCCTCCGGCCCGTCGGCTCCCGCCTCCTCCGCCGCCGCCCGCCGGGCCCTGCGTACGGGCCCCGGCGTGCAGTGCACCGGCAGCAGCCCCAGTCCCCAGCCGCCCACGGCGACCGCGCCCTCCACCGGACCCGCCTCGCCCGGCGCCAGCGCCAGCCGCAGCACCGCCCACCACCACAGCGCGCCCATCGCCACCGCGAGGGCCAACGCCGGGGATATGCCCAGTGCCGGGGGTATGCCCAGTACCGGAAGTGTCCGTAGTAACCGCCGCACGGCTTCCTCCCGGGATCAGGGCCGCGATCCGGACTCGTCCGGACTCCCCATCCTCCCGTACACCGCCCTGGCGCGCACCCAGAACGGCCCGGAGCCCCGGCCGGTGCACAGGCACCGGCCGGGGCTCCGGCCACGCTCTTTTCTTCACAGCTCGCGCATCGAACTCACGCGGCTACGACATTCACCGCTTCCGCAGGCGCCTTGATGGTCACCCGCTCCGGTCCGCCCGCGACCGAAGCCACGGAGACCGAATTGAGCATCGGGCGGACCGGCACCGTGACCGGTTCGCTGGCAGACTGTGCCAGCTCAGCCAGCGACAGCTCGTCGCTGACCTCGCGCATCAGCTCGGACATCCGTACGTCCAACGCGTCGCAGATCGCGGAGAGCAGCTCGGAGGATGCCTCCTTCTGCCCCCGCTCCACCTCGGAAAGATAGCCGAGAGAAACTCGGGCGGACGAGGAGACTTCGCGCAGAGTACGGCCCTGGCGCTGGCGCTGCCGACGCAGCACGTCACCCAGCAGGCGACGGAGCAGAATCATCGGTGGCTCCCTCCTCTGACCGTGTAGCCGCATCCTTCACGCCCCACCGTACCGCCTCGCGCCGCGGCCGTGCGGGGAGCTATGTCGTGTTCACTCAGGGCTGCAAACATCAAATCCCCCCGTTCTGTTCCGTATCCTGCCCCCGCGCATTCTCGCGGAGTTCGCTCAAGAACAGTTCGAGCACTGTCCGTGCACTCTCCCTACGAATTTCCTCACGGGAGCCGTTCAACCTCAGCGGGACGGTTTTCCTGCCCGCCGGACCCGCCACGGCGATGAAAACGGTGCCGACCGGCTGCCCGTCCTGCGGGTCCGGACCGGCCACTCCGGTGGTCGCGATCCCCCACGATGCACCCAGCACGCGCCGCACTCCGGCCGCCATCTCGGCCGCGACCTGCGCGTTCACCGCACCTTCCGCTGCCAGCAGCCCGGCGTCCACCCCCAGGATCCGGTGCTTCAGCTCGGTGGCGTACGCCGTGACCGAACCGCGGAACGACCGGGAGGCCCCGGCGATGCCCGTGAGCTCCGCGGCCACCATCCCGCCGGTCAGCGACTCGGCGACGGCGAGCGTCTGGTCACTCTCCGCAAGGAGGCCCAGCACCTCCGCGGCGAGCTCGGCGGTGGCCGCGCTCTCCCCCGCAGGTTCCGCGGCGCCCGAAGACGCCCCACCGGCCACCGGAGATTCGCCCACCGCGTATGTCACCTTGCGGCCCGCTCCGCTTCCAGGCCCTGGCGGCGCAGCACCACGGCCTGCCGGATGTAATCCAAACCGGTGACCACGGTCAGCACGACGGCGACCGCCATCACCCAGAAGCGCAGGCTCGCCAGCGGTCCGGTCAGCGCGAGCACGTACATGCCCACCGCCGTCCCCTGGGCGAGGGTCTTGAGCTTGCCGCCCCGGCTGGCGGGAATCACCCCGTACCGGATGACCCAGAAACGCATGAGCGTGATCCCGAGTTCCCGCCCGAGGATCACGCCGGTCACCCACCAGGGCAGGTCACCCAGCCAGGAGAGACAGATCAACGCCGACCCCATGATCGCCTTGTCGGCGATGGGGTCGGCGATCTTCCCGAAGTCCGTGACCAGGTTGTACGTCCGGGCCAGGTGCCCGTCGAAGATGTCCGTGATCATGGCGACGGCGAAGGCGGCCCAGGCCCACGCCCGCCAGACGGGGTCGTAGCCCCCGTCTGCGAGCAGCAGCAGGACGAATCCCGGCACCAGGACGAGCCGGATCATCGTCAGGATGTTCGCGATGTTCCACAGGCTGGCCTGATTGACCGCCGCGGCCCCCAGCTTCGCGCCGGGCGCGGGCCGGCGGCCGGTCCCGCCCGCCGCAGATGCCGGGACTCCGGTCATCCGGCCGCCTCCTCGTCGAGGTGCAGGGGCTCGGCCACCAGGTCCACGCCCAGCGTGCCGACCACCTTCGCCGTCACGATACGGCCGGGCACCAGGCCCGTGCTGTCCGTGAAGACGACCTGGCCGTCGGTCTCGGGCGCCTGGTGCGCGGCCCGCCCGTAGGCACCGTCACCGTCCTCGTCGACCGCTTCCACGGACTCGACGAGCACCTCCAGCGTCTCTCCGATCCGCTCCTCGGCGCGCTGCGAGGTGAGCTCCTCGGCGAGCCGCTGCATGTGCGCGAGCCGCTCGGCGATCGTCTCCTCGTCCAGCTTGTTCTCGTAGGTGACGGCCTCGGTGCCGTCCTCGTCGGAGTAGCCGAAGACGCCGATCGCGTCGAGCCGCGCGTGGGTGAGGAAGCGCTCCAGCTCCTTGAAGTCCGACTCGCTCTCGCCGGGGAAGCCGACGATGAAGTTGGACCGGACGCCGGCCTGCGGGGCCTTGGTGCGGATGGTGTCCAGCAGTTCCAGGAACCGGTCGGTGTCACCGAAGCGGCGCATGGCGCGCAGCACGTCGGGGGCCGAGTGCTGGAAGGACAGGTCGAAGTACGGCACGACCTTGGGGGTCGAGGTCAGTACGTCGATCAGGCCGGGCCGCATCTCGGCCGGCTGCAGGTAGCTGACGCGGACGCGCTCGATGCCGTCCACGGCGGCCAGCTCGGGCAGCAGGGTCTCCAGCAGGCGGATGTCGCCGAGGTCCTTGCCGTACGAGGTGTTGTTCTCGGAGACCAGCATGATCTCCTTGACGCCCTGCTCGGCGAGCCAGCGCGTCTCGCCCAGCACGTCGCTGGGGCGGCGCGAGATGAAGGAGCCGCGGAACGACGGGATGGCGCAGAAGGAGCAGCGCCGGTCGCAGCCGGAGGCGAGCTTGACCGAGGCGACCGGGCTCTTGTCCAGGCGGCGGCGCAGCGGCGCGCGCGGCCCGGAGGCGGGCGCGACCCCGTCCGGCAGGTCGGCGGGGGCCTCCGCGACGGGCTCCTGGGCGTGGCCGGGCAGTGCCACCGCGCTCTCCTGGCGGTCCGCGGGGCTGATCGGCAGCAGCTTGCGCCGGTCGCGCGGGGTGTGGGAGGCGTGGATGCCGCCGTTCAGGATGGTCTGGAGGCGGTCGGAGATGTCGGCGTAGTCGTCGAAGCCGAGCACGCCGTCGGCCTCGGGGAGCGCCTCGGCGAGCTCCTTGCCGTAGCGCTCGGCCATGCAGCCGACGGCGACGACGGCCTGGGTCTTGCCGTAATCCTTGAGATCGTTGGCTTCCAGGAGGGCGTCTACGGAGTCCTTTTTGGCGGCTTCGACGAAGCCGCAGGTGTTGACGACGGCGACGTCCGCATCGGCGGCGTCCTCGACGAGCTCCCAGCCATCCGCCGCCAAGCGGCCTGCGAGCTCCTCCGAGTCCACCTCGTTACGGGCGCAGCCAAGAGTGACAAGGGCGACGGTACGGCGTTCGGGCATGGACTCAAGACTACTTTGTCCAAACGCCGACCCCCGCCCCAAGTCCCGGTAAACCAAGATCCCCGAGGTGCGGCGCAGCACCCCGGGGACCCGGAATCACGGATTCAGCGCCATATCAGCCTGCCTGGGCCGGTCCCTGGCGGGGGTCGTCCTTGGTGTATGTGAGGCGTTCCACCTGACCCGGCTGGAAATCGTCCTTGATCTCCTTGCCGTTCACGAAGAGCTTCACGACCCCGGCGTCACCGAGGACGAGGTCGATGGACTCCTTGTCCGTGAAGGTCTTGGTCTCGCCCGGGGTCAGCGTCCCGTCGAACAGCAGCCGGCCGCTGTGGTCCTTCGCGGAGATCCAGCTCGCGCCGTCGTTGGCCGTCAGGACCACCGTGACGAGGTCCTTGGGTGCCGCGGCGATCGCGCTGTCCGAGGGCTCCGGCTTGGGGGCCTTCGGGGTCTGCTGCGGCTGGGCGGCCGGTTTCCCGGCCGACTGCTTGGGCGCTGCCTGCGGGGCGGCGGAGGCGTCCGCCACCGTCCGCTTGTCCTTCGCGTCGCCACCGCTGAAGGCGGTGAAGCCCACGAAGCCGATCACCGCGACGATGGCGGCGACCATGGCCGCGGTCCAGTTGGGCCGCTGCCGCTCGGGACGGATGCGCTCGGCCTCGAACATCGGCGCGGCGGGTGTGGGTGCCGGCCGGCCGCCGTGGGCCGCGTCGTACGCGTCGACCAGGGGTTCCGGATCGAGGTGGACGGCGCGGGCGAGCGTACGGATGTGACCGCGGGCGTAGACGTCGCCGCCGCACCGCGTGAAATCGTCAGCTTCGATCGCGTGCACGATCGGGATGCGCACGCGGGTGGTGGAACTGACCTCGTCGACAGTGAGCCCGGCGGCGATCCGGGCCTTCTTCAGGGCCGTCCCGATGGACGGTCCTTCGTCCTTGCGTTCGATGATGCGGTCCTCGGACCGGTCGTCGGTCGAAGGACGCTCGTCTTCGGGGGAGTTGGAGTTGCCGATGGACACGAGGGCGCCTTTCGAGCGTGTAGCCACCTGCTGGATGTCCAGTCTAGGGGGGTGACGAAAGGGTGGAGCAACCGGAGGGTGGACTTCCTACGCCATCCGAATGGCAATCCGAACAGAGTCTGGGAAGTCCGGGTGCTGCGACGGCCCGCACCGCGCACGGTGCCGCCACCTCCCTCAACTTGACGCGCGCCCAGGGGAAACGGTTGCCCGCCCGAGAATCACGGTTGGGTCTCTCCCCGGATGACGGCGAGGACCCCGTCCAGCTCGTCGGCCTTGACCAGCACGTCGCGCGCCTTCGAACCCTCGCTCGGGCCGACGATCCCCCGCGACTCCATCAGGTCCATGAGCCGGCCGGCCTTCGCGAAGCCCACCCGGAGCTTGCGCTGGAGCATCGAGGTCGACCCGAACTGGGTGGAGACCACCAGCTCGGCCGCCTGGCAGAGCAGGTCCAGGTCGTCGCCGATCTCCTCGTCGATCTCCTTCTTCTGCTTCTGCCCGACCGTGACGTCGTCCCGGAAGACGGGCGCCATCTGGTCCTTGCAGTGCTGCACGATCCCGGCGATCTCGTCCTCGGTGACGAAGGCGCCCTGGAGGCGCACCGGCTTGTTCGCGCCCATCGGCAGGAACAGCCCGTCGCCCTTGCCGATCAGCTTCTCGGCGCCCGGCTGGTCGAGGATGACCCGGCTGTCGGCGAGCGAGGAGGTGGCGAAGGCCAGCCGCGAGGGCACGTTCGCCTTGATCAGGCCGGTGACCACGTCCACCGAGGGGCGCTGGGTGGCGAGCACCAGGTGGATTCCGGCCGCGCGGGCCAGCTGGGTGATCCGGACGATCGAGTCCTCGACGTCGCGCGGGGCCACCATCATCAGGTCGGCGAGCTCGTCGACGATCACGAGCAGGTACGGGTACGGGCTGAGCTCCCGCTCGCTGCCCGGCGGCAGTTTGATCTTGCCGTCCCGGATGGCCTGGTTGAAGTCGTCGATGTGCCGGTAGCCGAAGGCGGCCAGGTCGTCGTAGCGCAGGTCCATCTCGCGCACGACCCACTGGAGCGCCTCGGCGGCCCGCTTGGGGTTGGTGATGATCGGCGTGATCAGGTGCGGGATGCCCTCGTACGCCGTCAGCTCGACGCGCTTGGGGTCCACGAGCACCATCCGGACGTCCTCCGGGGTGGCCCGCACCATCACCGAGGTGATGAGGCAGTTGATGCAGGAGGACTTTCCGGAGCCCGTGGCGCCGGCGACGAGCACGTGCGGCATCTTCGCGAGGTTGGCCATGACGTAGCCGCCCTCGACGTCCTTGCCGAGCGCCACCAGCATCGGGTGGTCGTCCTCGGCCGCGTCCGCCAGCCGCAGCACGTCGCCCAGGTTGACCATCTCGCGGTCGGTGTTCGGGATCTCGATGCCGACGGCCGACTTGCCCGGGATCGGGCTGATGATCCGGACGTCCGGCGAGGCCACCGCGTACGCGATGTTCTTGGTCAGCGCGGTGATCCGCTCGACCTTGACCGCGGCGCCGAGCGTGACCTCGTACCGGGTGACCGTCGGCCCCCGGGTGAAGCCGGTGACGTCCGCGTCGACCTTGAACTCGGTGAACACGTTGCGCAGCGAGGCCACGACCGCGTCGTTGGCGGCGCTGCGGGTCTTGCCCGGCCCGCCCTTCTCCAGCAGGTCGAGCGAGGGGAGTGCGTACGTGATGTCCCCGCGCAGCTGGAGCTGCTCGGCCCGCGGCGGCAGGGCCTGGGTCTGCGGCGGGGCCTTGGTCAGGTCCGGCACGGACAGGGTCCCGGAAGCCGCGGCGGTGGTGTCGTGCGGCGGCTCGGCCCGCTCCGGGTCCGGCTGCGGCTCCGCGGCCTTGGGCCGCTCCACCCGCGCGGGCGGCACCGGAGCGGTGATCTGCGCTCCCTCCCGCTCCGCCGAGATGCCGTGCGTCAGGTCGGCCACCAGCGGGGAGGGCGGCATTCCGCCGTAGACCACCCCGTCCAGCGCGGCGGCGGCCGCCGCGGCCACGTCGACGGCGTCCATCTCCCGCTCGGCGGCCGGCCGGCCCGCGGCCCGGCGCGGGCGCCGCCTCCGGGCGGGCGCCTGCTCCTCGGCTGCGTCGGCGGGACCCGCGGGACCTGCCGGAGCACCCGCGCCGGCGGCCCCCGACCGGGCCCGCCACTGCTCGGGATCGTGCCGGTCGGCGGCGCCGCCCTCCGCGTACCCCTCGTCGTACTCGTTCGGGGCGATGATCCCCAGCCGGATCCCGAGCCGCCGCAGCCGCTGCGGGATCGCGTTCACCGGGGTCGCGGTGACCACGAGCAGCCCGAAGATCGTGAGCAGCACCAGCATCGGCACGGCCAGCGGCGCGCCCATGGTGAAGATCAGCGGCTTCGAGGCGCCCCAGCCGATCAGCCCGCCCGCGTTCTGCATGGCGGTGGTGCCCTCGTCGCGGCCGGGCGCCCCGCACGCGATGTGCACGAGACCGAGGACGCCGATCGCGAGCGCGGAGAGGCCGACGCCGATCCGGCCGTTGGCGTCGGGCTGCTCAGGATGGCGGATGAAACGCACCGCCATGACGCCCAGCAGGATCGGCACGAGCAGATCCAGTCGCCCGAAGGCGCCGGTGACCAGCATGGTGACCAGATCGCCGACGGGACCGCTCAGGTTCGACCAGGTACCGGCGGCGACGATCAGCGCGAGGGCGAGCAGCAGCAGCGCGACGCCGTCCTTGCGGTGGGCGGGGTCGAGGTTCTTGGCGCCCTGGCCGACCCCGCGGAAGACCGCGCCGACGGCGTGCGCACAGCCGAGCCACAGCGCGCGCACCAACCGCAACACACCCCCGGTGGGGGACGGCGCGGGCTTGGGCGGCGCCTTCTTGGCGGGGGCGCGCCGGGGCGCCGCGGTCTTCTTCGCGGCGGAACCGCGCGCGGCGGCCGCTTTCTTCGCCGGCGCCGTCGTCCGGCCGGTGCGGCCCTTCGCGGTGCCCGCTGCGCTCTGGGAACCCTTGCCGGACGTACGTGAGGCCATGGGGCCGAGGTTACCGGTGCGCGCGCCGGTGGACACGCGTGCCCACCCCTTCACCCGTTCGTGTCGCGCCCCGTGTCAGTGCTTTGACGCACCGCCAGACGCGACAGCCGTCCGAACCGGCCGGCCGTCCCCTCGACGGGCTCAGCCCTGCGCGGGCAGCACCGGCGTTCCCCCGCCGGTCCCGGGCTCCAGCGCGTCGAGCGCCCGCCGCAGGCCGGTGAGCTTGCGCTCCAGGTGGGCCGCGGTCGCCACGACCGCGGCGTCGGCGGATTCCTCGCCGAGCTGCTTGGTCAGCGCCTCGGCCTGCTCCTCGACCGCCGCGAGCCGCGCGGAGAGCTCGGCCAGCAGGCCGGCCGTCTCCTTGCTGCCGTCGCCGTCGGAGCCGCCGCCCTCCAGCTGGAGCCGCAGCAGGGCCGCCTGCTCCCGCAGCTGGCAGTTCTTCGTGTACAGCTCCACGAACACCGAGACCTTGGCCCGCAGCACCCACGGGTCGAAGGGCTTGGAGATGTAGTCCACCGCGCCGGCGGCGTAGCCGCGGAACGTGTGGTGCGGACCGTGGTTGATCGCGGTGAGGAAGATGATCGGGATGTCCCGGGTCCGTTCACGCCGCTTGATGTGCGCGGCGGTCTCGAATCCATCCATCCCGGGCATCTGCACATCCAGCAGGATGACCGCGAAATCGTCCGTCAACAGCGCCTTGAGCGCTTCCTCCCCCGACGACGCCCGGACCAGTGTCTGATCGAGCGCGGAGAGGATGGCCTCCAGCGCCAGCAGATTCTCCGGCCGGTCATCGACCAGGAGGATCTTGGCCTTCTGCACCATGCCCTGTCCTCCTCGCCCCGGCATGGGGCCTCCCCGGCTCCTGGCACCGGCCTGTACGCCGGGCCCCGCCCCAGAAGAGGACGGCATCCTTGCGCCGTCCGTCCTTGTGCCGGTCATCGTAGCCCCAGTCCCGAGATCGCCACACCCTGTCACCAAGATGTCACTGTGCACGAAGCAGAAACGGTGTGGGGGAGCAGAAGGTTCCCCGCCTCCCGCCCTTTCACACCGTTTTCGCCACAGTCAGTCAGCAATTGGTATCAGAGTGCTCGGCCGTCGATCACTTGCCTCGCATCCACTGCTCCATCACCGACAGCAGATAGTCCGGGTCGACCGGCTTGGTGACATAGTCGGAAGCACCGGAGTCGATCGCCTTCTCCCGGTCCCCCTTCATCGCCTTCGCCGTCAGCGCGATGATCGGCAGCCCGGCGAACTGCGGCATCCGCCGGATCGCCGAGGTCGTCGCGTACCCGTCCATCTCGGGCATCATGATGTCCATCAGTACGACCGTCACATCATCGTGCTGCTCCAGGACTTCGATGCCCTCCCGGCCGTTCTCCGCGTACAGCACCGCCAGTCCGTGCTGTTCCAGCACGCTGGTCAGCGCGAACACGTTGCGGACGTCGTCGTCCACGATGAGCACCTTCTCGCCGTGGAAGTCGTACGACCGGGGCAGCACCGGGAGTTCCTCCTCCGGGTTGGCCCAAGCGTCCTCGGGCCCCTGCGCGTTCGGCTGCCCCGGCACCGCCGTACGCGGCTCCAGGTCGCTCAGCGACTTGCGCCGCCGCCGGAACAGCGCGGCGCCGCCCTGCCCCTGACCGGCCGGCTCGGCGGCCGGCAGCCCGGGCCGCACGTGCTGCGGCTGCGCCGCGGAGACCGGCGCCGCCGGGGCCGCCGGCAGCGCGGAACGCGCCCCGTCGACCTGCCTGCGGTACACCTCGCCGCGCCCGCCGCCGGGCGTGGGCGGCGCGTACCCCTGCGGGGGCAGCTCGCTCGGGTGCAGCGGCAGGTAGAGCGTGAACGTGGACCCGCGGCCGGGCTCGCTGGCCGCGTGGATCTCCCCGCCCAGCAGCCGGGCGATCTCCCGGCTGATGGACAGCCCGAGCCCCGTGCCGCCGTACTTCCTGCTGGTCGTCCCGTCCGCCTGCTTGAAGGCCTCGAAGATCACCAGCATCTTGCTCGCGGCGATCCCGATCCCGGTGTCCGTCACCGAGAAGGCGATCAGGTCCGCGTCCGCATCCAGCAGCGAACCGGCCTCCAGCAGCTGCTCGCGGATCGCCGCCGGCACGTCCGCCCCGGCGGGCCGGATCACCAGCTCCACCGCGCCGGTGTCCGTGAACTTCACCGCGTTCGACAGCAGGTTGCGCAGGACCTGGAGCAGCCGCTGCTCGTCCGTGTGCAGCGTCGCGGGCAGCTCCGGGGAGACCCGTACCGAGAAGTCCAGGCCCTTCTCCGCGGTCAGCGGCCGGAAGGTGGCCTCCACGTAGTCCACGAGCTGCACGAGCGCGATCCGGGTCGGCGAGACGTCCATCTTCCCCGCCTCGACCTTCGACAGGTCGAGGATGTCGTTGATCAGCTGGAGCAGGTCCGAACCCGCCCCGTGGATGGTCTCCGCGAACTCCACCTGCTTCGGCGACAGGTTCTCGTCCGCGTTGTCGGCGAGCAGCTTGGCCAGGATCAGCAGCGAGTTGAGCGGCGTGCGCAGCTCGTGCGACATGTTCGCCAGGAACTCGGACTTGTAGCGCATCGAGACCGCGAGCTGCTCGGCGCGCTCCTCCAGGACCTGCCGGGCCTCCTCGATCTCGGTGTTCTTCACCTCGATGTCCCGGTTCTGCTGGGCCAGCAGCTCCGCCTTCTCCTCCAGCTCGGCATTGGCGGCCTGCAGCGCCTTCTGCCGGTTCTCCAGCTCGTCGGAGCGTTCGCGCAGCTGCTCGGTCATCTCCTGCGACTGCTTGAGCAGCATCTCCGTCTTGGAGTTGACGCTGATCGTGTTGACGCTCGTACCGATCATCTCGGCGATCTGGCTCAGGAAGTCCTTCTGGATCTGCGTGAAGGGCTGGAAGGACGCCAGCTCGATGACGCCGAGCACCTTCCCCTCGAACAGCACGGGCAGCACGATCACGTGCGCCGGCGGAGCCTCCCCGAGACCGGAGGAGATCTTCAGGTAGCCGGGCGGGGTGTTCTCGACCAGGATCGTCCGCTTCTCCTCGGCGACGGTCCCGATCAGCCCCTCCCCCGGCCGGAAGGAGGTGGGCACCGCCCCGCCCGCGTACGCGTAACTCCCGCGCATGCGCAGCTCGTACGAACCGTCGGGACCGCCGTCGGTGCCGATCTCGGTGGTGCCGCCCGAGGGCAGCGCCAGGAAGAACGCCCCGTGCTGCGCGGAGACCACCGGGGTCAGCTCGCTCATGATCAGCGAGGCCACGTCGTCCAGTTCGCGGCGGCCCTGCATCAGGGCGGAGATCCGCGCGAGGTTGCCCTTCAGCCAGTCCTGCTCCTTGTTGGCCAAGGTGGTGTCGCGCAGGTTCGCGATCATCGTGTTGATGTTGTCCTGGAGGACCTGGATCTCACCCGACGCGTCCACGTCGATCTTCAGGTTGAGATCGCCGCGGGTCACGGCCGTGGCCACGGCCGCGATCGCGCGCACCTGCCGGGTCAGGTTCCCGGCCATCTCGTTCACGGACTCCGTGAGGTCGCGCCAGGTGCCGTCCACGTCCCGGACCCGTGCCTGGCCGCCCAGGATGCCCTCGGTGCCCACCTCGCGGGCCACGCGCGTGACCTGGTCGGCGAACGAGGACAGCTGGTCGACCATCGTGTTGATCGTCGTCTTCAGCTCCAGGATCTCGCCCCGGGCGTCGATGTCGATCTTCTTGGTCATGTCGCCCTTGGCGATGGCGGTCGTGACCATGGCGATCTGCCGCACCTGGCCGGTGAGGTTGGAGGCCATGAAGTTCACCGAATCGGTGAGGTCCTTCCACGTGCCCGACACACCCGGCACGTGCGCCTGGCCGCCCAGGCGGCCCTCCGTACCCACCTCGCGGGCCACGCGCGTGACCTCGTCCGCGAACGAGGACAGGGTCTTCACCATCGTGTTGACGGTGTCGGCGAGCTGCGCGACCTCGCCGCGGGCCTCGACCGTGACCGTCTTGGTCAGATCGCCGTTGGCGACCGCCGCCGAGACCTGCGAGATGTTGCGCACCTGCGAGGTCAGGTTGTTGGCCATCAGGTTGACGTTGTCGCTGAGGTCCTTCCAGATGCCCGTCACCCCGCGCACCCGGGCCTGGCCGCCGAGGATGCCCTCGGTACCCACCTCGCGGGCGACCCGCGTCACCTGCTCCGCGAACGAGGACAGCTGGTCCACCATCGTGTTCACGGTGGTGACGAGTTCGAGGATCTCGCCCTTCGCGTCGACGGTGATCTTCTTGGAGAGATCGCCCATCGCGACCGCCGTCGTCACCTCGGCGATGTTGCGGACCTGCGAGGTCAGGTTGTTCGCCATGAAGTTGACGGACTGCGTGAGGTCCTTCCAGGTGCCCGAGACCCCCTTCACCTCCGCCTGGCCGCCCAGGATGCCCTCGGTGCCCACCTCGCGGGCGACCCGGGTCACCTGCTCCGCGAAGTTCGAGAGCTGGTCCACCATCGTGTTGAGGGTGTTCTTCAGCTCCAGGATCTCGCCTCGCGCGTCCACGTCGATCTTCTGCGACAGGTCGCCGCGGGCCACCGCCGTCGCCACCTGCGCGATGTTGCGCACCTGCGAGGTCAGGTTCCCGGCCATGCCGTTCACCGAGTCCGTCAGGTCGCGCCACACGCCGGCCACCCCGGGCACCTGCGCCTGGCCGCCGAGGCGGCCCTCCGTACCCACGTCCCGGGCCACCCGGGTCACCTGCTCGGCGAAGGCCGAGAGCTGGTCGACCATCGTGTTGATGGTGTTCTTCAGCTCCAGGATCTCGCCGCGCGCGTCCACGTCGATCTTCTGGGAGAGGTCGCCGCGGGCCACCGCCGTGGTCACCTGCGCGATCTGCCGCACCTGGGAGGTCAGGTTGCCGGCCATGAAGTTGACGGAGTCGGTGAGCTCCTTCCAGGTGCCCGAGACCCCCTCGACCCGAGCCTGGCCGCCGAGCCGGCCCTCCGTGCCCACGTCCCGCGCCATGCGCGTCACCTGGTCGGCGAAGGAGGACAGCTGGTCCACCATCGTGTTCACGGTGTTCTTCAGCTGGAGCATCTCGCCCGAGACGTCCACGGTGACCTTCTGCGACAGGTCGCCGTTGGCCACCGCCGTCGTCACCTGCGCGATGTTGCGCACCTGGCCGGTGAGGTTGGCGAAGGCCGTGTTCACCGAGTCGGTGAGGTCCTTCCACGTCCCGGCCGCCCCGGGCACCTGGGCCTGACCGCCCAGCTCACCCTCGACGCCGACCTCACGGGCCACGCGTGTCACTTCCGAACCGAAGGACTGGAGCTGGTCCACCATCGTGTTGACGGTGTTCTTCAGCTCCAGCATCTCGCCGGCCACGTCGACCGTGACCTTCTGCGACAGATCGCCGTTGGCCACGGCGGTCGTCACCTGGGCGATGTCCCGCACCTGCGTGGTCAGGTTCCGGAAGACCGTGTTCACCGAATCGGTGAGGTCCTTCCACGTCCCCGCCGCCCCGGGCACCTGCGCCTGGCCGCCGAGCGTTCCCTTGGCGCCGACCTCGCTGGCCACGCGCGTGACCTCGTCCGCGAAGGTCCGTAGCGTCTCGGTCATCTGGTTGATCGTTTCGGCCAGCTGCGCCACCTCGCCGCGCGCGCTGACCCGGACCTTCTGCGACAGGTCGCCGTTGGCGACGGCCGTCGTGACCTGCGCGATCCCGCGCACCTGGGCCGTCAGGTTGCCGGCCATGGTGTTGACCGAATCGGTCAGGTCCTTCCACACGCCCGCGACCCCGGGCACCTTCGCCTGGCCGCCGAGCTCACCCTCCGTACCGACCTCGCGCGCGACCCGCGTCACCTCGGAGGAGAACGACGACAGCTGGTCCACCATCGTGTTCACGGTGTTCTTCAGCTGGAGCATCTCGCCGGCCACGTGCACCGTGACCTTGCGCGACAGGTCGCCCTTGGCCACCGCGGTCGTGACGAGAGCGATGTCACGCACCTGAGCGGTGAGCCGGTACGCCATCGTGTTGACGGAGTCGGTCAGGTCCTTCCAGGAACCCGACATCCCGCGGACCTGGGCCTGCCCGCCGAGCTTGCCCTCGGTACCCACCTCCAGCGCGACCCGCGTCACCTCGTCGGTGAACGCGGACAGCTGGTCGACCAGGTTGTTGACCGTACGCCCGACCTTCAGGAACTCACCGCGCAGCGGATGACCGGCCCCGTCCGGGCTTTGCGTCCGCAGATCCATCCGCTGGTCTAGATCGCCCTCGGCGACCGCCGACAGCACCCGGCCCACCTCGGACACCGGCCGCGCGAGATCGTCGACCAGCTGGTTCGAGGCGTCGATCGCGGCCGCCCAGGAGCCCTCACAGGCGCCTGTTTCCAGCCGTTCGCTGAGCTTGCCCTCGCGGCCCACCATCCGCCGCACCCGGGAGAGCTCTCCCGTCAGGTGGAGGTTGCGGTCGGCGACCTCGTTGTAGACGGCGGCGATCTCCGCCATCACACCGTCGCCGGACACCGTCAGCCGCTTGCGGAAGTTCCCGTCCCGCATCGACACCAGGGCCGTGAGCAGCCGGTTCAGGGCCGCGGTATCGACTTCCGTCGTGCCGCCCCGGCGGGACCTCCCGCCCTTCGGGCGCGTTCCCGTTCGCCGCACCGCTGCGCCAGACTCCACCGTGTCCCTCCCGAAAGGGTCGACCGCTGTTCCACCGACACCCGGCGAGTCGCACGCCCGGCTATCCGATCCTGCCCAGTGTTTCACCCTGGCCGAACCCGGCCATAACACTTCGGCACCATCGCACACCGGCCGCACCCTGCGGGTGGAATCCCGGACGACGGCACCATGCCGACCGCGAAGGTAAGTAACCTGGCACCCGATGTCCAACCGCGTCGAAGGAGATTCGTGATCACGGCTCGGGCGGCTGCCAGCTTCGACCCCCTCGGGCGCTCGGTCGCCGCGGCCCGGGCGTTCGTCCGCGACACCCTGCAGGGCTGGGGCTTCGCGGACATCGTCGACGACGCCGTGGTGCTCACCAGCGAGCTCGTCACCAACGCCGTGGTCCACGCCGGCACCAAGGCCGAGGTCCTGTGCCTGCGCTCCGGCGACGGGGTACGGGTCGAGATCGCCGACCGATACCCGGAACGTGAGCTTCCTCTCCAGCACCCGGGGGAGCGCCCGTACGCCGACCCCGACCGGGAGAACGGCCGCGGGCTGATGCTCTGCGCCGCCCTCGCCACCCGCTGGGGCGTCGAGTACACGGCCACGCACAAGCACGTGTGGTTCCGCCTCGACCTCCCGGACCGGCCGGTCGGTACGCGATCCGCCGGACCCGTCGTCCCGGACCGCCTCCTGCCCCTCGCCGACAGCCGGGTCCGCGTCGCCGTCCTCCAGATCGACGCCTCCGACTCGATCTCCGCGTGGAACGAGGACGCCGAGCACGTCTTCGGCTACTCCGCCGACAAGGTCCTCGGCCGCCCCCTCGCCGAGCTCGCCGCCTGGCCCCAGACCCCCGGCACCGGCACCGGCATCGCCGAGGCCCTGCGCCTGTCCCGCTGGGAGGGCAGCTACGGCATCCGCGGCGCCGACGGCCGCGTCATCCCCGTGTACGGCTCCCACCTGCGGGTCCGCGATGCCCACGGCGAGCCCTCCATCGTCTGCCTGCTGGTCCACGACGACGAGCGGGCCCTGCTCCAGACCCCCGTGCGGGTGGCCCCCGCCGACAGCCTGCAGCTCACCGAGCCCCGCCCCGCGGACCCCTTCGAGGTCTTCATCGGCTCCCCCGCCCCCGACGACCTCGACGGCCTCCTCCAGCGCACCGTCGAACGCGCCCGCGACATGCTCGACGCCGACTCCTCCTTCCTCCTGCTGGCCACCGACGACGAGACGGAGCTGGAGGTCCGGGCCACGACCGGGCTGCCCTCCACCCGCCAGCGCTTCGCCCGCGTCCCCGTCGAGGCCGGCACCAACCGGTACGGCTCCGCCCGCATGCCCGCCGTCCACGACGACCTCGCCGCCGTCCCGGGAGCCGTCCCGCTCCTGGAGGCCACCGGCATGCGCTCGGTGATCACCGTCCCGCTCAAGGTCGAGGGCCGGCTCACGGGCTCGCTCGGTGTCGCCGCCGAGAGCCCCGGCCGCTACTCCAACGCCGAGGCCCTGCGCCTCCAGTTCGCCGCCGACCGGATCGCCCTCGCCGTCGAATCCGCCCGCCTCGGCGAGCTGGAACGGCTGCGCCGCGGCTCCCTGTCCTTCCTCGTCGAGGCCTCCGACCTGCTCGCGGGCACCCTCGACCGGGACCAGACCCTGGCCCTCATGGCCCAGATGACCGTCCCGACCCTGGCCACCTGGTGCGCCGTCTACACCATCGCCGACCAGTCATCCGATCCGTACCTCTCGTACGTCCTGCACGAGGACGAGGAGCGCATCGACGGCCTCAAGGCCCTGCTCTCCCGCGTCAGCCCGCCCGAACCGGTCCGTGAGGCCGGTGCCCGGCCCTGGCCTGCGACGGCCAAGGCGGTCGGCGGGGAGACCGTCGTCCTCCCCCTCCTGGCCCGCAACCGCGTCATCGGCATGCTGACCCTCGGCAAGCCGTCAGAGGAGCACTTCCGCCAGGAGATCCTCGAACTCGCCGAGGACCTCTCCCGCCGGGCCGCCCTCGCCCTCGACAACGCCCGCCTCTACTCCGAGCGCACCGCGATCAGCCGCTCCCTGCAGCGCAGTCTGCTCCCGCCCGGCTCCCCTGCGATCCCCGGCATGGAGGTCGAGGTCATCTACCGCGCGGCCGGCGAGGGCAACGAGGTGGGCGGCGACTTCTACGACGTCTTCCCGATCCGCGACGGCGCGTACGGCTTCGCCATCGGCGACGTCTGCGGTACGGGCCCCGAGGCGGCGGCCGTCACCGGCCTCGCCCGGCACGCCCTGCGCCTGCTGGCCCGCGAAGGGCTGGGCGGCCCGGCCGTGCTGGAGCGGCTCAACGCGGCCATCCTCGACGAGGGCGCCCGCAGCCGCTTCCTGACCCTCCTGTACGGGGAACTCCACCCCCAGCCGGACGGCGGCGCCCTGATGAAGGTCGTCTGCGCCGGCCACCCGCTGCCGCTCCGCCTGCGCCCGGACGGGCAGGTCACCGCGGCCGCGGACCCGCAGCCCCTGCTCGGCGTGATCGACGACCTCGACCTGTACGAACAGACCCTCATGCTGGATCCGGGCGACGTACTGCTCTGCGTCACGGACGGGGTGACGGAACGCCGCGAGGGCACCCGCATGCTGGGGGACGACGGCCTCGCGGAGGTCCTCACCACCTGTACGGGCCTCACCGCCGGCGCCGTCGCCGCCCGCATCCTGCGCGCGGTGGAACGCTTCGCGGCCGAGCCCGCTTCGGACGACATGGCCATCCTGGCCTTCCGCGTCCCCCAGCAGCGCACGGGCGACTGAGGAGGCGGGCGGCCAGGTTTCCCCGTGGGCCACGCGCGCACTCGGTTGAGGGGCTGCGGGTCGGTCGGTGACTCAGGCCGTGGGCGTGTGCAGGAGCCGCCGGGTGGAAGAGCGCAGGGCGAAGGCCATGACCAGTTCGAACACGCCCAGCAGGACGAACCAGAGTCCCAGGAGCCGTGTCAGGGCGACGGCGGAGTCCACCGGGAAGCAGAGCACGACGACTCCGGCCACGACGCCGAGGAGGCCCAGGCCGAAGAGCAGGCCGCGGTGCACGAGCGCGCGGTCCGCGATCGCCGTGTACGCCCTGAGCACTCCGGTCAGCAGCCAGAACACTCCGACGATCAGGGACAGCACGCCGATCGTCTGCATCGGATGCCGTAGCACCAGAACGCCGGCCAGGAACGCGATCATGGCGATCAGTACGCCCGCCAGCCTGCTGCCGCCTCCGTCGCCGCCGTGTGAGAAGGCGGTGACGAAACGGAAGACGCCTGCCACCAGGAACTGCAGACCGATGATGACGGCCAGGACGTGCAGCGTCTCGTCGGGCCAGACGAGGATGAGGATGCCCGGGATCAGGGTCGCGAGGGCGAAGCCGAGGGCCCAGTGCCACGAGCTTCCGAGCTGCTTGAGGACGTCGTCGGGGTCGCTCTGTGAACGCTGCGGCGCCGCGTCGGGGGATACGGTCATCACGCCTCCCGGGCCAAAGCCGCGGCCCGGGGATCACCTCGGAGCCGCCGGAGTCACTTTATGTGCCCTTCACGACCACCCTAGACCGGTGCGGTTCAGCCCGCCCGTCCGGCTCTCGGCGGCCGGGCTGCCTGCCCGAGGTCGCGGCCCAAAACAAAAAAGGCCCCCGCCAAATGGCGGGGGCCTTCTTCGATGGAGCCCTTTAACGGAATCGAACCGTTGACCTTCTCCTTACCATGGAGACGCTCTACCGACTGAGCTAAAAGGGCGGGTTGTTCGGCGGCGTCCTACTCTCCCACAGGGTCCCCCCTGCAGTACCATCGGCGCTGAAAGGCTTAGCTTCCGGGTTCGGAATGTAACCGGGCGT
>NZ_JBITFF010000007.1:0-91289 GCF_044455885.1 Streptomyces sp. NPDC051109
GCTGCACACCTACAATCACCACCGCGGACACACCGCGCTCGCAGGCAAACCACCCGCCAGCCGCGTCCCCAACCTCACTGGGCAATACACCTAGGCCGCGGACCGAGCCCGCGGGTCGGGCCCCGTATCAGCCCTCGTACTCCGTCAGGTCGATGCTGTGGACCTGGAGCAGGTGGCCGTTCTCCGGGTCCGTCGTGTCGAGGTCCAGCACCATGCCGAGCTTGCGGATCACGTTCTCGGACTCCTCGTGGCCCGACCGGTTCACCGCGATGACCCGGTCGAGGCCGCGGTCCTGGAGGGCGAACTCCAGGGAGGCCTGAGCCGCCTCGGAGGCGTAGCCCTGGCCCCAGTACGGGCGGCCGAGCCGCCAGCTGATCGCGACGAAGTCCCGTACCTCCGGGGGGGACTGCGCCACGGTCAGCCCGACCGCCCCGATCAGCTCGCCCGAGGCCAGGAGCTCGACGGCGAACAGGCCGAAGCCCTCCTCGTCCCACTCCTCCTCCCAGCGCTCGATCTCCTCGGCGGTCTCGTCCAGGTCGAGGGTGGAGCCGTCGCCGATCCAGCGCATGACGTCGGGGTCGGCGTTGATCTCCGACAGGGGGACGAGGTCGTCGTCGGTCCAGCGGCGCAGGAGCAGGCGGGGGGTGCGGATCTCGGTCATGCCCCCATCCTGCCGAACAGCGCCGACCAGCGGTAATCGGGTCCGCCCGGGCGGCCGCCGCGTCCCCGGTCACCGCCTCCGAACAGGTCAGGACACGGTGATCGCGTCCAGCTTCGCCCGCAGGTAGGCGTGGGAGTCCACGGGGTCGTGGACCACCCGGCCGACCGGCGCCGGGAGGGACTCCACCCGGGTGTGCGGGTCGCATTCGTAGAAGTAGACCAGCGAGACGAGCTCCTCGGCCGGCGCGTCGGCGGGCGGCGGCAGCACCCGGTGGCGGCCGGCGCGCCAGCGGTCCCCGGTCCAGCGGGCCATCAGGTCGCCGATGTTCACGGTGAGCGCGGCCGGGTCGTACGGGGCGTCCTGCCAGCCGTCGGCGTCGGTGTGGATCTGGAGGCCGCCCGAGCCCGGCTCGCGGTCGAGGACGGTGACCGTCCCGAAGTCCGTGTGCGCCCCGATGCGGAACTGGCCCGGCAGGGGTTCGCCGAGCACCTCCGTGCCCGGGTACCAGTTGAGGTTGAACCCCCAGGTGGGGTGCCCGGTGTGGCGGGTGAAGTGGTCGGCGGCGAGGCCGAGTGCGGTGGCGAGGAGTTCCAGCAGCTCGTCGGACAGGGCCCGCATCCGGGCGATGTACTCGACGGCCAGTGGCCCCAGCGCCGGCACCTCGGCCGGCCAGGCGTTCGGCCGGAACCATTCGGCGTCCACGGACGGATCCCCGGTGGGCTCGTCCGCCGCACAGGACCAGGACTCCTTGAGGTCGGGCGGCGAGGCCGCCCCTTCCGCGTAGCTGTTGGCCTCGGCGCCCGGTCCCAGCCATCCGCGGCCGCCGACCGCGACGGCGTACGGCTCCTTCGCCTCGGGCGGCAGCCGGAAGAACTCCTTGGCGGCCTCCCGGATCCGCGCGGGCAGCCCGGGATCCACTCCGTGCCCGGTGATCAGCAGGAACCCGGCGGCCTGGAGGGCCTCGTCGACGCGGGCGGCGATCCGCTCCCGCGCCCCGGCCCCACCGGACCGCCACGGCCCGAGGTCGATCACGGGAACCGGGGAACGCGCGGAAGCGGAGGAAGCCGGAGAAGGAGAAGGAGAAGAAGGCGGAGGAGGAGTACTTGGTGCATCGGCTGAACTCGCCATCGGGACCTGCCTTCCGGGCCGGTGTCGGGCGTCCACCCGAGGCTACCGTCCGGCGTCCCCACGGGGTCCCAACGACGCTGCTCCAGCCCGCTGCACGGCGGCGAGTACGCGACGTACGGCAGGTGCGCGGACCACTGGGCGCGGGTGATCCGGGGTCCTGTGTGCGCGCAGGCGTCCGCGATGAGCCGCGCCTCGCCGGTCCCCGCCAGCCGGAGGGTGGCATCGAAGCCGCCGGAGGCCAGCACCGCGCCGTCGGGTCTCGCGGGCCACACCGACGTCGTCGGCTCGGTGGTGTTCAGCCCCGACGGGCGGACCCTGGCCGATGAACGACCGGGCCTCGTCCTGGTGGGACAACGGGTACGCCGGCTCTTTCGGGGGCGTCCGCGTCTACGAGCACATCGGCTACGGCGGGGCGTCCACGTGCGCCCCGAACGGCTCGGCCGGCAACATCCCGTGGGAGTGGAACGACCGCATCTCCTCCCACAAGTGGGTCACCAACTGCGGCCACTGGGCAGCGGCCACTGAGCCCGCGGCTACCGGCGGGCCGCCCGCAGGATGTAACGGGCTTCGCCTCCCTCGGTGGAGCCCGTCCGCTCGAAGCCCGCCCGGACGAGCACGCCCTGGGAGGGCGCGTTGTCCTCGTCCACCCTGGCGTGCAGCGCGGTCACGCCGGGCTGCCCGAAGGCCCAGGCGACCAGGCCCTTCAGCGCGTCGGTGACGTACCCGTTGCCACGGGCCGACGGTACGAGGTCGTAGCCGACCTCCGCGTTCCCCTCGGCGTCGGGGGCCCCGTGGAAGCCGATCCCGCCGATCGCGCGCCGGTCCCGGGTACGGACGACGGCGTACGCGCCCCATCCCGGGCGGAACGTGCCCTCCTCCCGCGCCTTGGCCACCATCCCGGAGGCGACCCGCGTGCCCTCGCCGGGGCCGTCCTCGGCCCAGGCGAAGCCGCCGGTGCCGCCGTCGCGGAGGTCCCCGGCGACGAGCGGGGAGATCTCGCAGAGCACGACGCGTTCCGTGGCGATGGGTTCGGCGTACCAGCGCCACGCCGTGCGGCGGGGCAGGCCCGGGAGTTCACCCCGGCCGGTCACCCACAGCAGGGTCGGCCACGGGGCGGCGATGTCGCGCGGTGCCTGGGGGAAGAGCCGGTCGAGGACCTGCTCGCAGAGGTCCGCGTCGGGTGCCCAGTCGTGGACGCCGAGGGCGTTCAGGATGTCGTGGGTGTGCAGGAGCGTCTCGACGACGCCCATCGCGGCGAATCCGTCCGGGCCCGCCATTCCGTACGGGTGCCAGGCACGGACCTCGGGGTCGGTCACGGCCACGGCGGCGGACAGCAGGCCCCCGGTGGCCTCGATGACCTGGATCAGGCCCTCGGGGCTGGTGCCGGGGTCGGCGCTGATGTCGAAGGGGGCGTACCCGCTGGTCGAGCGCCCGGTGAGCTGGGTGGCGTACCCGGTGAAATCGCTCGCCACGTGGACGGCGGTGTCGTAACAGCTCCACTCCAGGCCCGCGGCGGGGACGGACCAGTCGAGGTGCGCCACCCTCCGGAGCGCCTGTGCGGTCAGGTACACGGATCGGTCTACGGCTTCGGAGCCCATGATCGTCATGGCTCGCACCCTAGGACCGCCGCCCTCGCCCGGGCCACCGGATATCCGGCGCGGCCGCGGTCTCGGCGGCGTCAGGAGCCGGGGGCCGGGAGCGGGGCACCGCAACGGGAGCAGGACCGGGCGCCGCGAACGGTCGCGAGCCGTCCGCAGTCGGGGCAGACCAGGTGGAGCAGGCAGGCCGACTCTCCACCCTCGGCCGGGCCGGCGGGATCGGCGCCGACGGAATCGGCCGGGGCAGCGGGATCGGCCGGGGCAGCGGGATCGGCCGGGGCGGCGGGTGGGGGCACCTCTGCGTCGTGGGCGTGCGTCGTCATGTTTCGTCCTTCCTTACCCGTATCCCTCCCCCGGAGCGGGCTCCGCACACCTGACGGATAAGGTCGTAGCCGGTCTGCGTCGGCCGTACCAAGGACAGGCGCGAGGCCGGGGCGGCGGTTGATCACCCTGCCCCCGTGCCGCCTCGACCGCATTCGCCCCGTCGTCCTGCCCCGGAACCTGCACATGAGCACCGTCCTGCCGTCCCCGTCCCCGTCCGCCACCGCCCCTGGCTCCGAGTCCGCCGCCGGTTCCCCCCGGTCCCGGCTCACCGCCGGCCGGGCTCCCGCCCGCCCCACCACCGCGGCCGCGTTCCACAGCACCAGCGCCGTGACATCGGTGCTGCTGGGGCTCGTCGGGATCGGGGCGCTGCTCCACGAGCCGGTGCTCATACCGCCGCTGGCCGCCAGCGCCGCCCTCGTGCACAGCGCCCCCACCCTGCCCCTGGCCCAGCCGCGCGGTGTGGTCGTCGGCCATCTGCTGGGCACCGCCGTCGGCTACGGCGCCCTCGCCGCCGCCGGCAGCAGCGCCTGGGCCGCGGCCGTCGCGGCCGGGGTCACCCTCGCGCTGCTGATGGCCGCCCGCACCCCGCACTCGCCCGCCTGCGCCACCTCCGTCGTGATCGTGCTCCAGAGCCCGGCCCCCGCCCGGTTCGTCCCTCTGCTCTTCGGCGCGACGGTGCTGCTCGTCCTGACCGGGTACGCCGCTTCGCGCATCCGGCGCAAGGCACCGAGGTACCCCGCCTACTGGTGGTGATCCTTCCGGTCCTCCCCCGTGCGTCCGCCGCGCGTCCGGCCGATGAATGCGCGGCGCTGCGGGAGTCTGTGAAGCAGGCATCCGGAGCGGGATCGGGAGAGGTGGAGTGATGAGCGAGCTGCGCGACATCCTGGAACGGCACGTGGGCAGCGGATCGCTGCCCGGGGCGGTGGGCCTGGTGGCCCGTGGCGACCGGGTGGAGGTGGCGGCCGTCGGCTCGGCCGACGTCGAGGGCACGGCTCCGATGGTCCGGGACTCGATCTTCCGGATCGCCTCCATGACCAAACCCGTGACGGCCGCGGCCGTCATGACGCTGGTCGAGGAGCGCCTGCTGGCCCTGGAGGACGAGATCGCCCCGTGGCTGCCGGAGCTGGCCTCCCCCCTCGTCGCCCGTACGCCCGCGAGCCCGCTCGACGACGTGGTGCCGGCCGACCGCCCGATCACCGTGTTCGACCTGCTCACCTCCCGCGCCGGGTACGGGTTCCCGTCCGACTTCTCGCTGCCCGCGGTCGCGCCGCTGGTCGACGAGCTGAAGCAGGGGCCGCCGGAGCCGCAGCGCACGGCGGCGCCGGACGCCTGGCTGAAGACGCTGTCGGGCATTCCGCTGCTGTACCAGCCGGGCGAGGCCTTCCTGTACAACACCTGCTCCGACATCCTGGGCGTGCTCATCGCCCGGGTCTCCGGGCAGTCCCTGCCCGAGTTCATGGCCGAGCGGATCTTCGAGCCCCTGGGCATGGCGGACACCGGGTTCTGCGTCCCGGCCGCCGACCTGGGCCGGTTCACGACCTTCTACCGCGAGGGCGGTGGCGGCCTCGAACCGGCCGACGCCCCGCACGGGCAGTGGAGCAGCCTCCCGGCCTTCCCCTCCGGCGCCGGGGGCCTGGTCTCGACCGCCGACGACTGGTGCGCGTTCGGCCGGATGCTGCTCGCGGAGGGGGCGCTGGACGGGGGCCGGGGCCGGCTCCTGTCGGCCAAGTCGGTGCAGCGGATGACGACCGACTGGCTGACCCCGGCCCAGCGGGCCGGCGGCGAGCTGTTCCTGGAGGGCCAGGGCTGGGGGTTCGGCGGCTCGGTGGACGTCACGACCCGCGATCCGTGGAACGTGCCGGGTCGGTACGGCTGGATCGGCGGCACCGGAACCGCCGGCCACATCACCCCGTCCACCGGCACCGTCTCCGTCCTGCTCACCCAGCGGGCGATGAACAGCCCGACCCCGCCGGCCGTGATGCGCGATTTCTGGACGTACGCGGCCGGCGCCTGAGCTGCACTCGACCGACGATCACATTGCGCCCCCTCGGCGGCGGTTCGCAGAACCACCTGGCGTATGCAACGGCAACGCGCCGTACGTGGCCGCCGAGTGCGCCGCGGCGCAGCCATGCACGGGAACGCCCCGGACCGGCGTCGGTCGCCGGAGCAACCCGGGCTCCCGTTCGGAGTATTGGCACGACGCACGCGCGTGGGGTCGATTTCGTGTGCCGTCCGACGCCTCGCCCCTTCAGGCCATTTCAGCCATCGAGGTACTGTTCACTCCTTGCAGATGGAACTTGCAGAGGGGGCGCACAGCCATGGGACTGCCAGACGAGATAGCCGATTTCCGGGAGGGCCGGGGAAATCCGGGGCGTCTGGTGGGCGAGTTCCGCCGCGCCACACTGCTCGTTCCGGTCACCCGCGACGCCGCTGCCGCCGGTGACGGCGCCGGGGCCGGTGATGCCGCCGGTGGTCTGATGTCGGCCGGATCGGGCGGGATCCGCTGGTTCTACGCGTTCACCGGCGAGGAGGCGTTGTTCCGGTTCGCCCGGGCCCGCGGGGAGGACGGCCGGGAGTGGCCGTACCTGGCGGTCCTCGGCGCGCGGCTGGTCGACGCGGTCGTTCCTCAGGTCGACGGGCCGGCCGGGGTGGCGGTGAACGTGGCCGACCAGGACGGGTCGATGCTCTTTCCGCCGGTCGCCGGGATCGTCCCCGATGCCTGCGCCGTCGACATCGCCGGCGGGGCGGTGGCCTGATGGCGGGCGACGGGGACCTTGAGGTCTCGCCGGCGGCGGTCGCATCGATCCAGGTCGGTCTGCGCGCGGCGATAGCGGAGTTGAGGGAGTCCGGCGATGCGGCCGGGGCCTCGCAGGGGGCGGGTTTCGAGAACCTGTCGATGACGGGGATGGAGACCGGGCACGCGGGACTGGCCACGGACTTCGAGGACTTCTGCGAGCGCTGGGAGTGGGGCGTGCGCGCCCTGATCCAGGACGCATCCACCCTGGCCGGCAACCTGGGCATCGCCGCGGGGACGATGTGGGAGGAGGACCAGTACATCCAGGGTGCGTTCAAGGTGGCCGCGAACGCCGCGTACGGGAATCCGCACGCCACCGAGGACGAGATCGAGCAGAAGTCCTGGGGGAACATCTTCAGCGCGGACGTCTACAAGCCGGATTACAGCGCCGAGTCGTTCGAGAAGGGCGCGCAGGACATCGAGAAGACCTGGTCGGACACCAAGGACACGGTGACCTCCACCGGCAAGATCGGTTCCCTGAAGGACCTGCTGGACCAGGCGCAGGGCGACGGGGGCGGCAACTGATGGGATGGCGCGACTACATACCCGACTCGGTCGAGGACGTGGCCGAGGACGCCGTCGAGGGGGTCGGCGACGCCATCGAGTGGGCCGGCGACAAGACGGCCGACCTAGCGGAGGAGGTCGGCCTCGACGATGCGGGCGACTGGATCCGGGAGAAGAGCCGCTCGGCCGCCAACCGGCTCGGCGCGGACGTGGAGGAACTCGAACTCGGCCAGACCGAGGACCCGAAGAAGCTGGTCTACGGCAGCCCTTCGAAGATCCGCGAGCAGGTCGCCCACCTGAATGACTTCAGGAAGGCCTTCGAATCCGTCGGCAACGGCCTGAAGAGCCTGACCCGGCCCGACGGGCTCAGGGGCGAGACCGCCGGCGCGTTCCGCGACTCCGTCGCGAAGGAGCCGCCGCGCTGGTTCACCGCCGCCTCGGCCTTCGAGAAGGCCGCCGACGCCATGGGCCGCTTCGCCGAGACCGTCGAATGGGCGCAGGGCAAGGCGAAGGAGGCCCTCGACGACTACAACAAGGCGAAGAAGGCCTCCGAGGACGCCCGCACCGCGCACAACAAGCTCGTCAAGGAGTACAACGACGCGTACAAGGCGAAGAAGGAGACCCTGCCGCCCCGCCCCGGGGACGACTACCCCGACCCGGGCAAGGCGATGGCCACCGCCGCGCAGGACAAGCTCGACAACGCCCGCAAGCAGCGCAACGAGGTCGCCGAGAACCTCCGCACCGCCGTCAAGGCCGCCCGGGACGCCGCCCCGAAGAAGCCCTCGTACGCCGAGCAGCTCGGCGACGGCCTCGACTACCTGGACCTCGCCACCACCCACCTGCTCGGCGGCGTCGTGAAGGGCACGGCGGGCATCGCCAACTTCGCCCGCGCTCTCAACCCGATGGACCCCTACAACCTCACCCACCCGGCCGAGTACCTCACCAGCCTGAATTCGACGGCCGCGGGACTGGTCACCATGGCCAACGACCCGTGGGGCGCGGGCAAGCAGATGCTCGACGAGTTCATGAAGGATCCCAGCGAGGGCATCGGCAAGCTCCTGCCCGAGCTCGTCGGCTCCAAGGGCCTGGGCTCCCTCAAGAAGTTGGGGACGGCCGCCAAGCACCTCGACGACGTCAAGGGTCCGAAGGTGCGCGACCGGGTGGAGGAGTCCCCCGACGGCAGCCACAACACCGCGGACGGCGACCGCAAGGGGGGTGGTGACCCGGTGGACCTCGCCACGGGGCGGATGTTCCTGCCCCAGACCGACTTCGAACTGCCGGGCATCCTGCCGCTGGTCTTCACCCGCCGCACCGAATCCGGCTGCCCGGTCGGGCGCTTCCTGGGACCCGCCTGGACGTCCACGGTAGACGAGCGGCTGGAGATCGACGAGGCCGGCGTCATCCACGTCACCGCCGAAGGGCTGTTGATCGCGTACCCGCACCCGGCCCCCGGTGTGCCCACCCGGCCGGACAAGGGCCGGGGCCGCACCCTGCTGGCCCGCGGCCCCGAGGGCGACTACACGGTCACCGAGCCCGACAGCGGCCTGGTCTTCCACTTCACCGCCCCGTCCGGCGGCGAGCCGGGGGGCGACGGCGAAGCCTGGCTCTCGGCCATCACCGAGCGCAACGGCCACACGATCACCGTCGACCGCGACGAGGACGGCCTGCCGCTGGCCCTGGTGCACTCGGCGGGCCACCGGGTGACCGTGTCCGTCACCGACGGTCTGGTCACCGCCCTGTCCCTGGCCGGCGCGGGCGAGGGCGGCACGGACCTGCCCCTGATGGGCTACGGCTACGAGGACGGCAACCTCACCCGGGCCATCAAGCCCTCGGGCGCCACCACCACGTTCGTCTACGACGACCGCCGGCGCGTCATCGCCTGGATCGACTCCAACGCCGCCCGCTACGACTACGTCTACGACGACTGCGACCGCGTCGTGGCGGAGGGCGGCGAGGCCGGCCACATCCAGCTCACTTTCACGTACACCGAGCCGGACCCGGAGACGGGTCACCACACCACCACCCTGACCACCCCCGACGGGCACGCGACCCGCCACCTGTTCGGCCCCGGCTGCAAGCTGCTGGCCGTCACCGACCCGCTGGGCCACACCACCCGCTTCACCTACGACCCGCGTGGCAACCTGCTGTCCCGCACCGACCCGCTGGGCCTCACGACCGTCTTCTCGTACGACGAGGACGGCCGCGTCGTCCGCGCCGTACGCCCCGACGGGAGCGAACTGCGCACCGTGCGGGGCCGGTTCGGTCTGCCCGTGGAAGTCTTCGCGCCGGACGGCGCACGCATGCTCCACGAGTACGACGAACGCGGCAACCGCACGGCGGTCACCGACCCGGCCGGCGCCACCACCCGCTACACGTACGACCATGCCGCCCGCCTCACCTCGCTCACCGACGCCGAGGGGGCCGTCACCCGCGTGGTGTGCGACGCGGCCGGGCTGCCCGTGGAGGTGACCGACCCGGCCGGCGCCGTGACCCGCACGCAGCGCGACGCCCTCGGCAGGCCGGTCCGCATCACCGGTCCGACGGGTGGCGTCACCCTCCTGGAATGGGACGCCGACGGGCAGCTCACCCGGCGCACCGGACCCGACGGCGCCACCGAGACGTGGACCTACGACGGCGAGGGCAACCTGCTCGCCCGCACCGACGCGTCCGGTGGGGTGACCCGCTTCGAGTACACCCACTGCGACCTGCCGGTCGCCCGCACCGAACCCGACGGCGCCCGCTACGAGTTCGAGCACGACTCCGCGCTGCGCCTGACCCGCGTCACCAATCCGCAGGGGCTGGCCTGGACGTACACGTACGACGCCGCCGACAACATCGTCTCCGAGACCGACTTCGACGGCCGCACCCTCACCTACCGGCTGGACGCGGCGGGCCGGCTGGCCGCCCGCGTCGACGCGCTCGGCGGGACCGTCGCGTTCGAGCGCGACCAGCTCGGCCGGGCGATCGTCAAGGACGTCGACGGCCGGGTGACGAACTACGCCTACGACCGGGCCGGACGCCTGCTGGAGGCGGTCGGACCGGACGGGGAGCTGCGGTACCAGTACGACCGCCGCGGACACACCAAGACCGAGCTGGTCGACGGCAGGCCCATCAGCTACGCCTACGACTCCGTGGGCCGCCGCACGCGCCGCACCACGCCCACCGGGCACGTCACCTCGTACGCCTACGGCGCCGACGGACAGGCCCACCGCATCACCACGGGCGGCCGCCGCGTCGACTTCACCCACGACGCCGCCGGCCGGGAGCTGGCCCGCGTCTTCGGCGGCGCGGTCACCATGACCTCGGCCTGGGACGAGGCCGGACGGCTCTCCGAGCAGCACGTCACCGCGGCAGGGCGCGCCGTCAACAGCCGTTCCTACGGCTACCGCGCCGACGGCCGTCTGACGTCCGTCGCCGATCGGCTGTCGGGCACCCGTACGTTCGACCTGGACCGGGCGGGCCGGGTCACCGCGGTCCACGCCCGGGGCTGGACGGAGCGGTACGCCTACGACGCCACCGGCAACCAGACCTCGGCTTCCTGGCCCTCCGGCCACCCCGGCGGGGAGGCCACCGGACCGCGCACGTACACGGGAACCCGGCTCACCCGCGCCGGAGGCGTCCGGTTCGAGTACGACGCCCTCGGGCGGGTCACCCTGCGGCAGAAGACCCGGCTCTCCCGCAAGCCCGACACCTGGCGCTACACGTGGGACACGGAGAACCGCCTCACCTCGGTGACCACCCCCGACGGGACCCGCTGGAGGTACCGCTACGATCCGCTCGGGCGCCGTACGGCGAAGCAGCGCCTCGCGGCCGACGGCGAGAGCGTGGCCGAGGAGGTCCGGTTCGCCTGGGACGGCATGACCCTGTGCGAACAGACCAGCCACCACCCGGACCGGCCGGACACGGTCGCCCTCACCTGGGACCACCGCGGAGGCGTCCCGCTGTCCCAGACCGAGCGCATCCTGACGGCCGACGACCGCCAGGAGGAGGTCGACCGCCGGTTCTTCGCCATCGCCACCGACCTCATCGGCACCCCCACCGAGCTGATCGACGAGGCGGGCGGCATCGCCTGGCGCTCCCGTGCCACCCTGTGGGGCACCACCGCCTGGGCCCGCGACAGCAGCACCTACACCCCGCTCCGCTTCCCCGGCCAGTACTACGATCCCGAGACCGGCCTCCACTACAACCACTTCCGCCACTACGACCCGGAAACGGGCCGCTACACCTCCCCGGACCCCCTGGGCCTGGCCCCCGCCCCGAACCCGGTCGCGTACGTGGGCAACCCGCACAGCGGGTGCGACCCGCTGGGCCTCATGCCCAAGTACACGAAGGAGGAGAAGGCCCAGAAGCGACTCGACAAGGTCGTGGACGACGTCATCGACAGAGCGGAGGACGGGGGGTTCAGGAAGCACCGCGAGTACCACGGGGACACGCGGCACGCGATGAGCGACGAACGGGTCACGGAAATCCTGAAGAATCCGGATGCCGTGTACCAGTCGACGGGAACAGGCCAGAGGCTCATCTTCCGGCAGGGCGAGGACATCGTCGTGCTCGACGGGCCCGGCCAGACCCAGGGCCAGGCCATCACGGCCTACGGCTCGTCGGGTATCAAGGGCGACAGCGGGGCGAAGGCGCTCGGCGGGAATCCCACGGACCCCCACCCGCCCATCACCCACGAAGACCTCGTGGAGGGCAGGGTTCCCCTCAAGGACGGATACATGGCCCCGGCAAAGCAGATCAGATGAGGCAGGAATGACCACGAAGTTGACGTTCGACGGCGACTGGCGCGCGACGGTGACGGACGAACCGATGCGCATCACGCCCCGCTTCACCGGTGACGCCTCCGTCGACATCGCGCCCTACGCGGATGTGGCGGAGCGTGAGCGCTTCCTCGCGGACACCTTCGGCAGCCAGGAGGTGCTGTGGGACGCGCCGGACGTCCTCCGGTTCGACACGGACAGCCGCGAGCTCGTCGCGGCGCAGTTCCGCTGGCCGGAAGAGTCCGCCTCCGCCGCGGAGGCCGCCCGCCTTCCCCGCCTGCCCGAAGTACGCCCGGGCGGGCTGCTCGCCGACGAGGCCCGGGACTTCCGGCACGAGAGGTGCTCGGTGCTGTGCCGGGCCCCCGGGGACACGGTGCTGACCGGCCTGCGCGACCTCGACGTGCTGGACGAGCCGCTGGATGCCCGTATCGGCATCGCACCCGATGTCGCCCTTCTGGTCCAGCGCGGCGCCGTCGTCGGCTGGAGCCTCACCGATCCCGCGCAGTACCTGACCAGCAGCTTCGTCGACCCTGATCCGGGCCCGCCGTCCCCCGCCACCCGCCGCCTGCTCACCGAGTGCCTGGACCTGGTCACCACGCCGGTGGTCGAGGACGTGGTCGACGGCGAACCGGCTGCCCTGGCCCGGCTTCGGGCCGCCGACGAGGCCCTGCGCGCGCAGCGCGGGGACCGGCGGCGGGCCGACGCCCTGCTCCAGCTGATCGCGACGTACGTGGAGGACTACGGGACCGGCTGAGCCGTGTCTGTAGCCGTGTCTGTACTGACACCCCCTACAGGCGGACGCTCCAGTCGACCGTGGACTTCAGGGTGCGGGCGATCTTCGGGTCGCGGACCGAGGGGGTGCGGTCCTCGGCCGTGACCGACAGCTTGTGCGTGCGCAGGTCGAACAGCCACAGCTCGGCGACCCCGACCTCGGTACGGCCCGCGAACCGCTTCAACTCCCGGCCGTCGAGGTACCAGCGGACGTCGAGCTGCCGTCCGTCCGCACCGGCCAGCCGGGGCACGGAGACCTTCGCCGTGTTGCGCAGCCGCAGGGTGCGTCCGGTCGGGGTGAGCGGGGCGGCGGCCTTCGCGTGCTGGTAGAAGCCGGCGATCATCGCCTCGGTGCCGGGCAGGTTGAAGGGCTTGCCGAGCACGCGCATGATCGAGCTGTCGGTGGGCCGGTACAGGCCGGTGACGTAGTAGCCGCCGCCCTCGTACGCCCCGACCTTGCCGCCGTCGGGCGATTCCGCGCCGAGCCACCGGTACCACTTGGCCCGCTCTGCGGCCATCCGGTCGGCGGGCAGCGTGGAGGTGTTGGAGTCGACGGGCTCGGGGCCGTCGTACTTCTCGTATCCCGGGGTGTTCGGGTAGAAGTACTCGTCGGCGAGCTTGCCCAGGGAGTGACCCGTCTCGTGGATGGCCACCTGGCCGGATTTCGCGTTGCCGGCGGAGGCGGTCGATATCCCCTCGTATCCGAGGGCGGCGCTGGGCTCGTTGTACCCGGCCCCGCCGTACTTGGTGCTGTTGGAGAGGACCAGGACCAGATCGGCCGCCGGTGCCTTCGCCACGTACGCGTCCACCTTCGGCTGGTCGATGCAGAGCAGCCGCTCGATGTCCTCGCACCAGAAGTACGAGCCGAGGGCGGTGTCGCGGACGGTGGCCGGCGTGGGGTCGCCGGAGACGCCGGAGTCGTGGGAGACGGCGTCGACCGTCCAGACGTTGAAGAGGTTCCGGTACGTGGAGTACGGCTCGACGGCGGTGATCTCGGCCCATTTGGCCCGGGCGTCGGCGTGGAACCGGTCCTGCTCGGCGGCGGTGTACCCGTCGCCGATGACGACGATGTCGAGGCGGTCTGCGGTCGGGCCGTTGTCGACCAGCTTGCCGACCTCGCCGTCGGCCGCCCGCTCGGCTTCGGAGAGCTGCGGGGCCTTCTTCGCCTGCCCGGCGGCGGGGACCCGGACGTGGCCGGATCCGGCGGCCGTGCCGTTCTCGGGCCCGGGTATCTCCACCTGGGTACCGCTACCGGCCTTCGCCGGTGACGGTATCGGCGGTGGTGCCGCGGCCGCCGTGCCCAGCGGGCCCGCGGCCAGCAGCAGGGCCGTCGTACAGGCCGCGGCCAAGGCGGCGCGCAGCGTCAAGCGGAGGGACGCGTCCATGGAGTTCTCCCCGGGAAGAGGCCGGAAGTCACCGGAAGTTAAGCGGTGCGATAAGTGCGCTGAACCGATTGCTTAAACTAGGGGGCGCACGGGACGTGCGCAATGGCCAGCCACCCCTGCACCATGGGGAGTTGGAGCGACCAGGGGGTCTTCATGGACGAACCGGCCGAGATCGGCCGCAGGGTTCAGCGCATGCGCGCCGAACGCGGACTCACGCAAAGGGCACTGGCGGAGCCCTCGTACACCTCCGCCTACATCTCGACGCTGGAGTCGGGCAAGGTCCGGCCTTCCGAGACGGCCCTGCGCTTCCTCGCGGAGCGGCTCGGCACCTCGTACGAGGAGCTCGCCACCGGCCGCCCCGCCCACCTGGCCACCGAGCTGCGCCTCGCCCTCACGGACGCCCAGCAGACGCTGGCCACGGGGGCCGCCGCAGAGGCGGCCGTACGCTACCGACAGCTGCTGGCGGACGCGGAACGGCTCGGCCTCGACGCCGAACGGGCGGAGGCGCTGCTCGGACTCGGCGACTGCGCACTGGAGGCGGGGGAACTCCCGGATGCCATCGGCCGCTTCGAGGAGGCCGAGCGGCTGCTGGCCGACGAGCCGCTCCCCCGCCGGGCCCGCCCCATCCGCGGCCGGGCCGTCGCGCACCTGCTCGCCGGGGAGCTCCGCTACGCCTGCTACCTGCTCGAGTCCGCCATCGACGAGCTGAACGCGAGCGGGCTGGCCGATCCGGAGGCGCTGGTGCTGCTGTACGCCGCCGTGATCAGCCCGTACATCGACATGGGCGCCCACGCCCGGGCCGCGCACGCGGCCGAGCTGGCGCTGGCGCTGGCTCCGCAAGTGGCCGATCCGGCGCTGGTGGCGGGGATGCACCGGCAGGTCGCCCGCACCTTCCTCGCAGCGGGGCGGCCGGCGGACGCCGACGCCTCCCTCGCCAAGGCCCAGGCGATCTACCGGCAGCTGCGGCTGCGGACCGATCTGGCGCACTGTCACTGGATGCGGGGCTACGTACAAGCGCAGAACGGCGATCTGGCGGCGGCGGAGGCGGAGTTGCGCACGGCCCGGGACATCCTCGCGGCCCGGCGGGCCGCCCTCTACACGGCGCAGGTCGAGGTGGAACTGGCCGACGTACTGCGCCGGCTGGGCCGCTGCGAGGAGGCCGCCGAACTGCTCTCCGGGCTGCTGGAGCTGGGCGACAGCCACGGCGCCGTGCACGCGGGCGGGGCGCACCGGCTGCTCGGGCTGATGGCCGAGGAGCGCGGGGAGACCGAGTCCGCCGAGGAGCACTACGTCCAGGCGCTCACCCTGCTGGAACGCAGCGGGGCCAGCGGGGATCTGGCCGATCTGTGCCGGCTGCTGGGCGACCTGCTGCGGCGTACGGGACGGATCGAGGCCGCGTTGGACGCGTACCGTACGGGGCTTGGCCACCGCGCGGCGCCGGGCACCACCACGCTGGGCCCGGCGCCCGCGTCACCGCTGCGGCGGTGACGCGGGCGCCGGGGCGCGGCCGGGTCAGTGGTTCTCGGTGGGCCGGAGGTCGCGCGGGATCATCGTCCACGTCGTGGCCGCCGCGGCCACCGCGAGGAGGCCCGCGATGAGGAAGGCCGGCGTGATGGCGAGGGTGTAGGCCTGGGAGGCCGCCTCGATCAGGCCCTTGCCCACCGTGCCGCCCAGCCGTTCGGCGATGTGGGCGGCTTCGCCGACGGATTCGCGGACGCCCTCGGCGGTGGCGCCGTCCAGGTCGAGGGCCGGCAGGTTGCCGCGGTACAGGACGGCCGCGATGCTGCCGAGGACGGCGACGCCCATGGCCGAGCCGAGTTCGTAGCAGGTCTCCTCGATGGCGGCCGCGCTGGAGACCTCTTCCGCCGGCGCGGCCGAGATCAGCGTGACCGAGGCGACGGTGGTGGCGAGTCCCGCGCCCAGGCCCATGACCGTGAGGGCCACCGCGAAGGCCGGGTAGCCGAGCTCGGTGAACTGCTGGAAGGTCCAGGGCAGGGCCATGCCCGCGGCCAGGACCACCAGTCCCGCACCCAGCACGTGCCGTATCGCGAAGCGCTGCATCAGCGTGGGGGCCACCATCGACGCGCAGATCAGGGCGAGCGGGGCGGGCAGCAGGCGCAGGCCCGCTTCGAGCGGGGTGTAGCCCTGGCCGTACTGGAACCACTGCGTGACGAGGAAGAGGATCGCGCCCATGCCCACCATGGGCAGGAAGATCGCGGTGGCGGCGACGCTGAAGGCGGGCTTGGCGAACAGCCGGACCTGGAGCAGCGGGTTGTCCACGCGCAGCTGGCGGCGTACGAAGACGGTCAGCGCGACGGCGGCCAGCGCGAGCAGGGCCCACGGCAGCGGATCGGCGGCGCCGCTCTTGCCGAGCTGCTTGATGCCGCCCGCGAGGGCGAGCATGCCGACGATCGACTGGCCGACGCCCCACCAGTCCCAGCGGCCGCTGCTGCGCGGGGAGCGGGACTCGGGGAGGTAGCGCAGGCCGGCCGCGACGATGACGGCGGCGACGGGGAGGTTCAGGAGGAAGGCGGAGTGCCAGCCGTAATCCTGGACGAGGAGGCCGCCGACGACCGGGCCGAACGCCATGCCGCCACCGAAGACGGCCGCCCAGACGGCGAGCGCGAAGGCCCGCTCCTTGGCGTCGGTGAACACGCTGCGCAGGATCGACAGGGTGGACGGCATGATCGCGGCGCCGCCGATGCCGAGGAGGGCGCGGGCCGCGATCACGTGCCAGGCCTCGGTGGAGAAGACGGCGATCAGGGAGGCGACGGAGAAGATCGTGAAGCCCGCCATGAGCAGCCGCTTGCGGCCCCAGCGGTCGCCGAGGGCGCCGGCGGTGACGAGCAGGCCGGACAGGGCGAGCGCGTAGACGTCGATGATCCACAGCTGCTGCACGGCGCCGGGCTGGAGGTCGTCGACGAGGGAGGGGAAGGCCACGTTGAGGATCGTGGTGTCCATCGAGATCAGCAGCAGGCTGCCGGAAAGGATGGCGAGGACGATCCACCGGCGCGGATCGAGTGGAGCGGTGGGGAGGCGGGCGTGCATGGGGTTCCGTTCGGGAGAGCGGGCGGGGAGGCCCACCGCTGCGCACAGCAATGAGCCTCCTTCGCCTCGAATGATACATCAACGTCTCATTCGGGGCGAAGGAGGCTCACACTCAGGGCACACCCGTACGCTGATGCCCGGCCACCGGCCCGCGCCCGAACCCCCGATCCATCCCTGCCCCCAACCCGCCCCGGCCCGCCCCGCCCGCACTCGAAACGGAGGTCCGCCGTGCCGGACCAGACCGAAGATCCCGCCGCCGCGGCGGCACAGCGCGAGAAGTGGAAGGAGAAGGGCGTCGCCCTGCGCGCGTTCTTCTACATCTTCGGGACGCACGTGTTCGCCGGGTTCATCTGGCTGCTGTTCTACCTGGGCGAGCACGCCGAGAAGTGAGGCCCGTACGGCCCGCGCGACCTCTCAGTCCTCGCCGCTGCGGGCCCGCGCGCCCGACCGGGTCCGCCCCGGCGTCTGGGCGCGCCGGGGGTGCCGGCGTACGTACTCGTGCTCCAGCTCGTTCATCCGCTGCGTGTGGGTGACCAGCGCCTCGTCCGACCCGTACAGCAGGGTCTCGTGGCGGGTCCGGTGGATGGCCTCCAGCTCCTTGAGCAGCTTGCCTTCCTCCAGGTTCGCCGCCGAAGGGCCGCCGTCATGCTCCGCCATGGCCCGTACACCTCCTCCCCTCCATCATCCCCTCCGGTGCCCCATTCGTCCCGGTCACGCTGGTTTCAGCCGCCCTTCCCCTGACTGCGCGGCGTGGCGCTGCGGCTACCCTTGCGCCATGACGATGCGAGCGGCCGTCCATGTGAGTGTGGATGCGATGATCGAGGACCTCAGGACACTCGTCGAGATCGAGTCCCCTTCACGGGACCTCGACGCGCTGGGGGTATCGGCCAAAACCGTCGCCGCCGTCATCGAGAACCGCCTCGGCGGGGAGGCCGTCCTCATCGAGAGCGAGACCGGACCGCACGTCCACTGGTCGGGCGGCGGTGAGCCCCGGGTGCTGATCCTCGGCCACCACGACACGGTGTTCCCGCTCGGGACCCTCGAACGCCGCCCCTTCGCGGTCGAGGACGGGCGCGCGACCGGCCCCGGGGTCTTCGACATGCTCGGCGGCCTGGTCCAGGCCATCCACGGGCTCGCACTGCTCGACGACCTGTCGGGCGTCGAGATCCTGGTCACGGCCGACGAGGAGATCGGCTCGCCCTCCTCCCGGGCCCTCATCGAGGAACGCGCCCTCGCCTGCGGCGCGGTGCTGGTGTTCGAAGGCGCCGCCGACGGCGGCGCCCTGAAGACCGGGCGCAAGGGCTGCGGCTCCTTCCACGTCTCCGTCGCCGGCCGGGCCTCGCACGCCGGCCTCGAACCCGAGGCCGGGGTCAACGCGCTGATCGAGGCGGCACACCTCGTACTGGACATCGCCGCGCTCGGCCGGCCCGAGATCGGCACGACCGTCACCCCGACCGTCGCGTCGGCGGGAGGGGTGGACAACGTCGTTCCCGCCGAAGCCACCGTCACCGCCGACGTACGGGTCGAATCGGCCCGCGAACAAGCGCGCATCGAGTCCGCGTTCGCGGCGCTGGCCCCGCACCTCGAAGACGCGGAGATCTCGGTCCAGGGGTCCATCGGCCGGCCGCCGATGCCGGAGTCGGCGTCGGCCGATCTCTTCGCGGTGGCCCAGCGGCTGCTCCCCGGCCTCGAAGGCCGGTCGGTCGGCGGCGGCAGCGACGGCAACTTCACGGCGGCGGTGGGAGTACCGACCCTCGACGGCCTCGGCGCGGTCGGCGGCGGCGCCCACGCCGACCACGAGTACGTGGTGGTCGACGCCATGGCCGAGCGGGCGAACCTCGTCGCCGGACTGGTGCGGGCGATCCGGAACACGCGGGAGGGCGCGGGGGCGTAGCACCTGCGTCCCCGCCCGGCCGGCCCGATCCCGCCCGGTCCGCTCCAGCCCGGTCCGGTCCTTCAGCGGAGCGCCGGGAAGAGCCGGTCCAGGTGGTGGCGGAGCACCGATGCCGCCGATTCCTGCGTGCGCTGGCCCACGAGGATGCTGGTGCCGAGCCCTGCCGACATCGCCAGCAGGCTGATCGCCTCCGTGCGCGGATCCGTGTCCGGCGGGGCCAGTTTCGCGTCGACCGCCTGCTGGAGGAGTGCCGTCAGGGCGTCCTCGGCGGCGTTCGGGTTGTCGATGAACGGCTGGGCGGCGAGCGCCTCGTCCGTCAGCGCGAGCGCCGCGTACGAGGTGTACACGATGTGGAAGGTCCGGCTCGCCTCGTCCGTGGGCAGCGACTCCATCAGCAGCGCCTCGATCATCGCGCGCGGCCCCGGGTCCTGCCCCACCGCCCGCAGCCGCTCGGCGACCCGGGCGCCGAGGCCGGCGGCCAGGTGCTCCAGCCCGTACAGGAGCAGGTTCTCCTTGGTCTGGAAGTAGTACTGGACGAGGCGCAGCGAGACCCCGGCCTCCGCGGCCACGTCCCGCATGCCCACCGCGTGCAGTCCGCGCCGGCCGGCGACGCGGACCAGTGCCTCCGCGATCTGGCTGCGCCGCTCCTCGTGGTCCACCCGCTTCGGCACCGTGTCTCCGCCCGTTTCGGTCCGTCATGGCCCCCCGGAGCGGGAACAGTCCCGGCGAGGCGGCAGATTTTCATGGTACTGCCGTATCAGTTCATGGCCCCCACCGCCCGGTCGACGAGCCGGCCCGGCCGGCCGCACGCGAGTAGACAGTGTCTACTCGTTCCTGGTAGACACGGCCCATGGATTCGCACAGCCCGCTCCGGGAACGCCTGATCGACGTAGGCGTCGACCTCGTGCTCACCGAAGGCACCGCCGCCCTCGGCCTGCGGGAGATCGCCCGCCGCGCCGGGGTGTCGCACGGCGCGCCCCGGCGCTACTTCCCCACCCACCACTCCCTGCTCTCGGCGATCGCCCGGCGCGGATTCGCCGACCTCGGCGGCAGGTTCGCGGCGGCGACCGCTCACGCGCCCTCGCCACGCGAGCAGGTGCGGGCGCTCGGGTGCGCGTACGTCGGCTACGCCCTGGAGCACCGCGGGATGTTCGAGCTGATGTTCCGCCACGACCTGCTCGACAGCGAGGGACACGAGAGCGCGGGGCGGGAATCCGCCGGGCCGCAGTCGCCGAGGCTGCGCGAGTCCACGATCCCGCTCTTCCGCCTCCTCGTCGGGCTCGTCTCCCGCTGCCGGACCGGCGGGGACCCCGAGGTGACCGCCGCCGCCCTGTGGGCCAACCTGCACGGCGTGGCGCAGCTGTGGGCCTGGGGCAGCCTGCCCCTGGTACTCGGCGACGCCGCCGACCCCCGGGTCGGCGTCGAACGGCTCGTCGACGCCGCCCTCGACGCCCACCTCGGGCAGGACCGGGCATGACCCGCCCGAGGCAGCGGATCGCGCTGCTCGTCAGCGTCGGCGGCGCGATGCTCGTCGCCCTCGACGGGACCGTCCTCAGCGTGGCGCAGCCCAGCCTGCGCCACGACCTCGGGGCGGGCGTGGCCGAGGTCCAGTGGACCAGCACCGCCTATCTCCTCGCCGTGGCCGCCCTCCTCGTCATCTCCGGCCGCCTCGGCGACCGGTACGGACATCCGCGGCTGCTCCTCATCGGCGTGCTCGGCTTCGCCACCGCCTCCGCCGGGGTCGCGCTCGCGCCCGGGATCGGCTGGGTCATCGCCCTGCGCGCCGCCCAGGGGGTGTTCGGGGCCCTGCTGCAACCGGCGACCCTCGCCCTGCTGCGCCTCGCGTACCCGCCCGACCGGCTCTCCACCCCGGTGGCGGTCCGGACCGGTGCCATCGGCGCGGCCGCCGCGGCCGGTCCGCTGCTCGGGGGCGTGCTGGTCGCGCAGTCGGGCTGGCGTTCCGTGTTCGTGCTCAACGTGCCGATCGCCCTCGCGATCGCCGCGCTCGCCCTCGCCGTACGGGTTCCCGCGCCGGCCCGGCCGGGGTCGCGGGGGCCCGTGCCGGACGGTCCCGGATCGGACCGGCCCGCGCTGACCGGTGCGGCACTGCTGGCCGCGGCCCTCGCCGTGCTCGTCCACGCGCTGGCCGGCGTACCCGCCCACGGCTGGGCCGCGCCGCCGACGCTGCTCGGGCTCTGCGGGGCCGCCGCCCTCGCGGCGGTGCTCGTACGGTGTGAACGGCGGGCCGCGCAGCCTCTCGTACCGGCCGCCGTGGCGCGGTCACGACCGGTCGCGGCCTCGATGGCGCTGCTGCTGGCCGTCTCCGCCGGCATGTTCGGGGCGCTGTTCGCCGCGACCTTCCTGCTCCAGGACGTACGGGGGCTCGACCCGCTCGCCACCGGCCTGCTGGTGCTCCCGCTGACCGGCTGCATGGTCGTGGGCGCGCCGCTGGCGGGCCTCGCGCTGCGCCGGTACGGGCCGCGCCGGGCCGCGCTCGCCGGTACGGGGCTGGTCGTCCTCGGGGTCGGCGGGCTGGGTGCGGGGGCGGGCCCGGCGGTCGTGGCGGCTTTCGCGGTGCTCGGCGCCGGGTTCGCCGCGGTCATGGTGACCGCCACCGGCACGGTGGTCGGCGACGCACCCGCCGGGTACGCGGGGGTCGTCGGCGGGCTCAAGCAGACGGCGATGAACGTCGGCCCGAGCTTGGGCATCGCCGTCGCGGCGGGCGGGGGCGCGGGCGCCGGGGCCTCGCCGACCGCGCTGTTCGCCCTGGCGGCGGTGGCGGCCGTGGGACTGCTGCCGGCGTCACTGCTGCCGCGCGGCGCGGGCCGTGCAGCTGCGGGCCACGTCGTCGGCGAAGACGCGGGCCAGCGGGGACAGGGCCGCCCAGCGGCGGACCGCCCAGCCGACGGGGAGCGGCGGCAGGTCCGGGACCGGGACGAGGCGCAGCGGGCCTTCTGATCCGGGGACCCGCCAGCCGGGCAGGGCGGGCACGAGGGCGTGGCCGAGGCCCAGTTCGGCCAACAGCAGGGCGGTGTCCCAGTCGGCCACGCTGGTGTCGGACCGTATCCGGATGCCGGATTCCGCGAACGACGCGTCGAGGTGGGCGCGGGAGGCGGAGTTCTCCGGGAGACGGATGTGGCGGATGCCGGTGAGGTCGGCGGGCTCGACACGGGACCGGGCTGCGAGGGGGTCGTCGGCGCAGACCGCGAGCACCCAGGGCAGCTCCATCACCGGGCGCTGCTCGATGCCGCGCACGGGCCGGCCGATGGTGATCCAGGCGAGGTCCAGGTCGTCGGCGGCGAGCGCGTCGAAGCAGCTGCGGCTGGAGTTCTCCGTCTGGAACTCCAGGCTGACCTGCGGGTGGCGGCGCCGGAAGCCGACGACGGCCTCGGACATGAAGTGCCGTACCGTCGTCGCCCCGGTGGTGATGCGCACCGAACCGCTGTCCCCGCGGACGAGTTCGTCGAGGCGGCGCAGGGCTCCGTCGAGCCCGGCGATGCCGTCGGCGGCGGCCGTCTGGAGGATGCGCCCGGCCTCGGTGGGGACGACGCCCCGGGCGTGCCGCTCCAGCAGCTCGGTGCCGGTCCGCCTTTCCAGGCGGCGGACGTGTTGGCTGACGGCCGACTGCGTACAGCCGAGGTCGCGGGCGACGGCGCTGAGACTGCCGGCCCGGCAGACGGCCACGAAGACGCGGAGATCGTCGAGAGTCACGGAGCCACGCTACTCCAAGCTGCGGCTTGGGTCTTGATAGGGAATCAGAGGATTGACTTGCATCTACGGGTGGACAACGATCCATTCGGGGCCCCGGGCGGCAACCCGTCCCCGCTCGCGCCACGGTCCGGACCCGGCGCGGGCGGGGACGGGTGTCGACCCACCCTCCTGACCGGGGCACGACGCGGGAGAGGACCAGGCCCATGCCGACACCGACACCTATACCGGTCGAGCTCCGAAAGGCGCGCGCGCTCGCGCTGCTGCGTGAACTCGGCGCCGGGCAGCTGTTCCACCCCGGTGGCACCCTGCTCGCACATCTGGAACGGGTGCACGCGCTGCTCGGGGCGTGGGGAGCCAGGCCGGCGCTCCGGCTCGCGGGCCTGTGCCACGCGTTCTACGGGACGGACGGCTTCGCCACCGCCCTGCTGCCGGTCGGCCGGCGGGCCGAGCTGGCCGCGGTGATCGGGTCCGAGGCCGAAGAGATCGTCTACTTCTACGCCAGTTGCGACCGCGCGGCATCGTATCCGACGCTCGCCTCCGACGTACCCTGCGCGGCCGGTGCCGGTGCCGGTGCCGGTGCCGGTGCCGCCGACAACGAGGCGGTGTCGTCGGTGGCGCCGGCGTTCCGCGACCGGTTCACCGGACACGTCCACTTCCCCGACCGGCAGTCCCGGCGGGACTTCGCCGAGCTGTCCGCGGCGAACGAGCTGGACCTCGCCCGGATCGATCCGGCGTTCCGCGCGGCCCACGGGCCGGGCCTGGCCGCCCTGTTCACCCGGCTGCGGGGGTTGCTGACCGAGCCGGCCCGGCGGGATTGCCAGGCCGTGCTCGGCGGCGGCGGGCTCTGACGACCGGTTTCGTCAGGGTGTGAAGGCCCAGCGTTGCGCGGGGCTGCCGTCGCAGGCCGCGAGGGTGAGCTTGGTGCCGTTCGCCGTGGCCGCCCCGACCGGGGCCAGGCACTGGCCGAGCGTACGCAGGCTGCCGTCCGACCCCGGCTGCCAGTTCTGGCCGGCGGCTCCGCTGCACGTACGGACGGTGACCGAGGTGGCGCTCGTACCGTCGAGGCAGACGCCGCCCAGGCCGGTGACCCGGCCGTCGGCCGTCAGGCTCCACCGCTGGTTGGGGCCTCCGTGGCAGGTGTACAGGGTGGGTTCGGTGCCCGGTGCGGTGGCGCTGTACGGCAGGTCCGCGCAGCGGGCGGAGGCCGCTTGGACGAGGGTGGCGCCGGCCGGGAGCGGGGCGGGCCGCCCGGTCAGGCTGATCTCGGCGGCGCTGGTCCAGGGGCCGCGGCCGCCGGCCTCCGTCAGGGCCCGCAGGCGCAGGTAGCGGCCCGTCTTCGCCGACAGGGAGACGGACTTGTTGGTGGCGGTGTCGGCGAAGGTTCCGGTCGCCACCGGTGAGCCCCAGTCCGTGGTGCTGTCGGAGACGTACACCTCGTAGCCGCCGATCCGGCCGTTGACGCCGCCGTCTTGGCGGGGCAGGTATCCGAGGCCGTCGACCGCGTAGCGGGCGCCGAGGTCGATGCGGATCTCGTGCGGCAGCGCGGCCGGGGTCCCCGAGGACCAGGCGGTGTGCCAGAGCGTGGCCGGGTTGCCGTCGAAGGCGTTCTTGGCCGCGCCGTTCTCGGCTGCGGTCTCCTGGCTGTCGGCGGAGACCAGGGTCCACCCCGACTGCGGGACGGGGGCGGAGGTCACCGGGATCGGGTCGGCCGCCGGGACGGAGGTGCCGGTGGCCGTGATGCCGAACGCGCCCGACTTCGTACCGGACTTGACCCACAGGATGCCGCCGCGGTCGGCCGCGTCGAAGAACCAGCCGGATGCGGCCGCGTCGTACGCGGCCTTGGACGCGTGGCGGGCCAGGGCGGTGCCGTCCGCGGCGACCGCGCCCGGCGCGGAGGCCACGTGCAGGCTGAACTCGTAGCCCCGGGACGCCGGTTTGCCGGCGTAGCTGCCGGTGGGGGCGCCGACGGAGACGGTGACCGTGCCGGAGCCCGCGGCCGGGGCCGTGACGTCCACCTGCTGGCGGGCGTAAGCGCCGGACTGGTAGGCGCGGGTGAGCCCGTCGTCCTCGTAGAGGCTGAAGGAGGAGTTCCCGCGCGGGTGGATGTCGTAGGTGAGGGTGGAGACCGGCTTCTCGCCCGTGTAGTTCATCTGCGGCCACATCGGCACGATCGCACCGCCCTTGACGAACAGGGGCAGGGTGTCGAGCGGTGCCTGGTAGCCGTTCAGCCAGCCCGGACCCGCGTACGTCCTCCCGCTCCAGTAGTCCGTCCACGTCCCGGCGGGCAGGTAGATGCCGTCGCGGACGGAGGTGTCGGAGACGACCGGAGCGACGAGGAAGGAATCGCCGGCCATGAACTGGCCGCTGGTGAGGTTGCCGCGGGCCACCGGGTCGTCGGGGTACTCCAGGACCATGGCGCGGGTGCTCGGCACACCGCTTTCGTGCGCGGTACGGCTCATGGTGTACAGGTACGGCATCAGTCGCATCTTGAGCTGGAGGTACTTGCGGTTGATGGAGAGGTACGGCTCGGCGAACCGCCAGGGCTGCTTGTCCTGGTAGCCGGCGGCCGGGTTGGTCGCGCCCCAGCCCGACATGGTCATGAAGGCGGGGGTGAAGGCCTTCCACTGGAGGTCGCGGGCATAGGTCTTGGGGCTGCCGCCGAAGATGCCGTCGACGTCGCCGGAGGCGTAGTTGAGGGCGGACAGGCCCGCACCGGTGACGGCGGGTACGTGCCAGCGCATGTCGTCCCAGGTGCCGTTGGTGTCACCGGTCCAGACGACGGCGTTGCGCTGGGTGCCGGCCCAGCCGTCGACGGTCCAGACGTAGCGGCGGGCGTCGGAGTTCTTCTCGATGCCGTCGACGGCCTGCTGGACGCCGGTGAAGGCGTTCTTGTAGCCGCCGCCGATCCAGGCGACGTCCGTCTTCACGCCGCGGGTGCCGGCCGTGCCGACCTCGTCGGCGATGGAGCCGAGGCCGGTGGAGGTCCACAGTCCGGTCTGGAAGCCCTTGGCCTTCAGGGCGTCGACGGTCGATTTGAGCGGGGCGGTGTAGCCGCAGCCGTAGCCGTCGTTGGGCAGGAACCAGCCCGAGGGCATGTCTGCGGCGCGGGCGTCGGAGGCGTATCCGACCACGTCGGGGGTGGTCTGGTGGCGCAGGCGGTTGTGGTCGCCCTGGTATGCGGGGTTGGAGGCGTTGAAACAGTCCGCGTTGCCCAGTTCCAGTCCCCACATCGGAGCCATGAAGGGCTTGCCGCTCACATCGGTATAGCCGTCGAGGACGGATTTCAGCGAATCACCGGTGAAGTACCAGGCGTCGAAGCGCTTCTCGTCGTGGGTGAGCGTGGTCGGGGCGTTGAAGCCGTACGAGCCCGGGGCCCAGGTGTTGCGCATGACGCCGTAGCCGTTGGTGGACATGTAGAAGGGGGCCGGGCTGGCGTTGTTGTTCTCGCGCCACTTGTTGTCGACGGCCACCGGGACGGTCTTGCCGCGCAGCGCCCATTCGCCCAGGCGCAGGCCGGTTCCGTAGAACTGCTCGTCGGCGCCGCGCGCCAGGTACTGGGTGGTCTGGGTGCCGGTCCAGGAGGTGGGCTGGGTCTCCTGCCAGACCAGGGTGGCGTTGTCGGCGCGGTAGACGGAGAACTGCAGGGGCGTCTTGTTGACGCGGATGTTCAGGGCGCCGGTGCTGATGCGGTAGTACGCGCCCGCGTCGGTGAAGGAGGCGTCGACCGGGCCGAAATCGGTGGTCGGGGCGAGGTCGGAGCCGGCCGGATCGTTGCTGAAGGCACCGTCGGGCGAGAGCCAGAGCCTGAAGATGTCGGCGCGGGCGATGACGATGCGGGCCTTCGCCCCGGCGGAGGCGCTGACGGTGAACGTGTTCCCGGACCGGGTGAGGCCGGTGGCGTTGCCCGCCGTGGCGGGCGCCGGGGCGGCGGCGGCCGGTGAGGTCATCGGACCGGCGGCGGCCAGGCCGGCGACTGCGAGGGCCGCTGCGAGCAGCGCGGCGAGGGGAGCCCGCTGCCGCTTGGCCTTCTTGTGCGTGCGGGTGGGGATGCGACTGTGCGTGCGCCTGGGGATGCGGATGAGTCTCATGGGGCAGCTCCTCGTGCGGTCCGGTTTGCGGACACACCGCTTTGGCATGCGCCTGGCAAGATAGCGGCCCACGGAGATCACTTGAAGGATCCTGCTCGAAATCGTCTCTCATCAAGCACCTTTGAGCATTCGTCAGCTGGATTCCACGCCTGGCACGGCGTGTCGATCCTCATTCGTCCCCAGCAGCTCCGATCCGCTCAACCGGCCGGAGTCCGCTCAAGCCCCGAGGGCAAGGCCGCCCCGGGGTCCGGCACGGTGACGACCAGCCGATTCGGCGGAGGCGCGGTCCGTTTCGGGCCCTTGGATGCCTTGGCGACGCAGAGCGGGGGGCGGCTGGGCCGCTTGGCGGCTCGGTCGGAGACCAGGCAGGCCTCGGGCCGCGAGCAGGGTACGGACCTGGCGGATCGCGGCGAAGACAGTGGAGCGGTCCACGCTGAAGAACTCGGCCGGGACCGCGTGCGGCAATCCGTGCCGCAGGTGGATGAGGGTGACCAGCAGCCGGTCGACGAAGACCAGTTTCGGCTTGCGTCCGACCCCCGCCGATCGGCGCCAGCACCCTCCACGCTGATCACGTAGTGCGGACTCGCGCGCCGCCTCCCACGGAGACGCGAGTTCTTCGAGCAACTCGCCGGAATGTACGCGGGAGACACCGGACAGGGCAGGATGGGAGCAGACCGCACGGGCCCAGGTCAGCTTCACAACTCAACCAACTCGTGCGGCCCGTCTCATGTCACGGTCCGCAGTTCCGCATGACCGACCTGCGGTGACCGGGCCGGCCCTGTCAGCTGTCTATCGGCAGCAGCTTCTTGATCGCTGCGATGGCGGTCTGCGGTTCGTCGGCGTGGCAGCGGACCGTGTGAACCTCTGTGCGCCGCCCCAACAGGCTTACGGTGGTGACTGGTTGGGTCAGCTCGATAGTGATCGAGGTCTGCGACGCAATGGCCACGTCCAGCACACCGACCTCGGACTTGTTCGCGTTCGGGAAGCGGAGGTCGTAACGGGCGGAAGCGATCCGTTCCAGGGGTATCCGCAGATCGAGCCGTGCACCTCGCCGTACCCGCAGCTCGGCCGGCCCCACGACGTGCGGGCGTGTGACGGCGGCGGCGTGCAGTCCCAAAACCAGAACCACCGTGTAGAGGTCGAGGAGCAGCATGACGAAGTGGGCGACCGGATACGCGGCGAGCATGAAGGACACTCCGACGGTCTCGACCGCGAACACGAACACCAGCCCATACGCCGTCGGCGCCTGAGCACGCGCGTACCCGACAGCGATGTCCGCGTCCCCCACCCCGTTCGAGCGCCGAGCGACCCACAGCCCGAGGCTCGCCATCCACCGCCCCTCGTGTGCTGCCAGCCGTCGCGTCTGTGTCATGAGTGCCCCGATCCCCATGTGCCTCAGTGAATCAGAGAGACCCCTAAATTCTCCCCAGGTCGTTAGAGGTGGCGATGATAGGCGGCGGGCGGGGCCAGCCGGCAGACGGAACAGGCACAGGTTCCGCAGCGGCCCGAGTTCGATCCGGCCCACCCGTGGGGCTGCCACCGGCGCCGGATCAGTGACCGGCTCATCTTCGACAAGCTCCTTCAAGTCCTCCGGTCCGGCTGCTCCTACGGGGCGATCGCGGGCTCCGCCTGCTCGGCCACGACGATCCACAGCCGCCGCGACCAACGGATACGCCCGGGCCTGTTCGCCGAGTCAACGCAAACCGCGCTCGACGCCTATGCCGCATCGTCGGTCTCGTCCTCGACCAGATCGCCCCGTGGACGGCGCCATCCCCAAGGCCCCCGGCGGCGGCGAAGCGGCCGGACGCTCACCGGTCGACCGGGGCAAACAGGGCATGAAGCGCCCGGGCATGACCGACGGCTACGGCATCCCCCTCGGCCGCGTCCTGCGCGACAAGGACGCCGGGGGCTCATGACGACGGCACCTGGACGGTCTGCGAACGGCGCAAATAACGGCGCGTTCGTTCTGGCTGCGCCGCCGGACGGCCGGTGTTCCTCAGGGTGTCTTCGGGTGCCTGGTGTCTGCTGGTCTGCTGCACGCCGTGTCGGTAGGCCCGGTGTGTGAGAGTGCGGCGAGGCGTTGCAGTTTCTCGGCGCTGTCGCTGTCCTTGTCTGGGTAGTAGACGACCAGAATGACGTTGCCTACGGGGAGTTTGTCGCGGTGGAGCCGTAGTTCACCGACGACTGGGTGGTTGACGGTGGTGGTGCCTCCGTCGAAGTTGCGGACGTCGTGTCGGGCCCACAGGGTGCGGAACCGCTGGCTGGACAGTGCGAGTTCTCCGACGAGTTCGACGAACCGGGGATCGTCCATATCGTCCCCGATGGTGGTGCGAAGGGTGGCGATGAAGCCGGCGGCGGCTTTCGTCCAGTCCTGGTGGAAGGCCTGTTCCTCGGGGTCGAGGAGGAGGCAACGGAGCCGGTTCTCACCGGGCCGCAGTCGCGGGGAGAGCGCGACGGCCATCGGGTTGGAGGCCAGGACGTCGAAGGCGCGTCCCTCGACGAACGCGGAGATCTGAAGGTGGGCAAGGTGCCAGGCGTGCGTGCGCTCGATGGGCCACCGGTGGGTGGCCGAGCCTGTCGAGCTCCGACGGTAGACCGAGGCCCGCACGGTGCGCTGGTGTCACGAACAGCTGGTGAGGTGGCGGTCCGGCCCTCGTGGCCGAGGCCTGGAACGAGAGACATCACGACATTGCGCCGGTCGACGAGGTTGGCCGGCCAGCAGGGATGGGGCGAAGAGCTGACGCCACACGGTGCTACCGCAGGACTGGGCAGTTTGCGGCCCCGTACTCGTCCGCGATGGTGAAGACGCTGGCACAACTGGGGCACTCGGCCTTGCCGAACAGATGGGAGATTCCCTGGGCGAGTACGGCTTCCCCATCGCGTACCGCGATCTCGTGCATCCATCGGCGGACGCCCGACAGCTCCTCGGCAGGACTCGGCCGCAGGTCACGCCGGTCGATGTCGCCCAGGTTCCAGTCGCGGATCGCCGAATAGCGGCCGTAGCCGCCGATGGCGATGGTCACCTCCACCGCGCAGTGGGGGCATGGCAGCTCATAGAAGTCGTCGTCGAAGTCCCCCAGGGCATTGGCCCAATGGTATTGCTCCTGTACGGCCAGCAGCGCGCGGAAGGCGACCAGGTAGTCGGCCGGCCGCGACTGCAGGTGCCGGTCCAGGAGGGCTCCGAACTCGGCGATCACTTCTGCGCTGTCAGCCAGCAGTTCGTCGCCGTCGTGGTGACTCGCCGCGCGTGCCATGATCGCTCCGGCCAGATGTCGTGCCTGCGTGCAGCCCACGGCGAGGCGCACCAGCCGGGGCAGGGCCGCGAGGCCGGCCGGCGAAAGCAGGTCATGCTCAAGGATCAACCGGTAGCCCAGCTCAATCCAGGCTTCGGCGTCGTCCTCACGCTCCACCAGAGCCAGAAGCTCGGGTACACGGTCCACTTCCCAGCGGCAGTCGTACATCTGCGCCCAGTTCACCACCCGGGCATTGAACAGTCCCACGAGCGTCGAGTCGACCCCGGCCCCGGCGGGGCTCGGGCGTTGTCAGACGCCTGCGCGACGATCGGGGTATGACGATCACCACCGCCGCTCCTGCCGGTTCCGCCCTCACCACCCGCGACGAGTACGCCGATGCGATCGGTACGGCCATCAGGGCCGCCGCCGCGTACTACGGGTCCGGCGATTCGGCGCTCGACGACGCCTCGTTCGACCTCCTCGTCTCCCTGATACAGGCGTACGAGGAGCGGTACCCGGAGCACACCGACTCGGCCTCGCCGACAGGGAAGGTGGCCGGGAGCGCGGTGGCGGCCGGGGAGGTGGCGCGCACGGCGGCGATGCTCTCGCCGGCGAACGCGTCCGGCCCGCAGGACCTGCTCGGCCGGGAGGCCTCGGTGGCGCGCCGGTTGGGCGGGTCCTGCTGACCACGGCCCGGTTCGAGCGGGCCGATGAGGTGCGCGCCGCGCACGGCGCCGGGCCGTCGTTCTCCCGCCGCGGGGCGGCGCGCCCGCCTGCTGTTCGGGATCGGCGGGGCCGTCGTCGAGCGGGACTCCCCGGCCGCGCAGGCCGCCGCCGGGACCGGTTCACGCCACCCGCTGGGCGCGGCCGGTCGAGCCGCCGGGCCGGCGGCCCGGCTGCCCGGCTGCCCGGCTGCCCGGCTGCCCCGAGGATCGACGGGGCGGGCGGCAAGGGGGCCAAGGCCGAGGGGGCGGGCGTCGAGATCCTCGGCGAGGAGGCGTCCGCCGAGCGGATCGCCGCGTTCCTCAGCTGCTCAGCGGTAGGGGCGTCACCGGCGGCCCCAACGGTACGGGCCTCCCCGGCGGCGGGGTGACGGCCAGGACCGGCGGGGCCTGCGAGGCGTACCGGTGGCCGCAGGGGCCGAAGACCAGCAGCACCGGCCTGCCAGGGCACTGACGCCAGGAGACCCGCTCCGGCGCGCTCCCGCACAGGGGGCAGCGCGGCAGCGGGCCCGGCTCGGCCGGAGGAGCCTCGGGGGCGGCCGCGAGCCGGGGCACGGGGTGCGGATCGCGCATGGGGGCTCCCTGGTCGCGGCGGTGGTGTCCCAGGCACTGTGCCACGGCCCGCTCCTCCGGGACACGGGCCGATCCTCCAGGATCTCGGCAGGTCAGGGGTGCGTTCCCGGTGATGGCCCGCCGTAGTCTCCGCCGGAGCGGACGAAGGCGCCGACGGCCGGTGGAGGAGACGCTCCACCGGCCGTCGGCGCCTTCGCCGCCGTGCGGCGGTCAGGCGGCCTTGGCGACCTCCGGGTGATCCTTCAGCCAGCCGCGGACGGCCTGCTGTTCCTTGCCCTTGCCCGCCTCCTGGATCTTCGCCTCCAGGCCGGTCAGCTGGGCCTCGGTCAGCTTGAACGAGCGCAGCCAGGAGGCCACTTCGGGCTCGTCCGCCGCGAAGCCCTTGCGGGCCAGGGTGTGGATGCCGTCGCCCTTGCCCCAGGCCCCCTCGGGGTCCTCAAGCTTCTTCAGGTCGTACGAGGCGTACGCCCAGTGCGGCGACCAGAGCACGACCGCCACCGGCTCGTGCTTCTCGTAGGCCCGCTTCAGCTCGGCGAGCATGCCGGGGGTCGATCCGTCGACGACTTGGTACTCGCCGTCCAAGCCGTACTCCTTGAGCAGTTTGCCCTTCAGGATCCCCATCGCGCCGGCGCTCGGCTCGATGCCGATGATCCGGCCCTTGAACTCGGCGCCCTTGCCCTTGAGGTCGGCGAGGGAGGTGACGTCCTTCATGTAGGAGGGGACGGACAGCTCGATGGAGGTGGGCCCGTACCAGGAGCCCAGGTCGTCCAGCTTGTTCCCGTACTTCTCCCAGTACTGGGCCTGCGTGACCGGAAGCCAGGCGTCGGTCTGGAAGTCGACCTGGCCGCCCGCGAGCCCGGTGAACAGGGCGCCGAGCTCCAGCTGCTTCGCCTCCACCTGGAAACCGCGGCGCTCCAGGAGCTCCTTCCACAGGTAGGTCGAGGCGATGCCCTCGTCCCACGGGATGTAGCCGATGCTGATCTTGCGGCCCTTGCCGATCGCGTCGACGCCCGCGGCGGCCGGCTGCGCGGAGCCGCCGAAGGTGTTCAGGCCGCCCGCAACGAGGGCGAGGACCACCGCGCCGGTGACGGCGTAGGCGGGCTGGGGGCGGTGGTTCCACAACTTGGCGGCGCCGCTCGCGGCGGCCTGCGCCTTGGCGAGCGTGCGCCGGCCGATCGGAGAGACCTGGCGGCCGAGCGCCCCGGTCATCCGGTCCAGGTACATGGCGAGGATGACGATGGAGATGCCCGCCTCGAAGCCGAGGCCGATGTCCACGTTGCCGATGGCCCGGTAGACGGCGCCGCCGAGCCCGCCGCCGCCGACCATGCCGGCGATGACGACCATGGACAGGCCCAGCATGATGACCTGGTTGATGCCCGCCATGATGGTGGGCAGGGCCAGCGGCAGCTGGACGCGTACGAGGGTGTCGCGCGGGGTGGTCCCGAAGGCGTCGGCGGCCTCGACGAGTTCCGCGTCGACCTGGCGGATGCCGAGCTCGGTCATCCGTACACCGGGCGGCAGCGAGAAGATGATGGTCGCGATGATGCCGGGCACGACGCCGACACCGAAGAAGATGATGCCGGGGATCAGGTAGACCATGGCCGGCATGGTCTGCATGAAGTCCAGGACGGGCCGCAGGACGGCGCTGACCCGGTCGGACCGGGAGGCCCAGATCCCGAGCGGGACCGCGAACACGAGGGTGACGAGGGTCGCGACGAGGACCAGCGAGAGCGTGGACATCGCGTCGGACCACAGGTCGACGGAGTCGACGAGCGCGAAGCCGGCGAAGGCGAGGAGCGCGGCGAGCAGCCCGCGCAGCCACCATGCGGCGACGGCGAGGATGCCGGCGAACAGCAGCGGGGCGGGCGCGTCGAGCACGGCGTGGATGCCATCGTACAGGCCGGTGACGAGCGCGCTGATGGCGTCGAACAGCCAGGACAGGTGGCGCTGGAGGAAGTCGACACCGCTGTCGACCCAGGCGCCGAGGTGCAGGCGGGGCATCAGGCGGCCACCTCCGCGCAGCGCACCGGGGCGCGCTGTTCGTCGCCGATGAAGGCGACGAGGCGGTCCTGCGGTACGGAGCCCACGACGACCCCGGCTCCGTCGGTGACGGCGACGGCGTGCGGGACGCGGGCGCTGACGGCGCACAGGTCGGCGATCGGGGTGTCGGCGGTGACGCTGGGGCAGCCGCAGGCGCAGCCGCCGGCGACGGGCTCGGTCATCACGGCGTCGGCCGTGAGCACGCGCGAACGGTCGACGTCCTGGATGAAGGAGGCGACGTAGTCGTCGGCGGGGCGGGTCAGGATGTCCTCCGCGGTGCCCTGCTGGACGATGCGGCCGTCGCGCATGACGGCGATGCCGTCGCCGAGGCGCATGGCCTCGTTGAGGTCGTGCGTGATGAACACGATGGTCTTCTTCAGCCGCTGCTGGAGCTCCAGCAGCTGGTCCTGCATGTCACGGCGGATCAGCGGGTCCAGCGCGCTGAAGGACTCGTCCATCAGCAGCAGGTCGGCGTCCGTGGCCAGGGCGCGGGCCAGGCCGACGCGCTGCTGCATGCCGCCGGACAGCTCGTCGGGCCAGGAGGCCTCCCAGCCGGCGAGACCGCACAGCTCCAGCGCCTCGGCGGCGCGGTGCAGGCGCTCGTCGCGGGCGACGCCCTGCACCTCCAGCCCGTAGGCGGCGTTCTCCAGCACGCTGCGGTGCGGGAAGAGCGCGAAGTGCTGGAAGACCATGCTGATCTTGGTGGAGCGGACGTGGCGCAGCTCACGCCTGGACAGGGAGGTGAGGTCCTGCCCGTCGAAGAGGATGCGCCCCTCGGTGGGTTCGAGCAGTCCGTTCAGCATGCGCAGCAGCGTGGACTTGCCGGACCCCGACAGACCCATGACGACGAAGATCTCGCCGGGCTCGACGCGGAATGAGGCGTCGATCACAGCGGCCGTCGTACCGTCGGCGCGCAGCTCGTCGCGGCCGGCGCCGGCTCGGAGCGCGCGGACCGCGGCTGCGGCGTCGCCGGGTCGTCTTCCGAACACCTTGTAGACGTGCTCGGCCTGGAGCGTGGACACATACACCTCGCGGGTCGTACCGGGAACGGCCTGCGCCCGGCCACGGGGGCCGGGCGCAGGCCGTGGAGCGGTACGGGATCCGCCCGCACCCGAGCCGGCCGCGTGACAGCCGGCGGAAGGGTCCGCTCCGGATCCGCGGGTGCCCAGGCCTCTGCGGGGTAAACGCGGAGGTGATCCACCTCACGCCGGATGGTCCGGGTCGGGCCTGGGGAGTGTCCGGGTCCCGCTCAGGGAGTGTCCGGGGCCGCTCAGGGGGTGTCCGGGGCCGGGTCCTCCAGCATGGAGGCGCGCAGGTGGGCGAGGACACGGGTCAGCAGGCGCGAGACCTGCATCTGCGAGATGCCGAGCGCGGCGCCGATCTGCGCCTGGGTGAGCTCTTCGCCGAAGCGCATCCGCAGCATCCGGCGTTCGCGGTCCGAGAGCTGTTCGAGCAGCGGCGCGAGGGTCTGGATGTCCTCGACGCGCTCCAGGGCCGGCTCCTCCTCGCCCATGACGTCGGCGAGGGTGTGGCCGTCGGCCGAGCCGTCGCCGCGCTCCGCCTGCGGGGCGTCCAGGGAGCCGGTGGTGTGGCCGTTGGCCGCGACGAGACCCTCTATGACCTCCTCCTCCGTGAGGTGGAGGTGGCCGGCGAGGTCCGCGACCGTCGGCGCGCGGTCGAGGGTGGTGGTCAGCTGCTCCTTGGCCTGGGCGATGTCGATGCGCAGCTCCTGGAGCCGGCGCGGGACGCGGACCGCCCAGGAGGTGTCGCGGAAGTGCCGTTTGATCTCGCCCGTGATGTACGGCATGGCGAGGGTGGCGAATTCGTTCTCGAGAGCCGGGTCGAACCGGTCGATGGCCTTGATCAGGCCGATGGCGCCGACCTGGACGAGGTCCTCGATGTCTCCTCCGTCACCCCGGCCGCGGAAACGGCGGACGGCGTACTGGACGAGTGAGGCGTTCATCTCTATGAGCGCGTTGCGGACGTACTGGTGTTCCGGCGTGCCCTCGGGCAGTTCGCGAAGCCGCCGGAAGAACACCCGTGACAGCTCCCTCGCATCTGCGGGAGCCACCTCCCTGGGCTCCTCGATCCGCGGCAGGTCCGCGATCCGGGCGGCGTGGCTGTCGCGGCGCGGACGGGGGACGACTGCGGCGGTTTCGGAACTGGAGGACGGGGCAAAGGCGGGCATGGGGTTCGCTCCTTGGGCTTGTCGGCTTGCGGCGCGGGACCTTGACTGCCGTAGATGGTGGTCTCTTTCGGCTTGTACGTCAAGAATTGCCGGAAATGCGGGCGTCCGCTTACACGCGCGCACGCGCGCGACCGGCGGGCCTGGTTCCTCCTGTGTGAACAGCCTTGTGCAGGGCCCCTTGGCGCCCCCAGTCTGAGCGGACGACTCACGGGGGAGGTTCGATCCGAATGCTCAAGACATGGCATGGATCACAGGAGTTGCGCAGATCACACGGATTGCGCAGATCACACGGGTTACATGGGTCACATGGATTACGGCAGTTGGGGTGGTGGCGGTGCGGGGCCGTCCTGGCCCTCGCCGCGGCGCTCGCGCTCGGCGCGGACACCGGTGCCTCGGCCGCGAGCCCGCCCGAGGGGACCGTTCGGTACGCCGGAGCGCCGGGAGCCGTCGCCGGCAGCTACCTCGTCCTCTTGAACCCGGCCCGTGCGGGCGCCCGTACCGCACGGGGCCGGTCCGTGGTCACACGCTCCGGCGGCACGATCCGCCGGACCTACGACGCCGCCCTCAACGGCTACTCCGTCGAACTGTCGGCGCGGCAGGCCCGCCGGCTCGCCGCGGACCCCGCCGTCGCCGAGGTCGCGCAGAACCGGAAGCTGCGGCTCGATGCCACCCAGCCGGAGCCGCCCTCCTGGGGCGTCGACCGGATCGACCGGCGCAGGCTCCCGCTCGACGGGAGCTACACCTACCCGGATTCGGCCGGGCAGGGCGTGACCGCGTACGTCATCGACACCGGCGTCAACATCAGCCACCAGGACTTCGGCGGCCGCGCCTCCTACGGGTACGACGCCATCGACGACGACTACGAGGCCGACGATCTGCACGGGCACGGCACGCACGTCGCCGGGACCCTCGCGGGCACCACGTACGGCGTCGCGAAGAAGGCGAAGCTCGTGGCCGTCCGGGTGCTCGACTGGTCGGGCGAGGGCACCACGGAGCAGGTGGTCGCCGGGATCGACTGGGTCACCCGCAACGCCGTCAAGCCCGCCGTCGCCAACATGAGCCTGGGCGGCGACCCCGACGACGTGCTGGACGCCGCCGTACGCAACTCCATCGCCTCCGGCATCACGTACGCGGTGGCCGCGGGCAACCAGAGCGCGGACGCCTCCACCCACTCCCCCGCCCGGGTGCCCGCGGCGCTCACGGTCGGGGCGACCAACAACCGCGACGCCCGCGCCTCGTACTCCAACTACGGCCCGTTGGTGGACCTGTTCGCCCCGGGCGACTCGATCACCTCGGCGGTCTTCTGGGGGGACGACTGGAGCACCACCATGTCCGGCACGTCCATGGCCTCCCCGCACGTGGCGGGCGCGGCCGCGCTCTACCTCGCCGACCACCGTACGGCCACGCCCGCCCAGGTCGCGGGCGCCCTGACCGCGGCGGCCACGACCGGCTCGACGGTCGACGCCGGGCCGGGCTCGCCCGACCGGCTGCTGTACGTCGGCACGGCGCCGAACCGGGTGCCCGGACCGCGCTTCGCGAACACCTCGGACTACCCGGTCGAGGACCTGGAGCCGGTCGAATCCCCGGTCACGGTCAGCGGGGTCCCCGGGCACGCGCCCGCGCAGCTGGACGTGGAACTCGACATCAGGCACCCGGACTCCGGCACCCTCCAGGTCGATGTGGTCGCGCCCGACGGCACGGTGTACCAGATCAAGGACGGCTACACCGGCTGGGGCGAGGCCGACCTGCGAGGGGTGTTCGCCATCGACGCCTCGTCGGAGACCGCCAACGGCGTGTGGAAACTGCGGGTGTACGACGCCTTCGCGGGCTACACCGGCCACATCGACTCATGGGCCCTGCGCTTTTGAGGGTCCTGTTCCGGGTGGTGGTCAGTCTCGCAGCGGGTTCGGGAGGGGGATGTAGCGGGCCGCGGCGCCGTCGGCGCTGGTCCAGCGGAGCAGCAGATTCGTTTTGGCCGGGAGGGAGGGGGCCGAGAGGAGCTCTGCGATCTCGGGCAGACCGTGCTCCGCCCCGTAGCGCCGGAACTCCTCGCGCACCGCCGGCCACACCCCGGCGGCCGTGCCCGGATGCGCCTCGGCCAGGGCTTCCGCCACCTCCGTGAGGTGGTTGACGACCAGGCAGTAGACCAGCCGCTGCCAGGCCTCCGCGCGCTCCGTCTCCGGCACCAGCTTCACCCCCTCCGCGTCCCGGAACAGCGCCTGTACCGGCATGCCCTGGGCGTCGACCGCCACGAGGGTGTTCTGCAGGTGCGCCTCCAGCACGACGCCGTGCCGGGCGAACAGGTCCAGTACGGGCGGCACCACATGGCGCAGGTACAGCCGCCACCAGCCGGCCGGATCGGCAGTCGCGGCCAGCGGACTGCCGGCGAACCCCTCCGCGAGCGCGGCGGACGCGAGCGGCACGGCCCCCGGCTCCAGCTGCGCGTGGAGTCCGTCGCGGACCAGCACGGCGAGTTCCTCGAAGGCGAACGACGCGGTCCGGTAGCCGCGGTCGGCGAGCCAGACCGCATTCGACCCGCGGCGCCGCAGGTCGGCGAATCCCGCCCCGACCGCGGCGTCCGTACGGCGCAGTTTGAGCAGGTCGTGCCGCCACAGCCGGCGCACGTCGTTGGTGATCCGGACGTCCAGGCTGAACTTGACGAAGAGGTCGGCCTCCCCCGGCACATACACCGTGCGGATCGACGCCGTCGGCCGGACCGTACGGCGGCCCGGGCCCAGGAGCAGCAGCCGCCCGTCGGCGAACGCCGTGCGCAGGGCGGCCGAGCCGCCGACCAGCTCCAGCTGCCAGGGGTGCGCGGGCAGCAGCCGGTATCCGGCCGGCGGGCGCGGCCCGTCGAGCAGCCCGGCCAGCGCGTCGACCGCGTCGGCGGCGGCCGGCCCGCCCTCCTCGGCCACCTGGTCCTCGCACAGACCCAGGAAGACCAGCGGGTGGCGGGCGTACGCCTCCGGGGCGTACGGCAGCCAGCTCGCGGCGGGCGCGCCGCCGCGCGCCTTGGGGGCGGGGTGGTACGGGTGTCCCATGACGAGGGACTGCTCGGAGAGGACGTACGGGTCCTGCGGCGGCTCGGCCGCGGCGCGGGCGGCCAGCAGCGCGGCGACGGCGTCGCGGCTGTCGGCGATCTCGACCGGGAGCTCGTCGTTCGGGACGCCCGTGTACCGGTGCAGTTCGTCGGTGGTCAGTTTGACCAGCTCGGTGTGGCTGAGCGGGCGCCAGCCCTCCGCCGTGCGCAGCTCGGGGCTCCGCGGCCGGCGCGGGCCCCGCACGCGCAGGAGCCGGCCGCTGCCGCGCAGCCGGTGGACCGACCAGCCGTCGTCCGGCGCGGCGGTGAGCTCCCCGGCGGGATCGGCCGCTTCCCTCAGCAGGCAGTTCAGCAGGGGGGCGGCGGCGTACGCGTCGGCTGCGGCGTTGAGGTCCACGGATTCCATTCGGTCCATCCCAGGTGCCGGGGTCGCGGGGCGTACCTCCGGCCGTGATCTTCAGTATCCGCGATGATGACGTGATCATCACGTCACCCTTGAGAGACCCGTGAGCGTCCCGTGAGAGGAACAGGGCCCTGCACCCCAGCATGAACCTCCCCGCCTCCCCGGCCGAAGAGGCCGTGTCCGCCGAACTGGCCGAGGTGCGACCAGCCCTCGGTTCCGCCTACGGCGCCGCGCTCGGCGGTGCCCGGGCCGCCGTGCTGACCCGGCTCTGGCGGGCGCTGGCCTTCGAACCGCTGCCGTGGGTGGAGCGCCGCGAGGGCGGGCCCGGCGGCCTGACGCTCCGGCTGTCCGGGGGCAGGCGGCTGGAGGGTCCGCCGCCGGACCCGTACGCCACCGAACCGTACGTCCACGAGGTGCTGCTCGACGGCGTCCCCTACCGGCAGGCCGGGCGGCTCCTGGCGGCGCTGGGGGTTCCGCACGGGGACGCCTTCGCCGCCGAGCTGGACGACAGCACGGCCTCGCTCGCGCTGTCCCGCGCCGGGCAGCCTGCCGCGGAGGGAGCGGCTCCGCAGGCCGCCTGGGAGTGGGAGCAGCGGGTGGTCGACGGCCATCCGTACCACCCCAACTGCCGCTCGCGTCCCGGATTCTCGGTGGCCGAGCAGCTGGCGTACGCGCCGGAGCACCGGCCGCTTGTCGAGCTCGGGCTGGTCGCCGTACGGGCCGAGGAGTGCCTGGTCACAGGCGCCTGGCCGGCCGATCTGCGCGATGGTGGCCGACTCCTGCTGCCGGTGCACCCGTGGCAGGCGGAACACGTCCTGAAACAGACGGGCCGGGGACAGGCCGGGACGCTGCGCCCCGGCTTCGCGGCGCATCCGCTGATGGCCCTGCGCACCCTCGCCCCCTCGGCGGGCGGCGCACACGTCAAGACGGCGCTGAGCACCCGGCTGACCTCCTCCGTGCGGGACATCTCGGAGTACTCCATCGAGACGGCCGCCGCGGTCTCCGCCTTCGCGCAGGTCCTGTCGGAGCGGCTCGACGGGCGGCTGCACATCACCCGCACGCTGGGCGCCGCGACCGCGCACAGCCCCGACCTGGCGGCGGTGCTGCGCGAGCCGCCCGAGGTGTACGCGGACGCGGCGGCGGGCGAGCGGGTGGTACCGGTGGCGGCGCTGGGCGGGGCGCCGTTCGCGCGCTCGGCCGCCTGGCGGGCCGAGTTCGCCCGCCTCGCCCTCTCGGTGTGCCTGCGGGTGCTGGACCTCGGGGTGGCGCTGGAGGCGCACGGCCAGAACCTGCTCGTCGTGCTGTCCGCGACGGGGGCACCACTGCGGCTGGTCTACCGCGATCTCGCCGACATCCGGATCAGCCCGCAGCGGCTCGCCCGGCACGGCCTGCCGGTGCCGCCGCTCTCGGGCCGGCTGGTCACCGACGACGTGACCGTGCTGCGGCGCAAGCTGTTCGGTTCCCTGCTGACCGGGGCCCTGGGCGCCACGGCGGGCTCGGCCGCGGCCTTCGGCGAGGCGCTGGCCGAGGCCGCCGGGCTCCCGGCCACCGCGGACACGGAGGCCCTGCTGACGGCACCGCTGCCGACCAAGGCCCTGACGCTGATGCGGCTGAGCCCCGGAATCCCGGGCGACCGGTGGACGGAGCTGGACAATCCGCTGGCCGGGGCCTACGGGCGGGGGCGGGCGGGCTAGTGTCACAGGGCATGAAGGAGACCTCGGACCTGAACTCCGTGCGGGTGTCGTACGACGCCGTCGCCGTCGACTACGCCCGGCTGCTGGGCACGGAGCTGGCGAACAGGCCGCTGGAGCGGGCCATGCTGGCGGCATTCGCCGAGTGCGTGCGCGGCGACGAGGGCGGCGCGGCCCGCGCCGTCGCGGACCTGGGCTGCGGACCGGGGCGTGTGACGGCCCATCTGGACGGGCTCGGCGTACGGGCCTTCGGCGTCGACCTGTCCCCGGCGATGGTCGCGGTGGCCCGGCGGAGCTATCCGGGGCTGCGCTTCGAGGTGGGCTCGATGGCGGCGCTGGACGTGGCGGACGGGGTGCTCGGCGGGGTCCTGGCCTGGTACTCGACGGTGCACACCCCGCCGGGGGAACTGCCGCCGCTGTTCGCGGAGTTCGCCCGCGTGCTCGCGCCGGGCGGCCACGTGCTGATCGCGTTCAAGGCGGGCGAGGAGAAGCTCCGGCTGGAGCACGCGTACGGGCACCCCGTCGGGCTGGACGTGTACTGGACCCCGCCGGAGCTGATCGCCGGCCTGCTCGCCGCGGCGGGCCTGGAGGAAGTGGCCCGCCTGGTGCGCCGCCCCGTGGACCAGGAGAAATCCCCCCAGGCCTTCCTCCTGGCCCGCAAGGGGCTCTAGGTCCCGCCTGGCCCACGGCGTCCGGCACGGCTTTGCGGACACCGGCTCGGGGTTCCCTCTAGCGGCTGCCCTCCAGTACCTGCAGTCGCTGCTGGGTCAGCCGCAGGAGCCTCGGTTCGAGGCTCGGCAGGGCGCGCAGCAGGCGGACGAGTTCGGGGCCGGAGTCCCTGGCCGCCGCCTGGTCCTTGAGCTGGGTCCAGCAGTACAGGGCGCCCGCCGCGGCCGCGAGGACCTCGGGGGCGTCCGGAGGCTGGTGTTCCAGGCGGGTGTGTCCGGCGTTGATCCAGAGCTGGGTCGCCGAGCGGTAGTTTCCGGCCATCCGTGCGAGGTCGGCCCGGATCTCGGCCCAGTGCGTGGCCTCGGGCGAGGTGTACCCGTGGGTCTGGAGAACGTGCTGCTCCCAGGCCTGGGCGAGGGTGGCGGCCTCCTGGTGCCGGCCGTCGGAGGCGAGGGCGTGGATGTGCGGCCGCGGGTCGGGAACCTGCTGTAGCTCCTGCTGCTCCTGCTCCCGCGGCGCCTGCTGGGCTGCGGACGCGCTGAGTTCGCGCGTGGCGGGCAGGACGAGGGTGCCGGGCGGCAGGGCGGCGGCCCCGACGGCGAAGGCGTGCAGTTGAAGGTTGGCGGGGCGGGTGGGGCTGCGGCGCAGCTGGTCGATCCAGTTCCGGGTGTAGCCGCTCACCTGCTGCGGCCCGCCGGCGAAGGCGGGCGGGACGACCACCCCGTACACCTCGGCGGAGGGTGAGGCGGGCAGGCTCCCGTACTCCTGGAGCACCGGCCAGGCGGATTTGTCCGCGACGAGGTCGAGCACCACCGTGGTCGGGCCGGTGAGGCGGGCCGCGAGCTCGGTCCCCAGCCAGTCCCACGGCAGGGCCGTGTAGCGGACGGTGGAGGCCGTGGTTCCCGCGAGCGCGAGGTGCAGGCCGTGCCCGCGGCGGTCGAGCGTGAGCCGGCCGGAGAGGTAGACGAGCAGCGGCCCCGGGGTCGCCGCGGCGGCGCGCAGCCGCATCAGCACGGTGTTGGGATCCCGGGCCCCGTCGAGGTACGTGGTGTCACTGGGGGCGTGACTGTTGAGCAGTACGGACGCGGGCAGCACTCCGAGCGCGGCCAGATTCGCACTGGGCGCGACCTGAACGGCCCGCCGCCGTACTGCGGCGTCGCCCGCTATGAGAAGAACATGCCCCCGCTGCTGCCTGCCGGCTCCGTCGATCTGCATGGGCAGACCGTACTCACCTCACGCCCCCGTCGCAGCCCAGGGGTTCGAACGACACCCCTGGGCCTCCCGCCACCCTCCTGATCGGGCCCCCGCCGAGCACCTCCGGACCTGCCTCCCGCTCGGCAACGGCTCCCCCAGCGGCCCCGCACCGGCTGCGGTCTTCCTCGTCCGGCCGGCGGTCCCAACGGCGCTGCGTGAACCGTACATGCCGGTCCCCACGTGCGGGGCGATCCCCGGCAGTGCGGCGGCACGCGAGGGGACTTCCGCGGGGTGGGCGGCAGGCCTACCGGGGCGTGGGCCGTTCGGGGGGCAGCGCCCTCCCCCTGGGCCCGCCTTCGCCGCGATCGGGCCGGGCGATGGCAGGAAGGAGGGATGAGCCTCCACCGCCGCCAGTTGCTGGGCAGTGCTCCCGCAGCCCTGCTGGGCGCCTTCGCCGTCGCGGCGGCGCCCGCCCGCGGACCCGACTGGGCGGCGCTCGCCCGCGGGATCGACGGCCGGGTGGTGGTGCCGGGCGACCCCGACTACCCGGAGGCCCGGCAGCTGTTCCAGCCCCGCTACGACACCGTCGCGCCGGGCGCGGTGGCCTACCCCGCACACGCCGCCGACGTGGCCGTCTGCCTGGACTTCGCGCGCCGCTGCGCCGTCCCCGTCGTACCGCGCGGCGGCGGCCACAGCTACGCCGGCTGGTCCACCTGCGCCGGCGGGCTCGTCGTCGACGTCGGCGCCATGGCGGGGTCTTCGTCGAAGGGGCGGCCGGCGTCCGGATCGGCGCCGGAGCCCGGCTCGGCGACGTCAACCGGACCCTCGCCGCACAGCGCCTCGCCGTCCCGACCGGCCTGTGCCCCACCGTCGGGATCGCCGGACTCACCCTGGGCGGCGGGCTCGGCCTCGCCTCACGCGCCCACGGCACCACCTCCGACGCCCTCACCGGCGCCACCGTCGTCACCCCCGACGCCGTCGTGCGCGAAGTCGACGCCACCCGTGACCCGGGGCTGTTCTGGGCCCTGCGCGGCGGCGGGGGCGGCAACTTCGGCGTGGCCACGGAGTTCCGCTTCCGCACCCATCCGGCCACCGACTGCGCGTACGCCGAACTCCACTGGCCCGAAGCCGATTCCGGCGCCCTGCTGCGCGGCTGGCAGCGCTGGCTGGCCGCCCTCCCCGACCCCTTCTGGAGCCAGGTCGAGTTCCTGGTCGAAGGCGGCCCGGCCCCGGCCCCCGCCGTGCGCGTCCTGTGCTTCGACGGGCGCGCCGAGCTGGACCGGCAGCTGACCCGCCTGTCCGACCTGGTCGGCCGGCCGCTCCGGGACAGCTGGACCGTCGTACGCACCTACGAGGAGACCCTGCGGGCCATGTCGGGGTGTCCGGAGCCAAGCGCCGCGCAGTGCCGTCTGCCCGGCACCCTGCCCGGCCGCGCCCCCGAGGGGCTGATCGGCCGGGACTCCTACGGCGGGCGCTCCGACTTCTGGAACGGTGCCGGGCTGCCCGACGCAGGCGTCGCCGCGGTGCTGGCCGCCGTACGGCGCTACGGGCGGACGGTGCCGGCCGGCGGGCTCGGAGTCGTCCAGTTCACCGGCGAGTGCGGCGGGGCGGTGAACCGGCCGGCGGCGGCCGACACCGCGTTCGTGCACCGCGACAGCGCCTTCCTCACGCAGTACCTGGCCTACTGGCCCGCCTCCGCGACGGCCGCGCAGGTGGCCGCGCACCAGGGCTGGCTCGACGGGCTGTGGCAGGACCTGCGCCCGTGGGCGAGCGGCCGCGCGTACCAGAACTACATCGATCCGAAACTGCCCGCCTGGCGCGAGGCGTACTACGGGCCGAACCTCGCCCGCCTCGAAGACGTCCGGCGCGCCTACGACCCGGACCGGCTGTTCCGCTTCCCGCAGGCCATCTAGAGGAGCTCGACATGCGACGTACGTTGACCGTGGCGGCGGCGACGGCCGCCCTGCTGCTGCCCGCCGGGCCGCTGCCGGTGGCCGAGGCCGGGAGTGCCCTGCCGCCGCCCGGCCGGTGGTCCGCCCGCGAGGCGGAGACCTTCTGGACGGCCGACCGGATGGCGTCCGCGGCGCCGATGACCCCCGCGTCGGCGGTCGCGGCCACGGACCCCGGCACCGGGCAGGACTTCGACGGGATCCCGGTCGTCGGCCGGATGTTCGTGATGAAGGGCGGAGGCGCGTACTTCTGCACCGCGAGCGTGGTCTCCTCCCCCGGCCGCGACCTGGTGCTCAGCGCGGCGCACTGCCTGCTCGGCACGGACGCCCGCCAGGTGGCCTTCGTACCGCTGTACACGGCGGACAACCCGCAGCCGTACGGGATGTTCCCGGTGCTGCGGGCCTCCGACGGAAAGTCCAAGGTGTGGATCGACCCCCGTTACAAGAGCCTGGGCGCCGACAGGGGAGCCACGCTCGACGTGGCCTTCGCACAGGTCGGGCCGGACGCCGACGGCTTCCCCGTCGAGGACGTGGTCGGCGGCAACCGCCTGGTCACCGGCGCCGGTTACGAGCACGCGAAGGTGTCGCTGATCGGCTATCCGGCATCGGCCGCGCGCCCACGGCTGTGCGTGAACCGTACGACCAAGTTCACCAGCAAGGATCCGGGGATCCCCGGATCGTTCCTGCGGATCGACTGCACCGGATACCCGGGCGGGACCAGCGGCGGCCCCTTCCTGAAGAACTACGACAAGGTGACCGAGACCGGGGACGTCGTGGGGGTCATCGGCGGCTGGAAGACGGGCGGGGACACCCCCGACACCTCGTACAGCTCGTACTTCGGCCCGGAGATCAAGAAGTTGTACGAGCAGGCGGTTGCCGGGGCGAAGGGGGCGTGAGCACCCGTACCCAGCGCGTGCGCCGGGGGTTGCCCACCGTACGCGGGCTCGCCGGGATCCCGTCGGCGGTCAGCTGGTCGGCGGGCGGCAGCCCGAGCTGGCGGCGCAGGTCGGCGAGGGCGGCGTGGACCGGGGCCAGGAGGACCCCGGCGCGCGGATGGGCGTACGCGAGCGCGTGCGCGGTGGTCTCGATGGTCTCGGCGGCGTCCTCGGCCGCGGTACGGCTCCACCCGCCGGGCTCGGCGGAGCTCCAGGGGGCGACGGCGTCGTAGAGGTGGCAGGCGGCATCGGCCGCGGCGTCGGCCCGTTCACCGACGCCCGGCGCCGCGATGGTCGGCAGCAGCTCCATGCCGGGTCAACGACCGAAGCCCCCCGGGGGAACGAACGGCGGGCCGCCGGTTCGGCCCCGTCAGCCGGCCACCGTCTGCAGCCAGAGCGGGAGCAGCAGCAGGGAGACCACCGAACTCTTGATCACCAGTGAGGCGGAGAGGTCCACGCCCACGTCGTAGCGCTGGGCGAAGACGAACAGGTTCTGCGGGGTGGGCATCGCGGCGATCAGGACGAGGTACGTCAGCCACTCCCCCCGTACGCCGAACAGCAGCCCGCACACCGCCCAGGCCAGCAGCGGGAAGGCCAGGCACTTGAAGGCGATGAGGGCCATCTCCTCGCGGGAGGTGCCCCGCACGTCCAGTCCCACGCCGCCGAGGTGCAGACCGAGGGCGAACAGGGCGATCGGCGAGGCGCTGTCGCCGACGAAGGAAGCCCCGTCCAGGACCACCTTCGGGAGGTGCACCGAGAGGAGGTTGAGCACGATCCCCGCGTTGCAGGCCAGGACCACCGGGGTGGCGAGCGACGCGCCGACGGCCCGTCGGAGCCGCTGCCCGGGACCGGCCGTGGCCGGGCCGGCGCGGCCCAGCTCCATGATGGAGATGACGACGAGGGAGAGCACGCAGACCTGGAAGAGCAGGACGGGGAAGATGGGCGCGGCCGTGCCGAAGAAGGTGATGAACACCGGGACGGCGAAGTAGGCGGTGTTCACCTGGACCCCGGCCATCACGCGCAGCGCCACGTCGCGGGGATCGCGTAGGCCGCGGGCGCTCGAGGCGAAGGCTATGAGGAGCACGGCGAGGGCGGCGGCCGCGGCGTAGGCGCCGATCGCGTGCCAGTTGAAGAGGGCGCCGAGGTCGCTGGCGTAGATGTTGCCGAAGAGGTAGCAGGGGACGGCGAAGAGGAAGGCGTAGTCGGCGAAGGCCTTGGAGGCCTCGGCCGGGACGGTCTTGCGGCGGGCGAGCAGTACACCTGCGCCGAACGCCAGCAGCACCGGTACGAGCTTCTCCAGCGCAGCTGCCGTGCCCATGCGTACCGGCTCCCCCGTGATCGACCGTGAGCAGCGTACTCCTGCCCTCCTGGAGCGCCTGCGGAGCATAGGCTGGTCCGATCATGAGCGATCGCGACGAAGCCCGCCCCGGCACGCCGGCCCCCGCGAAGGGGGCCCGGCCCCCGATGCGGTTCACGGTCGTGCTGCGCACGCCCGCCCGGGCGACGGAGCCGCTGTTCGCGCAGGCGCCGAAGGCCTGGCAGCGCAAACTGCCGTACGCCGTCGTCGGCCTGTTCGTGATGGTGCTGCTGCCGTCGACCATCGCCGTGCTGACCAACGACTACGAGGCGGGCGGCGGCTGGGCGGGGGCGCTGGGCGTGGCCCAGACCGTACCGCTGCTGCTCGCGGTGACGCGGCCGCTGCCCGCGTGGGCCCTGGTCCTGGTCGCGGACACGGTCGGGGCGGTGGTGCTGACGCACGCCGACAAGGTGGCCGGGCACGCCTGGCCGTGGACCCCGATGTGCATCGTCGGCTACCTGGTGCTGATGATCTGCCTGGGGCTGCGCGAGTCGATCCGGACGCTGGTCGGGGTGTGGCTGGTGACGGGCGCCGTCGGGGTGGTGCTCGGCTTCTTCGAGCCCGACGGGGTGACCACCACGGTCGCGCTGCTCTTCGTGCTGAGCGGGAGCTTCCTCGCCGTGACGGGCGCACTGCGCGGGATCGGCGACGCGCAGCAGCGGATCGCCGAGCAGGAGAGCATCAGCGAGGCCGAGCGGGCCCGGCGGACCCTGCTGGAGGAACGGGCGCGGATCGCCCGGGAGCTGCACGACGTGGTGGCCCACCACATGTCGGTGATCACCGTGCAGGCGGACTCCGCGCCCTACCGCCTGCCGGGCATGCCGGAGCCGGTGCAGGAGGAGTTCGCCGCGATCGCGGCCAGCGCGCGCGAGTCGCTGGCCGAGATGCGGCGGCTGCTGACGGTGCTGCGCAGCGACCGGACGAACGGCGGCAACGGGGGCGACGGGGCTCCCGGCGGCGCGGGCGAGCTGGCCCCGCAGCCGGGGATCGGCCGGATCCAGCAGCTGGTGGAGGCGACCGTACGGGCCGGGCAGCCGGTGGAGCTGTCGCTCGCGGCGGGGGCGGAGCGGGCGGCGCCGCCGGCCGTGGACCTGTCGGCGTACCGGATCGTGCAGGAGGCCCTGGCGAACGTGGTGCGGCACGCGCCGGGCGCCGAGACCCGGGTCTCGGTGACGCACGACGCCGGCGAGATCCTCGTGCTCGTGGTGAACGGGCCGGCGGCCCGGGACGCCACGGTGGAACCGGGGAGTTCGGGCACCGGGCACGGTCTGGTCGGCATGCGGGAGCGCGTACGGTTGACGGGCGGGACGCTGGACACCGGTCCGCTGCCCGACGGCGGCTTCCGGGTCGCGGCCCGCCTTCCCCTGCAGGAACCGACGGACCACCAGACGAACGACCCGACCGAGGAAGCCAGTTGACCATCCGTGTGATCATCGTCGACGACCAGGCCATGGTGCGGGCGGGGTTCGCCGCCCTGCTGTCGGCCCAGGCGGACATCGACGTGGTGGGCGAGGCCCCCGACGGGCGGCAGGGGGTGCAGGTCTCGCGCACGGTGCATCCCGACGTGGTGCTGATGGACGTGCGCATGCCGGAGATGGACGGGCTGACGGCGGCCCGGGAGTTGCTGGACCCGCCGCCGGGGGTGGTCCACCGGCCGAAGGTGCTGATGCTGACCACCTTCGACATCGACGACTACGTTTACGAGGCGCTGCGCGCGGGCGCCTCGGGGTTCCTGCTGAAGGACGCGCCGCCGGCCGATCTGATCGCGGCGGTCCGGGTGGTCGCGTCGGGCGAGGCGCTGCTCGCGCCCTCGGTCACCCGGCGGCTGATCGCGGACTTCGTCCGGCAGCGGCCGGCCCCGCGCAAGGACCCGGCGCTGCGACTGAAGGGGCTGACCCCGCGGGAGACCGAGGTACTGGAGCTGATCGCGCGCGGGCTGTCGAACCAGGAGATCGCCGGGCACCTGGTGCTGGCCGAGCAGACCGTGAAGACGCACATCGGGCGGGTGCTGGCCAAGCTCGACCTCCGGGACCGCGCCCAAGCGGTGATCTTCGCGTACGAGGCGGGCCTGGTACGGCCCGGCGACTCGGACTGACTTCTCCTCCACCCCCTACCGGGGTATGACATCCGGCTTGGCTCCTCGGTGCGACGCGCGGCGCGACACCTTCTTCCTACCTTCCTCCTCGTCACGAGGAGAGGAGAAGGGGCATGCGCCGCTTCGCAAGGACACTGGCCACGGCCGCACTGGCCGTGGCCGTGGTCGGGGGGGTCGCGGGCTGGGCCTCCGGCGACAACCTGCAGGCGGTCACCGGACCGCCGCCCGGCACCGCCGCCTGGCGGGCCGAGAAGACCGCGTCCGGCCGGTCGCTGCCCGACCCGGCGAGCGCCTCGCCGCACGACGTGGCCCGGTTCTTCGCCGGGCTCGACGACGCCGGGCGCCGGGAGCTCGTACGGCGCCACCCGCTGGTGGTGGGCAACCTCGACGGCGCCCCCGTCGGCCTCAGGTACGAGGCCAACCGGCTGGCCGTCCTCGCGAGCGGCGAGGCGCGCTACGCCTCGCTCGCCGCGCCGGGCCGGCAGGTCCTCGCCTTCGATCCGCGCGGGCGCGGCCAAGTCGTCGAGGTCTTCGGGGACCTGGGGCGGGCCGCGCACGTCTCGGTGATCGTGCCGGGCTCGGACAGCGACGCGACCACGTACGACGCGAAGCGCGCGCCGAACACCGGGCCGGCCGGGATGGCACGGTCGCTGCGCGCCGCGGCCGGCGAGGACACCGCGGTGGTGGCCTGGACCGGCTACACCACCCCCGTCGGCGTCGGTCTGGACGCCGCCTCCGGGCGGCTCGCCGAGGCGGGCGCGGACCGGCTGGCCCGGTTCACGGCGGGGCTGGACGCCGTCGGCGCGCCCGACCCGGTGCTGTTCTGCCACAGCTACGGCTCAGTGGTCGCAGGCCTTGCGGCCGGGCGTACGGACGCCGGCGACATCGTCGTGTTCGGCTCCCCCGGCATGCGCGCCGACACCGTCGCCGACCTGCACACCCGCGCCCGTGTCTGGGCGGCCCGGGGGCCCTCCGACTGGATCGGCGACGTACCGAACGTGCGGTTCGCCGGGATCGGCCACGGCGCCGACCCGACCTCGGCCGACTTCGGCGCCCGCCGGGTGCCGGCCGCCGACGTACACGGCCACACCGGCTACCTGGCACCCGGCACCCAATCCCTGGCGGCCTTCGCCGCGATCGCGAAGGGAGAGGTCCGATGAGCACGCTGACCCGGCTCAGGAAGGCCGCCGACCGGATCGACCGGCAGACCCCCGCCCACCGCGACCGCGCCGTCGACGGGCTGCGCGCCCTCGCCCTGCTGGCCGTGCCGACGGGGCACTGGCTGCTCGGCGGGTTCACCCGCGACGCGGAGGGCGGGCTGCACAACGCCAGCCCGCTCTCCGCGTTCGGCGCTCTGGCCCCCGCCAGTTGGGTGCTCCAGATGCTCGGCGTCTTCTTCCTCGTCGGCGGCTACGCCTCGGTGCTCTCCTACCACCGCCGCACCGCATCCGCCGGGGCCTGGCTGAAGGGCCGGATCGCGCGGCTGGGGCGGCCGGTGCTCGGGGTCACGGCCGTGTGGGCGCTGGCCGCGCCGGTGCTCTACGCGGCCGGGGTGCCGGAGGCCACGCTGCGGACGGGGGCCACGCTGGTCATCCAGCCCCTGTGGTTCGTCGGGGTGTACGTGGTGGTCACCGCGCTGACCCCGTACTGCGTACGGGCGGCGCACCGGCTCGGCGGCTGGGCGGCGGCCCCGCTGCTCGTCTCGGTCGCGGTGGTGGACTTCCTGCGGTACGGGCCGCTCTCCGACTCCGTGCCGTCCTGGCTGGCGGTGGTGAACATCCTGCCGGGCTGGCTGTTCGCGTACCAGCTGGGCGTTTCCTGGGGCGAGGGGCGGATCGGGCGGCGCGGGGCCCGGCTGCTGCTGGCGGGCGGGATCGTGCTGTTCGCCGCGCTGCTGGCGGTGTTCCACTACCCGGCGTCGATGGTGGGCGTACCGGGCGGGGCGCGGACCAACTCGCACCCGCCGTCGCTGCTGGTACTGGCCCTGGCCGCGGCGCAGTCGGGGGCGGCGATGCTGCTGCGCGACCGGCTGGCGAAGCTGCTCGCCAGGCCGGCGCTGTGGGCTCCGGTGGTCGTGATCAACCTGTGCGCGATGACGATCCTGTGCTGGCACCAGACGGCCATGCTGGCGGCGGCCGTGCCCGCGTCGTTCGCGGGCGGGCTGACGGGTCTGACGACGGCGCCGGACAGTCCGCTCTGGATCGCGGCACGGCTGGCGTGGATGCCGGTGTTCGCGGTGCTGCTGGTGGGCATCGCCCGGTACGCCCGCCGCTTCGAGGAGCCGTGGACCCGGGCGACGGCGGTGCGGCGCACGCTCGCGGGGGTGCTGGCGGCAGGGTTCGCGGTGTTCGCGCTGGGGCTTGCGTAGCACCGGTCGTCACACCGGTGTACGCCGACGTGGCGAGAGCGCCGCTCCCCGGAGGGAACGGCGCTCTCGCCACGTCCGCGCGACGGTCGGACGGATCAGGCGGATCAGGCGGATCAGGCGGATCAGGCGGATCAGGCGATCGACGCGGCGACGATCGCGGCCACCGCCAGGTTGCAGGAGGCCGTGACCCAGACCGCCGGGTGCGGCTCCGGGTCGACGACGATCGCGCCGAGCTTGCCGGGGGTCACCCAGTCCAGCACCAGGAAGGCGAGGCCCATCAGGACCAGGCCGAGCAGCCCGAACGCGGCGGTGGACAGCAGCCCCTTGCCGAAGTCGTCGTACGTGGTCCAGATCGAGGTGAAGACGATCCCGCCGACGCCCAGGAGGGCGGAGCTCAGCATGACGGCCGCGTTCCGGTTGCGCTCCTCCCAGATCTGCTTCGGGAGCTTCCCGGGCGTCAGCACGTCCACGAGGACGATGCCGAGGATCAGCAGGACCAGGCCGAGGGCGCCGTAGGCGCTGGTGCGGCCGAGACCGTCGATGATGTCGCTCATGGGGAAGCCGTTCTCCGCGGGGGTGGGAAGGAACCTGCCGTACGTGACGGGACACCTCCCGTCAGGGGGCTCAGGGTGGCCGAATCTATCGCACGGTCTCGCGGCAGGCCATGGGGAGGTCAGGGAATGGTAAAGCTCAGAGCGGCGCGGCCCGGTGAGGCGGAGCAGCTCACCGCGCTGGTGCTCCGCTCCAAGGCGCACTGGGGGTACGACGCCTCGTTCCTGGCCTCGTGCGCGCCGGAACTGCGGATCCCGGCCGAGGAGGTGGCGGGCCGCCGGATCGTGGTGGCCGAGGACGCCTCCGCCGGCCGGGTGCTGGGGCTCGCCTCCCTGGAGGGCGCGCCGCCGGTGGCGCGGCTGGGACTCCTGTTCGTGGAGCCCGAGGCCATCGGGCGGGGCGTGGGGCGGCGGCTGTACCGGGACGCCCTGCGCCGGGGCGCCGAACTGGGGTTCCGCAGGCTGCTGATCGACGCCGACCCGCATGCGGCGGGCTTCTACCGGGCGATGGGCGCGCTGGGCTCGCCCGGACCCCGCGCGGCCGGTGACGGGGACGAACCGCCCGCCGGTCTGGTGCGGTTCGAGGCGGCGCCCGCGCCGCTGGCCGACTGGGCGCGGGCCTGGACGGACGGCGGACCGGCCGTGCACGTGGGCAATGTCGCCGAGTACAACGCCCAGTTCGCCGATGCGTCGCTGGACCGCGAGCAGCGGGCCGCGCACCACTACGCCTGCCTCGCGGCGTTCTACAGCCCGTGGCCGGGGGCGCTGGTACTGCCCGGATCGGTGCCGCCGGGCTGGATCGAGCGGGTCGGACGCGTCCTGGAGTGGGAGGGTGTGGAGGTCTACGACGGCCTGGCGGACGGCGGCCCCGGGCCGGCGCCGGATGCCGGACTTTCGGACGCCGTACGGGTCCGGCCGGCCCTGGCCGCGCGGCTGACCTCGTCCGGACTCCCCCTCGTACCGTGGGGGCGGACGGCGGCCTTCGCGCGGCTGACCGGGCTGCCGTGGCGGCCGCGCGAGCTGCGGTACGAGTCCAAGTCGGCGGCGCACGGCCTGTTCGGGCGGATCCTGGAGGGCGGCGGCCACCCCCGGATCCTGCTCCCCGGGCAGTGGCCGGCTCCCAACCGGCGGGCGGCGGCGAAGCTGTTGGCCGCCCGGGCCGGGGCGGGCGAGAGCACGGTGCTGAAATCGGAGCACGGAGTGGGCGGTTCGGGCACCACCGTGGTGACGCCCCACGGGGTCCGGGCCGCGGGCGGCGCCCGCGCGGTGCTGCGCGGCCTCCCGCGCGGGCCGCTGCTGGTGGAGGAGTACGTGTCCGGCCCGGCCGGCCCGGACGAGCCGCGGGATCTGACGTACGACGGGTTCGTGGACGAGGCCGGCCGGGTGCACGAGGTGGGCGGCGCGGTGATGGACGTGGCGGGCTCCGGTTACCGCGGGGCGACAGTGGGCCCCGGGGTGGTGCCCGCGTGGGCGGAGGAGCCGCTGCTCGCGTTCGGTGAGGCGGTGGGCCGGGAGCTGTCCGCCGCCGGCTACCGGGGCTGGTTCGACGTGGACTTCGTCGCCGACGGGGCGGGGCGGTTGGCGCCGACCGAGACGAACCTGCGGCTCACCGGGCCGTCGATCGCCTTCATGGTGGCGGCCCGGCTCGACGCGCTGCGCGGCGCCGGGCACTTCGTACGGATCGCGGACCGGGTGGAGCTGGGGGCCAGGCTGCCCGGGGCCGCGCTCGACGAGCTGTGCGAGACGCTGGAGCGGGGCTGCGCGGAGCTCGGGGCGGTGTTCCTGCCCGCGATCCCGACGGGCGCCTTCGACCCGGCGCCCTGGCTGGGCGTACTGGTGGCCGCGCACAGCAGGGAGGTGCTGGACGCGGCCGAGGCGCTGGTACGGGCGGGGGCGCTCGCCGTGGGGGCGGCGTTCGCCTGACATCAGCGGTGAGAGGAGCCCCCGGGGGCGTCGGCCTCCTCGAAGTCGAAGGGCGAAGGCGGTTTCCGGGTGACGTAGAAGGCGATGACGACGGCCGCGATCATCAGCGGGATGTTGAAGACGTAGACGAGGGCGGCCTGGACCGGCCAGTCGTGCTTGGCCGCGAGCCGGTAGAAGTTGTCCTGCGGCCACCAGGCGACGAGCAGGTAGGCCACCGCCAGGTGCGCGGCCGTGGTGAAGCCGGGGCTCCGGCCGGGGCCGTGGCGCAGCATCAGGGCGCGGCCCCCGAAGAGGAACACCAGCCCGGCGGCGAACGCGGCTCCCTCGAACAGGTAGAGCACGAAGAAGAGGAACGCCCAGGGGGCGGGCACGCCGCTCAGGTCGGTCGAGCCCGGCCAGAAGATCTTCGAGAGGACGAAGAAGAGCAGGCCGGTGCCGATCAGGAACGGTATGCCGCAGCCGACGAGCCCGAACGGGGTGGGCGCACCGCCGCCGGCGGCCGTGTACTTCCCGGAGCCCTGCGCGGCGCCGCCCCGGCCGGGCTTCGCCGTGAGCACGGGCTGGGGCAGGGCCTCCCGGTTCTCCTGGCCCGCGCGGGTGCGGGGCAGGGTGCGCAGCCGGATCACGCTCTGCGGCATCCGCGCCCGGGGCAGCTTCCCCGCGAGGTGTTCGCGGAGCTGTCCGCCGTCCGGCAGGTCGACGGCCGGGGGCCAGGACGGCGCGTCGGCGGGCGGTGCCACGTGGGCGACCAGTCGGCGCGCACCGTTGGCACCCTCCGGGACCTCGGCCACCAGCACGGCGCCGACGTCCGGGTGGCTCCGGATGACGGCTTCGACGGCGTGCGGGTCGAACGCGCCGTCGGCCGTGGTGATCCGGTCCCGGATCCGGCCGCGGAACTCCAGCAGCCCGTCGGGGCGCAGCTCCACGAGGTCGCCGGTGGGGATCGCGTCGCCGCCGTCGGGCGGGGTGAGGCGGAGCTGCCCGTCGCGGGCGTCCGCGCGGCAGCCGGGGAAGGGGGATCCGATCAGGGAGAGCTGCTCGGGGTCGTCCAACGGGCCGGGCAGCTGGGGAAGTTCGAACCAGGTGCCGGCGCCGGCCGCCTCGGTGAGCCCGTAGACGTTGAGCAGCCGGGCTCCGGTCCGCAGCCTGGACTGCAAGGCGTCCTGCTCGTCGAGGAAGAGCCGGTCACCGGTGACGCTGACCAGGCGCAACGACCGCAGGGCCGGGTCGGATTCACGGCGGCCGCGCGCACCCCCTCCGCCCGCGGATGCCGCGCCGGGTCCGGCGGGGGCAGCGGCGGCGCGCATGAGCAGCCGGGCCGCACCCACCGGGTCGGTGTGGAGCACGCCGACGTGTTCGGTCTCGACGGCCCGGCGGATTCCCTCGGGTGTCCAGGGCCCGCGCTCGGGCAGGACGAGGGCGCCGCCCGAGCACAGGGCCCTGGTCCAGCCGGCCGCGAACGGGGTGAGGTCCGGGCCGTGGGTGATCAGGTGGCGGTCCCCGGGGACGGACCGGATGACCTCGACCCAGCCCTTGTGGGCGGCGAGCAGCCGGTCGTGGCCGACGGGCACGGCGCGCGGGGACGCCGCTCCGGTGAACAGGACGGCGGCGGTCGCACCGGGCTCGGGCCGCTCCGGCGCTCCGGTGGGCCGGCCCGATATCCCGGCCGCCTCCGCGCCGAGGCGGATCACCCGCAGCCCGCTGCCGTCCAGCCTGGCGTGGTGGGCGGCATCGGTGAGCAGGACGTACGGGGTGAGGGAGGCGAGCTGCCGCTGCCCGGTGAGCGGGACCTCGACGTCGATGACGGCGTAGGCGCCGCCGGCCTTGAGGACGGCCAGGAGGGCGATGACGATCTCGGTCCGGCGGGCGGTCGCGACGGCCACGACGGCGCCGGGCGGCAGTCCGTCGTCGATGAGGTGGTGCGCCAGCTGGTTGGCGCGGACGTCCAGTTGCCCGTAGGTGAGGCTGCCCGCGCCGGCGATGACGGCGTGGTCCCGCGGGTTGTCCCGCGCCTGTTGCTCGAAGAGGTGCAAGACGGTGGCGGCGGTCGTCCGACCGGAGCGATCGGACCCTGGTTCCTGTGTCGATCCCTGCGTCGATCCCTGGGTCATTCCCCGATGATGGCACCCCCCGCCGACAGTGAGCAGGATGCTGAACATCCCTCGTACGAGCGGGGGTTCGGTACCGATCCGGCCAATCCATTGACCTCAAGTTTGGTTGAGGTCTTAGCGTTCCCCGCATGGACATGGAAGTCACCGCCTGGACATCGCTGCACAGCGCGATGAACGCCCAGCAGGACCGGCGCCCGCTCTCCCGGGCGAGCCTGCGCCGGGTCGCCGCATTCGCCCGCCCGCACCGCCGCGAGCTCACCCTCTTCCTGCTGCTCAGTGTGGTGACCGCGCTGCTCGCGGTCGCCACCCCGGTGCTCGCGAGCCGGGTGGTCACCGCGATCACGGAGGGGAAGGACAGCGGTACGGTCACCCGGCTCGCCCTGCTCATCGCCGTGATCGCGGTGGCGGAGGCGGGGCTCGGGCTGCTCACCCGCAAGCTGTCGGCCACCCTCGGGGAGGGGCTGATCCTGGACCTGCGGACGGCCGTCTTCGACCACGTGCAGCGGATGCCGGTCGCCTTCTTCACCCGCACCCGCACCGGCGCGCTGGTCAGCCGGCTCAACAACGACGTGATCGGCGCCCAGCGGGCGTTCAGCAACACCCTCTCCGGGGTGGTCGCCAATTCGGTGACCCTGCTGCTGACGCTCGCCGTGATGCTGGGCATCTCCTGGCAGATCACCCTGCTGGCCCTCGTCCTGCTGCCGGTGTTCGTGCTCCCGGCCCGCCGCATGGGGGCGCGGATGGCCGCCATGCAGCGGGAGGCGTCGACCCTGAACGCGGCGATGGGCACGCAGATGACGGAGCGCTTCTCCGCGCCCGGCGCCACCCTCGTCAAACTCTTCGGGCGGCCCGCCGACGAGTCCGCCGAGTTCGCCGCGCGGGCAGCTCGCGTACGGGACATCGGGATCCGTACGGCGATGGCCCAGTCCGCGTTCATCACCGCGCTCACCCTCGTCTCGGCCCTCGCGCTCGCGCTCGTCTACGGGCTCGGCGGATACTACGCCCTGCGCGGGACCCTGGACGCCGGGGACGTCGTCGCCCTCGCCCTGCTGCTGACCCGGCTGTACGCCCCGCTGACCTCGCTCGCCGGCGCCCGCGTCGAGGTGATGAGCGCCCTGGTGAGCTTCGAGCGGGTCTTCGAGATCCTCGACCTGAAGCCGCTGATCAGCCAGAAGCCGGACGCCGGCCGGGTGCCGGAGGGGCCGGTGGCCGTGGAGTTCGACCGGGTCTCCTTCGGCTACCCCTCCCCCGACAAGGTCTCGCTCGCCTCACTGGAGGAGGTCGCGGTCCTCGACGCCCGGGGCGGTACGCAGGTCCTGCACGAGGTGTCGTTCCGCGCCGAACCCGGACAGATGGTCGCGCTCGTCGGCTCGTCCGGCGCCGGCAAGTCGACCATCGCGCAGCTGCTGCCGCGGCTGTACGACGCCGACGCGGGCGCCGTCCGCCTGGGCGGGGTCGACGTACGGGACCTCACGGCCGACTCGATCCGGGAGACGCTCGGCATGGTCACCCAGGACGGGCACCTCTTCCACGAGTCGGTGCGGTCCAACCTTCTGCTGGCCCGGCCGGAGGCGGGCGAGGAGGAGATCTGGGAGGCCCTGCGCCGCTCGCGGCTGGACGGGCTGGTCGCCTCGCTGCCGGACGGCCTGGACACGGTGGTCGGTGAGCGCGGCTACCGCCTCTCGGGCGGCGAGCGGCAGCGGCTCACCATCGCTCGGCTGCTGCTGGCCCGGCAGCGGGTGGTGATCCTCGACGAGGCGACGGCGCACCTGGACTCCACCTCGGAGGCGGCGGTGCAGGAGGCCCTGGGCGAGGCCCTGGCGGGCCGGACCGCGGTGGTGATCGCGCACCGGCTGTCGACCGTACAGGCGGCCGACCTGATCCTGGTGGTCGAGGACGGCCGGATCGCGGAGCGCGGTACGCACGCCGAGCTGCTGGCCGCGGGCGGACGGTACGAGGAGCTGTACCGGACCCAGTTCGCCGCGGCGGACACCACCGCGCCGGGCGGCGCCGTACCGGCCGCGGGGGCATGATGCCCGGAGGCCCGCGCGGCGGGCCGCCGCCGAGAACCGGTCGTGGAGCACGTGGAGCACCGATGGACATCAAGCTGGAGCTGGTCGCCGTCCCCGTCACCGACGTCGACCGGGCCAAGGCCTTCTACGAGCGGGTCGGCTTCCACACCGACCACGACGTCACCGTGAGCGAGGACGTCCGCTTCGTGCAGCTGACCCCGCCCGGGTCGGCCTGTTCGATCGCCCTGGGCAGGGGACTCACCCGGATGGCCCCGGGGTCGCTGGACAACATGCAGGTCGTCGTCACCGACATCGAGGAGGCGTACGAGGACCTGCGCGGCCGGGGCGTCGAGGTGACGGAGATCCAGGACATGCCGTGGGGCTCGTTCGTCTACTTCTCCGACCCGGACGGCAACGGCTGGGCGGTCCAGCAGACGACCCCCCGCACGGCGGCGGCCGAGGGCTGACCCGGCCCGATCCGGACGACACGGCCGGAGTCACGACGGGCCGCGCCCGGGTGACCTGGCGTGGGATGACCCGCCGGGCGCCCTGCGGCGCGAGACTGGACGGACTGGACGTATCCGGAAGGGAAGTGACGCCGTGAACACTGTCGCGCTGCTGGGCACCGGGATCATGGGCTCGGGGATGGCACGGAACCTGCTGCGGGCCGGGCTCGGGCTGCGGGTGTGGAACCGGACCCGTGACAAGGCCGAACCGCTGGCCGCGGAAGGTGCGGTGGTCGTGGACACCCCGGCCGAGGCGGTCGCCGGGGCCGATGTGGTGCTGACCATGCTGACGGACGGCGCGGCCGTGGCGCAGGCGATGGCCGCCGCCGTGCCGGGGCTGCGCGCGGGGCAGGTGTGGGCGCAGATGAGCACGGTCGGCGTGGTCGCGCTCGACGAACTGGCGGGCTTCGCCCGCGAGCACGGCCTGGCGTTCGTGGACGCCCCGGTGCAGGGCACCCGGCAGCCCGCCGAGGCGGGGACGCTGGTCGTACTGGCCTCCGGGCCGGCGGATCCGCGGCTGGACCCGGTGTTCGACGCGGTGAGCGCCAAGACGCTGTGGGCCGGGACCGAGGCGGGGGCCGCGACCCGGCTCAAGCTGACCACGGTCGGGTACGCGATCACGCTGACGGCCGCGGTCGGCGAAGCCCTCGCGCTGGCGGAGGGGCTGGGGGTGGACCCGGGCCTGTTCGCCCAGGCGGTGACCGGCGGCCCGATGGACAACCCGTACCTGCAGGCGAAGATGAAGGCCGTCCTGGAACGGGACTTCGCGCCCAGCTTCACGGTGCACGGCGCCGAGAAGGACACCGGTCTGATCGCGGAGGCGGCGGACGGGGCGGGTGTCGCGGTCGACCTGGCCCGGGCCACGGCGGCCCGTCTGCACCGCGCCGCGGCCGCAGGCCACGCCGAAGAGGACATGGCCGCCGCCTACTTCGCCGCCTTCGAGAACGCGCCGGTGGGGAACGTGTCGTGAACGCGCCGTGGCCGAAGGCGGCGTTCTGCCCGTACGCGCGGTGGCTGAACGCGTTCCGCCTGAGCGCGTGTCGCCCGCACGCGCGTCGCCCGGACCCGCATTAGACGGGTTCCGGAGGCCGGTCACGGGGAGGTGGGCGCCGGGTCGAGGACGTCGAGCTCCTCCAGGGCGCCCACCGCGATCCGCCGGGTCAGGGATTCGGCGCGGGCCGCGTCGCCCTCCCGCACGGCCTCGGCGACCTGGACGTGGAGGGTGACGGCGGCCGGGTCGGGGTCGGGGAACATCACGGCGTGCTGCGTACGGCCGGTCAGGACCTCGGCGACGACGTCGCCGAGCCGGGCGAACATCTCGTTGCCGGAGGCGTTCAGCACGATCCGGTGGAAGTCGATGTCGTGGCGCAGGTACGCATCGAGTTGGTGGCCGCGCGAGGTGCTGACCATGCCGAGGGCGGCCCCGGTGAGCGCGGCGCACTGGCCCGGGGTGGCCCGGACGGCGGCCAGGCCGGCCGCGACCGGCTCGATCGCGGAGCGCAGCACGGTCAGGGAGCGCAGCTGGCGGGGGCGGTCCGCGCCCGCGAGGCGCCATCGGATGACGCGCGGGTCGTAGACGTTCCACTCCTCTGCGGGGCGCACGGTGACGCCGACCCGGCGGCGGGACTCGACCAGTTGCATGGACTCCAGGACGCGGACGACCTCGCGTACCACGGTGCGCGAGGCGTCGAAGCGATCCGCGATCTCATCGGTGCGCAGGACGCTGCCCGGCGGGTGCTCACCCGCGGTGATCGCGAGGCCCAGGGTGTCCAGCACGTGGGAGTGGAGTCCCTGGCCTTCGGTGGTCATGGCGCAAGCGTACGGCGACCCCTCGATGGGCGAAAGATGTGATGTTTGCCGCTGAACCCTTGAATAAGTACTACTTAATGGGCTTCAGTGAGGCACACACACCGGAGTCGACGAGGACGGCGAGGTACGAAGTGAGGGGCACCCGGCGCGTGCTGGTGGTGATGGGCGTGGCCGGCACGGGCAAGACGACCGTGGGCAGGCTGCTCGCGGACGCGCTCGGCGTCCCGTACGTGGAGGGCGATGCCTTCCACCCCGCGGCCAACGTCGCCAAGATGTCCGCCGGCATTCCGCTGGACGATGACGACCGGCGGCCCTGGCTGGACGCCATCGGCGCGTGGATCAGGGCCCGGCCGGCCGGGGAGGGCGCGGTGGTGGCCTCGTCGGCGCTCAAGCGCGCCTACCGCGACCGGCTGCGCGGCGCCGCGCCCGACGCGGTGTTCGTGCACCTGACCGGCGAACGCCCGCTGATCGAGCGGCGTATGGCTGCCCGTACGGGCCACTTCATGCCTGCCGCGCTGCTGGACTCGCAGTTCGCCACGCTGGAGCCGCTCCAACAGGACGAACTCGGCGTCGTCGTCGACGTGTCCGGACCACCCGAGGAGATCACCGACCGGGCCCTGGCTTCGCTGTCCGCGCTGCCCGGCGGCCGCCCGGACGCCGCTCCCTCCCGAGAAAGCCGAGGAACCCCCACGTGACAGGTCTCAGCGTCGAGATACTGGCAGCGGCCGCGCCCGCCCCGATCACCTCGGCCGGGAACACCCAGCTGGGCGTGGCCGTCCTCGCGGGCATCGCCGTCATCGTCCTGCTCATCACCCGCCTCAAGCTGCACGCCTTCCTGGCGCTGACGGTCGGCTCGCTCGCCCTCGGGGTGTTCGCGGGCGCCCCGTTGGACAAGACCGTCGTGAGTTTCACGGCCGGGCTCGGCGCCACGATCGCGGGGGTGGGCGTGCTGATCGCGCTCGGCGCGATCCTCGGCCGGCTCCTCGCGGACTCGGGCGGCGCGGACGAGATCGTCGACACCATCCTCGCCAGGGCCGAGGGCCGGGCGATGCCCTGGGCCATGGTGCTGATCGCCTCGGTGATCGGGCTGCCGCTCTTCTTCGAGGTCGGCATCGTGCTGCTGATCCCGGTGGTGCTGCTGGTGGCCAAGCGCGGCCACTACTCGCTGATGCGGATCGGCATCCCGGCGCTGGCCGGCCTGTCCGTCATGCACGGGCTGATCCCACCGCATCCCGGCCCGCTCGTGGCCATCGACGCGCTGCACGCGAACCTCGGCGTGACGCTTGCGCTCGGCGTGGTGGTGGCGATCCCGACCGTGGTCATCGCCGGGCCGCTGTTCTCGCGGTACGCGGCCCGCTGGGTGGACATCGCGGCGCCCGAGCAGATGGTCCCGCAGCGGCCCTCTGCGGAGCTGGAACACCGACCCCGGTTCGGGGCGACGGTCTTCACGGTGCTGCTGCCGGTGGCGCTGATGCTGGTCAAGGCACTTGTGGACATCGTTGTCGACGATCCGGAGAACGGCCTGCAGCGGGTCACGGACGTCGCGGGCTCCCCGCTGATCGCGCTGCTCGCGGCGGTGCTGGTGGGCATGTTCACCCTCGGCCGGGCGGCCGGGTTCACGAAGGAACGGCTCTCGACGACGGTGGAGAAGTCGCTGGCCCCGATCGCGGGCATCCTGCTCATCGTCGGCGCGGGCGGCGGCTTCAAGCAGACCCTCATCGACGCGGGCGTCGGCCGGATGATCCTGGACCTGTCGAAGGGCTGGTCGATCCCGGCCCTGCTGCTGGCGTGGCTGATCGCCGTGGCCATTCGGCTCGCCACGGGCTCGGCGACGGTCGCCACGATCTCGGCGGCCGGGCTGGTGGCTCCGCTCGCCGCAGGCATGTCGACGACGGAGACGGCACTGCTGGTGCTGGCGATCGGGTCGGGCTCGCTGTTCTTCAGCCACGTCAACGACGCCGGGTTCTGGCTGGTCAAGGAGTACTTCGGGATGACGGTCGGGCAGACGATCAAGACCTGGTCCGTGATGGAGACCATCATCTCGGTCGTCGGCCTGGGCTTCGTCCTGCTGCTGTCACTCGTCCTCTAGCTGCGCGGCCGCCGCCGCCAGGCCGTTCGCGGCGGTGGCGCAGCGGTCGGCCAGGGCGGCGACCTCGGCGCGGAACGCGTCGGCCTGCGGGCCCTGCCAGTCCAGCGCTTCGGCTGCCGCGTGCAGCCGGATCGCATGGGCGCGCAGGGTGGCCGAGTGGCCGCGCAGGCCGTCGGCCGGGTCCGGCGGTCCGGGCCGCCGGAGCCGGGTGGCGGGGCTCACCGGCTGCGCCAGGGCTGGACGAGGAGGATGCCGCCGGTGCCGAAGAGGCCGATGGTGTGGACGCAGCCTTTGTGCGGGGCGGTCGGGGCCGGGCGTCGCCCTTGGTCCCGACCCTGGTCCGGGTTGCGGTCCCGGCACTGGTCCCGGTCGCGGTCCCGACTCTGGTCCCGGTCGCGGTCCCGGTCCCGGCCGAAGAACGCCCGGACGGCGGCGCCCAGTCCGAGCAGCGGCTGCGGGGGCACGGCCCGGCCGGTGGCCACCTGCCAGCCGGCGTGGTCGTTGAACGGGTTCGCGTCGGTCAGCGCGTTCCAGGCGAACAGGTCGGCGAAGGACGGGGACAGCAACGCGAACGCCCGCTCGGCGCCCCGCTCCCGCATGAGCCGGCGGAACACCCGGACGGCCGCCGCCTGCCGGTCCTCGTCCACGGCCCGGAGGATCGCCGCGCAGTCGGGGTCGTCCAGCAGGTCCGACCGGTCCGCGCTCGCCGCCCGGATGCGGGCCTTGAGTCCGCAGACGGCGAGGCTGACGGCGAGGCTCTCGCGGCCGGTGAGGATCCCGGCGAACCAGCCGGCCCGCGCCACGCCCCTGCCGCGCGGTGCCCAGCCCAGGCCCGCGGGGTCGGTGAGGGTGCGCAGGAGGGTGCGCCAGCCGTGCCGTGAGCGGGCGCGGCGGCGCCCCAGGGCGGCGGTCGGGAGCCGGGTGCCGAGGGCCAGTTCGGAGGCGTGCCGGGCGGCTTCGCCGACGGCGTCGGCGGCCTCGGCGAGCTCGCGGCACAGGGCGTCGAGCAGCTCGGCGACCGGGTCGGTGGGCGCGGAGGTCGCGGCGTCGGACATGGAATCCTCGCGGGATGTCGGTGGGGCGGGTGGCGTCGGCGACGGGTGTCAGCGGGGTTCGGCGGTCAGCGGCGGGTGAGGGTGAGTCGGATGCCGCGCGGGTCCAGTGCCAGGGGCAGCGGTCCGGGCGGGTCGAGTACCGGCCGGGTCGCCGTGATCCGGCGGCGGCGCAGGACCTCGGCGCACAGCGCGGTGGTGATCAGCAGGCCCAGCCGGTCGCCCGGGCAGCGGCCCGGGCCGTGGCCGAACGGGGCCATCCGGACGTCCTCGTCCGCGCCGGGGGTCTTCCAGCGGCCCGGTACGAAGACGTGCGCGGCGGGCACGTGTTCCGGGTCGCGCTGGTGGAAGTGGGCGGGCAGCAGGACGGTGGTGCCGGCGGGGTGGCGTACGCCCCGCCACTCGGTCTCCGTACGGGTGACGCGGATCAGGTCCGGCACCGCCGGGTACAGGCGCAGGCACTCCCGTACGCAGGCCCGCAGCCGGGGCAGTTCCTCGGGGGCGCCGCGGCCGGCGGCTTCGACGGCCGCGGCGTCCTGCTCGGCGGGGTGGGTGCCGAGCAGGAGCAGGGTGCGCAGCACGGTGGCGGGGATGCCGTCCATGGCCCGCAGGGTCTGTTCCTCGCGGTCGGCGTAGGCGGCGGAGCGGCCGAGCAGGGTGTGCCCGTCGGCTGCCGCTCGCTCACGGCCGCGGCGGCGGAGCCGGCCGAGCAGGCCGGGGAGTTGCTCGGCCCCCGCGGCCGCGCCGTCGCCGAGCACGATCCGGCGGGCGGCCCGGGCAACGGTGTGCCGGGCGCGGGCCAGGTCGAGGGTGGCGGCGGCGGTCAGGTGCCGGGCCTCTTCGGCGATGACGGCGCGGACGGCGGCGCAGGAGCGGATTCCGCCGGGGCCGGGCGACAGGACGGCGGCGGGTTCGACTTCGTAGAACTGACGCAGTTCCTGCCGGTCGAGCAGGAGGAGTACGGCTCCGGACAGCCCGCGCACGAGCACGGGGGCTCCGCCGTGGCGGTCCCGCAGAGCGCGCAGCGTGTCGGCGGAGAAGGCCGGACGGACGCCGCCGGAGCCGCGGCCCCGGACGAGGAGCGGAAGGGCCCGGCCTGCCGCGAACCGGACCGCCCCGGCGCGGCCGGCCCGCGCCTGCTGCCCGCGTGAGACGGCGGACTGGGTCGTACCGGGACCGGTCATGGCCGCACCACCTCCCTGCGATCCGGCCGCCGGGGCGAGGTCCTCCGGCAGGACGTCCAGGGCGGCGGCCTCGTGAAGCGTGCGCATCCGGGTACCTCCGCGCGCGGCCGGAAACCAACGGTCGGTGACATCGCCCTCACGGTACGTCGCCCACGCCGCACCCGCGCCCCGAGCGCTGCCCGGGGTGGATCCGGCCCCGGGCGGGCAGGCAGCCCTAGTGGGGGGTGTCCGCAAGGGGGGTCGTCGCGAAGGCCGCTTCGCGGAAGGTCGTGCGGAGGGGGCCCGGGGGGTGGGTGGGGAGGAGGAGCGCCCAGCGGTGGAGGCGCGGGGAGAGCCAGAGCGTCCGGGTGTCCCCGTAGGACCAGGTGCCGTGCGGGGCCGGGTGCCAGAGGAGCCCGCGGGCCGGGGTCAGCTCGCCGGTGCGGATGCGGAGGGACTCGGTGATCCATGCGCGGCCGAGGGGGTGCTCCGCCGGGGAGAGGAGGTGGCTCAGGAAGCGGGCGAGGTCGGTCGGGGGTGCGTGCAGGATGCCGTCGGCGAAGCCGGTGCCGGTCATGCCGAGGGGGTGCCAGATCCGGGTGGCGGCGAGTTCCGCGAGGGGGCTGCCGGTGAGGTGCTCGGCGAGGCGGGCGAGGGCGGTGTGGGCCGTGGGGCCGGTGGAGTGGCTCAGGAGGTGGTGCGTGGTGGTCCCCGCGGCGGCTTCGATCCCGTACGCCGTGAGCGGGGTGTGCAGCCGCAGGGCCTCTTCGGCGACGAGGCTCCCGATCACGGGCCACAGGGCGAGCACGGGCATCAGCGCGCCGACGTCGAGGCGCGAGTCCCCGTCCGCCGACCCGGCATGGAGCCCGTCCACTCCCCCGACCGCCCACACCGCCCCGGGGTCCGCGGCCTGCAACAGGTCCCTGATCCGTACCCCGACCGCACCGGTCGGCTCGGCCGCATCGGCCCGGTCGCTCTGGAGCGTCATGGTCCCCCACGCTAACCACCGCCGGACCCCCGGCCCGGCCGCACCGCCCCCGAGTCGGCGCGGATTTCGCCCGGGCCACCCGAATGCCCGCCCCGCGGGCCCGGCGTCCCGGCGGCCGCCGCCCGGCTCCGGGAAGCGGCTCGCGCACGCGGGCCGGACACCGTACGGCCGGGGGACTTCGCCGTGCCCGACCGGCTGCGGGACGCCGCGGACCCCACGACCGAGATGCTGGTCGCGAGGTCACGCGCAGGGGCGGGCCGCCCTTCGGTGGCCCGCCCCCTGTCCGCCGGAACCCGTCAGCTCTTGTCGGGGCGGTCCGTCACGCGCAGGGAGTTCAGCAGCGGCTTGCCGTACCCCCCGTGCGCGACGAAGCGGACGTTGAGCACGCCGTCCGTGACCGTGACCGTGTACGTCCGGGTCAGGGCCGTGTACGGGCCGGCCTCCAGCGCGATGTCCAGCGAGGGCAGCACCTGCGTGCCCTCGGCCATCACGTCGAAGACCCGCTTGTTCGGCTTCGTCGACGACAGCTCCGCGAAGCCGAGCTCCACGGTGTACGTGCCGTTCGGGACGTTGTCGAAGCGGTACTCGTACATGCCTTCACGGGCGTTGCGGAAGAGCTTCTGATCGGCCGTACCGGCGATCGTGCGCCCGGTGGAGTGCACCTGGGAGCTGCCCTGGTAGCCGTACGAGCCGGCGGTGTACTTGCGGTCCGGGGACCAGCTGTCCCCGAGCGTGTCCGTGGCCGCGGAGTCGGAGCCCGCGTCCAGGGCCACCTGGTAGCGCGGGACCACGACCTTGACCGGGACGGTGAGGACCGGGCTGCGGCCGCTCACGGAGCTGATCCGCAGGTTCGCCGTGAGGACCGAGCCGGCGGCCAGACCGGTGGTGTCGACGGCCAGGTTCACGGTGGCCTTGCCCCCGATCACCAGGTTCCCCGACTCGGGGGTGGCCGTCAGCCAGGCCGCGTCCTCGGCCACGGTGAACCGCGAGTCGAGGGTGCCCGAGTTGGCGAGTTCGAGGGTGCGGGCGCGTTTCTGGCCCGCCGGGAGGACGAGCTCCAGGGAGGGCTGGGACGCGGTGACCCGCGCCGTCCGCAGGGACTGGTCCACTGCGGTCACGCCGCCCTGTTCCACGGTGAAGGCGTTGGTCACCCCCGTGTACCAGTCGGCCAGGATCGTGTAGGAATTCTTGCCGGAGCCGGCCTGCAGGAGGTAGGCGCCGTCCGCCGCGGTGGTGGCCGTGACGGCTTCGGCGCCGAAGCCGACGGTCACCGTGGCTCCCGCGACACCCTTGCCGTCGTTCGCGTCGAGTACCCGGCCCGCGACCACGCCGCTCTTGGTGGTCCTGAAGGCGATGGCCAGCCCGTCGGTGATGCCGGCCTGGTTGAAGGAGTACTTGAAGGCGTCGGTGCCGGTCGCGTTCTCCACGCCGACCGTGGCCGTGGAGCCGCCCTTGATGCCGGTGCCTCCCGTCCCCTTGTAGGTGTAGACGACGGCGCCGTCCTCACTGATCGCCGCCGAGAAGGAGAACTTGTCGGTCTGGGCCGACCAGTGGGACACCTCGCGCCACTCGATCACGTACGTCCGGTGCGGGGCGGTGCCGGTGACGCCGGTGAACACGCCCGAGCCGCTGCCGGCCGCACCGACGACCAGGTCGTCCCAGAACGGGTACAGCGCCGCGTTGGGCGTGGCCGTGCTCGGGAGGTCCCCGTTGACGTCACCGGTGTTGTTGCCGCCGAAGCTGACCGTGCCGTTCGTTCCGATCCAGGCCTGGCCGTACGTCTTGCCGTACAGCGGGACCGGGAACGGCAGGTCGACGCGCTCGGTGGTGTTGTCGCCGGTCAGCGCGAGCTGCCGGTCGCCCGCCGCGTACGGGCGGCCGCCCGGGGTGGAGCAGGCGTAGCCGTAGCCGTCGGTGCGCTCGGGCAGCGAGACCGCGACCGTCGTGTCGCCGGTGACGGTGGTCTGCGCGCTGCCGCCGGTGACGCAGCGGGAGGAGTGCGCGGCCCGCACCTCGTACGTGCCGTGCGGCAGGGTGACCTCGAAGCGGCCCTGCGCGTCGGCGGTCGCGGTCACCGGGGTGTCCGTGACGGTGACGGTTGCCCCCGCGGCGGGTCCGGCGGCCGAGGTGACGGTGCCGGTGAGCTTGCCGGAGGGGGCCTGGGTGAGGGTGAAGTCGCCGGTGGCGGTGGCGTTCTCGGTCACCGTCGCCGTGGAGGTCTGCTGGCCGTAGCCGAACTTGGAGACGGTCAGCGTGTAGTCGCCGACCGACAGGGAGCGGAAGGTGTAGGTGCCGTCGGCCGCGGTGGTCGTCGTACGGCCGATCGGTCCGGCTGCGGTGACCTTGGCGCCCGCGACGGGGGCGCCGGCGGAGCGGACGGTGCCGGAGACGGCGCCGATGGCGCCGCGCGGGGCGCCCGAGACGGCGGCGAACGCGTCGAGCTTGCCCTCGCCGAACACGTTGTTGTCGGCGGCGTTGCCGCCGCACTGGCCGTTGTCGGTGTCCTGGGCGGTGCCGTTCAGCAGCTGCTCGGTCTGCGCGACGTCGCCTTCGAGGGCGGGGGCGGCGGACCAGAGCAGGGCCACGGTGGCCGCGGTGTGCGGTGAGGCCATGGAGGTGCCGGAGAAGGCCTCGTACGCGCCTCCGGGGACGGAGGAGCGGACGTTCACGCCGGGGGCCGCGATGTTCGGCTTGACGATGCCGCCGGGGCCCGCGCCGCGCGAGGAGAACGGCGCGATCGCTCCGTTGATGTCGAAGGCGCCGGAGCTGTAGGAGCTCGCGTAGTCGCCGGGCGAGCCGCTCGTGGCGCAACCGGGGCCGGAGTTCCCGTTGGAGAAGGCGGGGAAGATGCCGGCGGCGCGCCAGGTGTCGACGATCTGCTGGTACCAGTCGTCGTGCGTCGCGCTGCCCCAGGAGTTGTTGACGACGTGCGGGGCGAGGTCGGGGCGCGGGTTGCGGCCGCTCAGGTCGGTCGGGGCGACGATCCACTGGCCGGCGGCGAGGAGGGAGGCCTCGGAGCAGGAGTTGGTCTCGCAGCCCTTGGCGGCGATCCACTTGGCCCCGGGCGCCACGCCGATCTTGTTGGCGCCGCCGTCGTCACCGACCATGGTGCCCATGGTGTGGGTGCCGTGGTCGTTGTTGTCGCAGGGGGCCGCGGTGGGGCAGACGCCGGCCGGGTCGAACCAGTTGTAGTCGTGGTCGTAGGTCCCGTCGGGGTTCTTGCCGCGGTACTGGCCGTTCACGGCCGGGTGCGTGTAGTCGACGCCGCTGTCGATGTTGGCGACGACGATGCCCTCGCCGCGCACGCCGAGCTGTTCCCATACCTGCGGGGCCTTGATGCGGTCGATGTTCCACTCGACGGCGTCGGCGCCGGCCTTCTCCCGCTTGCCCTCGGCGGGCTTGGGGAGGGTGACCTTGTCGTCGGCGTCGATCCGGGCGACCTCGGGGCGCTGCGCGAGGGTGCCGGCGAGTTTCTGGCTGCCCACGACGCGGACGGCGTTCACGATCCAGTACGAGGTGTACTCGGCCTTGGCCCCGTCGAGGGCCTTGAGCAGCTCGGCCTGGCTGCGCGCGGCATGCTCCTGCTTGGCGTGCAGAACCGTTTCCGCCTTGGCGGCGCGGGTCTTCTGCCGCCCCGCCGCCGTGAGGTCGGCGGCGCTGTCCAGATACACCCAGAAGACGGCCTTGCCGGATTCGTCGAGCTGGGTGCGGAGTTTCGGCTCGATCTTGCGCTCGGCCGCCGCTCCGGGAGCGGGGCCGGGTTCCGGCGCGGCCGCCGCCACGCCCGCCCCCATCGGCAGGAGCACGGCTGCGGTGAGAGCGGCGAGCGCCGCGCGTAATGATCGTCGCCTGTTGCGTTGGGCCACGTGTGGTCCTCCTCGGACGCCGTGTGCAGGTTGTGCGGGAAGGGCGTGCGCGACGTGCGCGGTCATGGTGAAGGAGGGGTCATGGACATTACAAGAGGGCGTAATGAGCCGTACGCTGCGCGCCTGGGGTGGCCATCGCGGCACCGGCGGGTCAGCCTGAAGACATGACCGATCCAGTGCCGGGTACGGAAGAGCGCGTTCCGGCCGGGCCCGGCGTGAAGCTGTCCTGCGCCCAGGGCCGGTGGATCGTGGTCGCCACCGTGCTCGGTTCGACCATGGCCCTGCTCGACTCGACCGTCGTCAACGTCGCCCTCCCCGCCATCGGGGTGGACCTGGGCGCCGACCTGGCCGTCCTGCAATGGACGGTCAACGCGTACATGGTCACCCTGGCCGGACTGATCCTGGTCGGCGGGGCGCTCGGCGACCGCTTCGGGCGGCGCCGGATCTTCGTCCTCGGGGTCGCGTGGTTCGCGGCCGCCTCGCTGCTGTGCGGTATCGCGCCCAACGCCGGGGTCCTCGTGGCCGCGCGAGCCCTCCAGGGCGTGGGCGGCGCGCTGCTGGCCCCCGGCTCCCTCGCGCTGATCCAGGGCTCGATCGCCACCGAGGACCGGGCCCGGGCCGTCGGGCTGTGGTCGGGGTTCGGCGGGGTGGGCGCGGCCGTCGGGCCGTTCCTCGGCGGCTGGCTGGTGGACGGACCCGGCTGGCGCTGGGTGTTCCTGCTGAACGTGCCGGTGGCCGCGGTGTGCGTGCCGATCGCCCTGCGACACGTACCGGAATCGCGTGACCCACAGGCGCACGGGCGGTTCGACGTCCTCGGCGCCGCCCTGGGGGCCGCGGCCCTCGCCCTGCTGACGTACGCGCTGATCGAGGCCCGCTCCGGGTCCCCGCTCGTGGTCGCCTCGGCCGCCGGGGGCGTGCTGCTGTCCGCCGTGTTCGTGTACGTCGAGCGGCACCGGGCCGATCCGATGCTGCCGCCCGGCATCTTCTCCTCCCGGCAGTTCACCGCCGTCAACATCGTGACCCTGTTCGTGTACGCGGCCTTCGGCGGCTTCTTCTTCCTCGTCGTGCTCCAGCTCCAGGTGGTCTCCGGCTTCTCGGCTCTGGCCGCCGGGGCCGCGCTGCTGCCGGCCACCGCGCTGATGCTGCTGCTGTCGGCCCGGTCCGGGGCGCTCGGGGAGAAGATCGGGCCGCGCATCCCGCTCACGGTGGGGCCGCTGTTGTGCGCGGCCGGAATGCTGCTGATGCTGCGGGTGGGGCCGCAGGCCTCGTACGTGAAGGACGTGCTGCCGGCGATGGTCGTGATGGGGATGGGAATGGTCGCCCTGGTGGCCCCGCTGACGGCGACCGTGCTGTCCTCGGTGGATCCCGGCCGGGCGGGCCTGGCCAGCGGCATCAACAACGCGGCCGCCCGGGCCGCCGGACTGCTGGCGGTCGCGGCGCTGCCCCTGCTGGCCGGCATGGGGCCGGACGCCTACCGCTCGGCGGCCGAGTTCGACGCCGCGTTCGGGCGGGCCATGCTGTGGTGCGCGGGTCTGCTGGTGGCGGGCGCCGTGGTGGCCTGGAGCACCGTACGCAAGCCCGTGCCGGGAGCGGTGTGCCACCCGGAGTGCCACGTCTTCTGCGCGACGACCTCCCCGCCGCTCGAACCTCCGAGGGCGGCGAAGCCCTGACCGGCGCGCCATGTGCTGGAACGCCACGGCCGATCTGACGGCGGGTGCGGTCGTCGCCGCCGTCGGCATCGTGTGCGTGGCGCGCGTACGGGGGCCCCGCGATCTGCCCGTCGCCGCACTGCCGCTGCTGCTGGGCGCCCACCAGCTGGTGGAGGCGGCCGTATGGCGCGCGGGCGGCGGCTGCGGCCCGGCCACCACGGCCTGGGTGGCGATCGCCCTTCCGGCGCTGCCGGTCTGGGTGCCGTTCGGGGTCCTGCTCGCGGCCGCTCCGGTGGACCGGCGGCGCCTGTGGGGGCCGGCGGCCGTCGGGCTCGCCACCGCCGCCGTGCTCTCGTACTGCCTGGCGACCCGGCCGGCCGTCGCCGAGGTCCGGGGCCACACCCTCGGCTACGGCGTGAAGGTTCCGTGGACACCGCTCGTCCTCGCGGGCTACCTCTTCGCCACGCTGGGCGCCCTGCTGCTCTCCGGCGACCGGCGGCTGCGACTCCTCGGCGTGGTGCTCGCCGTCGGGGCATTGGCCTGCTCAGCGCTGTGGCGGCTGGAATTCGCCTCCACCTGGTGCGCCTTCGCGGCGGTCGCCTCGCTGCTGGTCCTGGGGTGGGTCCGGCGCTCCCGGCCGGGCAGCCCTGTCACGTGACAGGCCGAAAGTTACCTTGACGTATGTAGTGACTTCCCATGCACCCAGCAGTAGAACTCGTTCCCATTCCGCCGAGAGTGAGGAACGTCACATGAGTGACAAAGGCCTGCACAAATCCGGCTCCAATGGAATCTCGCGTCGTGGATTCATAGCGAGAACAAGTTCCATTCTCGGGGCCGCGGCACTCGCCGGTCAGATCACCCCGGCCCACGCGCGGACCGCCGCCCCGGCGGCAGAGGCCGCCGGTCCCATCGACAACGGCGCGCACGTTCCGGCCCTCGTGATCGGCACCGGCTACGGGGGCTCCGTCGCCGCCCTGCGGCTCGCCCAGGCCGGCGTCGACGTCCACATGATCGAGATGGGCATGGCCTGGGACACCCCGGGCCCGGACGGCAAGATCTTCTGCAATACGACCACGCCCGACCAGCGCTCCTACTGGCTGCGGACGAGGACCAAGCAGCCCCTGAGCAATTTCCTCGGGTTTCCGATCGACAAGGACATCCCCCGCTACACCGGGATCCTGGACGCCGAGGAGATGGGCGGCATCATCGTCTACCAGGGCCGTGGCGTCGGCGGAGGCTCGCTGGTCAACGGCGGTATGGCGGTCACCCCGAGGCGCGCGAACTTCGGCGCCGTCCTCCCCTCGGTGGACGCGGAGGAGATGTACAGCACCTACTACCCGCGGGCCAACGCCGGACTCGGGGTCGGCCTGGTCGACCCGGCCTGGTTCGACACCGTCGACTGCTACCAGTTCGCCCGCGTCGGCCGCAAGCACGCCCAGCGCTCCGGGTTCCCGTTCGTCTTCGTACCGGACGTGTACGACTGGGACTACATGAAGCAGGAGGCGGCGGGGACCGTACCCAAGTCCGCGGTCGCCGGGGAGATCCTCTACGGCAACAACCACGGCAAGAAGTCGCTGCAGAAGACCTATCTCGCGCAGGCCGGGGCCACCGGCAAGGTCACCATCTCACCGCTGCACAAGGTCACTTCGGTCTCCCCCGCGTCGGGTGGCGGCTACACCGTCGTCATCGACCAGATCAACACCACCGGGGCCACCACCGCCACCAAGACCGTGGTCGCCGACAAGGTGTTCTTCGCGGCGGGCAGCGTCGGCACCAGCAAGCTGCTCGTGAGGCTCAAGGCCACCGGCGCGCTGCCCGCCCTGAACGGCGAGATCGGCAAGGGCTGGGGCGACAACGGCAACGTCATGTGCGGCCGGGCCAACCACCTGTGGGACCCCACCGGCAAGGTCCAGGCCTCCATCCCCTGCGGCGGCATCGACAACTGGGACGCGGGCGGGGCGTTCGCCGAGGTGGCACCGCTGCCGACGGGGATCGAGACGTACGCCTCCTTCTACCTGTCGATCACCAAGAACCCGAACCGCGCCGAGTTCACCTACAACGCGGCCTCGGGCAACGTCGAGCTGAACTGGCAGACGGCGTGGAAGCAGCCGTCCATCGACATGGCCAAGAGCATCTTCGACAAGATCAACTCCAAGGAGGGGACGATCTACCGGACGGACCTGTTCGGCACCAACAAGATCTGGGGCGACCACCTCACCTACCACCCGCTCGGCGGCGCGGTCCTGAACAGGGCCACCGACAACTACGGCCGCCTGCACGGCTACACCGGCCTGTACGTGATCGACGGCGCGCTGATCCCCGGCAACACCAGCGTCAACCCGTTCGTCACCATCACGGCGCTCGCCGAGCGCAACATCGAGAAGATCATCGCCACCGACCTGTAGGGGGTCCGCGGATCCGTTGATCCGCAGGGCCGCCCGCAGAACAGAACCGGGGCCGCCGGACACGCCGACCGGCCCCGGACCCGTTGGCCGACCGGCGTCAGTGCCCCGGCAGTACGCACACGCTGTCGAGGCCGAGCACGTGGTTGAGCCGGCCGAAGGCCAGCCAGGACCCGATGCTCATCGTCAGCTCCACGATCTCCAGCTGGCTGTAGTGCGCGGTCATCCGCTCCCAGAACTCCTCGTCGAGGTTGTGGTGGTCGAGCGTGTAGCGCTCCGCGTACTCCGCCGCCAGCCGGGTCCGTTCGTCGAAGCGGTCCGTGGTGCGCCAGTCGGTGACGGCGTCCGGGAACTCCTCCTCGACCTTCTGCCCGTCCCGCTCGGTCCGCCAGTCGAGGCAGAACACGCATCCGTTGATCTGCGCGACGCGCAGCCGCGCGGCCTCGAACTCGCGCAGGCCCAGGGTGGTGTGGGCGTACACCGACAGGGAGAAGTTCGCGGCGGCCATCCCGATCCCGGGGACCATGTCGCCCCACACGTACTCGATCGGGTGCTGGCCTTCGGGTATGTCGATCCTCATGGCTGTTTCCTTCCGAGCTTGCCGATGGCGGGGCGCAGGGGGACGTCGAGGGCGTCGTAGAGGCCCGGTCCGGCCTCCACCAGCCAGTCGATGGCTCCGACCAGGCGGCCGACGGCGGTGGCGTTGCCGCCCGCCGAGCGGTTCTCGCCCTCGTCGGTGGCCTCGACGGTGACCTCGATGTGCGGGCGGCCCTCGATGATCACGCGGTGGGCGCCGTCGCCGCCGTCGGGCGGCGACGGCCAGTCCGGGGCGCAGGAGGCGTGGATGCGGGTGACGTGCTCGATGACGAGGCGGGGTTCGCCTTCGACGATGCCCTGCACCTCGAAGCGGATGGCGCCCTGGGTTCCGGCCGCGAACTCGCCCATGGTGCGGGTGGTGACGGTGGTGTCGAGGGCGCGCCGGTCCACGGTCTCGCGGATCTCGTCGAGTTCGACTCCCAGGGCCCGGGCCATCATGCGGATCTGCCCGCCCCACACCATGGTCGGGACGGACGGCATGAGCATCATCGGCTCGAAGTCCATGGGCTGGCCCATCCCGACGAGATGGCGGACCGAGTCGGGCTGGTCGTAGGTGGAGTAGTCGAATATCTCCTGGCAGCGGATGGCGTCGATGGTGCCGCCGACTCCGCTGAGCAGGAGCGGGAGTACGTCGTTGCCCCAGCCCGGGTCGACGCCGGAGGCGAACAGCGAGCCGCCGCCCTCCGCGACGGCCGCGGCCACCGGATCGCGGAATTCGGGCGGGGCGTTGCGGTGGTCGTAGAGCGGGTAGAGGGCGGGGCTGACGACGACCGCGCCGGACCGGATGGCCCGGGTGATGTCGGCCAGCGCGTCGTCGGGGCGGGTGTCGCCGGAGGCCGCGTAGACGACGGCCTGCGGCCGTGCGGCGAGGACCGCTTCGACGTCGTCGGTGGCCAGGACCCCGGTGTCGTGGCCGAGTTCACCGAGCCGGCCCGCGTCGCGGCCGATTTTGTCGGGATGGTGGACGATGACGGCGGCCAGTTTCAGCGCCGGATGGGCCTCTACGGCACGGATGGCCAAACGGCCGACGTTGCCGGTACCCCAGACAACCGTGGAAATCATGCGCGGAGGGTAGCGACAGGACCTGCACGTTTCCAGAGTCGCGGACCCCGGCCTTCGGTTACTGGTTCTGGCCGCCCAGGACGAAGAGGAGGTAGACGAAGAAGGCGAAGAGGTGGCCGACGAACAAGTAGGCGACCAGCCGAATCAGCAGACCGCGCGGGAACTTCGACTGGACCTTCATGAGGGGGCTCCTGGACTGGGACGGATCGGAGGGGTCAACCGCGGTGTGCGGGCGTGCCGGCGGCACCGCCGCCGCCGAGGCACAGCCCGGCGAGGCTGCTCTGCAGCAGGGTGTGGACGAAGAGCAGGTCGGCTCCGCTCGGGGTGGCCGCGCCGATCCGGTGCGGGGTGAGGGAGTCGAAGTGCGCGCTGTCCCCGGGCTCCAGCAGGTACTCGGCCTCGGCCAGGTGCAGCCGCAGCCGCCCCTTGAGGACGTACAGCCACTCCTCGCCGGGATGTACGCGGACCAGGTCGCCCTGGCTGCGCCCGCGGGGGTCCCCCCGGACGGTGTCCGGGGGAGGGACGTGGACGCGCAGCGCCTGCATGCCGCGGCCGGAGCCGCCGGCCTGCCAGTACGTCCATCCGTCGGCCTCGCGGGCGCCCGGACCGCCCGCCCGTACGATGGGGTCGGCGACGGCGGAGGTCTCGCCGAGCAGTTCCGAGACCGTCGTACCGTAGGTGCGGGCGAGTCCGAGCAGCAGCGGCAGCGAGGGCTGGCGCCGCCCGGTCTCCAGCCGCGACAGGTGCGCGGGCGAGAGCCTGGCCCGCGCGGCGGCGGCCTCCAGGGTGAGTCCGGAGCGGCGTCGCAGGTCACGCAGCTGCGGTGCCACGGAGGGCAGCTCTTCGGCGTCGGAGCGGTCGGCGGGGCCGCCGTCGGGGCCGACCGGTTGGTCGGGACTCTCGGGACCCTCGGGGCCGGGGGCAGGACCGGATGTCATGCCCCCGATTGAGCCAGAATCCTGCCTCCCTGGCAATGTGCGTTGCCTCTGAGGCAAAAGCCTCATCGGCCCCTCGACTCACCCGCCGCCGAGCACCGTCTCGACCGTGTCCGCCTCGTCCGCGCCCTTGTCCGGGCGGTACCGCAGAACCCGCGCGAAGCGCAGCGCGACCCCGGCCGGGTAGCGCGGGGAGCGCTGGAGGCCGTCGTACGCGATCTCCACGACCAGCTCGGGCCGCACCCGCACGGTGAAGCCGTCGTCCTCCACCGCCAGCTCCCGCAGCCGCTCCGTCTGCCAGCGCAGCATCTCGTCGGTGAGCCCCTTGAAGGTCTTGCCGAGCATGGCGAAGGAGCCGTCGGCGGCCCGCGCCCCGAGGTGCAGGTTCGACAGCAGTCCGGTGCGCCGGCCGTGGCCCCATTCGACCGCGAGCACCACCAGGTCGAGGGTGTGCACCGGTTTCACCTTGAGCCAGTGCCGGCCGCGCCGTCCGGCCGCGTAGGCGGAGTCGAGGCCCTTGACCATGACGCCCTCGTGACCGCGGTGCAGGGTCTCGGTCCAGAACTCCTCGGCGGCGGCCGCCTGCTCCTGTGCGTCCTCGACGACGAGCCGGCGGACCCGGGAATCCTCCGGCACGAGGGTGGCGAGCGCCGCGTACCGCTCGCGCACCGGCAGGTCGAGGAGGACCTCGTCCCCCACGGCCAGGACGTCGAAGAAGTACGGGACGACGGGCAGCGTCCGCCGGGCGGCCTCGACGTCGACCCGTGATCCGACCCTGCTCGCGACCTCCTGGAAGGGCACCGGGCGGCCGTCGGGCGCCTGGCCGATCACCTCGCCGTCGAGGATGAACCGCTCCCCCGGCAGCGCCCGCGCAAGCTGCGCCACCTCCGGCAGCCGGCCGGTGATGTCGTCCAGGGACCGCGTGTACACCCGTACGTCGTCCCCGTCGCGGTGCACCTGCACCCGGATCCCGTCGAGCTTCTCCTCGACCGCGCAGGGCCCGAGCGCGGCCAGGGCGGCGGCCACCGACTTGGCGGTGTTCGCCAGCATCGGCTGTACGGGCTGCCCGACGCGCAGGGAGACCCCGCGCAGGGCCTCCGCGCCGTGGGCCAGCACCGCGGCGGCCACCCGGGGCAGCGAGCCGTCGAGCATCGCGGCGCGGCGCAGTTCGGCCGCGGGTACCCCGGCGGCCGCGGCGACCCCTTCCAGGGCGACCGCGTCGAGTGCGCCCTGGCGGACCTCGCCGGAGAGCAGGCTGCGCAGGAACCGCTGCTCGGGCTCGGTGGCCGCGCCGAGCAGGGCGTCGAGGATCCGGCGCCGCTCGGCCTGGGCGCCCGCGCCCGCGACGGCGGCGAGCTCGGACACCGCCGCGTCGACGGCGGTGACGGTCAGGGTGGGGCCGGCGGCGGGCTCGACCTCCCGGCCGAGCGCCCGCCAGCCGATGCCCGGCCGGCCCTGCGGGAGGCGCCCGGAGAGGTAGGAGATGACCAGCCCTGCCTCCTCGGGCGGCGCGGCGGCGAACAGCTCCGCGAGCAGGGCGGTCTTGTGGGAGCGGGCGGAGATCTCGGCGACCTCCCGGGACACGCGCGCGACTTCGGCGAGCAGCATGCCGCCATCCTCCCGCCGCTCGGCGTGCGCCGCAGGTCGGCTCCGGTAGCGCGGCTGCGGGTACCGCGGGTGCGGTACGCCGGGCCGTCCGGGTACTCCTTCAGGAGGTGTGCGGTTCCGCCTGGGGGGTGCTCAGGGGCCCGCGGCCCGGCGTCTAGGGTTCCCGTATGAAGCCCCGACTGCCGAAGCTCCGGCTGCCACGGCGCCGCCGTACCCGCCTGCTCGCGGGGGCCGCCGCGCTCGCCGTCGTCGCGGGGGCCGGTACGTGGACCGCCGCCGCGTCCGGCGAGACGCCCGCCGTGCACCGCCAGGACCGCATGGTGGAGATGCCCGGCGCGGCCGTCGACACCTCGTACTTCACGGCCGGCGGCGGGCGGAAGCGGCCCGCGGTGCTGCTCGGGCACGGGTTCGGCGGCAGCAAGGACGACGTCCGCGCACAGGCCGAGCGGTTGGCACGGGACGGGTACGCCGTCCTGACCTGGTCGGCGCGCGGCTTCGGCCGCTCCGGCGGGCAGATCGGCTTGAACGATCCCGAGCACGAGGTCAAGGACGTGTCCCGGCTCGTCGACTGGCTCGCGCAGCAGCCCGAGGTGCGGCTCGACGGGGACGGCGATCCGCGCGTCGGCGTCGCGGGGGCCTCGTACGGCGGGGCGATCTCGCTGCTCGCCGCCGGATACGACCGGCGGGTCGACGCGATCGCCCCGCAGATCACCTACTGGAACCTCGCGGACTCCCTCTTCCCCCAGGGCGTGTTCAAGAAGCTGTGGGCGGGGCTCTTCTTCACCACCGGTTCGACCGACGGGATACGGCCCGGGGCGTCTGCGGCGGGCGGCGACGGCGCGGCGGCCGCCCCCGCTCCCTCCGGGGCCACCGCCACCGCCTGCGGGCGGTTCCAGCCCGAGCTGTGCGCCATGTACGAGCGGGTCGCCGTGGCCGGCAAGCCCGACGCCGAGGCCCGCGCCCTGTTGGAGCGGCGCAGTCCGTCGGCGGTCGGGGACCGGATCAAGGTGCCGACCCTGATCGTGCAGGGCCAGGACGATTCCCTGTTCCCGCTGGACCAGGCCGACGCGATGGCCAAGGCGATCGCGGCGAACGGCGCGCCCGTCTCGGTGGACTGGGCGGCCGGCGGGCACGACGGCGGCGTGCGCGAGGCGGGCCGGGTCGAGGACCGGGTGGCCGCCTGGTTCGACCGCTACCTCAAGGACGAGCGGGGCGCGGACACCGGTTCGGCCTTCCGCGTCTCGCGCTCCGGAGGCATCGACTCCACCGACGGCGAGGTCCGGCTGCGCGGCGCGAGCGGCGAGCGCTATCCGGGGCTGGCGTCCGCTCCCCGGGAGTTCGCCCTGAGCGGGCGGGAGCAGAGCTTCGCCAATCCGGCGGGCGGCGCCCCGCCCGCGCTGTCCTCCCTGCCGGGGCTCGGCGGGCAGCTCGCCGCCGTCGGGGCCGGGCTGTCGCTGGACTTCCCCGGGCAGAACGCCCGCTTCGAGTCGGAGCCGCTGACGGAGGAGGTACGGGTCACCGGGGCCCCGACCGTCACCCTGAACGTGAGGTCGACGGCTGCGGACGGTTCGGCCGTCCTGTTCGGCAAGGTGTACGACGTCGGGCCCGACGGGCGGCAGCAGGTGCTGCCGAGCCAGCTGGTCGCCCCGGTACGGGTGGAGAACGCGCAGCAGGGCGCGACGGTGGAGCTGCGGCTGCCCGCCGTCGACCACGCCGTGGAGGCCGGGCACCGGCTGCGGCTCGTCGTCGCCGCCACCGACCTCGGCTACGCGTCCGCGGCCGCGCCGGCCACGTACACGGTCGCGGTGCGGGACGCCCTGGCCGTGCCGGTGGCCGACGGGGTGCGGACGGCCTCGGCGGGGCTGCCCGCGTGGACCTGGGAGCTGCCGCTGGGTGCGGCGCTGCTGGCCGCGGCGCTGCTGGGGATCCGGAGGACCGGCCGGGAGAGTGCGGGGGTGCGGGCCGGGGTACCGCAGCCCGACCCGGCGCTGGCCGACGTACCACTGGAAATCACGGGGCTGACGAAGCGGTACGCGAGGGCACAGGACCGGTACGCGGTGCGGGACCTGTCGTTCCGGGTGGAGAAGGGGCAGGTCCTGGGCCTGCTCGGGCCCAACGGCGCCGGGAAGACGACCACGCTGCGGATGCTGATGGGCCTGATCTCACCGGACGCGGGCGAGATCAGGGTGTTCGGGCACGCGGTACGGGCGGGGGCGCCGGTGCTGTCGCGGGTCGGCGCGTTCGTCGAAGGGGCCGGCTTCCTGCCGCACCTGACGGGGCGGGCCAACCTGGAGCTGTACTGGCGGGCCACCGGTCGTCCGGCCGAGGACGCGCACCTGGCGGAGGCCCTGGAGATCGCCGGGCTCGGCGATGCGCTGGAGCGCGCGGTGCGCACGTACTCGCAGGGCATGCGACAGCGCCTGGCGATCGCGCAGGCCATGCTCGGGATGCCGGACCTGCTGATCCTCGACGAGCCGACGAACGGTCTGGACCCGCCGCAGATCCGGGAGATGCGGGACGTGATGATCCGGTATGCGGCGGGCGGGCGGACGGTCATCGTCTCCAGCCACCTGCTGTCGGAGGTCGAGCAGTCGTGCACGCACCTGGTGGTCATGGACCGCGGTCGGCTGGTGCGGGCGGGCGAGGTCGCGGAGATCACGGGCGGCGGGGACACGCTGCTGGTGGCGCTGGCCGGGCCGGTGGACGAAGGGACCGTGGCGAAGGTGGCCGCGCTGGAGGGAGTGGGTGCGGTGACGGCCGCGGATGACGGGCTGCTCGTACGGCTGGACGGCGCGACGGCCGCCGGGCTGATCGCCGAGCTGGTACGGCTGGAGGTGCCGGTGTCCGCAGTGGGTCCGCACCGCCGGCTGGAGGACGCGTTCCTCACGCTGATCGGAGGTGCGGCATGAGCGCCGCGACGGAGGTGGCGCCCGGCTACCGGCCGGGCCGTACGCTGCCGCTGCGCGTGGAGGCGCTGCGGCAGTGGCGCCGGCGCCGGACGCTGGTGATGGGCGGGGTGCTGGCCGCGCTGCCGTTCGTCATGATCATCGCATTCGCGGTGGGCGGCGGGCAGGACGGCCGCCGGGGCGGCGGGGACGGCCGGATCACGCTCATCGACACCGCCACGGCCTCGGGCGCGAACTTCGCGGCCACCTGTCTGTTCGTGTCGGCGGGCTTCCTGCTGGTGGTGCCGGTGGCCCTGTTCTGCGGGGACACGGTGGCCTCGGAGGCGAGCTGGTCCTCGCTGCGCTACCTGCTCGCCTCGCCGGTGCCGCGGGCCCGGCTGCTGTGGAGCAAGCTGGTGGTGGCGCTGGGCTTCAGCCTCGCGGCGATGGTGCTGCTGCCGGTGGTGGCGCTGGCGGCGGGTACGGCCGCGTACGGCTGGGGACCGCTGAAGCTGCCGACGGGCGGCTCCCTGGCGGCAGGCGAGACCCTGCCGCGCCTCGCGCTGGTGGTGGCGTTCGTCTTCGTGTCGCAGCTGGTCACGGCCGGGCTGGCGTTCTGGCTGTCCACGCGGACGGACGCGCCGCTGGGCGCGGTGGGCGGGGCGGTCGGCCTGACGATCGTCGGCAACGTGCTGGACGCGGTGACGGCACTCGGCTCGTGGCGGGAGTTCCTGCCCGCGCACTGGCAGTTCGCGTGGGCGGACGCGCTGCAGCCGCATCTGGAGTGGGGCGGGATGATCAAGGGGGCTGCGGTGTCGGTGTCGTACGCGCTGGTGCTGTTCGCGCTCGCGTTCCGCGGGTTCTCCCGCAAGGACATCGTGTCCTGAGCGTGGGCCGTCTGTGCCAATCGTGGCGGCGGCCGCGTGCGCCTGCCGTCCGGTCGCCCGCGGCGCGCTGAACAATCGCGGTCGTCACGACGTACGGACGCGTCTGCGCGGCACCGAGGGGTACGACCGATGCACACAGCAGGACTTCCCGCTCGCAGAGCCGTGCTGGCCGGAGGCCTCGTGTCGGCCGCGGCCGCGCTCTCGGGGTGCTCGTCCGCCCCTCTCCCGCGGGTGGCGACCGCGGCCCCGCAGCCGCGGCCGGCCACCCCGCAGGCGGCGTTCGCACGCCTGATGGAGGGCAACAGGCGCTGGGTGAGCGGCCACCTCGACCACCCCGACCGCGATCCGGAGCGGCGCGAGCTCGTCGCCGAGGCGCAGGACCCCTTCGGGGTGGTCCTCTCCTGCATCGATTCCCGGGTGGCGCCCGAGCTGATCTTCGACACCGGGCTCGGCGACCTGTACGTGCTGCGCACGGGCGGGCAGGCGGTCGGCCCGGTGGTGACCGGCTCGGTCGAGTACGGGCCCATGACGGGCGGGACCCCGCTGGTCGTCGTGCTCGGCCACCAGCGCTGCGGCGCCGTGGAGGCCGCGTACAAGTCGCTGAAGGCGGGCAAGCCGCTGCCCGGCAACCTGGAGGCGCTCGCGAAGGCGATGGTGCCGGCGTACGAACTGACGGCGAAGGACCCCGGCGCCGACCCCGTCGACACCATGACGCACCACCAGATCAAGGTGACCGCCGACGATCTGCGGGCCAACTCCGACCTGGGGCCCCTCGTGGAGAAGGGCGCCCTCGGCGTCGTCGGGGCCTACTACTCGCTGGACACCGGAAAGGTGGAGGTACTGACGGGGGCGCCCGCCTGAGCCCGGCCCGGGACGCGGCGCGGGGTGCGGTTCACGGCCCGGCTCCCGGCCCGGCGGACGGCTGGGCGCACGGCTCGGCGCACGGCCGGGCGCACGGCTCGGCGGACGGATCGGCGCACGGCTCGGCGCACGGCGGGGCTCACGCCCCCGCGATCGCGTCGATCTCCGCCAGCAGTTCGGGCTCCAGGGGGCGGTCGGCGACGGCCGCGTTGGCCCGCACCTGCTCGGGGGAGGTGGCGCCCGCGATCACGGAGGAACAGCCGGGCCGGGCGGAGAGCCAGCCGATGGCGAGTTCGAGGATGCTGCGGCCGTGCTTGTCGGCGACGGCGGCCAGCGCCTCCACCGTGTCGAGGCGCTCCTCGGTGACGTAGCCGTCGCGGCCCTCCAGCCGGGAGCCGGCCGGAACGGCGGCGCCCCGGCGGATCTTGCCGGTCAGCAGGCCGTTGGCGAGGGGGAAGTACGGCAGCACCCCGAGGCCGTAGTGCACGGCCGCCGGAACGAGCTCCTGCTCCGCGGACCGCTGGAGCAGCGACCATTCGTTCTGCGCCGACACGAAGGGCACCGCGCCGGTCTCGCGGGCGACGTGGGCGGCTTCGGCGAGCTGCCAGCCGCTGAAGTTGGAGTGGCCGATGTAGCGGATCTTGCCCTCGGCGACGAGCTCGGTGAGCGCGGCCAGGGTCTCCGCGATCGGGGTCGCCGGATCGGGGCTGTGGAGCTGGTAGAGGTCGATGTGGTCGGTGTCCAGGCGGCGCAGGGACTCCTCGACGGCCCGGCGGACGTAAGCGCGGCCGCCGCGGGATCCGGCGGCGGGCCCGTACTCCATCGACATGCCCGCGTAGCCGAACTTGGTGGCCAGGACGACCTGGTCGCGGCGGCCCTTGAGGGCCTGCCCGAGGTGGCGCTCGGAGCCGCCGAGCCCGCCGTAGATGTCGGCGGTGTCGAGGAGGGTGATCCCCGCGTCGAGCGCGGCGTCGACGACGGCGCGCGTGGCCTGGGCGTCGAGGCGGCCGCCGAAGTTGTTGCAGCCGAGGCCGACGGCGGAGACCTGGAGACCTGAACTGCCCAGCGGGATGTAGCGCATGCGTTTCGTTCCTCCGAACGTCAGTAGAGATCGACGAGAGTCTTGCCGATGGCCCTACCCTCGTCCACCGGGCGGTTGAACCTCGGCTCCACCGGGCTGTTGAACCCCGGCCGGCCCGTCAGAGAATGCGTTCGGCCCCGGCGGCGGGGGCCGCCGCCGTCACGCGCGGCGGCTTGCACCCGGCCGCGGCGAAGGCCTCCGTGACCGCCCGGGCCACGGTCGCCTCGGCCTCCGCGTCGATCAGGGCCAAGGCCGAGCCGCCGAAGCCGCCGCCGGTCATCCGGGCCCCGTGGGCGCCCGCCGCGTTGGCGGTGGCGACGGCCAGGTCCAGCTCCGGGCAGGAGACCTCGTAGTCGTCGCGCAGCGAGGCATGTCCCTCGGTCAGCAGCGGGCCCGTCTCGCGCAGTCGCCCGGCGCGCAGCAGTTCCTCCACCCGTACGACCCGTTCGTTCTCGGTGACGACGTGCCGGACCCGGCGGCGCCGGACCGGATCGTCGAGGCGGGCCAGGGCCCGGTCCAGGTCCTCGTACGGGAGGTCGCGCAGGGCGGGCAGCCCGAGCGCGGCGGCCGCGCCGTGGCAGGAGGCCAGGCGCCGGGCGTACGCACCGTCGCCGAGGGCGTGTTTGACTCGGGTGTCGATGACGAGGAGGCGCAGTCCGGCCGCCGCGCAGTCGAAGGGGATGTGCTGCTGTTCGAGGGTGCGGGTGTCGAGGTGGAGGGCGTGCCCCGCGGTGGCGCAGGCCGAGGCCATCTGGTCCATCACCCCGCAGGGCACGCCGACGTAGGCGTTCTCGGCGCGGCGGGCCAGCGCGGCCAGTTCGGGCCGGGTGAGCGGGATCCCGTACAGGTCGGTGAGTGCCAGGGCGGCGGCGACCTCCAGGGCGGCGGACGAGGAGAGTCCGGCTCCGGTGGGAACGTCGGAGCGGATGTGCAGGTCCGCGCCGCCGATGGGCAGGCCCGCCTCCAGCAGCGCCCACGCGGCTCCGGCGGGGTAGGCGGCCCAGCTCTCCGGGCCCTCGGGCGGGCGGGCCGGGTCGAGGCGGTCCAGGTGGAGGGTGACGACGCCCGAGGGGACGTCGGCGGAGTGGATCCGCAGCGTCCGGTCGGGGCGGCGGGCCGCCGCCACCTCGGTGCGGTGCGGGAGGGCGAAGGGCAGGGCGAAGCCGTCGTTGTAGTCGGTGTGTTCCCCGATCAGGTTGACCCGGCCGGGCGCCGCCCAGACCCCCTCGGGCGGGGACCCGTACAGCCGGTGGAATCCGTCCGCGGCCCGGCTCATCGGCTCGCCACCTCCCGCAGTCGCGCGGCCGCGTCCTCGGGCCGGACGTCGTTCATGTAGGCCTCCATCCCGGATTCGGTACCCGCCAGGTACTTGAGCTTGTCAGCGGTGCGGCGGACCGTGAAGAGCTCCAGGTGGAGCCCGAAGTCGGCCCGGCCCTCGCCGGAGACCGGCGCCTGGTGCCAGGCGGAGATGTACGGGGTGGGCGCGGGCGTTCCGAAGAGCCGGTCGAAGCGGCGCAGCAGCTCCAGGTAGAGGCCGGGGAACTCGGCGCGGGCCGCGTCGTCCAGGGTGGTCAGGTCGGGGGTGCGGCGGTGCGGGTGGAGGTGGACCTCGTACGGCCAGCGCGCGGCGTACGGCACGAAGGCGGTCCAGTGCTCCCCTTCGAGGACGACCCTGGTGCGCTCGGCGCGTTCGGCGGCGAGCACCTCCTCGAAGAGGTTGCCGCCGGTGCGGGCGCGGTGGGCTGCGACGGTGGCGAGCATGCGGGTGGTGCGCGGGGTGATGAAGGGGAAGGCGTAGATCTGGCCGTGCGGGTGGGCGAGGGTCACGCCGATCTCGGCGCCGCGGTTCTCGAAGCAGTAGACCTGCCGGACTCCGGCGCGGGCGGACAGTTCGGCGGTGCGGTCGGTCCACGCGGCCAGGACGAGCGCGGCGCGCTCCTCGTCGAGCTCGGCGAAGGAGGTCCGGTGGTCGGGGGTGAAGCAGATGACCTCGCAGCGGCCGGTGTCGCCGGCGAGGGAGGGGAAGCGGTTCTCGAAGACGACCACGTCGTAGTCCGGGGCCGGGACCTCGCTCGCGCGCCCCCCGGTGGAGGGGCAGAGCGGGCAGGCATCGGCGGGCGGGTGGTAGGTGCGGCCCTGGCGGTGGGAGGCGATGACGACGGCGTCGCCGAGCAGCGGGTCGCGGCGCACCTCCGAGGAGGTGGCGGACGCGTCGAGGGGGCGGGTGTCGGGGACCGCGCGGGCCGCGCCGTCGTCGGCGTCGTAGTACAGGATCTCGCGGCCGTCGGCCAGGCGGGTGCTCGTTCGCTTCACGGGAAGAGCTTCTCTCAGGGGAAGTCGGGGAGGTGCACAGGGGTGCGCCGCGGGTTCGCCGGGGTTTCGCCGGCCCATCGCCACGGTCCGCCGCGATGGGCCCGGGTTCATTCGAGGGTGACGACGGTGGGGCGGCCGAGATCGGGGCGGTCGCGCAGCGGCAGGTCGGTGCCCGGGCGTTCCAGTTCGAGGAGGACGATCTCGTTCCGGCCGGCCCGCCAGAGCGGGGCGGGGGCGTAGAGGGTGCGCTGCGGGCCGCGCGGGGTGTCGTAGTGGCCGAGGAGGAAGCCGTTCAGCCAGACGAGGCCGGTGCCCCAGCCGGAGACGTCGACGAATCCGTCGGCGGGGTCGCCCGGGAGGGCGTGCGTGAAGCGGTGGAAGACCGGACGGCCCGTGTCCTGCGGGGTTTGCCCGGTCTCCGACGACCAGCCGAGGCCGGTGAGTTCGGTGAGCGGGAGCGGCCGGATCTCCCACTCGAACAGCTGCTGGTGGCCGTGCCGGACGCCGCGCCGGATGCCCTTGCGGTCGTCGAGGAGCGGGCCGTAGTTGACCCGGCCCTGGGCCCGGACGAGGACGTCGAGGACCGCCCCGGCCTCGCCGACGGCCAGGTCGAGCCCTTCGTCGGGCCGGTTGCGGTCGAGGATGCCGAGGGGCTCACCGTCGGCGAAGACGTACGCGCGGTCGCCGAGGCCGTCGATCCGGACGGGCATCGCGGGGCGCGGCCCGGTGACGGTGGTGCGGTAGTGGATCAGCCCGTGGGACTGGCCCAGCTTCTCCATGGGCTCGGGCGCGGGGCGCGGCACGGGCTCCCCGCCGAGCGGGTCGAGGTGGTCCAGGAGCTGGGCGGTGCCGGCGGGGACGGCGAGGGCCGGGGTGATGCGGGGCGGCTGCTGGGGCAGCGGCCCGTCGGGCAGGGGCACGTACTTGCCGATGACCTCGCGGAACGCGTGGAACTTGGGGGTGAGTTCGCCGGCCTCGCCGATGGGGGCGTCGTAGTCGTAGCTGGTGACCGTGGGCTGGTAGCCGGGGTCCCCGGGGCGGGATCCGGTGTGGTTGGCGCCGGCCCAGAAGCCGAAGTTGGTGCCGCCGTGGGCCATGTAGAGGTTGACGGAGGCGCCGGTGGCGAGCAGTTCGTCGAGGGAGGCGGCCGCGTCCTCGACGGAGCGGACGTGGTGGTCCTCGCCCCAGTGGTCGAACCAGCCGATCCAGAACTCCATCGCGGCGAGCGGGCCGGTCCGCTGGTAGCGGCGCAGGTGGGCGAGGCGTTCGGCGGGCCGCGCGCCGAAGGTGGCGGTGGCGAGGCGGCCGGGGACCATGCCTCCCTGGAGCATGGCGTCCTCGGGCCCGTCGGCGGTGAACAGGAGGCAGTCCACGCCGCGTTCGACCAGGGCCCGTTCCACGTGGGCGCGGTAGCGGGTGTCGTTGCCGTACGAGCCGTACTCGTTCTCGATCTGGACGGCGACGACCGGACCGCCGCGGCTCGCGAGCAGGGGCAGCAGCTCGGGGGCGACGAGGTCGAACCAGCCGTCGACCTCGGCCTCGAACCGCGGGTCCGAGCAGCGCAGGTGGAGGCCGTCGACGGCGAGGAGCCGGGCGGGCAGGCCGCCGAAGTCCCATTCGGCGCAGATGTACGGGCCGGGGCGGACGATGGCGTCGAGGCCGAGGTCCTGGGCGGTGCGCAGGAAGCGGCCGAGGTCGCGCGGGCCGGTGAAGTCGGCCTTGCCCGGGGCGCTCTCGTGGAAGTTCCACGGGACGTACGTGTCGACCGTGTTGGCACCGAGTGCGCGCAGCCGCCGCAGCCGGTCCTCCCACAGGTCCGGATGGACCCGGAAGTAGTGCAGGGCCCCCGACACGATGCGGTGGGGGCGCCCTGCGCGCCGGAATCCGTCCTGGTCGTACGTGAGCATGCGCTGACTCCCGAGAGAGGTCGTGATGCCGTGAGGTGCGGGACTCCGCCGAATATATGAACGCGGCGTCCGCGCCGTCAATGACCGGTTGATCGGAAACGATCGAATCGATCGGTTCGGTTCTCTATGATGGCGGCGCAGGCACGGACACAGGCACGGACACAGACACAGGCACGGACACAGACGCAGAGCGCAGACTCGGACGCAGACGCGGATGCCGTCGGAAGACCGCAGGGGGTAGGGAAAACCTTGAGACGACACGTGGACCAGCGCCAGACACAGGTGCTCGCGCTCGTCCGGGCGCGGGGCAGTGTGCGCGTGGCGGACCTGGCGCAGGAGTTGGGCGTCTCGCCCGTCACCCTGCGGCGCGACATCGAGGCGATGGCGGCCCGGGGCGAGATCCACCGGATGCACGGGGTGGTCAGCCGCGTGGAGGCCGGGCGGCCGGGCGGCGCGCCGGCGACCCGGGCATCGGCGCCGGGGGCGGCTCCGGCCGGCGGGAGGGCGCCGGCGGCTTCGGGTGCCGAGGGGCTGGTGGTCGGCATGGTGGTGCCGACCACGGAGTACTACTACGCCGATGTCGTACGCGGGGCCCGCGAGGTGGTCGAGGCTCGCGGTGCGCGGCTGACCGTGGGCCTGACCCGGTACCTGCCCGGCGAGGACCGCACGCAGGCGGACCGGTTGCTGTCCACCGGGGCGGACGGGCTGCTGCTCACCCCGAACTGGGATGCCGGCTCGCCCGGCCCCGGCGAGGGGGCGTGGACCGCGGAGCTGCCGGTTCCGACGGTGCTGGTGGAGCGGTGGGCCCCGCCCGGGCATCCGGCGGCCGCGCTGGACCGGGTGGCCTCGGACCATGCGCACGGCGCGGCGGCGGCCGTGCAGCACCTGGTGGAGCGGGGGCACCGGCGGATCGCGCTGGCCAGCCGTGCGACGCCGACGACGCCGCGGCTGCGGACCGGGTACGAGGCGGCGGTGGCCGCGCTCGGCCTGGAGCCGGCGCCGCCGTGGCCGCCGGTCGGGCCGGACCCGCTCTCGGACGCTGACCTTTTCGCGCGGACGCTTGACTACCTGTGCGAGGCGGTGACGGCGGGCGGGGTGAGCGCTGCTCTGATCCACAGCGACACCGATGCGATCATGCTGATCCCGCGGCTCCAGGCGCGGGGGGTACGGGTGCCGGAGGACCTCGCCGTGATCACCTACGACGACGAGGTGGCGGGGCTGGCCGACGTACCGCTCTCGGCGGTGGCACCGGCCAAGCGAGAGGTGGGGGCGCGGGCGGCGGGGCTGCTGCTGGACCGGTTGACGGCGCCGGGCGGGGGTGACGGCCACGGTGACGGAGACGGCGGCGGAGACGGCCCCCGGCAGCACGTGGAGCTGCTTCCCCGGCTGACGATCCGCTCATAAGAAACACGAAGTAGCTCCTGGGGCGATCATTTCGATCGAGTTGCGCATTCGCTCTTGACGGTGTGCCTGTTCGCACAAAAGATGGGCCGCGTTCTCCCATCCGCCGCTGTCCGCGGTCGACCGTAGGAGCCACTCCATGGCGCGCAGCCTCCGCTCTTCCCGCATGCCCCGACTCTTCCTGACCGCCTCGGTCGCCTGCCTGGCCCTGCTCGCCGCCGCATGTGGAGGGGAGGAGAAGCCGGGCGGGGCCGGGGCGGCCGGCGGTTCGCCGGCGCAGCCGGTCACCGTGACCTACTGGTCCTCGTCCGCGGGCGCGCAGCAGACGGCCGACGCCTTCAACAAGACGCACCCGGGCATCCGGGTGCGGTTCTCGGCGGTACCGGGCGGGCCGGACGGGGCGGCGAAGCTGGCCAACGCGGTCAAGGGCGGCAACGCACCGGACATCGCGACGATGGATTACTCGGCGCTCCCGGAGTTCGCGAGCGGCGGGAACCTGGAGGACCTGAGCGGGACTTCCGGGAAGCTCGTCTCGGAGAAGTTCCCGGAGGCGGTCCAGTCACTGGTGAAGCTGGGCGGCAAGACCTGGGCCGTGCCGTTCGACGTCACCCCGCTCGAACTCTTCTACCGGAAGGACATCTTCGAGGAGCACGGGGTGGCCGTGCCGACGACGTGGGACGAGTACAAGGCGGCCGCGGAGAAGATCCACCAGGCCGATCCGTCGGTGAAGATCACGAACTTCGGCGGTGGGGACCCGGCGGTGCTGGCCGGCCTCTCCTGGCAGGCGGGTGCACGGTGGTACGGGACCGAGGGGGAGAAGTGGAAGGTCGCGATCAACGATCCCGCCTCGAAGAAGGTGGCGGAGTACTGGAACGGCCTGATGGCCTCCGGGGTGGCGTCGAAGACCCCGCTGTGGGGTGAGGGTGAGGCGAAGGAACGTTCATCCGGGCAGGTGGCGACCGTCATCGGCGCGGCCTGGACAGCCGGCACGTTCCTCGCGAACTACCCCGACCTCAAGGGGAAGTGGGGCATCGCCCCGCTGCCGACCTGGGACGGCAGGCCCGCCACCGGCATGTACGGCGGCACCTCGTACATCGTGCCGAAGGGCAGCAAGCAGACCAGGGCCGCGGCGGAGTTCATCACCTGGGTCACCACCGACCCGGAGGCGATCAAGGCGCGGCTCAGCTCGCTCAAGTCGCCGAGCAGCGCCTTGCCGGCCAATGCCGAGATGCGGGCCGAGGCCGCGAAGCTGTTCGACACGAGCTACTTCGAGGGGCAGGACCCGTACGGCCTGGCCGGCGCGGCCGCGGCGACCATCGTGCCCGGCTGGACCTGGGGCCCGGTCCACCTCCAGGTCAACTCGGCGCAGAACGCCTCCGGCCCGGACCTGGTCAAGGCACTGAGCGAGGGCCAGTCGGCCGCCGAGAAGGCCATCAAGGACCGCGGCCTGGGCCTGGCCGGCTGATGCGCCGCACTGACTCCCCCGGCCGGTCCACCGGAGGCGGCAGCGCGGCGGCGGGCTTCATGGCGCCCTTCTTCCTCCTCTTCGCGCTCGTGACCGTCGCCCCCATCGGGTACGCCGCCTGGCTCAGCCTCTTCCGCGAGGAGCGGTCCGGCCTCGGATTCGGCGAAGCCCAGCAGGTCTTCAGTGGAATCGGGAACTACACCAAGGCCCTGTCCGATCCCCTCTTCCTCACCTCGTTCCGCCACGTCGCCGTCTACTGCCTGCTCTACATACCCGTCATGGTGGGCGGCGCCCTGGCCCTCGCCCTGCTCCTGGACTCCGCCCTCGCCCGCGCCCGGCGGTTCTTCCAGATCGCGTTCTACCTGCCGCACGCCGTCCCCGGCCTGATCGCCGCGATGGTCTGGCTCTACCTGTACACACCCGGTCTCAGTCCCGTCCTCGACGCCCTCGGCTCGGCCGGGATCTCCTGGAACTTCTTCGGCCGCGACGAGGCCCTGCTCTCCGTGGTCAACATCTCGGCCTGGCAGTGGATGGGCTACAACATGATCATCTTCTATGCCGGGCTCCAGGCCGTCCCCCGCGAGACCCTGGAGGCCGCCACCATGGACGGTGCCGGGGCCGTCCGCACCGCGATCCAGGTCAAGGTGCCGAGCATCCGGCCCACCCTCGTCCTGACCGTCCTCTTCACCTGCGTCGGCGCCGTCCAGCTCTTCGACGCCCCGCAGTTGCTCCAGCTGCGGGCCACCGAGATGGGCGAGTCCTGGTCCCCGACCATGTACGTCTTCAGCGCCGCGTTCAAGGGCCACGACTACGGGCTGGCGGCCGCGAGCGCCCTGCTCCTCGCCCTGGTCGCCGGGGCCGCCTCGTACGTCGTCACCACGTTCGGCAACCGCTGGAGGTCCGCATGACCACCTCACTCGCCGCTGGCGGGGCAGCGAGCGCGGCCCCTGGTCCTGGTCCTGGTCCTGGTCCTGGTCCTGGTCCTGGTCCTGGTCCTGGTCCTGGTCCTGGTCCTGGTCCTGGTCCTGGTCCTGGTCCTGGTC
>NZ_JBITFF010000007.1:91385-168000 GCF_044455885.1 Streptomyces sp. NPDC051109
CCCCTGGTCCTGGTCCTGGTCCTGGTCCTGGTCCTGGTCCTGGTCCTGGTCCTGGTCCTGGTCCTGGTCCTGGTCCTGGTCCTGGTCCTGGTCCTGGGCCTGGGCCTGGTCCTGGTCCTGGGCCTGGGCCTGGGCCTGGGCCTGGGCCTGGGCCTGGGCCTGGGCCTGGGCCTGGCGCCGCGACCCCGCCCGCGGCCCCGGCCCCCGCCCGTGGCAGGCGCGGCAGCGCCCTGCTCTCCCGTACCGCCGTCAACGCCGCTCTCCTCCTCGTCGCCGCATACACCCTGATGCCGCTCGCCTGGCTGGTCCTGGCCGCCACCAAGAACCGCCGGGACCTGTTCGCCACCGCCCCCTACGCGCTGGGCGACTTCAGCCTCCTCGGCAACCTCGGCGAGGTCTTCACGTACAACGACGGCATCTTCGGGCGCTGGCTGGCCAACAGCCTCCTCTACACCGTCGTGGGCTCCACCCTCTCCGCCCTCATCAGCGTGGCCTGCGGCTACGCGTTCCACGCGTACGAGTTCCGGCACAAGGAGAAGCTCTTCGGCGTCGTCCTCGCCGGGATCCTGGTCCCCGCCACGGTGCTCCAGCTGCCGCTGTACCTGATGGCCTCGGCCGCCGGGGCCGTGAACACGTACTGGGCCTACCTGGTGCCCGCCCTGGTCAACCCCTTCGGCGTCTACCTGGCCCGGGTGTTCGCCGAGGGTTACCTCCCGGACGAGGTGCTGGCCGCCGCCCGCGTCGACGGCGCGGGTGAACTGCGGCTCTTCGCGCACGTGTCGTTCCCGATGCTGTGGCCGGGGTTTGTGACCATCTTCCTGTTCACCTTCACGGCCATCTGGAACAACTTCTACGGCGCGCTGACCATGCTGAACGACGAGCGGCTCTACCCCGTCAGTCTGGGCCTGTTCATGTGGAACCGCAGCGTCTACCAGCAGCCCGAGCTCTATCCCCTGGTGATCACCGGTTCACTCGTCGCCGTCGTCCCGCTCGTGCTGGCCTTCCTCGGCCTGCAGCGGTTCTGGCGCTCGGGTCTCACCGCAGGAGCCGTCAAGTGACCCACCGCCTCCTCCCCGCCGGAGCCGGCCCCCGCCGCCGCCCCGCCACCGTGCTCGCGATGAGCGTCGGCACCCGGGCCGCCGTCCTCAGCGGCCGCCTGCTTCCCGAGCTGGTCCGGGTCGCCGATGTGGACACCGACCTGCTGCTGACCGGCTTCGAGCACGAAGAGCCCGAACTGCGGCGCCGCCTCGCCGACGCCGAGGTGCTGTTCACCGGGTGGGGCTGCCCGCCGCTCGACGCCGAGGCGCTGGAGCGGATGCCGCGGCTGCGCGCGGTGGTGCATGCCGCGGGCAGCGTCAAACAGCACGTCACGGAGGCGTGCTGGGAGCGCGGGCTGCTGGTGTCCAGCGCGGCCGCCGCCAATGCCCTGCCGGTCGCCGAGTACACGCTCGCCGCCATCCTGTTCGCCAACAAGCGGGTCCTGGAATCCGCCCACGCGTACCGGGCCGCGCGCGGCCCGATCGACCTGCTGCGCCGCTACCCGGGCGTCGGCAACTACCACCGCACCGTCGGCATCGTCGGTGCCTCGCTCATCGGCCGGCGCGTGATGGAGCTGCTGCGCCCCTTCGACCTGCGGGTGCTCGTCCACGATCCGTACGCCGACCCCGGCGAGCTCGCCGCCCTGGGCGGGGAGTCCTGCGTGCTCGACGAACTGCTGCGCCGCAGCGACGTGGTGAGCCTGCACGCCCCCGCGCTTCCCCAGACCCGCCATCTGCTGGACGCGTCCCGGCTGGCACTGATGCCGGACGGCGCCACGCTCGTCAACACCGCGCGGGGCTCGCTCGTCGACACCGCGGCGCTGACCGAGGAGCTGGTCGCCGGCCGGCTGCACGCCGTACTCGACCACACCGAGCCCGAGGTGCTGCCCGCCGGCTCCCCGCTGTACAACCTTCCGAACGTGCTGCTCACCCCCCATGTGGCGGGTTCGCTGGGCGGGGAGCTGGACCGGCTCGCGGCAACGGCGGTCGAGGAACTGGAGCGGTACGCCCTGGGGCTGGACTTCCGCCACGCCGTCGACCGCGGCCGGCTCGCCTATTCGGCCTGAGCCCCCGGTCCCGCTCCCCTCGCCACCAGCTGTTCCAGGTGCTCCCGGCCCCGCGCGAGCTGGGCGGGCAGCTCGGCGGCGCCGGGATACCAGCGTTTCTCGTACTCCCAGCAGAGCCAGCCGTCCGGCGGTGCGGCGGCCACGGCCTCGGCGAGCGGCAGCACCCCGGCGCCGAGCGCGAGGGGGGTGAGCTCCTGCGCGGACGCCACGTCCTTCACCTGTACGTAGCCCAGGTGCCGGTCCAGCGCCCGCCGCGACTGCTTCGGGGACTCGCCGCCGAGCCAGGTGTGCAGTACGTCCCACAGCGCGCCCGCGCCGCCGTGCCCGACCCGGTCCAGTACCCGCGCGGCGGCGGCTCCCGTCCGGTGCGAATCGTGCGTCTCCAGCAGGATCCGCACCCCGTGCCGCTCGGCGAACGGCGCGGCGGCGGCGAGCCGGCGCACGGCACGGGCATCGGCGGCGGACTCGGACTGCCCGGCGCCTCCCGGGAAAACCCGGACGTAGGGGGCTTCGAGGTCGGCGGCGAGGCGGACCAGGGTGTACAGCTCGGCGAGGACCGGCTCGTCGGCGCCGGGGGCGGCCACCCGGGCATAGCCCGCGACCCCGAGGACCGCGACCCCGGCGGCAGCGAGGGTGCGCAGGGCCGCCGTCCGGTCGGCCGGCGGGCTGTGGGGGTGCAGGGGCTCCTCGGGGTGGGCGCGCAGTTCGAGGGCGTCGTAGCCGTGGGCGGCGGCGAGGGCGGCGCTCCGGACCAGCGGCGCTCCGGGCAGGCCGAGCGTGGAGAAGGCGTACCTCACGGACGGCTCCCCCCGGGCGGGGGCGGCGCGGTGGAGCCGCGCACCATGAGTTCGGTGGGCAGGGTGGTGATGCCGCCCGGGGGCAGGGGCCTGCGGCCGGTGACCAGCTGGGCGGCGAGTATGCCTGCCTCGCGCAGCGGTACGCGGACGGTGGTGAGCGCCGGGGCGGTGTCCACGCAGACCGGGAGGTCGTCGAAGCCGGCGACGGAGACGTCACCGGGGATGCGCAGGCCGGCCTCGCGCAGGGCCGCCGCCACTCCGGTGGCCACGGTGTCGTTGGCCGCGGCGACGGCGGTGAACGGGGCTCCTCGGCGCAGCAGCTCGCGGGTGGCGTCGTAGCCCGCGGAGCGCTCGAATCCGGCGTGCACCGTGAGCGGGTCGCAGGCTTCGGGCAGGCCCGGATCGTGCCGTCGCAGCGCCTCGCGGTGGCCGCCGAGGCGCTCCCGGGTGGTGCTCAGCCCCGGCGGGCCGGCGACGTACGCGATGCGCCGGTGGCCGAGCGACAGCAGGTGTTCGGCGAGGCGGAAGGCGCCGCCGCGGTCGTCGAACATGACGGTGGCGACGGGTAGGGCGGGGGGTACGGGCAGCGGGGGCCGCCCGCACAGGACGACGGGGGCGCCGGCGTCCGCCATTCGGGTGACGCGGGCGGCGAGGGCCGCGGTGTGCCCGGGCTCCTCGACGGCGCCTCCGGTGAGGACGACCCCGCCGGCGCGCTGGCCCTCCAGCAGGGTCAGGTAGGCCAGTTCGGCCGCGGGGGCGCCCTCGGTGTTGCAGACGACGGCGAGGCGGCGGGGGTCGCCCTGGCCGGTCGGGGCGAGCGCGCGCTGCAGGGATCCGGCGAGGATGCCGAAGAAGCCGTCCGCCACGTCGTGGACGAGGACCCCGACCAGGTCGGAGGTGGCGGCCGCGAGGGCGCGGGCGGGGCCGTTGGCCACGTAGCCGAGCTCTTCGACGGCCTGTTCCACGCGGGTCCGGGTGCCGCCCGCCACCGGGTATCCGCCGTTGAGCACGCGCGAGACCGTCGCGGGCGACACGCCCGCGTGCGCCGCGACTTCGGCGAGAGTCACCGCCATCTTGCACCCCTCCTGCTCGTCCCGGGTCATCGTCTCATCCGGGTGTGGATCTCCATACTCCCCGATTTAGAAAGCGCTTTCCATCACTCGAACGAGTGTTGCGCGGCGACCGTTTCCGGCTCTAGCCTGATGAGAGTGAAAGCGCTTTCTATCGGTTTCCCTCGCGCTTTCCGCCAGGCCGCGAAAGAGCAGAAGGAACGAGCACGAAGGAGGGGACACCGTGGAGCGCAGGACGATCAAGATCGCCATGAACGGCGTGACCGGGCGGATGGGATACCGCCAGCATCTGGTCCGTTCTCTGCTCGCCCTGCGTGAGCAGGGCGGGCTGGACCTGGGCGACGGCCGGGTGCTGTGGCCCGAGCCGGTGCTGGTAGGGCGCCGGGAGCCGGCGCTGCGGGCCATCGCCGAGGAGCACGGGCTGGAGCAGGTCAGCACGGACCTGGCGGCCGTGCTCGCCGACCCCGAGGTCGAGATCTACTTCGACGCTCAGGTCACCGCTGCCCGCGAGGGCGCGGTCCGGCAGGCCGTGGCGGCGGGCAAACACGTGTACTGCGAGAAGCCGACGGCTCTGAGCTTCGCTTCCTCCCTGGAGCTGGCCCGCCTGGCCGCGGCAGCCGGGGTCAAGCACGGGGTGGTCCAGGACAAGCTGTTCCTGCCGGGGCTGCTGAAACTGAAGCGTCTGGTCGAAGGCGGTTTCTTCGGCGAGATCCTGTCCGTCCGCGGAGAGTTCGGGTACTGGGTGTTCGAGGGCGACTGGCAGCCGGCCCAGCGGCCGTCCTGGAACTACCGGGCGCAGGACGGCGGGGGCATCGTCGCCGACATGTTCCCGCACTGGGAGTACCTGCTGCACGAGCTGTTCGGCCCGGTCCGCACGGTGCAGGCCCTGGCCCGTACGCACATCGGGCGCCGCTGGGACGAGGAGGGCAAACCGTACGAGGCGACGGCGGACGACGCGGCGTACGCGGTCTTCGAGCTGGAGGGCGGCGCCGTCGCGCAGATCAACTCCTCCTGGGCGGTGCGGGTCCACCGCGACGAGCTGGTGGAGTTCCAGGTGGACGGGACGCAGGGGTCGGCGGTCGCCGGGCTGCGCGGCTGCCGCGTCCAGCACCGGGGGGTGACGCCCAAGCCGGTGTGGAATCCCGATCTGCCACAGGCGGAGTCCTTCCGCTCCCAGTGGCAGGAGGTCCCGGACCACGGCCCGTTCGACAACGGCTTCAAGGCCCAGTGGGAGCTGTTCCTGCGTCATGTCGTGCTCGACGAGCCCTGGCAGTGGGACCTGCTGGCCGGCGCGCGCGGAGTGCAGCTCGCCGAGCTGGGGCTGCGCTCCTCGGCGGAGGGCCGGCGGCTGCCGGTGCCGGAGGTGGTCCTGTGAGCATCCGGCTTCCGGCGGCGGACGGCGGGTACCGGCTGCACCGGCCGTGCACCGATCCGCTCGCGCCACTGGTCTGCGGTCCGGCACGCAGCCGCAGGTTCTACGCTGCGGCGCACGTGGTGGCGGATCCGCTCGCAGCCTGCGCCGACGGCTCGGCCTACCGGGCCGGGCCGGCCGTGGACTGGGAGGCGACGCTGGCCTTCCGGCACCGGCTGTGGGCGCAGGGCCTCGGGGTCGCGGAGGCCATGGACACGGCGCAGCGCGGGATGGGTCTGGACTGGCCGGCTGCGGCGGAGCTGATCGGCCGGTCGGCCGCGGAGGCCCGGGCGGTGGGCGGCCGGATCGTATGCGGCGCGGGCACCGACCAACTCGCGCCGGGCGGCGGGCACACTCTGGCCGCGATCACCGCCGCGTACGAGGAGCAGCTCGCGCACGTCGAGGACTGCGGGGCGGCGGCCGTACTGATGGCCTCCCGCGCCCTGGCGGCCGCGGCGCGCGGGCCCGAGGACTATCTGGAGGTGTACGGGAGACTGCTGCGGCAGAGCGCCCGGCCGGTCGTACTGCACTGGCTGGGGCCGATGTTCGACCCGGAGCTGGCGGGCTACTGGGGACACGCCGATCCCGCCGCGGCCACCGAGGTGTTCCTGAAGGTCATCGCCGACTGCCCGGAGAAGGTGGACGGGATCAAGGTCTCGCTCCTGGACGCGGAGCGGGAGAAGGACATCCGGCGCCGGCTCCCGCCGGGCGTGCGCTGCTACACCGGCGACGACTACCACTATCCCGAGCTGATCGCCGGGGAGGGGTCCGGGGATCCGGCGAGCGATGCGCTGCTGGGCGTCTTCGATCCGATCGCCCCGCTGGCCGCCCGGGCCGGGCTCGCGCTGGACCGGGAGGACCCCGCGGGTTTCCACGAGTTGCTCGATCCCACGGTGCCGCTGTCCCGGCACCTGTTCGCCGCGCCGACCCGCCACTACAAGACGGGGGTGGTGCTGCTGGCCTGGCTCGCGGGGTACCAGGGGCACTTCACGATGCTGGGCGGGTTCCAGTCGGCCCGGCCGCTGCCCCATCTGGCCACCGCGTACGAACAGGCCGATCTGCTGGGCCTGTTTCCCGATCCGGAGCTCGCCGAGTCGCGGATGCGGCAGCTCCTCGCGGTGTACGGGGTGGCGTCATGAGCCCCCGGCCGGCCCCGGCCCGGTTCAGCCTCAACCAGGCGACGGTCCGGCAGTGGTCGGTGCCCGAGCTGGTCGACGGGTGCGTCACGGCCGGGGTGGCCGCGGTCGGGCTGTGGCGGGATCCGGTGCGGGAGTTCGGGCTGCGCGAGACGGCGAAGCTGGTCGCCGGGGCCGGGCTGCGGGTCAGCTCGCTGTGTCGCGGCGGGTTCTTCACCGCCGCCGATCCGGCGGGGCGGGCGGCGGCCCTGGAGGACAACCGCCGGGCCGTGGAGGAGGCCGCCGAGCTGGGCGCCGACGTGCTGGTCCTGGTCTCGGGGGGCCTGCCCGACGGCGACCGGGACCTGGTGGGGGCGCGGCGGCGGATCGTCGACGTCCTGGGCGAGCTCGCCCCGTGGGCGAGCGCACACGGGATACGGCTGGGGATCGAGCCCCTGCACCCGATGTTCGCCTCGGACCGCTGCGTGGTCTCCACGCTCGGCCAAGCCCTGGACATCGCCGAGCAGTTCCCGGCGCGACAGGTGGGGGTGGTCGCCGACTCCTACCACCTGTGGTGGGACGAGCGTCTGCCGGCCGATCTGCGCCGGGCGGGTGAGGGCGGGCGGATCGTGTCGGTCCAGGTGGCCGACTGGGTGACCCCGCTCCCCCAAGGGGTGCTGCTGGGGCGGGGGCAGTTGGGCGACGGCTGCATCGATCTGCGGGCGTTCCGGGAGCTGGCCGACTCGGCCGGCTATCGGGGCCCGGTCGAGGTGGAGATCTTCCATCCGGGGCTGTGGGCGCGAGACGGTGCCGAGATGCTGCGGGAGGTGATCGACCGATACCGCGAGCACGTGGCCTGAGGCGCGTGGCACGGGGCACGGGGCACGGCGCATTCCGAGTGGGGCGAGTGACGGGCCGGCGGGGGCCGGTACGGGATCGGACAAGGAGCATGCGATGACAGACGTGTGGAGTCGGCGCGCCTTCCTCTCCGCCGCGGGCGGGGGTGCGCTCCTGCTGGGAGCGCCCGCCGCGCTGGCGGGGGCCGCGCCGGCGGACGAGGTCCACGGCGCCCTGCGGGCGGTGTGGCGCGGCCTCTACCTGGGCGGTGACGTCCCCGCCACGGCCGAGCCGTTCCGTTCGAGACTTGCCGATCTCGGCGCCCTGGCCGGCGGGTGGCGCTCCGCCATGGCTCCGGCGGTCGGCTCGCTCTGGCCCGACCTCGGGTACGGCACCGACCCCGAGATGATGATGCACAGCTACTACCGGCTGCGGACGATGGCCGAGGCCTACGTCCGGCCCGGGACCGGGCTCACCGGGGACGCCGGGCTGCGCTCGGCCCTGCTCACCGGGCTGGACCATCTGCACGCGGACGTCTACCACGCCGGCCGGGTGCGGTACGGCAACTGGTACTGCTGGCAGATCGGCGCCCCGCAGGCGCTGCTGGACCTGTGCGTGCTGCTGTACGAGGAGCTGCCGGCCGCCCGGCTCGCCGACTCCTGCGCGGCCGTCGACCACTTCGTCCCGGACTCCGCCGTCGGCTCGTACACCGGGACCAGTACGGGGGCCAACCGGGTCGACCTGTGCCGGGTGCTGGCGCTGCGCGGGGTGGTCGGCGGGGAGTCGGCGAAGATCGCCCTGGCCCGGGACGCGCTCGCGCCGGTGTTCCCGTACGTCACCTCGGGCGACGGCCTCTACCCGGACGGGTCGTTCGTCCAGCACACCTGGGTGCCGTACGCGGGGACGTACGGGGCGGTGCTGCTCGGCGGCCTCGGCATGCTCTTCGCTCTTCTGAGGGGCACCGCGTGGGAGGTCACGGACCCCGGGGCGCAGATCGCTTTCGACGCGGTGGAGCGGGCCTGGGCACCGTTCCTGTTCAACGGGCTGGTCATGGACGCCGTGTCGGGGAGGGCGGTGAGCCGGGGTCTGATGGTCGCCGACCCACGGCAGGTCCAGCAGGACGACCATGCCCGCGGGCACGCGGTGCTCGCCGCGATCCTGCTCCTCGCGGAGGGTGCGAGCGCCGTCGAGCGGGCGCGCTGGCGGGGGTTGGTGAAGGGCTGGATGGCCCGGGACTACTACAGCCGTCCCCTCGCGGACACGGCACTCGCCCTGTCCTCGCTCGCCCGCCTGGCACAGGTCGAGGCCGACGCGTCGGTCACGGCACTGCCCGAACCGGTCGGGCACCGGCTGTTCGCGTCCATGGATCGGGCCACGCACCGGCGGCCCGGCTGGGCGGCCTCGCTGTCCATGGCCTCGAAGCGGATCACCCACTACGAGACGGGCAACGGGGAGAACCTGCGCGGCTGGCACACCGGGAGCGGAATGCTCTCCTGGTGGGGGGATACGTACGGCAACGGGCAGTACTCGGACGCCTTCTGGCCCACGGTGGACCCGTATAGGCTGCCGGGGACCACGGTGTCGCGGAAGGTGCTCGCCGACGGGGCGGGCGGTGACTGGGGGGCGTCCCGGCCCGATGCGGCCTGGGTGGGCGGGACGACCGACGGGGAGTTCGCCTCGCTGGGCCAGCACTTGCGGGGCCTGGGCAGCACGCTCACGGCCCGCAAGTCGTGGTTCTTCCTGGACGACACGATCGTCTGCCTGGGGGCCGGGATCCGCTGCTCGGACGGGACCGCGGTCGAGACGGTGGTCGACAACCGCAATCTGGGCGGCGCCGGCACCCATGCCCTCACCGTGGGCGGAACCGTCCAGCCGGCCGCCCTCGGCTGGACGGCCGCCTTCCCCGCCCCCGGCTGGGCCCATCTGGCGGGCTTCGGCGGGTACGTGATGTCGGGCTCGGGCTCGTTCAGGGCCCTGCGGGAGGCGCGTACCGGCCGGTGGAGCGAGATCAACCGGGGCGGCTCCGCCACGGCCCTGACCCGGCGCTACCTCACCCTCTGGTACGACCACGGCACGGACCCGGCGGGCGCCGGGTACGTCCACCAGGTGCTGCCGGGGGCCACGGCGGCCCGGACCGCCTCCAGAGCCGCCGCCGCCGAGTGGCTTTCCGTACTCGCCAACTCCGAGACGGCGCAGGGCGTCTCGGTGCCCTCGCTGGGCTTCACCGGGGTCAACTTCTGGCAGGCCGGATCGGCCGGTCCGCTGGAGGCGGGAGCGCCCTGCTCGGTGACGGTCCGGGAGAGACCGGACGGCACGGCCGCGGTCTGCGTCGCGGACCCGGCACGGGCACTGACCTCGCTGACGCTGGTATGGAACCGCCCCGTCGCCGCGGTGCTCTCCCGCCCGCCGAGCCTGGTCTCGCAGGCCACGGGCGGCCGGTTGCGGCTCGACTTCGGGAACCTCACCGCGGCGGCGGGCGCCGGCCAGCAGGTGGTGGTCCGGCTGGGGTGAGGCGCCGAGGGTGACATAGCGTGCCCTCCATGGATCAGGAGCACATAGCCGGGGCCGGGGACGGCGACGGCGCGGGCAGGCGGCGGTTCCTCGCGATCGCGACGGGAGCGGCCACAGCCGCCGGGCTGGGGGCCGTGGCCGGCTGCGTGAACGGAGCCGGCGACGGGGCGGCCGGGAAGAGCGAGGGCAAGGCGGCGGCGCCCGGCGGGGCGGCGGGGAAAGGCGGACCGGCCGGCTTCGACGTCAAGGCCGAGAACGCTCGGCCCGGGCATGCCGACTGGCGTGTGACCAGGGCCGGGGCGGCGCGGGCCATCGAGGGTTTCGCCGACAGGGTCAGCGTCCTGCCCGGCGAGTCCTTCGGCCTGCACGTGTCCACCACCGCGCCCCGGTTCACCGTCTCCGCCTACCGGATGGGCTGGTACGGCGGCGCCCGGGCCCGGCTGGTGTGGCGGTCCGAGGCGCTGCCCGGCGTGCGCCAGCCCGAGCACACGGTGGACTCCGCGACCCGGATGGTCCGTACCCGGTGGCCCCGTACGACCACCATCGACACCAAGGACTGGCCCGAGGGGTGCTACCTGCTGCGGCTCGACGCACAGGGCGGCGAGGGCCAGCGCTTCGTCCCGGTCACCGTCCGCTCGGCGGCGAGCGCCGGGCGTACGGTCGTGGTGAACGCGGTGGCGACCTGGCAAGCGTACAACCGGTGGGGCGGCTACGGCAGCTACGACGGCCCCAGCGGCGGGTACGCCTCGCGCTCCCTCTCCGTCACCTTCGACCGGCCGTACGAGTACGACGACGGCGCGGGCCTGTTCCTCGTGTACGAGGCACCGCTGCTCGCCCTCGCCGAGCGGCTCGGCATACCCCTGGCCTACGCGACGACCACCGACGTGGCGCGGGAGAAGCGGCTGCTGGAAGGGGCTGCGGCGGTCCTCTCCCTCGGACACGACGAGTACTGGTCGCCCGAGCAGCGGGCCCACTTCACCGCCGCCCGGGACGCCGGGACCAACATCGCGGTCCTCGGCGCGAACTGCTGTTTCCGCCGGATCCGGCTGGAGCCCTCCGACCTCGGTCCGGACCGCACGGTGGTCTGCTACAAGTCCGCCTACGACCAGGACCCGGGATTCAAGCGCGGCCAGCCGGCCACCGTCGACTTCCGATCGGCGCCCGGCGCCGATCCGGAGAGCTCGCTGCTCGGCGTGATCTACGACGGCTACCCGGTGGACGCCCCGTACGTGGTGACCCACCCCGGCCACTGGCTGTTCGAGGGCACCGGCGTGCAGGCCGGCGACCGGTTCGCGCACCTGGTGGGGGTGGAGTACGACAAGGTCAACACCGGCTTCCCGACGCCCCGGCCGATCGAGATCCTGGCCCACTCCCCCGTGGTGTGCGAGGGCCGGCCCAGCCACCAGGACACGGCGTACTACACGGTGCCGAGCGGCGCGGGCGTGTTCGCGACCGGGACCATGCGGTGGGTGGAGGCCCTGGACGCGACGGGCGACGGCCGCAGCGGTGCCCACCACGGGCTCGACGCGAGGGCGGGCGCGCTGACCACCCGGGTCACGGAGAACCTGCTGCGGGCCTTCGCGGCCGGCCCGGCGGGCCGGGCGCACCCCGCGCAGGACAATGTGAAGGCGGTCTACGGGGACACGACCTAGGATCGTGATCACGGCATCGCGTGTCGGTCACCGACCGGGTGAGGCATGGAGGTGCCGTGATGTGCCTTGCGGAGGCATTCACTCATGTCAGTAGCGCTCAACCACACGATCATCCAGTCCCGGAACAACCGGGAGGCCGCCGAATTCCTGGCGGACGTCCTCGGCCTTGAGGTGGGGACGGAGTGGGGCCCGTTCGTCCCCGTCGAGACCGCCAACGGCGTGACCCTCGACTTCGCGACCGTGCCGGCCGGCTCCCTCACCACCCAGCACTACGCGTTCCTCGTCTCGGAGGAGGAATTCGACGTGTCGTTCGGGAAGATCCGGGCGGGCGGGATCCCGTACTTCGCCGACCCCCACATGAAGCGGCCCGGCGAGATCAATCACAACGACGGGGGCCGCGGCGTCTACTTCCTGGACCCGTCGGGCCACGGGATGGAGATCATCACCCGCCCGTACGGCTATCAGGAGCCCACGGCCGGCTAGCCGACCGGATCGACGCGTCTGCCTCCCGTTCACTCTCCGTCGAGCGGGAGGCAGACGATGTCCGGGGCAGCGGGCCGGGTGGGTGGTGATGCGGGTGCGGACTCCGCACACCTCGGCCTGCAGGCCTCGGTCAGCACCTCCGCCGGGTGAACTCGTACGGCCAATCGTCGAGGTGGTACCGAAAGAGCTGCGCGCGGAAGGGTGGCAAGTCGATGTTCCGCACCGAGGAATCGTTCTTCAACGGCTCAAGGACTTTTACCGTGCCCAGCTTCGTGCCGTCCTCCGCGCGCTGGGTGTACTCCGCGAACTCCTGGTGCGCGCGGCTGATCGGGCATGTGAAGACGCCACCCCGGAAGGATTGACCGCCGAACGCTGCGGCGACATGACGGAAAGCATCACCGGCACCGGCTGGTACGAATGCGTCCTCCGCCCCGGCCACTCAGGCAGCCACGCCGGCCACGGCAACGTGCGGCGGTCGGAGATCCCCCGGCCCTCAGGCGGGCAGGCCGTTGCCTTCGCCCCCGCCATGGGGGTAGGTGCGGCCGCCTGGGCCCTGAACAAGACCGCGTCCCCGACCGCAGCCTGTACCAGGGCATCGCCACTGACCGTGCCGTCCTCAGTGGGCAGGAGCCGAGCCCGTGACCGACCTCCGTGACCATGCCCTGACCGCCGCCGCACACGTCATCCGCGATGGACAGTGGTGGCTGCTCCTCGTCAGCCCCCCTACGGCGAAGACGACGGCATCCTGCGGACACTGGCCCTCGGAAGCACCACCCTCGCGGCACTGGTCGCCCACGAAACCAAGACGATCACCGTCTTACAGATCAACTACCTCGGATGACACGACGAAGGCCCCAGTCGGCCGATGGGGGCCGTCACTTCTCAGCCTGAGCCCGGCCGGACGCGCAAGCCTCCCTTCCAGAGAGCGCAGTGCGGGGCCTGCTGTCCTCCAATCAGGTCGTCCTCCTTCAGATCGTCGCGGATAGTCACAATCCGCCCAGTTGCATCGTCGGTGTACCTCTGCACAACCACCCCGTTGAGCAGGTCTTCGAGCTGCTTGTGGTTCAGGCCCCTGGGCCAGCATGTGCGCGCGTTCACCTTCGTCCCGGTGAACGTGGTATGCGTGCCCGCAACGGCCGCATGGGTGAGGTTCGCACTGTGCATCGAGGCCCCGCTCAAGTCGGCGTCGACCAGGCTTGCGTCCTGAAGGTTGGCGCCGATGAAGTCCACCTCGCGCAGGTCGGCGCCGGTGAAGTCCGCGCCGGTCAAGTCGGTGTCCTGGAACCTAAAGCCCCGCAGATCCGCCCCGGTGAAGTCGGCATTGTGTAGCGACTTCCCGCTGAAATTGATGCCCTTTATGTCATGGCCAGCGACCGTGAAGCCGGGGATGGCCTCGGCGCTCTCCACACTTGCACGCCAAGCCGCAACCTCCTGGGACACACGGATAGACTCTCCCAGGAAGAGGGCGGAGAGCCCGACGGCGATGCCGCACACCAAACCGCCGCCGATACCTGAAAGTACCTCGATCCTCGGCTCAGACTCATCCTCTTTGACGGCCATCCGCCAGGCCCGGAGGGCGAGCAGACCACCAAGGACGAGTAGTACACCGACCAGAGCCCATTGCCATGGGCCTGCATTGGGCACGGGGAACCTCCCCAGCGCACGCGGAATCGGACTACCTCTCCTTCCTCTGTACGCCCTACCCGCAGTGATCGCAAACGACTACTCCAGCGGATGGCAACAGCCTCAAATGCCGAAGCGAAACCTGTATGAGGTGTGCTGCGTCCCCGCGGCCAAAGGCCAGTGCTGGGCGCGCCCCGCCACAAACCGAAGGCCGGCCCGTTAGGCGACTTGCGCCCCTACCCAAAGCGAAGGCCCGCGAGCCCTCCGGCCTTCAGGGGACAGCCGCGGATCAAAGCAACCGCCGCTCTCTCAACGCTGCCCAGCAGGCCCCGCCACCGCCTCCACTCGGCGGCGGCCCCGGCGTCTGACGGCACGCGCCAACGACGGAGGGCCGCCTACCGAATGGTGGACGGGGCCTCAGTGCCCATGAGTACGGCGCCGGTGTGTAGCTGACAGTCGCGTCCCCGCAGCCAGCAGCGATGTCGTACAGCCGGTCCCGCTCCGCCTCATCCACGGACAGGCCCCAACGCAACTTCGTCGCCGTCCACTCCGACGTATACCGGCACAGAGCGCTCACAGCCGGCGGCAGCCACTCAGCAGGGTCCTGGTCCGCCTTGGACCGGTTCGACCGCGCCGTCACCGCGACATCGCTTGGGAGGAATTTGGGGGGGTGGGTCGGTGTAGTGCCACGGTCGCGGGGAGGTAGTCGCAGCGTAGGCCGATATGACGAAGGCCCAGGCAGACGGCGTCTGACCTGGGCCTTCGGCAGTGAACCAGCAGTTCACGCAAGCAGGGGCGGCAGGATTCGAACCTGCGGCATCTGGTTTTGGAGACCAGCGCTCTGACCAGCTGAGCTACACCCCTTCGGTGAGGGAAACTCTGACATGGAGGGCCGCGGAGATCCAAATGGATTACTGGGTCAAGCGGGTGGAAGTTCGGCCCGCGTATGGGCGCCGACGCTCCGGAGCCAGTCGACCAGGGCACCGTTTCCGCTGGTCAGGGCGGCGTCCAGCGGGGTCGTGTCGCCGTGTCCGATCCAGTTGACGTCCACGCCATCGGACAGGAGGTACCGGGCGGCGGTCAGTTGACCTCCGTGGCAGGCGGACCAGAAGGCGGCGGTGAGTTCGCCGGCGGGCGGGGAGTCGGCGGCGAGGAACTCCGCGACGCGGTCGAGCAGTCCGAGGGCGGCGGCCTCGTGGAGGTCGGGGCGGGCGCCGAGTTCGAGGAGCCTGCGGGCGGCCCGCCACTGGCCGAAGGCGCACGCGTCGGTGAGCGGGGTGCCCCCGCCGATGACCGCCCCGGGCGCGGCGACGTCGGCTCCGGCGGCGACGAGGGCGTCGACGGCCTCCACGTCGTCGTTGCTGGCGGCCCAGTGCAGCGGGGTCTCGGCGTGTACCCCGACGAACCGGGCCATCGGGTCGGCCCCGGCGGCGACCAGGGTGCGGATCACCTGCGCGGTGTCCGGCCGGTGGCCGGGCCAGTCCGTGGCGATGTGCAGCAGGCTGCGCCCGCCGGCGCCCGCACACCGCTTGACGATGCGGCCGGCGGCGAGCCCGGGGTGCGCGTCCAGCAGCCGGCGCAGCCCGGGGACGTCGCCGGCCTTGATCGCGGCCGTGACGGCGAGGGCGAGGGGATCGCCGGATTCGAGGATCAGCGGCGCGGACTCCGACGGGTTCGCCATGGGCGGCCTCTCCTTCCGTGGGCGGAGCCCAGGCTACGAGGCCGGCGCGCTCGCCGCCGAGTTGCGTACGCCCCCTTGACCCAGCTGGTCCAGACCAATAGTTTCCGGCATGCACCGCGCACGCGTCCCGCACCGCTCCCGCCCCCGCAAAGGAAGCCCATGCGCCGCAGCACGCCCCGCAGGCTGGCCGTCGCCGCCTGTTCCCTCTCCCTGCTCACCGCCCTCGCACCAGCCGCCGCCGCGCAGGCCGAGACCGGGCACGGCCCCTCGTACAAGCGGGTCGGGTACTTCACCCAATGGGGCGTATACGGACGGGACTTCCAGGTCCAGGACCTGGAGACCAGCGGCACCGCCGGCAAGCTCACCCACATCAACTACGCCTTCGGCAACATCAACGCGGAGGGCAAGTGCTTCACCGGCAACGTGCCGGGTGAGGCGGACGCCTGGGCTGACTACGTGCGCCCGCTCGACGCCGCGAACTCCGTCGACGGGGTCGCCGACAGCGCCGAGCAGCCGCTCGCCGGGAACTTCAACCAGCTGCGGGAGCTCAAGGCCAAGCACCCGGGACTCAAGGTCCTCCTTTCGCTGGGCGGTTGGAGCTGGTCCACGCACTTCTCGGACGCCGCGCTCACCCCCGCCTCCCGCAAGGCCCTCGTCCAGTCCTGCATCGACCTCTACATCAAGGGCGACCTGCCGCAGGACGGCTCCCGCGGCGGCGCGGGCGCGGCGGCCGGCCTCTTCGACGGGATCGACCTCGACTGGGAGTGGCCCGGCTCGGCAGGTGACACGGACACCACGTACCGCCCGGAGGACAAGCAGAACTTCGCCGCGCTGGTGAGGGAATTCCGCACGCAGCTCGACGCGTACGCGCGCGACCGGAAGCGGAAGGAGCGGTACGAGCTGACGGCGTTCGTACCGACCGCCCCCGCCAAGATCGACGCGGGTTTCGACGTCCGCCGCATCATGCGCGACCTCGACTTCGTGACCCTCCAGGGCTACGACTTCCACGTCTCCGGCGAGCCGGCCACCGCCCAGCAGTCCGCGCTGCGCGCCCGCGGCGACTTCAGCGTGGACGGCACGGTGGAGGCGTGGCGCGACCGCGGGGCGCCGGCGCACAAACTGGTGGTGGGCATGCCGTTCTACGGGCAGGGCTGGACCGGTGTCAGCGGCGGCGGGGACGGCATGGGCCAGCCGGCGACCGGCCCGGCGCCGGCGACCTGGGCCGCCGGGTACGAGGACTACAAGGCGCTGAAGAAGCTCGCCGGTTCGGGCACGTACAAGGTCTACCGCGACCGCCGGGGCGGCCACGCCTGGCTGTTCGACGGCAGCACACTGTGGACGTACGACGACCCACAGGTGCTGCGGACCAAGGCGGAGTACATCCGCGAGAACGGCTTGGGCGGCGCGATGTTCTGGTCCCTGGACGCGGACACCGCCGACGGAGAGCTGATGACGGCCGTCGACCGGGGCCTGCACGGCCGCTGACCGGCCGACGGGGAGACCCGCCCGACCTGCCGGCCGGCCGGCAGCGAAACCGGCCGGCCGAGAAAGACCGGCGCCGCCGGGCCGCGGAAATCGACCCGGCCCGGCGGCGTCCCACCACGTACGCTCCCCGAAATGGAGATCACAACGGTACGGGCGGTAAACCGGCTCACCGCACGCTGGGCCCGGCAGGCGGTGACGGGCGAGAAGGGCACCGTCCTCACAGCGGCCGGGATCTGGCCCCTGCTGGCCTTCCTCGCCGACGGCGCGGGCGGCCCGGCCCGCACCGAACTCGCCGAAGCCCTCGGCATACCCGCCGGATCCGCGACGGACGCCGCCCGGAAGCTGCTGACCGACCTCGCCGCCATACGCGGCCTCCAGGCGGCCACCGGACTGTGGACCAGGGCCGGCCTCCCCCTGCACGAACGCTGGCTCGCCGGACTCCCGGACGGCGCCCGCGCCACCCTGACCGGCGACGAGGGCACCGACCGCAAGGCCCTCGACGAGTGGGCGGCGCACCGGACCGGCGGGCTGATCGAGCGGATGCCCCTGCCCGTCCAGAGGGACACCCTGATGGTCCTAGCCTCGGCGCTCGCGCTGCGCCTGCGGTGGATCCAGCCCTTCCGGACCGGATGCATCGATCTGCCCGAGGGCCCGTGGGCCGGGCGGTCGGCGCTCGCGCTGTTCCGCAACACCTCCCTCCTGGACCGCGCGCGGGTGGCGCACACGCCGACCGGCCCGGTGACGCTGCTCGAAGTGGTCGGAGACGGCGGCGTGGACGTCCACCTGGTGCTGGGCGAGACCGCCGCCCGCCCGTGGGAGGTCCTCGCCGCCGGCGCCCGCGTCGTCACCCGGACCGTGCCGTCGACGGGCGCGAGCCTGCTTCCCGAGGGAAACCCGGGACCGGGGTTGCGCATCGGGACGGTCCGTTCGACGGATCGTGCACCCCGCCTGCGGGTCGAGGCGGTGGCTTTCGACGTCAGCGCCGACCACGATCTCCTCGACCACGCCCGGCTCTTCGGCCTGCACACCGCCACGGACGCCGGATCCGGGCATTTCCCCGGGATCAGCCCCGACCCACTTGCCGTCCGGTCGGCCCGGCAGTCGGCGGTGGCCCGCTTCCACGCCGAAGGCTTCGAAGCCGCGGCCGTGACCGCCCTCGGTTCGGCCGCGGGCTGCGCCCAGCCCCGCTACCGGTACCGGGTCCGCCAGGCCGAGGTCGCCTTCCACCGGCCCTTCGGCTTCCTCGCCGTCCACCGCACCTCCCGCCTGGTGCTCGCCGCGGGCTGGGTCGCCGAGCCGGTTACCCTCACGCCATGACCTCCGAAACGATCACCGCAGCAGCATCCGGCACCTGGCGGCTCGGCGACCTCGCCGTCCGCCGGATCGGCTTCGGCGCCATGCGCCTGACGCACCTGGCCGACGGCTCCCCCACCGACCGCGAGCGGGTGGTCTCCGTCCTGCGGCGGGCGGTCGAGCTCGGCGTGAACCACATCGACACCGCTTCCTTCTACTTCTCCCCCACGCGCTCCGCCAACGAGCTGATCAACCACGCCCTGGCCCCCTACGCGGCGGACCTCGTCATCACCACCAAGGTCGGACCGGGCCGCGACTGCGCCGGCCAGTGGTGGTGGGCCACGCCCGAGCAGCTGCGCGGGCAGGTCGAGGAGAACCTGCGCCAACTGGGCCGGGACCACCTGGACGTGGTGAACCTGCGGATCCCGCGCCGGGAGACCACGGGATCGATCTCCGAGCACTTCGGTGCGCTCGCCGAGCTGCGCACGGCCGGCCTCATCCGCCACCTCGGCGTGTCCAACGTACGGCCCGACCACCTGGCCGAGGCCCGGGCCATCGCTCCCGTCGTCTGCGTACAGAACCCGTACGGGATCGGCTCCCCGGCCGAGGACCACGCCTTCCTCGACGCGTGCGGGGACCAGGGCATCGCCTTCGTGCCGTTCTTCGCGATCGCCGGCTCGGGCAAGGAGGCCGGGGCGGTCATGGAGGAGGCCGGGCCGGTACGGGCCGTCGCCGCGGCCCACGGCGTGTCTGCGGCGCAGGTGCGGCTCGCGTGGACCCTGAACCGCGGCCCGCACGTCCTGGCGATCCCGGGCACCGGCAACCCCGACCACCTCGTGGAGAACGTCGCCACCGGGTCGCTGCGGCTGTCCCCCGAGGAGATCGCGCTGCTGTCAGCCGTCCGGCACTCCAGTGCGGTGTCGTGATCCCTTCCGCGGGTTCGACGGCGGTCGTCGTCGGTAGGGGCACCGGCGGGCTGCCGCTCGGTGCCGTCGGCGCCGGTGCGGGGCTCGGTGGCGACCCGCCGAAGCCCGCCCGCCCCGTACCGGTGCCGCCTCACCGCCTCCGGGCGAGGAAGAGGTCCTGAGGCGAGGAAGAGGTCCTGAACAGGGCCTGGAGATGCCGCCCCCGTGGGCGCGCAGGACCTGGGCGGTCTCGGCGAGAACCTGCTCACGCCGGCCGGAGGGCAGGACGCGATAGCGCGAGAGCGAGGCCGGACACCCCAGGTAGTGGTCGGGGTCGTAGTACTGGTCCTGCCGGTACCGGACGGCACGAAAGTCCGTGAAACGACCGTCGCGGCGGCACTCGTCCTCCGACCAGCCGGACGGCAGCCCGCCCCGGTTCCCGGGCACCTCGCCGAAGGAGGACGCCAGCTCACCGTGCGGTGCACCGTCCATCCCGTGGCGGCCGTCGACATCGGCCAGCGCGGCGTGCAGATCCGTGTCGTGGACCCCCTGCGGGTTCCAGAACAACGCCACCGCGCCGCCCGGCGCGAGGGCGTCGTGCACCAAGTCCCAACGCCGCTCCGGATCCGTCCAGTGCCAGGACGTGGCAGCCAAGACCAGCCCGAAGCCACGGCTGTCCGGCTGCCAGTCCTCGAAAGCGCCGACACGCAGCCGCGCCTCGGGACAATGCACGGTGGTGCGGCGCAGTACCTCTGCCATACGCGGATCAGGCGCGACGCACACCAGCGGCGTGCCCGCCGCCGCGAACGGCAACCGTCGCCTTGCCGGTCCCCGCGCCGATCTCCAGCCCCGCACGGTCACCCAAAGCGGCGTACGACAGCATCCGGACCCAGCCACACACGATGACGACGTCACGCCGGAGCACTAGGGGGTGTCTTGTCGACAGGCCGGATCAGCCCCCGGTGGGCGGCGGCCAGGGCCGCCGTTTCGGGGAACGCCGGGACGCGGCCCGTGCCGCCGCGGCCGGAGACCGAGAGGGAGGCCGCCGCCATGCCGTACGCGACGGCGTCGGCGAGGCCGTCGCCCAGGGCGAGCCGGGCGGTGGCGGTGCCGGTGAAGCAGTCCCCGGCGCCGGTCGCGTCCACCGGATCGGGGTTGACCGGTACGGGGTGGTACTCGGCCCGCGTCCCGTCGTCGAGCAGCAGCCGCCCGGCGCCCGCGGTGACCACGACCGTACGGGCGCCCAGGGCCCGGTAGCGGGCGGCGGCGGCGCGCGGATCGGCGGTGCCGACCAGGGCCTCGGCGTCGGCCGGGCAGGAGGTCTTGAGCAGCCCGGTCAGCGGGGCGATCCGGGCCAGCAGCCCGCGGGCCTCGGCACGACCGGTCAGGCGGGGGCGGAAGTTGGGATCGTACGAGACGTGCCCGCCGGCGCCGCGCACGGTCTCGGCCGCGGCCACCACCGCCTCGCGGCTGCTCGGGGACAGGGCGCCCGTGATCCCGCTGGTGACGAGCGCCCTCGCGCCGGTCAGCAGGTCCCGCCAGGACTCGATGTGCCGGGTGGAGAGGGTGGAACCCGCGCTGCGGCTGCGCCAGTAGACGAACGCCCGGTCGCCTTCGGTGTCGGAGGCGAGCAGATAGGCGCCGTTGGGGCGCGGGGCGCGGCGTACGTGGGAGACGTCCACGCCGAGCGCGGCCGCGCGGTGCAGGAGCGGGACGCTGAGCTCGTCCTCGCCGACGACGGCGAGAAGGGCCGTCCGGGCCCCGGCGGCCGCGGCGGCGGCCGCCGCGTTGAGGGCGTCGCCGGAGTAGGAGATGCGGGCAGCGGTGCCGTCGGCGGCTTCCCGCAGGGCGGAGTCGGCGTGGATCTCGACGAGGACCTCACCGAGGACGAGGACGTCGTAGCCGGTGTCGTGGCCGGTACGGGGCGCGGGCGCCATCCTCAGCGCCCCGCCGCGGCGCAGCCGGCGCAGCCGGTGCAGCACGGCCGGGCCAGAGCCGCGAAGACGGCGGCCAGTTCGCCCGGATCGTCGGGCAGCCCGCTGCCGATGCCCACGGCGGCCGCCCCGGCGGCGAGCCACTCGCGGATCTCGGCGGGCCGGATGCCGCCGGTGGGTATGAACAGGGCGCCGGGCAGGACCGCCTTGAGGGAGCGGATGAACTGCGGGCCGCCCACGTGCGCCGGGAACACCTTGGCGGCGCCCGCGGACCGGACGGCGGAGGCGATCTCGCCCGGGGTGAAGCCGCCCTCGACGAAGACCGCCCCGCGCAGGGCGGCGACCGCCCGCACCTCGGGAGCCGGGTAGGGGGAGATCAGGAAGGCCGCGCCCGCGTCGAGGGCGGTCTCGGCCTGGTCGGCGGCCGTGACGGTGCCGACGCCGATCAGGGCGGGCCGGCCGTGCGCGTCGGCGAGCGGGGCGGTCCGCGCGACGGCCTCGGCCCAGCCGTGGGTGGAGGTGGTCAGCTCGACCACTCGGCAGCCGGCGGCCAGCAGGGCGGTGGTCCGGCGGACGGCTTCGTCGGCGTCGGCGTTGCGCAGGACCGGCAGCAGGCGCTGGGCGGCCATCGCGTCGTACGGGTGGCAGGACAAAGGACCCCTCCCTCTCATCTGTTCCACTGCACCACACTGCATTTGTTCCACGTAGTGGAACGCGGTACCGTGTAGCGGAACGGCTTCTGGCAGACCCTACCCTCACCCACCCCTGCACCGGGAGAGCGCATGCCCGACGACGGGCCCACGACGGACGCTACTGAAGGCCCCGTGCGCGGCGGCCGGACCTCGGCCGCCGGCACGGCGCTGGAGAAGTCGATGCGGATCCTGGAGGCCGTGGCCGCGCCGGGCGGACCGCACCGGCTCACCGATGTGGCGGCCGCGGCCGCCGTGCCCAAGTCGAGCGCCTTCCGGATCCTCGCCTCGCTGACCGAGCAGGGCTTCGTACGCCCGGACAGCGGATCGCGGTACGGGGTGGGGCCCCGGTTGCGCGGACTGTCTGCCCTGGTCAGCGGCGGCGAGCCGCACAGCATCGGGCGGATCCTCGGCGAGCTGCGCGAGACGGTGGGCCAGACGGTCCACCTGGCCCTGCACAGCGGGGAGACCCTCACCTACATCCGGAAGCTGGAGAGCGACCAGCCGATCCGGACGGCCTCCCGGGTCGGGATGCGCATGCCGCTGCACAGCACCGCGATCGGCAAGAGCATCCTGGCGCACCTGCCCGAGGGGGAGGTACGGGCGCTGATCGCGAGCGCGGGACTGCCGCGCCGCACGCCGAGGACGCTGACCGCTCCGAAGGCCCTGCTGGCGGAGCTGGAGGACGTGCGGGCCCGGGGCTTCGCCGTGGACGACGAGGAGAACGAGGCGACCATCCGGTGCATCGGCGCCGCCGTGCTGGACCCCGGGGGCCGGCCGATCGGCGGGGTCAGCGTCACCACGGTGGCCTTCCTCGTCTCCCGCGAGGAGATCGAGGCGTACGCACCGGCCCTGTGCGCGGCCGCGCGGGCGCTCGCCCCGCTGCTGTGAACAGCTGGGAAAAACATTTTCGGGTTCTTCTTCCGGATAACCGTTATCGGGGCCGCGCTCGACGGTCTCCCAGGTATCGGGCATCATCGACCGCCGGTACGGACAGGGAACCTCACATGACTACACAGCACACGGCAGAGCTGGTGGCAGCCGCCCGCGCGGGCGATCCCCGCGCGCAGGACGAGCTGGTCGGCACCTATCTGCCGCTCGTCTACAACATCGTCGGGCGCGCCCTGAACGGCTCCGTCGACGTGGACGACGTGGTGCAGGACACGATGCTGCGGGCGCTCGACGGACTCGGCGCCCTGCGGTCGGACGAGAGTTTCCGGTCCTGGCTGGTCGCGATCGCCATGAACCGGGTGCGGGCGCACTGGCAGGCGCGGCACAGCGCCCCCGGCGAGAGCGGGCTCGAAGCCGCCTGGGAACTCGCCGACCCGGGCGCCGACTTCGTGGACCTGACGGTCCTGCGGCTCCAGCTCGAAGGCCAGCAGCGGGAGACGGCCCGCGCCACCCGCTGGCTGGACACCGACGATCGCGCCCTGCTGTCGCTGTGGTGGCTGGAGTGCGCCGGTGAGCTGACCCGCGCCGAGGTGGCCGCGGCCCTCGAACTCTCCCCGCAGCACACGGCGGTGCGCGTGCAGCGGATGAAGGCGCAGCTGGAGTCGGCCCGGGTGGTGGAGCGGGCGCTGGCCACGCAACCGCCGTGCGAGGAGCTGCGCGGGGTCACGGGCGCCTGGGACGGGGCGCCGTCGACGCTGTGGCGCAAGCGAATAGCGCGGCACGCGCGCGAGTGCGTACGGTGCGCGGGACTGTGGGGCGGACTGCTCCCGGCGGAGGGGCTGCTGGCGGGTCTGGCCCTGGTGCCGGTCTCGATGGCACTGCTGGCGGGCATACGGGCGGCCGCGGCCGCCGGCTACGTCCCGGCCGCGGGCTTCGCCCCGGCCGACGCGGCGTACGCGTACGACGGCGGCGCGGGCGCGGGCGCCCAGGCGTACTCCGCCGGCGGGGGCGCGGGCACGGGCTTCGACACCACGGGCTTCGACGGCGTGGACCTCTCCGACGCCGCGACGCAGCTCACCCCCACGGTCTCCGCCCAGGGCGGCATACCGGACGCCACCCCCGGCGGCAGCCGCAGCGTCCAGCGCAAGCGCCGCCGGAGCCGCCGCCGCGCGGTCGGCGGCGCGGTGCTCGCCGCGTGCGTCGCGGGCGGCGGGCTCGCGTACCTCGGCGGGTTCCCCGGCTCGGACGACAAGGACACCGGCGCCGCGCCCGCCGCCCCGCTGTCCGCCCTGGCCGCCCCCGACGCCGCCTCCGCGTCCCCCTCGGACACGGCCTCGCCCTCCGCTTCGGCCTCCCCGTCCCCCTCGGCCTCCGCCTCGCCGAGCCCGTCCGCCGAGAGCCCGACGCCGAGCCCCACGCCGACCAAGTCCAAGGCGCCGGCCCCGCGCCCCTCGGCGCCCGCTCCGGGTCCCGCCCCGGCGGGCGTCGCCGGCCAGGTCATCGCCCTGGTCAACTCCGAGCGCGCGGCGGCCGGCTGCGGCCCGCTGAAGGAGGACCCGCAGCTGCGGTCCGCCGCCCAGGGGCACTCCGACGACATGGCTGCCCGGGACTTCTTCGACCACACCAACCCCGACGGCGCCGACCCGGGGAAGCGGACCACGGCCGCCGGGTACCGCTGGTCGACCTACGGCGAGAACATCGCGCGGGGCCAGCAGACCGCGGCCTCGGTCATGGACTCGTGGATGAAGAGCCCGGGCCACCGCGCCAACATCCTCAACTGCTCCTTCAAGGACATCGGCGTCGGCATCCACTCGGGCCCGGGCGGCCCGTGGTGGACGCAGAACTTCGGCGCCAAGATGTGATCCGGACGCTCCGCTCGCGGCGCGGACCCGCACGCTTCACATTTCGTGCAGGATGGAGTCTGGAGCCGAAAGGGCTGATCGGAGCAGGGGCAGGCGGACGGAGCAGGGCGCATGGCGAGGAAAGAGCTCCGTCCGCACCAGCGGGAGGCCGTCGACGCGGTCCTGCGGGCGCTCGAACTGCCCGCCGGCGGCCGAGTGCCGGGGGCAGGTCTGCGGACCCAGGTGATCATGGCCACCGGCTCCGGCAAATCCCTGGTCGCCGTACGCTCGGCCGAGGAGCTGCGGGCCGGGCGGGTCCTCGTCCTCGTGCCCTCGCTGGACCTGCTCGTACAGACGGCGGCGGCCTGGCGGGAGGGCGGCCGGACCGGGCGCGCCCTCGCGGTGTGCTCCCTGCGCCCCGCGGACGCGGGCATGCCGGCCACCACCGATCCGGCCGAACTGGCCCGCTGGGCGGGCCCCTCGGCGGACCGGGTGACGGTGTACGCCACGTACGCCTCGCTGGGCCTCGGCACGATCGAGCAGGCCCATCTCGCCGGGCTGCCGGGCTGGGACCTGATCGTCGTGGACGAGGCGCACCGTACGTCCGGGCGGATCGGGAAGCCCTGGGCCGTGGTGCACGACAACACCCGGATCCCGTCCCTCCGGCGGCTGTACATGACGGCCACGCCCCGGGTCTGGCAGGACGGCGCGGAGGAGGACGAGGAGAGCGGCCGCGGGCGGGGCGAGCTCGTGGCGTCCATGGAGGACGACCCCGACGGCCCCTTCGGCGCGCGCTGCCACACCCTGACCCTCGCGGAGGCCGTCGACCGCGGCATCTGCGCCCCGTACCGGGTGGTGTGCGTGGACGTCAGCGATCCGGGGTTCCAGGCGGCCGTGCTGCTGGGCGCGGACGCGCGATCCGACGCCGTGCGCGGGTCGCGGCTGGCGGCCCTGCAGGCGGCGCTGGTGAAGGCCGCCGCCGACCAGGGGTTCCGGCGGACCCTCGTCTTCCATCACCTGACACGGGAGGCCGAGGCGTTCGCCGCCGGGCTGCCGGCGGTGGCGCGGCGGATGCGGGCCGCCGACGACGCGCCGGAGCCGGTGTACCCCCGTACGGTCTGGGCGGACTGGCTGTGCGGGCAGCACTCGGCGGCGCACCGGCGGCGGGTGCTGGCGGAGTTCGCGGCGGGCGGGGCCGCGGACAAGGCCTTCCTCGGCAGTGTCCGGGTGCTGGGCGAGGGCGTGGACACCAAGGAGTGCGACTCCGTCTTCTGGGCCGACGTACGGGGGTCCATGCCGGACCTGGTGCAGGCGGTCGGGCGGGCGCTGCGCATCCACCCCGGCGAGGGCAAGGTCGCCTCGCTGGTGGTGCCCGTACTGCTGGGGCCGGACGAGACGGCCGAGTCGATGCTGACCTCGCGGGCGTACGGGGACCTCGCGCGGCTGCTGGAGGCGCTGCGGGCGCACGACACCCGGCTGGTCGAATCGCTGGCGCAGCCGCAGGCTCCGAGCCGGCCGCGGGCCGGGTCCGAGGCCGTGGCCGTGGCCGGAGCCGGGGTGCGGACCGGGGCGCGGGCCCTGCTCAGCTTCTCCACCCCGCGGGATCCGGCGCTGCTGGCGGCGTTCATCCGGCTGCGGGTGCTGCACCCGGAGCGCGAGCACTGGCGGCGCGGGGTGGAGGCCGCCCGGATCTACGCGGCCAGGGCCGGGGACCTGAGGGTGCCGTTCGCGTTCAAGGTGCCGGCGGGGCCGCCTGCCGCGCCGGTCGGCGAGGCCGGTGCGGAGGCCGCCGCCGAGGCCTGGCCGCCGGGGCTGGCGCGGTTCCCGCTCGGCCAGTGGATCGCGGACGTGCGGCGCACCCACCGCCGGGGCGCCCTCGGCCGGGAGCGGGTCGCGCAGCTCGACGAACTCGGCATGGTGTGGAGCCACTTCGACGTGGCGTACGAGGAGGGGCTCGCGGCGGCCCGCGGCTGGGCGGCGGAACACGGCCACCTGCTGCCGCCGGCGGAGGCCACCTGGCGCGGGGCGCCGGTCGGGGTGTGGGTCAAGAACCAGCGGGCCGCCGCCCGCCGCGAGGGTCCCGGCGCCCTGCCGCAGGAGCGCCGGGAGGCTCTGGAGGCCATCGACGCGTCGTGGTGCCCGGCCTGGGACATCTCCTGGCAGCGCGCCTTCCACCTGACCCGCGTCCACCTCGACGCGGGCGGCCGGCTGCCGCTCGCCCCCCGCGAGGTGGTCGTCCAGGGCGAGGACCTGGGCCGGTGGGTACGCGGCCAGCGGCTGGCCTGGGACCAGCTGACCTGGGCGCAGCGCTGGCTGCTGGAGCACACGCTCGGGGTGACCGGGGCGAGCGCGGCCGAGCGCCCGCGGCCGCGGCGCACGCAGGCCGAGAAGTGGGCGGAGCACCTGGCCGCGGCCCGCCTGTTCCACACCCGCGAACGGCACCTCCGGGTCCCGCGCGGCCATGTGGAACGGGTCGGCGCGCAGGACGTCCGCCTGGGTGTCTGGATCGCCAATCAGCGCTCGCGGGCGTCGAGCCTCGCCCCGGACCGGATCGCCGCCCTCGACGCGCTCGACATGCGCTGGTCGACGTCCGCCTGAGCGGCCCCCGGGGGGGCGCACCCCAGTCCGTCCCTTCCGGACCCTGCCTGATCCGCGTTGTCGAGGCAGCCGAGGACGGCCGGTGATCGGGAGGCTCTCACCTTGCGAGGCACGGCGCCCGCCGCCGCTCCCTGATCCGGCCTGATCGACAAGACCCCCCTAGTGGTGGAATGCCGACCGGGGCTCGGTCGCCGGGGCCGGCGGGGGCGTGACGGTGAGGTGTTCCACCGCGTTGCGCAGGTCGGTGACGAGCAGGGCGATCTGGTCGCGGGTCACGCCGTGCCGGATCAGCACGCGCTGGATGACGGTGTCGTCGCGGTCGGCCGGCAGCGGGTACGAGGGAACCTGCCAGCCGCGCATCCGCAGTCGGTCGGAGAGGTCGTACAGGCTGAAGCCGGACGCGGCCTGGTCGGTGAGCCGGTAGGAGACGGCGGGGAGGCCGCCGGCGCCGTCGTACACGATGGTGAAGGGGCCCATCGCGGCGATCTCCCCGGCCAGGTACTGGGCGGTGTCGGCGCAGGCCTTCTGGACGCGCCGGTAGCCGCCGCGGCCGAGCCGCAGGAACAGGTAGTACTGCGCGATGACCTCGCCGCCGGGGCGGGAGAAGTTGAGGGCGAAGGTCGGCATGTCGCCGCCCAGGTAGTCCACGTCGAAGACGAGCTCCTTGGGCAGGAGATCGGCGGTGCGCCACACGATCCAGCCGACGCCGAGCGGGGCGAGCCCGTACTTGTGGCCCGAGGTGTTCACGGAGGCGACGCGCGGCAGCCGGAAGTCCCACACCACGTCGGGGTGGAGGAAGGGGGCGACGAAGCCGCCGCTGGCCCCGTCCACGTGGATCGGGACGTCCCAGCCGTGCTCGGCCTGGATCCGGTCGAGTTCGGCGGCGATGTCGGCGACGGGCTCGTAGTCGCAGGTGTAGGTGACGCCGAGGATGGCGACGACGCCGATGGTGTTCTCGTCGACGTACTCGGCGAGCTGATGGGGGCGCAGCCCGGTGGCATCCGCCTCAAGCGGGACCTGGCGCAGCTCGACGTCGAAGTAGCGGGCGAACTTCTCCCAGCAGATCTGGACCGGTCCGCACACCAGATTGGGCCGGTCGACGGGCAATCCCTGGGCCTGGCGGCGGGTGCGCCAGCGCCATTTGAGGGCGAGGCCGCCGAGCATGGCGGCCTCGCTGGATCCGGTGGTGGAGCAGCCGGTGGCCTCGCCGCCGGGCGGGGCGTTCCACAGGTCGGCCAGGATGTTGACGCAGCGCGCCTCGATCTCGGCCGTCTGCGGGTACTCGTCCTTGTCGATCATGTTCTTGTCGAGGCACAGGTTCATCAGGCGGTGCACGCCGTCGTCCGACCAGGTGGTGCAGAAGGTGGCCAGGTTCTGGGCCGCGTTGCCGTCGAGGAGGAGCTCGTTGCTGAGCAGCTCGTAGACCACCTCGGTGGGCGAGTGGTCGTCGGGCATCCGGTACTTGGGGAGGACCTGGCCGCTCAGTGCGGACGCGAACACGTCCGTGTCGGCGTCACCGGCGTGTACGTCTTTCGTCTCATGGAGAGCCATATCCGGACTATAGGTGACTGATCCTCACAAACATGTCTTTAGCCGCCTGGGTGGAGAATTCGGACGCGCCACCGAGAGCTTCCAGCCGACTCCACGGCGTGACCCCCTCCACGCCGACGACCTGCGACCGAACAACTTACTGTCCAGTACGCTTTCATATGAAAATCTTCCTGTCCGGGCCGCTGGAGCCGGTTCGGACGGGAAGATCGGCCAACTGGTTCTACGGGCAACTTATCCGCCGATGTCCGGATACCGGTCAACGCCCCGTGCGGTCCTGATAGTTCTTCGGCCCATGAACAAGATCACCCGCCGGCAGGCCTTGGGCACCGCAGCCGGCGCACTCTCAGCCCTCGGTATAGCCGGCGCCACCGCGCACGCGGCCGCCGCCGACTCCCGTGCCTCCATACCCGCCGGCACGGTCGACGAGGTGTACCAGGGCCGCCGCATCCAGATCACCCCGGGCCCGACCGGGGGCGGTCACCACGGCGGCCATCACGGCGGCGGCCACGACGGCCTGCCCACCGTCCGGATAGACGGACGCGAACTGCACGTCATGCGCAACGCCGACGGCACCTGGATCAGCGTGGTCAACCACTACGAGACCTTCGCCGATCCGGTCTCGCTCGCCCGCGCCGCGGTGCGCGAGCTCCAGGGCGCCGTCCTCGCCCCGTTCGCGCCCATGGGAGGCACGGCATGACCGTCCGCAAGAACCAGGCCGCCCTCACCGCCGAGGAGAAGCGCGCCTTCACCAACGCGCTGCTCGAACTCAAGCGCACCGGCGCGTACGACCGCTTCGTGACCACCCACAACGGGTTCATCATGAGCGACACCGACTCGGGCGACCGGGTGGGCCACCGCTCCCCCTCCTTCCTGCCCTGGCACCGCCGCTTCCTGCTGGAGTTCGAGGCCGCCCTGCAGAAAGTGGATCCGAAGGTTTCGCTCCCCTACTGGGACTGGACCGCGGACCGCACCTCCCGCTCCTCCCTCTGGGCCGCCGACTTCCTCGGCGGCACCGGCCGGGCCCGCGACGGGCAGGTCATGGACGGGCCGTTCGCGTACGCGACCGGGAAGTTCAACGTGAACGTACGGGTGGACGGGCGCGCCTACCTGCGCCGCGCGCTGGGCGAGGGCGTGGCCGAACTTCCGACCAAGGCCGAGGTGGAGGCCGTCCTCGCCATGCCGGTGTACGACATGGCGCCCTGGAACAGCTCCTCGAACGGCTTCCGCAACCACCTGGAGGGCTGGCGCGGCGCCAACCTGCACAACCGGGTGCACGTCTGGGTCGGCGGCCAGATGGCCACCGGGGTCTCCCCCAACGACCCGGTCTTCTGGATGCACCACGCCTACATCGACAAGCTGTGGGCCGAGTGGCAGGCCCGCAACCCGAAGTCGACGTACCTGCCGGCCGCCGGCACCGCCAACGTCGTCGACCTGCACGACACCATGCGGCCGTGGAACGACGTGACCCCGGCCGACATGCTGGACCACCGCAAGTTCTACACCTTCGACACCGAGCCGGCGGCGGCCAGCCAGCGGTAGTGCAGTTCGGGGCGCCCGACCTGCCCGTAGCGGGGGGTGCGGTCCGCCCGCCCGGTCTCCACCAGGTGCTCCAGGTAGCGGCGGGCCGTGATCCGGGAGATCCCGGCCGCCTCGGCCGTCCCCGCTGCGGTCAGCCCCTCGGGCGCCGCCCGCAGCAGCGCGCCGACCCGGTCCAGGGTCGGCGCGCTCAGCCCTTTCGGGAGCTCGGCGGGGCCCGGGGCGCGCAGGGCGGCGAGCGCCCGGTCCACGTCGTCCTGGCCTGCGGCCTCGCCCGCGGTGGCACGGAAGTCGGCGTAGCGCAGCAGCCGTTCGCGCAGCGTCGGGAAGGCGAACGGCTTCAGTACGTACTGGACCACGCCGAGCGAGACGCTCTCGCGCACCACGGCCAGGTCCCGCGCCGAGGTCACGACGATCACGTCCACGGGATGCCCGGAGGCCCGCAGCCGGCGGGCGAAGCGCAGCCCGTGCCCGTCGGGCAGGGTGAGGTCGAGCAGCAGCAGGTCGACCCGGGTCCGCTCCAGGACGCGGGTGGCCTCGGCGAGCGAGTGGACGGCGCCGACGGCGGTGAAGCCGGGCACGCGGCCGACGTACAGGGCGTGCGCGTCGGCGGCGACGGGGTCGTCCTCGACCACCAGCACCCGCACGTCGGGCGCCCCGGGGGCCTCGCGCGCCCGGCGTGCTCCGCGGGCTTCGTCGCTCATGCTGTCGGCTCCCTTCGCATGGGCAGTCGTACGGTGAACTCGGCTCCCCCGCCCGGCCCTTCGGCGGCGACCGCGCTGCCTCCGTGCCGGTGGGCCACCTGGCGCACCAGGGCGAGGCCGAGGCCGCGCCCCTCTCCCTTGCCCGACCAGCCGCGCAGGAACACGTCGGAGGCGGCACCCGCGGGCAGCCCGGGGCCGTTGTCGGCGACGCGGAGCAGCAGTCCGTCCCCGTCGGGCCGGACGGTGACCGCGATGCGGGCCCCGGGGACGCCGGTGAGAGCGTCGACGGCGTTGTCGAGGAGGTTGCCGACCACGGTGACGAGGTCCCGGGCGGGAAGGCTTCCGGTGCGGCCGTCGACGGCCCGGCTGTCGGGGGTGACGACCAGTTCGACTCCGCGCTCGTGCGCCTGGGCCGCCTTGCCGAGCAGCAGCGCCACCAGGACGGGCTCTCCTACGCCGGTGACGACCTCGTCGGTGAGGGCCTGGGCCAGCTGCAGTTCGGCGGTGGCGAATTCCACCGCCTCGTCCGCTCGGCCGAGCTCGATGAGGGAGACCACGGTGTGCAGCCGGTTGGCGGCCTCGTGGGCCTGGGAGCGCAGCGCCTCGGTGAAGCCGCGCTCCTGATCCAACTCACCGGTGAGCGACTGGAGTTCGGTGTGGTCGCGGAGGGTGACCACGGTGCCGCGGCGGCCGCCGCCCGCGACGGGCGAGCTGTTGAGGACGAGCACCCGGTCCGCGGTCAGGTGCACCTCGTCCACGCGGGGCCGGTCGGCGAGCAGGGCGCCGGTGAGCGGGGCGGGCAGTCCGAGGTCGGCGGCGCCGGCGCCCCGGACCTCCCCCCGCAGGCCGAGCAGTTCGCGTCCGGCGTCGTTGATCAGGGTGATCCGGCGCTGGCCGTCGAGCATGAGCAGGCCCTCGCGGACCCCGTGGAGGGCCGCCTGGTGGTAGTCGTACATCCGGCTGAGCTCGGCCGCGTTCATCCCGTGGGTGTGCCGGCGCAGCCGGGCGTTGACGACGTACGTGCCGGCGCCGCCGAGGGCGAGGGCGCCGGCCGCGACCCAGGCGAGTGCGGTGAGCTGCTCGGCGAGCCGGGCGCTGATCGCGCGGACGGTGATGCCGGCGCTGACCATGCCGGTCACCCGGCCGTCGTCGATGAGCGGGGTGACCACGCGGATGGAGGGCCCGAGGGTGCCGGTGTAGGTCTCGCTGAAGGTCTCGCCGCGCAGGGCGGGGGCGGTGTTCCCCATGAAGGGCTCGCCGATGCGGTGGGGGTCGGGGTGGGTCCAGCGCCGCCCGTCCGGGGCCATGATCGTCACGAAGTCCACCCCGGAGTCCACGCGGACGCGCTCTGCGTAGGGCTGGAGGGCGGCCGAGGGGTCGCCCCCGGCCGCGGCCCCGCGCACGGCCTCGCGTACGGACGGGGAGTCGGCGACGGCGCGGGCCACGGCCCCCGCCTGGCGCCGGGCGGCCTCCTCGGCCTGCCCGCGGGCGGTGGCGTACGCGAAGACCGCGCAGCCGGCCACGACCACGGCGACCAGCAGCACCTGCATGGCGAAGAGCTGGCCGGCGAGGCTGCGCGGAGGTCGGGGGAAACGGAACATGGCGCTCAGTGTGCACCGGGCCGTGAACTCAATGAACGCAAGGGTGACCGGGGTCACAGCCTCGGGCGATGGTCCTCCCGGGACGTATTCACCACCAGGAGGCGAGCCGTGGCCGGCAGACGCGACAAGACCCACTACCTGTACATCGCGGTGATCGCGGCGGTGCTCCTCGGCATCGCCGTCGGCTTCGCCGCACCCGGCACGGCCGTGGAGCTCAAGCCGCTGGGCACCGGCTTCGTGAACCTCATCAAGATGATGATCTCGCCCGTGATCTTCTGCACGATCGTGCTGGGCATCGGGTCGGTGCGCAAGGCCGCGAAGGTCGGCGCCGTGGGCGGCCTCGCCCTCGGCTACTTCATGATCATGTCCACGGTGGCGCTGGCGATCGGGCTCCTCGTCGGGAACCTGCTGGAGCCGGGCAGCGGACTGCACCTGACCGAGGCCGTCAAGCACGCCGGCGAGGCGCAGGCCAAGGCGGGCGGGGCGCAGAGCACGCCCGAGTTCCTGCTCGGGATCATCCCGACCACCCTGGTCTCCGCCTTCACCGGCGGGCAGGTGCTGCAGACACTGCTCGTGGCGCTGCTGTGCGGGTTCGCGCTCCAGGCCATGGGCACGGCGGGCGAGCCGCTGCTGCGCGGGATCGGGCACGTGCAGAAGCTGGTCTTCCGGGTGCTGGCGATGATCATGTGGGCGGCGCCGGTGGGCGCGTTCGGCGCGATCGCGGCGGTGGTCGGTGCGACCGGGATGGACGCGCTGAAGTCGCTGGCGGTCATCATGATCGGCTTTTACACGACCTGCCTGCTGTTCGTGTTCGTGGTGCTCGGCACCCTGCTGCGGGTGTGCACCGGGCTCAACGTGTTCTCGCTGCTGCGCTACCTGGGCCGCGAGTTCCTCCTGATCCTGTCGACCTCCTCCTCGGAGTCGGCGCTGCCGCGGCTGATCGCGAAGATGGAGCACCTGGGCGTCTCGAAGCCGGTGGTCGGCATCACGGTGCCGACCGGCTACTCGTTCAACCTGGACGGGACCGCGATCTACCTCACCATGTCCTCGCTGTTCATCGCGGAGGCCACGGGCAAGCCGCTGGCGATCGGCGAGCAGATCTCGCTGCTGCTGTTCATGATCGTGGCCTCGAAGGGCGCGGCGGGCGTGACGGGCGCCGGGCTCGCGACGCTGGCCGGCGGGCTGCAGTCGCACCGGCCGGAGCTCGTCGACGGGGTCGGGCTGATCGTGGGCATCGACCGGTTCATGAGCGAGGCCCGGGCGCTGACGAACTTCGCCGGCAACGCCGTGGCGACGGTGCTCATCGGCACCTGGACCAAGGAGTTCGACCGCGGGCGGGCCACCGAAGTCCTCGCGGGACGCCTGGAGTTCGACGAGACCACGCTGATCGACGACGGCCACGGCGCGGAGCTCCCCACCGTGCCCGCCCCGTCGCCGGCCGGCGCCAAGGACGGCGTACCGGTCTGACCGGAACGCCCGTCACGGGCCGGCCGGGCCGGGCTCGCCCCCACGGTGCCCGGGCCGGTCGGCCCTCACATCCCCTTCACACCGCCCTCATGCGGCCCCGTGGTCGATTTTCGGCCACGGGGCCGTTAAGTGTCGTGCGGTAAAAGGTACTTCCATACCGGGGCACGCGTCTGACATCTTGCGTCCACCACTCGTTTTCGTACGGCCCGGTAGGTGTCATGAGCACCTCCGGGCCGTCTTCGGAGGACGCATTGATACCCCACATATCCAGCCGACCTCGACGCACTCTCGTGCTGGCCGCCACTCTCGGTGCCGCACTCGCCTTCGGGGCCCCCGCCGCGCTCGCCGGCACGGCCCCGGTCTCCCCTTCCGGCCAGACCGTTCCCGCCGCCCCCGCCCAGGCGGCGGCCAAGGCCGCCGCGGCGCCGACCTCCCAGAGTGCGACCTGGGTTGCCGGCACCCGTGCCTACCTCGTGATCACCGCCCCCGGTGACAGCTCGGCGGTGCGTTCCGCCATCGCCGCCAACGGCGGCACCGTCTTCTCCAACTTCGACTCCATCGGCGTGATCGTCGCCCACTCCGCCTCCGCCGGCTTCGCCACGACGATGCGCGGGGTCAGCGGGGTCCAGCAGGTCGGCGCCACCCGTACCTCGGACGTCCCGGCCGACGCCTACAACCCGGCGCTGCCCGCCAACCCGGCCCAGTCGACGACCCCGGCCGGCGAGCCCGTCCGCGCCGACATGAGCCAGATCAAGGCGGACCAGGCCTGGGCCGTCACCACGGGCTCCTCCTCGGTCAAGGTCGGCATCCTGGACACCGGTGTGGACGACCAGCACCAGGACCTGGCGCCGAACTTCAACGCGGCCGACTCCGTCTCCTGCGCGTACGGCAAGCCGGACACCCGTACCGGCGCCTGGCGGGACGTGGACAGCCACGGCACGCACGTCGCGGGCACCATCGCGGCCGCCAAGAACGGCAAGGGCGTCGTCGGCGTGGCCCCGGGCGTGAAGATCTCCGCGGTCCGCGTCGCCGAGCCGGGCAACTCGTTCTTCTTCGCCGAGAACACCATCTGCGGCTTCGTGTGGGCCGGTGACCACGGTTTCAAGGTCACCAACAACAGCTACTACACGGACCCGTGGCAGTTCAACTGCCCGGACAACATCGACCAGGCCGCCATCATCGAGGGCGTCAAGCGCGCCCAGGAGTACGCGGAGGGCAAGGGCTCCCTGCAGATCGCCGCGGCGGGCAACGAGAACTACGACCTCGCCCACAAGACGACCGACACCGCGAGCCCGAACGACTCGACGCCGGTCACCCGCACCATCACCAACGCCTGCCTCGACATCCCGACCGAGCTCCCGGGCGTGGTCACGGTCGCGGCGAACGGCTCCGGCACCTCGAAGGCCTCGTTCTCCAACTTCGGCTCCGGCGTCATCGACGTCGCGGCCCCGGGCAGCGACGTCTACTCCACCGTGCCGGGCGGCAAGTACGGCACGAAGAGCGGTACGTCGATGGCCACCCCGCACGTGGTGGGCGTCGCGGCGCTGCTCGCCAGCACCAACCCGGGCATCACCCCGGCGCAGCTGCGCGACAAGCTGGCCACCCAGGCCAACGACATCGCCTGCCCCTCGGACAGCCGCTGCACCGGTACCGCGGCCAACAACTCGTTCTTCGGCGAGGGCCAGGTCGACGCGCTGAAGGCGGTCGGCTCCACGCCGCCCCCCGGGAAGTACTTCGAGAACCTCGGCGACTTCGCGATCAACGACAACGCGACCGTGGAGAGCCCGATCACCGTCAGCGGGGTGACCGGCAACGCGCCGGCCACCCTCAAGGTGGGCGTGGACATCAAGCACACCTACATCGGTGACCTGAAGGTGGACCTGGTGGCCCCGGACGGCACCGTCTACACCCTGAGCAACCGGGCCGGCGGCAGTGCGGACAACATCGTCCAGAGCTTCACCGTCAACGCCTCCTCCGAGGTCGCCAACGGCCTCTGGAAGCTCCGCGTGAACGACAACGCCAACTCGGACACCGGCAAGATCGACGCCTGGAACCTCACGTTCTGAGCGCCTGCGCTCTGAAGCGCTGACAGCGCGCGACTAAGGCCGCAGGACGTCGGCGAGCCAGTCGAAGACGACGTCGCAGTGCTGTTGCGGGGCCATCGGGGAGCAGTGCAACTGCGCCCCGATGGCCTCCGTCATTTTCACGTACGCGCGCTTCGAGCGCAGCAGGTCGTACATCTGCCGGGGCTGGCCGGGGTAGAACTGCTCGAAGTCGTAGTCGAGGACCAGAGTCGGCGCCTTGATCCGCGGTACGACCTTGGTGACGTCGAGGCCGATCGCGACCTGGGCCGGGGTCCAGAGGTCCTTGAACATCCGGCCGGCCCGCGCCTCGCGCAGCGCCTCCGGCGAGAAGACCTCGAAGCGCTTCTTGACGGTGTCGGCGAGCTCCGGGGTGAGTTCGGGGACGACCTCCTCGTTCCAGACGCGGTTGGTCTCCGCCTTGTCGGCGGTGACGACGTCACGGAGCTCCTTGTCGAAGCCGAGCCACGGGCTGAGCACGCCGGGCATGCACGCCACGGCTGCCAGCCGGTGCTCGAAGGCCGCGGCGCGGGCGACCAGGTTGCCGGCCATGCTGAGGCCGGTGATCGCGATCCGGCCGCTGTCCACGTCCTTTCGGGCGTCGAGCCAGTCGACGAGCGGGGCCACCACCTGTTCCCACCGGGTGGTGAAGGGGATCTCCTCCACGAACAGCAGCTGCCCCTGGCCCGGGCCGTCGTAGACGAGCGCGTTCCAGCCCCGGCCGAGGGCGGCCGCGACCCCGTAGGTCCACATGTCGACGTTCTGCCCGTCACTGCCGTTGGTGAGGATGACCGTCGGGCGGGGCTCCTCCGGGCCCTCGGGCCGGAAGAACCAGACCGGCAGCCGGGTCCTTCCGTACGGGACCTGCGCGCGGACGGCGGCCGGGGAGCAGAGCCGGCCGAAGGCGTCCCAGGCCTTGCGGCCGGCCAGGTAGAGGGCCTTCTCGTCGCCGGGGCTGCGGGTGCCGAGGACGTAGAACAGGGCCTGGGCGTAGTACTGGGCGGCGCGCAGCGAGCGGAACCGGCGGGTCTGCGAGGGCGCTTCGCCGCTGTCGCGGCCTGCGACCGGGGGCGCGGAGAGCCGGTCGCCCCAGGACCGGAAGGTGTCGGTGAAGGTCTGCGCGGACAGGCCCGCCGCGTTGATGGCGTTGACGGCGGTGAGCACCTCGCCGACCTCGGAGGCGCGCATGCCGGCCGCGCCGAGCGCGAGGAGCCCGGCGAAGTCGTATCCCGGGTCGTCGAAGAGCTTCATGGCCCCCGGCGCGGGATCGGGCGCCGCCGCGGCCGCCCGGGGCGTGGCCGCCGCGCAGCCTGCCGCGGCGCCGCCCGCGAGGACCCCGGCGCCTGCGGCGAGCCCGGTCAGGGCGGCGCGCCGGGACAGGCCCGCCGAGGGCCGCGAGGGGGTCCGCGACGGCGGCAGGGGCTCCGGATGCGGTGTGCGAGCATGCGTCATGCAGGGGACCGTAGGAGGCGGCCGCGGCGGACCGGTGCCCGCCACACCCCCGGCTGCTCCGGACGGCCCTGCCGGGTTACCTGGTGCGCAGTACGCAGTCCCCGCAGAGGCCGCCGCCGGGGACCCGGTAGTAGAGGCAGCAGCTGCGGCGCACGAACGCCACCCCGAGGCCCTCCTCGTGGATGAAGGTGCCGCTTCCGCCGAGCGCGCCGCCCTCGGCCAACAGCTCCGCGGCGAGGGATGCCGCCGGGGCGCCCGGCACCCGGTCGCTCAGCACCCGGACCGCTCCGACCAGCCCCGACGCGGCGTTGCCGCGCAGCACCTTGGGCGAGACCCCGTACCGCTCGCGCAGCGGCGCGTCCAGGGCCGCGAGATTGCCGAGCACGGTCGCCCCGAGCGAACGGACCGGCAGGTCCCCCCGGCCGGGCTCGGGCAGCCACAGCTCCAGCGAGCCCGCCCCGGGCAGCCGCCACCAGACCCGGTCGGCCCCCAGGTCCGGCACCCGCCCGCCCAGCGCGGCGCAGCCCAGCCCGATCGACCACAGCCGCGAGGCGATCCCGAACTGGGCGGTCGAGGCCGCGACGCGCCCCGGCCCGCTGCCGATCCGCCGCCCGACCTCGGCGACGTACGGCTCCAGCCGGGGCCCGTACAGCTCGCTCAACGGCCGGAAGCCGTCCCCGGGCGGTTCCTTCCCGTACGGGACGGTGAAGAAGGGCCCGACGGCGGCGAGTCGGCTCAGTACCAAGTCCATACGTGGATGATCCCAGGCGGTCCCGGGCAGTCCCGGGCGCCCTCAGGCGGTCCCGGGCGGTCCCGGGCGGTCCCGGGCGGCCTCAGGCGGCGGACTCGCGGATCACGGCGAGGGTACGGGCGGCCGTCTCGGCCATGGAGGTGCGCATCGCGGCGAGCCGGGACGCGGCGAACTCGCGCTCGAACTCGCCGCTGAACGTCAGGGTGAGGGCGCCGGACGGGTCCTCGTCGATGACGTTGTCGATGGTCCAGACCTCCTTCTCGTCCGAGCGGCGGAAGCTCACGCGGTGGCCGATGTCGAAGACCACGACCTCGCGGAAGCGGTCCCCGGCCCGGGCAATCTCCCGGACCAGGCCCTGCGGGTTCTCCGACAGGACCGTGCACTCGGTGATCGCCGGTACGCAGGGGCGCGGGTCGGCGGCCTTGGCCACCAGACCCGTCCACAGGTCGTCACGGCTCAGCTGGACCTGGTCCTCGGCCACGGGGTCGTTCACGGGCAGGGTGTACTCGATGCGGGTGACGGTCTCGGTCATGCCGGGCTCCCCTGTTTTCGATCTTGTCACGGGGCAACCAGCGTCGCAGACCGGGCATTCCCCGCAGCACCCCTAAGGTCCGACCATGGCGAAATCAGGGGGCCGGGGGCCTTGCGGTGTCACCTGCCGGGGCGTAGGCGGCCACCTGGAAGCCGGCCTTGCGGAGGCCGCCCTGCTTGGTGTCGTCGTGGGCGAAGACGAACGACTCGATCGGCACACCGCGTTCGGCGCTGAGCTGGGCGGCCAGCTCCTGGAGCACGACCGCCTCCAGCACCACGCGGACGGCGTCCGGGGCTGCGGGGAGGCGGATCACCGACAGGCTGTCCGACGGTTCGGCCTCGGCCGTCGTCAGCAGCAGCGTGAGGTGCCCGGCGGCGGCCAGTGACCGGGCCAGCTCGATCTCGCGGCCGTCGCCGAAGACGAGGTGCAGGGTGTCTCCGGCCGACTCCATCTCCCCGTGCAGGTAGTTGCGGGTCGTGGAGGCGGCCGCGGTCATCCGGACCACCTCGCGCAGCAGCAGCGCCCCCTCCTCTGCCGAGGCCCGCGAGGCGCCGGCCGCGACCGCGTCGGAGGCGATGCAGCGGGCGCCGCGCCCGCGCAGGCCCGCGACCACCTCGGCGGCCCGCCGGTGGACCGCGGTGGCCTGCTCGGCGATGCCGCCCCACGGGTCTCCCTCGCGGCCCGCGACGGCCCCCGCGACCAGATCGAGGGCGACGACGGCCCCCGTGTAGCCGATGGTCGAGGCGTACGAGTCGGGCTCGTTGCCGAGGTCCACGGTCAAGTCGGCGAGATCGCCGAGCGGCGACGGTACGACGTTGAGCAGCGCGGCCCTCGTGATGCCGGGGGCGGCGCTCCGTAAGGCGGCGATGGTCTCGCAGCTGCGGCCGCCCTGGGAGACGGCGATCAGGCAGTCGGTGTCGAAGCCGGCGGTGCCGGTCGCGATCTCGCTGGACAGCACGCGCTGGGTGACGACCCCGGCCGCGCGCAGCTGCTGCACGGGGACGGCGAGGGCTGCGTACGAGGCGCCCATGCCGGCGAACAGGGGGCGCCGGGCGGCGCGCAGGGCGGCGCACTCCGGGGAGGCGAGCCGGGTGCGGACGCGGGCGGCGATCCGGGCGAGGGCGGCGCCCTGGCCGGCCTGGCCCTCGATGAAGGTGATGCGGGATCCGGACATGGTGGGGGTTTCTCGTCTTTCCTGGAGGTCCTGTGGCGGTCTGCGAAGGTCGGCGCGGGTTCCCGAAGGCCCCCGCGGCAACAGTGCGTTGGAGGGACGGTAGGGGGCGGGAAGCGGGGGTGGGCGCCGCCCTCCCCGTCCTCCCCGCCCTCACGGCCCCGGGACGCCCGCTCGAATGCCGCGACCGCCCATCGGAAGGGCCCGTGGCGGAGCGCGGCCCGGGCCCGGCCGGTCGGGATCAGCAGCCGGGGTTCGGTGGCGGTGCCGTGGTTGACGGCGCGGTCGATCATCGTCGCCGCCCCGCCCCCGACCAGGCCCCGACCCGGTCCGCACGGCGCCCGCGACGGACCGGCGCGGCTGCGGTCGACGGTGGCGCAGGGCGACGAGGGCCGCCGGCCGCGGACGGCCGTGCGGACGGCCCTCAGGAGGGTCCGGCGCCCCCGTGCGGCGCCCCTCGGCGCCGTGGTCCCGCGGGCCTCGCGGCGACGGTCCCGCAGCCCTGCGCCGGACACATCACCGACGGCCATATGTTCGATGTCACGGCGGCCCGGTCGAGGCCCCGGAAACATCGGCGCGCCCGCGCTCGGGGCCGCCGTGCGGCCCGCCTGGGGTTCCTGACATCGGTGCAGGTCAGAGGCACTTCGTACGCCGATCGGAGGCCGTCGGGGCAGCCGTCCGGGGGGTCCGTGCGGCGCGCCGGAACGGATGTCCGCGGATGAGGATTACGGGGGCTCCGGGGCGGGGACCAAAGTCATCGAAAAACATGGCCGCGGCGTTGCCAATTTGGGGGTTCATGAGAGCACATTTAGGGGCTACATTGAGCCACTCGCGTTCACCTGACAGCCCGTTGCCTTTCACCCGTGTTTTGCGCGGGGGGCGACGTCAGGAGCGCACACTGTGCAACCACCCCACCGCCCAGAAGGACCGAAGGCTCCGTGCCCGTACCCGTACTCCTCGCCGGCCGCACCGTGCGGCTCGAGCCCCTCGCCCCCCGCCACACCGAGGCCTTGGCCGTGGCCGGGGCCGAGGATCGTACGACTTACGCCTTCACCCCCGTACCCCATGGGGTGCAGGCGTCCCACGAGTACATCGACCGCGCCCTCGCAGATCAGGCGGCGGGTCGATCGCTCCCCTTCGCGGTGGTCAGAGCCACCGACGGCCGGGTCGTCGGTTCGACCCGGTTCCTGGAGCTCGACTACTGGCAGGGACCACTGGTGTGGCCTGCCGTGCCGGGCGTCCCGTTCGGTGATCCGGCGACGGCGGTCCCCGATGCCGCCGAGATCGGCAATACCTGGCTGTCCCCGGGCGCCCAGGGGACGGGCATCAACACGGAGGCGAAGCTGCTCATGCTCCGCCATGCCTTCGAGACCTGGGGCGTGCGCCGCATCTCACTGCGCGCCGACGCCCGCAACGGGCGCTCGCGGGCCGCGATGGAGCGGCTCGGGTTCACCTGCGAGGGGGTCCGCCGGGCCCATTCGCGGGGTCTCGACGGCGCCGTGCGCAGCACCGCCTTCTACTCGATCCTCGACGAGGAGTGGCCGACCGTACGGTCGATCATCGAGCTGAAGCTGTCGGCGGGCGCCCCGCGCAAGCGGCGCCGCAAGACACTGGTCCCGGCGTAACGGTCCTGCGATCCCGCGTTCGGCGCAGCGGTCCCGTCGGCCCTGCCCCGCCCCTTCCTCCCGGCGTCAGCCGAGGAAGGCCGGGGCGAGGGCCGATGCCATCAGCGGGGCCGGGGCGCCGCTGCCGTCAGCCGGCAGCGCGTACAGGTCGGCGCCGAAGTCGCCGGGCAGGGAGTAGACGACCGTCTTGTCATCCGTCCACACCACCTGGTCGTCCACGCTGCGCTCCTCGGCGAGCGGGGTCTCCCGCATCGAAGCCAGGTCCAGGACGTACAGCCGCCACGGGGCGTCCGGTGACAGGCCGGGAACCCGCTTCTTGAACACCAGCCGGGTCCCGTCGGGTGACAGCGACGGGCATTCCAGGTTCTCGCGCAGCGTGGTCACGGTGCGTTCGGCGAGGTCACCGCGGACCAGGTAGGTCTGGCCTCCGGTGGCGAGCGTCGCGTAGAAGGTCCGCTCGTCGGCGGCGAAGGTCACGCCCCAGAAGTTGACGTCGGCGTTGCGGTACGCCTTGCCGTCCTTGCGGATCTCGAAGTCCTCCAGAGTGGCGTCGAACGTGCCGGTGCGCAGGTCGAGCAGGGAGGTCCGGGTGGAGAAGTTCGTCCCGGCGTACGAGTCCCCGCCGACGAAGACCGTCCAGGCGGCGAGGTGGCCGCCGGGCGAGACCCGGGCGCGGGTGGGGATGCCGGCCAGCGGGTGCGCGGAGACCTCCTTCAGGTGGGCGTCGAGGACGACGGCCCGGTAGCTCTCCTGGACCCCGCCCTTGTCGGCCTGGAGGCAGATGCCGGTGCCGGCCGCGGAGTGGAAGCGCAGGCAGCTCACTCCGGAGGCGGTACGGGGGCCGTGGGGCGCGTCGGCGGGGACGGTGGCGAGCTCGTCGCGGTGCGGGCCCCATGCCATGTTCCGGAACACGATCCGCCGTTCGCCCCCGTCCGGGGCCAGGGAGACCTCGCCCCGGGTGATCTGCGGCCCGCCGGCCTGGGTCCGGTTCTTCTCGTCGGCCCGCGAGGAGGCCCGTACGACGGCGAGCACCCCCACCGAGGCGAGCAGGACGACGGCGCAGACGAGGATCAGGATCCGGCGTGGGAGGGTCATGGGCGGGGCCTTTCGGGGATGTGGGGGAACGTCGGAGGCGGCCGAGCGGGGTCAGTCGGCCGGCGGCTCGGCGGCCATCGCGTCGGCGGGCCGGAGCCGGGCGCACGCGCCGGCCGCGGCGGCCAGCAGTACGGCCGCGACCGCGAGGGCCGGGCGGGGGCCCCAGACGGTCCAGGCGGCGCCGAAGCCCAGTGATGCGGCGAAGCGGGCGAGGGCCTGGCCGGTCTGGACGAGGGCGAGGCCGCCGCCGCGGTGCTCCTCGGGGACCGCTCCGGCGGCCGCGGCCATCAGGACGCCGTCGGTGGCCGCGTAGAAGCCGCCGTGCAGCAGGAGCACGGCGTACGGCAGGACTGCGGCGGGGGCGTGACCCGGCCCGCCCGCCAGCAGCAGCCCGTACGCGAGGAGCAGCGCGAGGTGGCCGCCGAGGAAGACGCGCCAGCGGCCGATCCGGTCGGCGAGCCGGCCGAGCGGCAGCGCGAGGAGGAAGAACGCGGCGGCCGTGCCCAGCGGCAGCAGCGCGAACCAGCGGTCGGCGATCCCGGTGGCGCGCTGGAGCAGCAGGAAGACGAAGGCGTCGCTGACGGTGCACAGCCCGAGCAGCAGGGCGCACAGGCTGATCCGGCGCAGGTCTCGGCGGCCCAGCAGCCCGAAGGCGGCGCGCAGTGAGACGGGCTCTGCGCCGGTCGCCGGCTCGGTGCGCCGGCCGGGGACGAACAGGACGAGCACCAGCACGCCGAGGGCTGCGACGCAGGCGCTGACCGTGAAGACGGCGTCGTAGCCGTCGGCGGCGCCGCGCAGGATCAGGAAGGCGAGGATCGGTCCGATCAGGGCGCCGGCGGTGTCCATGGCCCGGTGGACTCCGAAGGCCCGGCCGCGGTCCTCGGGGGCGGCGGCCAGGGAGATCAGCGCGTCGCGCGGGGCGGTGCGCAGGCCCTTGCCGGTGCGGTCGAGGGCGAGGACGGCGCCGATGGCGGGGAGGGTGTGGGCGAGCAGGAGCAGGGGCTTGCAGAGGGCTGAGAGGCCGTAGCCGAGGCCGGCGAGGGCCTTGTGGCGGCCGAGGCGGTCGCCGAGGTGGCCCCCGGTGAGCCGGACCAGGGCGCTGATGCCGTTGTAGATCCCGTCGAGCAGCCCGAAGCCGAGCGGGGTCAGGCCGAGGCCGGCGACGAGGTAGAGCGGGAGCACGGCCGTGACCATCTCGGAGGAGACGTCGGTGATCAGGCTGACCGTGCCGAGGGCGAGGACCGTGGGGGCGAGCGCGGCGCGCCGCCCCGGGCGGATGCCCGGGACGGCGGCCTGCTGCTCGGGGGTCACGGCGGGCGCGGGGGTACCGCGGCTGTCCGCAACGTACATGGTCAGGAAGCCCAGATCCCCGTGATGTCCTTGGCGCCGGCCGCGTTCCCGGCGTGGGTGGTCAGGCCGGCCAGGCCTTCCAGGGTGCGCAGCATGTCGTAGTGGTTGTAGGTGGTGGACGACGTGCTGCCGGGGGTGACGGGCTGGCCGTAGAGCACGGTGGGGATCTTGTTGCCCGCGAGCCGGTTGTCCTCGTCGAAGGTGACGACGAGGAGGCTGTTGTGGGTCTTCGCCCAGTCCGCGTAGGCCTTGAGGTTGTTCTTCAGCCAGGTGTCGCCGGTGCCGACGGAGCAGTCGTGCATGTCGCTGCACAGGTTCGGGACGACGAAGGACACCTTGGGCAGGGTGGTGTAGTCCGTCGGGAACTGGGTCATGGTCTTCGCGGTGCTGGTGGGGACGTTGGAGAAGGCGAACCAGGGGTTGTGCTTGCGGGCGTAGTTGCCGCTGCTGCAGGTGGTGGAGCCCTGGCTGGGGAGGGTCTCGTTGTAGCTGGCCCAGCTCTTGCCCGCGGCGATGAGCTCGGAGGCCAGGTTGGGCGCGGAGCTGAAGCCGGGCGTGTAGCAGCTGTCGCCGGTGACGCCCTGGTTGGAGCCCGAGAACAGCTGGAGGTAGTTGGGCTGGCTGGGGTGGGTGATGCCGAACGACTGCGTGAGGTTGGCACCGCCGCTCTTGAGGGAGTTGATGTAGGGGGCGCTGGAGCTGCCGATGACCTGGTCGTAGGCGTGGTTCTCGAAGACCGCGACGACGACGTGGTCGGGGGCGGGCAGGCCCGCCGCGTGCGCGGGCTGGGCGGCGCCGAGGCCGGCCCACAGGGCCGTGCCGGCGGCGGTGAGGCCGAAGGCGGTGGCAAGGGCGGTCTTGCGGGCGGACCGTGATGAGGTCATGCCAAACACGGAAGGTACCTCCGGGCAGGGGGGTCGGGTGGCGGCGCGCAGGCACCATACCCACGGGCATGTGCATGGGCCAGGGACAGTCGGCTAACAGACCGGGAACTCCGGTTGCCCTGACGGTGTTCGGCAACGCCCTGGCCTACGGCAACCCAAGAGCTGGGAAAAAGGGGAACCAGGCAGCACGTAGGCTCATCCTTCGAACAGAAGAGACCACCCCCAGACGGGGAAAAGACCATCCCCCGACGGGGCAGCACCAGCCGGAGAGCAACCGCACATGTCGTACTCACCCGACGGACAGCACCAGCCGTACCGGTCGGAAGGGCAGTACCAGCAGCAGCCCTACGGCGCTTCGTACACGCAGCAGTACGAACCCCAGTACCAGCCCGAGCCCCCGTACGGGCCACCCCAGCCGCCGTACAACGAGCCGGAGGAGCCCTGGCACGAGGAGCGGCGCCCGCGCCGGGGCAGGCGCTGGCTGATCGCGGGTGTCACCGTCCTCGCGCTCGCCGGCATAGCCGCGGGGGTGATGTGGCACTTCGAGATACCCCCCTTCACCGACAAGGGCAAGGACGTCTCCTTCGGCCAGGGGGCCGCGGGCGGCGGCCAGGCGGGTGGCACGGGCGGCGCGGCCAAGCAGGCGGCCAACTCCAAGGCCCTGATGCCCACCAACCCGACGGCCGTGTTCAAGAACTCCATGACCCTGGGCGACGGCACGCACGTGGCCGTGACCACGCTGGACGGCAAGAAGTCCGGCTTCAAGGGCAAGGTGTGGGTCTGGGCTCCCAAGGAGTACAACGACCCGAAGTTCGCCAAGAGCGGCTTCCCCGTGATGATCGCCCTGCCCGGCGGCGCCGGCTACCCGAACAACTACTGGATGGGCACCGACCTGGGGCTCCAGACCAGCATCAGCAAGTGGTACGCCGAGGGCAAGAGCAAGCCGTTCATCCTCGCCATGCCGGTGCTGAACCCGGGCCCGGACGACAAGGGCATCTACTGGGACGGCTCCGACATCCCCGACCAGCCGAAGATGGGCACCTGGCTGACCGAGGACGTCCCGGACCTGATGAAGGAGAACTTCCGCACCATCAAGTCCCGTGACGGCTGGGCCTACATGGGCTCCTCCACCGGCGGCTTCGCGAGCCTGAAGGCCGTGCTCAAGTACCCGGAGAAGTTCAAGGCCGCGATCTGCTCCGGCCCGGACATCGTGCCCGACTCCTCGCTGTGGAAGGGCCACGACAAGGAGAAGGCCGAGAACAACCCGGAGCTCCTGGCGAAGGCCCTGATCGACAAGAAGGGCTCGCCGGACGTCTACCTCGCCTTCCAGGTCGGCGACAACGAGAACAACAAGAAGACGCTGCCCGATGTGCAGAAGTTCGTCGCGACGTACGGCAAGGGGCCGATCCACACCAGCCTGAGGGTCATCCCCGGCGGCCAGCACAACGCCAAGACCTACGTCCCGAACATGGGCGAGGGCCCGATCCAGTTCATCAGCAAGGTCATGGAAGGACCCGTGGAGTAACCACCGGTACGGACGACTCCTCGCGCCGCGGCCCGCCGAACACCATCGGCGGGCCGTCGCCGTCCCAGGCCGCCCAGCCCGGGTCCCCGGTCACCGCGAAGCGCACCCAGGCCGCGTGCATCCGGTCGGCCAGCTCCTGCGGGGCGTCCGGCCCGGCCAGCCACGAGGCCTCCGGCACGTCGAGGGTGTCGAACACGAAGCCCAGCTCCAGGGCGTGGCAGGCACCGAGGCCCGGTACGCCCGACGGCCAGCCGAACTCGTACAGGAAGCTGGGAGCGGACCGCGGCGCCCCGGCGAGGCGGCGCAGCGGATCGCGCAGCAGCCGGTCGGTGAGCAGCTGCCCCGCGAGCTCGGCCGGGCCCGCTCCGGGCGTTGCGGCGCGCAGCGCCCGAACGGCGGCCCCGTCCTTCCCGCTGCGGGCGCGGGCCAGGGCCAGGGTGAGCGGACCGAGCCGGTCCATCAGCGGCAGGGCGCCGACGGGGGCGAGCCAGAGCCGGTACTCCTCGGTGGTCCAGCCCAGCAGCAGCGGTACGTCCGACGCCCTCGCGGCCTCCAGCGGGTCCGCGGGGAGCGTGTCCGGGTCGGCGACCAGGCCGAAGGCCGGGCCTCCGGTGAGCGGGCTGGTGCGCCGCAGCACGGCGGCCTGGGCGGCGAGCAGGTCGGGCAGGGCGGTGGCGCCGAAGGCGGCGGCGGTCGCGGGCACCTTGAGCAGCGAGGCCATCCGCCGGACCATGGCGCGCACCTTCTCGCGGGGCAGCACCTCGGGGGCGCCGCTCTGCAGGGCGGCCTGCGCGAAGAGCCCGGCGGCGCGCGGGGCGCCGAGCAGGGCCCCGACGCTGATGGCTCCGGCGGACTCTCCGAAGACGGTGACGCGGGCGGGGTCCCCGCCGAAGGCCTCGATGTTCTCCCGGACCCAGGTCAGGGCGGCGATCTGGTCGAGCAGCCCGCGGTTGGCCGGGGCGTCGGGGAAGAGCCCGTAGCCGAGGACGCCCAGGCGGTAGTTGACGGAGACCAGCACCACCCCGTCGCGGGCGAAGGCGGAGCCGTCGTAGACGGGGACGGCCGAGGAGCCGCGGGTGAGCGCCCCGCCGTGCAGCCACACCATGACGGGCAGCCGGGCACCGGGGGCCGGCTCCGGGGTCCACACGTTGAGGTTCAGGCAGCCCTCCCCGGGGACCTCCGGGTCGGGCAGCAGGGCGGCGAACTTCGGCGGGTAGGGCACCTTGGGGGCGGTGGGCCCGAAGGCGCCGGCGTCGCGCACGCCGTCCCAGGCGGCCGGCGGTGCGGGCGCGGCGAAGCGAAGCGCCCCGACGGGCGGGGCGGCGTACGGGATGCCCCGGAAGGAGGCGATCCCGCCGGGCCCGGTCCGGCCCTCGACGACTCCGTACCCGGTCCTGACCCGGGGCCGGCCGCTGCCGCCCGCTGCGCTCATCGCTTCCTCCGTCGCCCCATCGCACCACTGAATCGGGTGTTCCGCCTCCCCGGCACGGTCGCACAGGCCTGCGAAGGGTGACAAGGCGTGCCGGGCACGGGGCGGGCCGGGTTGGACCGGGCATGCGATCCATGCGTATCCACCCCGCCGTCCGCGGCTTCGTCCGGGCGGCGCGGCCGGTCCCCCCGCTCGCGCCCGTGCTCCTGCCCCTGCTCCTGCTCGTGGCCGCGGGCCCGGCGCGGGCCGCGGCCGGGCCCGACTTCCAGTACGTGGGCCAGGATGACAAGATCCACGGGCTGACCGCCCCGCAGGGCTGCGTGGCGGCGAAGGGCGGCGGATCCCGGGCCGTCACCAACTCGACCCGCGGGACGGCGACCTTCTACCGGGAGCCGGGCTGCGCGGGCAGCCCGGCGGCAGTGCTGGAGCCGGGCGACGCGGGCCAGATCAAGCCGTACTTCGCCTCCGTGCGATTTTCCTTCACCACCACGGCCTAGCGGCCGTGACCGCAGGGCGCCCGCCGCGTTGTACGCCATGTCAAACGCCACAGACCCCTGTGGCACCCCACATCTCACGAGGAGATCTTGATGTCGCGTATCGCGAAGGCAATCGCCGTCACCGCTGTTGCCGGTAGCGCCCTGGCCGCCGGTGCCGGTCTGGCCGTCGCCGATGCCGGAGCGCACGGTGCGGCGGTCGGCTCCCCCGGTGTCCTCTCGGGCAACCTGGTCCAGGTTCCGGTGCACGTCCCGGTCAACGTCTGCGGCAACACCGTGAACGTGATCGCCCTGCTGAACCCGGCGTTCGGCAACACCTGCATCAACGCCTCGGGTGGCGGCAAGCACCACACCGAGGGCTACGGCGGCTGACGGCCGGTTCGAGGACCAAGGGCCCCCGCCGCACGGCGGGGGCCCTTCTCGCGTCCGGGCATCGCCTCCGGACGGCGGGTCACTCCTACGGACGCGTGCGTACGGGTCATTCGTAGCGGTAGATGCCCTGGTGGCTGAGCATGTCGCGCGGGGTGAGGTCCCACGGCGGCATCGGCTCGTCGAGGGCGATCACCCGGCCGCGCTGGAGGTCGCCCCGTTCGAGCGGGGCGGCGGGCAGGTAGCCGGAGCCGGGGTGCATCAGCTGCCAGCGGTCCCAGAGCAGGTCCACGAAGGCGTGGTGCAGCCAGAACGCCGGGTCATTGGGGGCCGTGCCGCCCGTCATGTGGCCGCCGATCCACTGGTGGACCTTGTTGTGATTGCGCCAGCGCTCGCTCTTCGGCGCGGCCCAGCCCTCCAGCTTGTTGCGGAAGCCGCCGCCCTGCGCCGTGGAGTCCCAGGGCGAGGTGTCGTACTTCGGGTCGTCGAGCGCCCACTGGAGCTCGGCCGCGGTGGGCAGGGCGATCGGGTTCTGCGGCCGGCCGAGGTTGCGGGTGAGGAAGCGGGCCTCCGTGATGCCCACCGTGATCTCCCAGTTGCCCTTCTCGTAGGCGAAGGGGCCCGTCATGACCCGGCGGTCGCCCTCGCGGCCGGTGCCGCCGAGGAAGTCCTCGGCCCAGAGCGAGGAGACCGGGCTGTTCTCCGAGGTCCAGTCCCAGTACGGGACCGAGACTCCCGGGTCGACGGCCTGGAGCAGCCGCTCGAACTGGAGCAGGTAGCGCCGGTGCCAGGGGAAGAACGACGGGGACATGTGCCCGACGCGGAGCTTGCTGTCGCGGTCGGGCACGAAGTACTTGTCGTGGGTGCGCACCAGGTCGTCGTAGGCGCCGGTGCGCTTGACCTCCAGCACGGCCGCCGTGAACCGCTTCTTCTGGGCGCTGGTCAGGTTCTTCTGGTTCTGCCGGGTGTACATGCGGGGCTCCTCAGCCGTGGTGCGGGGCCGCGAACGCCAGCTGGGTGGTGCCGAGTTCGTCGACGGCGGCGCGGGCGAGTTCCAGCGGCGTACCGAAGGACTGGAAGTGGTTGATCCCGCTCAGATAGCTGCCGTCGGCGCGGCGCATGACGTGCAGGGGGCGGCCGTCGATGCGGACCCCGGCGAGGTCGACGGCGATGTGCCGGCCTCGGTACGTCTCCTCGGCGAGGGGGGCCGGGGTCAGGGTCTGCCGGGGGCGGCGGGCGCGCAGTACGGGGGCCAGCGCGGCGGCGGTGCCGGCGAGCACCGCCGCGGTGAAGGCCGCACGAAGGGCCGTGCGGCGGGTGAATGCTGCGGAGGCGGGTGTGGCGTACATGCGGTCTCCCTCGCTCGGTGGTCCGCGCTACGGGGTCTAACGCGGCGCGGCGGGCGAGGTCACCTCGGCAGCTCGGGGTGCTTGTAGAAAAGGGTGGTGGGGTGGAGCCGGCCCGCCGGGTCGGCCGCGTAGTCGGGGATGGTGCCGGCCTCGGTCCAGCCCGCGGAGCGGTAGACGCGCTCGGCCCCGCTGCCGGTCTCGGTGTCGAGGACCAGCAGCAGCACACCGGCCCGGGCGGCCGCCCCTTCGGCCTCGGCGAGGAGCGCGCGGGCAGTGCCGCGGCCGCGCGCCCCGGGATGCACCATGAGCTTGCGCAGCTCGGCGCGGTGGCGGCCGTTGGGCTTGGATTCGCGGTACCAGCTGACGGTGCCGTCGAGGCGGCCCCCGCCGGTGCGGGAGACCCACAGGGCGAGGGAGCCCTCCTCGACGGCAGGAGCGAGGGAGTCCCACCAGGCGGCCGCCCGGGCGTGGTCGAGGTCGGCGAGGAAGCCGAGCGAGGAGCCGCCGCGGACCACGGCGAGCAGGAGGTCGGCGAGTTCGTCGCGGTGGGCGGCCAGCCGGGCGGCGTCGAGCCGGGCGATCACGGGGGTCATGCGGCGAGGATAGGGATCAGCCGCCGGCCCGCTGCAGGCGGGGCAGGTGCAGGTCGCGGAAGAGCAGGGGCCGGTCGCGGTCCAGGAGAGCGGGTGGCGGTCGAGGATGAGGTCCCCCCACCGCCCCCTCCCCGCATCGGCCGTCCGGCCGGCGGACGGCGCGTGAGCGCCGCGGGGAGGCTGCCCGGCAGTCTGACTGCCGAATACCTGGCCGCACAGCGGTCGGATCCGGAGGACTCCGCCCACTGAAGCGGTCGGGAGCAAAGCCCGGCCCGGGTCTCCGGGCCGGGTGCTCATGCCCCTACGGGGAGGGGAGTTCGGCGAAGTCCGCGACCAGGGCGTGGTGGTGGCCCGGGGTGCCCAGGGTCAGGGCGTCGGCCTTGGCCCGCTTCAGGTACAGGTGCGCCGGGTGCTCCCAGGTCATACCGATGCCGCCGTGCAGCTGCACGCACTCCTCCGCCGCCCGCACCGCCACCCCGGAGCAGTACGCCTGCGCCACGGCCACCGTCAGCGGTGCGTCGGGGGCCCCGGTGGCCAGTGCGTCCGCCGCCGCGCGGGCCGCGGCGCGGGCCGAGGCCACGTCCAGCCACAGCTGCGCCAGCCGGTGCTTCAACGCCTGGAAGGAGCCGACCGGCCGGTTGAACTGGTGGCGGCCGCGCACGTGCCGCACCGTCTCCGTCAGGCACCACTCCGCGAGCCCGAGCTGCTCGGAGGCCAGCAGTCCGGCCCCCGAGAGCAGCGCCCCGGCGACCGCCGCGCGGGCCGTCGCCGGGTCCGCGAGCAGGGTCCCCGGGGCGCCGTCCAGCGTCACCGTGGCCAGCGGGCGGGTCAGGTCCAGCGGGACCCGCGCGGTCAGCGAGGCCTCCGCCGCCGGGACGGCGTACAGCCCCGTGTCGGCCAGGACCAGCAGGACGTCGGCGGACACCGCGTCCGCCACCGAGGTGACGGTGCCCGTCAGAATGCCGCCCCCGGTGTCCCGTACCGCGGCCGGCAGCGGCGCGCCCGGGGCCTGCGTCAGCGGCAGCGCGGGTGCGCACACCTGCCGGCCCGCGGCCAATTCCCGCAGGAGTCCGGCGACTTCCGCAGTGACGGTGTCACAGCCCAGCAGGATCTCCGTCGCGAGCACCGCGCTCGTGAGGTACGGCACCGGCGCCACGGCCCGCCCCAGCTCCTCCAGGACCACGGCCGCCTCCCGGTGGCCCGCGCCCTGTCCGCCGAGCTTCTCCGGTACGAGCAGTCCGGCCGTGCCGATGTCCGCCGCGAGCGTTCGCCACAGCCCCGGGTCGTGCGGCCGGCCGGTCTCCGCCCGGGCGAGCACGGCCGCCGGTGCGCACCGGTCCGCGAGCAGCGCCCGTACGGCCGAGCGGAGCTCCTCCTCCGTCTCGGAGTACAGCAGGTCGAACGCAGTGCTCATCGGGCCAGGTCCTTCCAGGCGAGGTCCTTGTCGTCGCGCGGCTCGGCGGGCAGGCCGAGGACGCGTTCGGCGACGATGTTGAGGAGGATTTCGCTGGTGCCGCCCTCGATGCTGTTGCCCTTGGCGCGCAGGTAGCGGTAGCCGGCGTCGCGGCCGGTGAAGTCGACGAGCTCGGGCCGGCGCATCGTCCAGTCCTCGTACAGCAGGCCCTCCTCGCCGAGGAGTTCCACCTCCAGGCCGCTGATCTCCTGGTTGAGGCGGGCGAAGGTGAGCTTCATCCCGGAGCCCTCGGGGCCGGGCTGTCCGGCGGCGAGCTGCTGGCGCAGCCGCTCGCCGGTGAGCCGGGCCACCTCGGCCTGGACCCACAGCTGGAGCAGCCGCTGGTGCTGTGCGTGGGTGCGGAGTTCGGGCCGTTCGCGCCAGGCGGCGGCCACGGGGGCGATCATGCCGCCCTCGCGCGGGATCCGCATGCCGCCGATGGAGACGCGTTCGTTCATGAGGGTGGTGCGGGCGACCTCCCAGCCCTGGCCGACGGCGCCGAGCCGGTGGCTGTCGGGGATGCGGACGCCGGTCAGGAAGACCTCGTTGAACTCGGCCTCGCCGGTGATCTGGCGCAGCGGCCGGACCTCGACGCCGGGGGCGTGCATGTCGCAGAGGAAGTACGTGATGCCCTGGTGCTTGGGCAGCGCGGGGTCGGTGCGGGCGATGAGGATGGCCCAGCGGGCGGTGTGGGCGCTGGAGGTCCACACCTTCTGCCCGTCGACGATCCAGTCTCCGGAGCCGCTCTCGCGGACCGCGCGGGTGCCGAGCGCGGCGAGGTCGGAGCCGGCGCCGGGCTCGCTGAAGAGCTGGCACCAGACCTCCTCCCCGACCCACAGGGGGCGCAGGAAGCGCCGCTTCTGCTCGTCGGTGCCGTACGCGAGGATCGTGGGCGCGGCCATGCCCAGGCCGATCCCGATCCGGCGCGGGTCGTTGTCGGGGGCGCCGGCGGCTTCGAGTTGCGCGTCGACGACGGCCTGGAGGGAGCGCGGCGCGGCGAGTCCGCCGAGGCCCTCGGGGTAGTGGACCCAGGCGAGGCCTGCGTCGAAGCGGGCCCGCAGGAAGTCGGCGCGGTCGGTGTCGGCGGGCGGGTGGGCCACGAGCAGGTCCTGTACGCGCGCCACCAGTTCTTCGGAGGTGATCACCGCGGGTCTCCTCCGTTCAGGGCCGGTACGACGACCAGCCGGCCGGTGGTGGTCCCGTCGGCGAGGCGCTGCACGGCGTCGGCGGCCCCTGCGAGCGGGACGCGTTCGCTGACCAGCGGCTTGACGGCGCCCTCGGCGGCGAGCCGGGTCAGCTCGGTGTGGCAGGCGGCGATGGCGGCGGGGTCCTTGGCGGCGTACAGGCCCCAGTGCAGGCCGAGGATGGCGTAGTTCTTCACCAGGGCGTGGTTGAGGGCGGGGGCGGGGATGGTGCCGCTCGCGAAGCCGACGACGACGATGCGGCCCTCGAAGGCCACGCACTTGGCGGATGCGGTGTACGCGTCGCCGCCGACGGGGTCGTACACCACGTCGGCCCCGCGTCCACCGGTGAACTCCTTGACCCGGGCGACCAGGTCCTCGTCGGTCCGGTCGATCACCAGGTCGCAGCCGAGGTCCTCGGCGGTGCGCGCCTTGGCCTTGCCTCCGACGACCCCGATGACGGTGGCGCCGGCGGCCTTGCCGAGCTGGACCGCGGCGCTGCCGACCCCGCCGGCGGCGGCGTGCACGAGGAGGGTCTCGCCGGCCTGGAGGCGGGCCCGGCGGTGCAGGCCGAACCAGCCGGTCTGGTAGCCGATGTGCAGGGCGGCGGCCTCGGCGTCGTCGAGGGTCTCGGGGGCCGGCAGCAGGGCCCGGGCGGAGGCGGTGACGTACTCGGCGAAGCCGCCGTGCGGCAGGCTGGGGTTGGCGATGACGCGGCGGCCGTCCTCGGTCTCGCCGCAGATCTCGACTCCGGGGGTGAAGGGCAGCGGCGGCCGGACCTGGTACTGGCCGCGGACGAGCAGCGCGTCCGGGAAGTTGACGTTCGCCGCGAGCACCTTGAGCCTCACCTCGCCCTCGCCGGGCACGGGTTCGGGAATCTCTTCGAGGCGCATGGCCTCTCGGGGTTCGCCGGGGGTATGTACTCGCCAAGCCTGCATCCGGGGCCTCCAGCCGCCGTCGAGGAACCACGCTCCGCGGGCATACTAAGCAGTCGCTTGCCTCTCTGGGAACCGCCGGTGGGGCCGATTCCGGGTCGGACCGAAACCCCACGGGTCAATCCGGCCACTTCCGCCCCCTATCAGGCAACATGTGTCGTGCACGCGTCATGACTTGAGTCCAGGGGGGACCACCACATGAGAAGAAGCACGTCCCCAGCCGCGACCGCCGCCGTTCTGGCCGGTCTGATCACGGCGGCCGGGCCGGCGGCCGCCGCCGGGCCTGCGTGCACGCCGGACATCCTCCGGCTGCCGGCCCTCGCGGACGGCCCCTCGCCGGCGGGCGGGTCCGTCCGGGCCTTCGGGTCGGGCGGCCTGGTGGCCGGCGACAGCGTCGGGCTGCCCGCGTACTGGACCGCCGACCACGCCGTGCACGCCGTCCCGCTGCCCGAGGGCTTCGTGTCCGGCCAGGTCCTCGCGGTGAACGCCAAGGGCCTGATGGTGGGCACCCTCCGACGCGCCGGTTGGCCTGACACCCCTTACGGGTTCACGTACGAGAAGGGTGCGGCGGCGGTCCGGCTGATCGGCGGCGGAACCACCGCGAGCACGGTGACGGACGTCAACGACGCGGGCCGCTCCGTCGGCATGGAGGGCGGCGTCGCCAAGGAATGGCTGAACGGCGCGGTGGTGCGCGAGCTGCCCGTGCCCGCGGACGCCCACCCGGGCACCGGCATCGTCTCGGTGGACGGGATCAACGCGCGCGGGGACGTCGTCGGCACGGCCCGGACGTCCTACGAGGAGGACGACCAGCTCAGGGGGAAGACCTTCCCCGTCGTCTGGCCCGCCGGGGGCGGGTACCCGCCGTACAGCCTGCAGGTGTGGACCGAGGACGACTCGACGGTCCGGACGGCCGCGGCGGACATCGACGACCGCGGCAGGGTCGTCGGCCACGAGGACCGCAGCTACCGCGACTGGCAGGAGCGCAAGCCGGCCGTCTGGAAGAAGCCGTACGACGCCCTGCCGAACGATCCGGGCCGGGTCGGCGGTTACGACCACGCGACCTTCGACGGGCTCAGCCCGGCCACGAACGTGGCCGTCGGCTCGGCCGTCACCTTCGTCGACGGATACCCCAACTTCCTCCACGCCGCGTACTGGCCGGGCACGGGAGCCCCGCTGGCCCTCCCCCACCCCGCCGGCACCGGCCCGGACTCGCGCAGCTCGGCGTACGCTGCCTCGGACGACGACCGGGTGGGCGGCGCGTTCTACGACTGGGAGGCGATGAAGGGCACTGCCGTCGTGTGGACCTGCGCGAGCAAGCAGGCGTACGCCCCGCAGAAGTGACCCCGTCGCGGGCATGGTGATCTCGGCGTCCGCGCGCTATCGATGGCCCATGACCGACGAGATCCCGCCCGGCCTGTCCGGGCTGCCCGCGCCGCCGCCGCTCGGGTCCACCGCGCTGCCCGCCGGTACGTACGCGGGGCAGGTGGTCCTCGTGACCGGCGGCGGCACCGGGCTGGGCAAGGCCATCGCCGCCGAGTTCGCCCGGCTCGGCGCGGACCTGGTGATCGCGGGCCGGCGCGCGGAGCGGCTGGAGGCGGCGCGGGAGGAGTTGGCGGCCGTCCCCGGCGCGGGCCGGGTGACGGCCGCAGTCTGCGACATCCGGGACCCGGAGCGGATCGCCGAGGTCTTCGACGCGGCGCAGGCGGCGCTCGGCCTGCCGGACGTACTGGTCAACAACGCGGCCGCCAACTTCCCCTGCCCGGCGGAGGACCTGTCGCCCAACGCCTGGCGGTCGGTCGTCGACATCACCCTGACGGGCACCTGGTTCACGACCCGCGAGTTCGGCCGCCGCCACCTCGGCGCCGGCGCACCCGGGTCCATCATCAACGTCGGTGCCTCGTACGCCTGGACCGGCGGTCCGGGCTTCGCCCACAGCGCGGCCGCCAAGGCGGGGGTGAAGAACCTGGTGGAGACGCTCGCCGTCGAGTGGGGGCCGTACGGCATCCGGGTCAACGGCCTCGTCCCCGGCCTGTTCCCGCACGCCGACATGACCGAGGACGTCCGCGACGGCCTGGAGCGGGCCGCGCCCGGCGCCCGGGACTGCCGCCAGCCCGCCCTGCGCGTCGGCGCCCCGCGCGAACTCGGCTGGGCGGCCACCTTCCTGGCCTCCCCGTACGCCCGGTTCATCACCGGGCACACGCTGGTGGTCGACGGCGCGAACTGGCAGCGCCGCTCGTTGGTCAACCCGGAGGTGGTACCGGTCCGCACGCAGTTGGGACGCGGCCCGTTCACCCCCTGAGCGGCGGCTGTCAGTGGCCGGTGCGAGCATGCGCTCATGTCTCTCGCCGATCTCACCCTCACCCACTGGCGTTCGCTCGACCGGGCGGCCGCCGGGCGCATCGCGCACGAGGCCGCCGCGCAAGCGGGCGGCCGCGTGGTGCTGCTCGACACCGTCGACCACCTCGGCGGGCCGCTGCACCGCGTCCGCATCGAGCGCGAGGGGCGGGAGTTCGCCCTCATACCCGGCGGGCCGGTGCGGCTCGGGTTCGATCCGGACGCGTGGGCGCCGACGCCCGCGCAGGCCGCCGACTACGAGGAGAGCCTGGCGGAGGGGTACGGGTACGAGCTCCCGCTGAAGGAGTACCTCGCCGAGGTGCTCAGCCCGGTCCGTACCACGGCGCTCGCCACCGTGCTCATGGCGGTGGAGGACGAGACGCTGACCGGACGCCCGGAGGCGATGGCTGAGGTGCTCGCGGCGCGCGGGCTGCGGATGCCGGGCGCCGACGAGTGGGAGCACGCCTGCGGGGCCGGGGCGGGCACCCTTTTCCGGTGGGGGAACGAGTGCCCCCTGGACGAGCCCTCGTACGGGGGCGACGGCGGCCTGCGGCACGAACCGAACGCCTTCGGGCTGCACATCGCGTACGACAGCTACGGCACGGAGCTGAGCAGCGACCCGGCGGCGGTGCACGGCGGCGACGGCGGCGAGGCCGTCTGCGGCGGATACGGCGACCTGCTCGCGTGGCTGCCGCTGGCCACCGCCAACCGCAACCCGTCCACGGCCGAGTTCGCGTACGGACCGGACGGCGCGGGCCTGTACGAGGAGTTCTCGACGCGGCCGGTGCTCAACCTCCGGTGAAGTCGGGCGGGCGGCGGGCCGCCTTGGCGGTATAGCCCTCGCGGCAGTCCTCGGAGGTGAGGGTGAGGGCCGCCGTCATCGCGACGCGGTCGAGGGCCGGGGCGAGGGCGGCGTCCGCGTAGGCGTCGATCCCGCGCTTGATCCCCTGCACCGCGAGCGGCGCGTTGGCGGCGATCTCGGCCGCCACCGCGCGGGCGGTGCTCTCCAGCTCGCCCGGGGAGACGAGCAGTTGGACCAGGTTCAGGCGGTGCGCCGTCGCGGCGTCGATCCGGCGGCCGGTCAGCGCCAGGAACTTGGCCCAGCCCGCACCCGCCTCGCGGGCGATCCGCAGGTCGCCGCCCGCGTCCACCGCCACGCCGAGCTGCGCCTCGGGCAGGGCGAACACGGCGTCCTCGGCGGCGACGCGGAAGTCGGCCATCAGGGCCAGTTCGAAGCCGAAGCCGAGGCAGTAGCCCTGCACGGCGGCCACCACCGGCTGCGGGAGCCGAGCGAGCACGGCGAAGCGCTCGTGCACCCAGCGGACGCCCTCGTAGTAGTTGCGGGTCCGCTCGGCGGCCGTCGCGCCCGTGATGGCGCCGCCGGGGGCCGTCACGTCGATGCCCGCGCAGAAGGCGCGGCCCTCGGCCCGCAGCAGGACCACCCGTACGTCCGGATCGAAGCGGATCCGGTCCGCGAGCAGGCCCAGCTGGCGGGTGGACTCCCAGCTCCAGCCGTTGAGGCGGTCGGGGCGGCAGAGGGTGAGGACCGCGATCCCGTCCGCGCTCTCCAGCCGGACGCGCTCCTCGCCCTCCGCGACCTCGTTGCCGATGGTGTCGATCACGGAACCCCCTTCTGACGATCCGTCAGAATACGGGCTCCGGGCTCAGCGCGTGAAGACCTCGAACGTCACCGCGGGGCGGCCGCCGAAGCGCGCGGACGCCTGCTGGGCGTAGCCGGTGAGGAAGGCGCGGCAGTATTCCTCCGGGTCCTGGTCGGTGAGGACCTCGATGTACGCCTTGTGCTCCATCAGCGACTTTATGGAACGCTCCAGGCCGGGACCGGCGTCGACGGCGTGCGTCGGCGTCGAGGACCCGGCCACCGCGACCCAGCGCACCCCGTCCCAAGGCTCAAGGCCCTGCTCGGAGATGAGCTCGGGGAAGATCCACCGGTTGCCGGCGTCGGCGGCCGCGTCCAGGGTGGCCCGGCCGACGGCCTTGTGGTCGGGGGTGTTCCAGTTGCCCCCGCCGCCCTGCCCGCCCCAGGTGTCGCGGTGGTTGAGGGTGATGAGCAGTTCGGGGCGGTGCCGGCGGATGGCCGCGGCGATGTCGCGGCGCAGGTCCAGGCCGTACTCGACGACACCGTCGCGGTAGTCGAGGAACTCCACCGTGGACACCCCGACGACCGCGGCGCTCGCGCGCTGCTCGGCCTCGCGCAGCGGGGCGCACTCCTCGGGCGGGATCGTGTCGATGCCGGCCTCGCCGCGGGTGGCCAGGAGGTAGACGACCTCGCGGCCGCCGTCCGTCCACTGGGCGACCGCCCCGGCCCCGCCGTACTCCAGGTCGTCGGGGTGGGCGACCACGGCGAGGGCGCGCTGCCAGTCGGCGGGCATCGGCTCCAAGGGCGCGGGCTGATCCAGTTGTTCGGTCATGCCCCGCACAATAGACGCACCGCCGCGCACCCCCCACGTGCGGAAGCAGAGTTCTAGACGTCGTCGCGCACGAGGGCCAGCAAGCGGTCCAGGACGCGGGGCCCGCCGGCGCGGACGCCGTCGTGTTCGAACTCGTCCGTCACCCAGGTCCGCAGGCCCCGGATCGACGCGGCGGTGTGCAGGGAGTGCGCGGTGTCCACGTACAGGTCGTCGTGGTAGATCGCGGCGGCCACCGGGACCTCGTTGGCGGCGAGCCGCTCCGGGTCGTACAGCGCTCCCCAGCCGGTACGGGCGGCAAGCAGTTCGGCGGTCTCGCGCAGCGGGGCCAGCGCCGGGTCGGCGGTGAAGTGCCAGGGGTGGATGGTCTCGCCGGTGAACAGCAGGGGCCCGTCGCCCGCGAGGGTCTTCCCGGCGTCGAAGCCGGGGTGGCCCGCGCGGACCCGTTCGGCGGCCCAGGCGGTGGGCGCGGCCGGGTCCTGGGCGTAGATGGCTTCGTGGAGCAGGGCGTACAGGGGGTGCGCGGCGAAGGAGAGCGTTCCCTGTACGTGTTCCAGGAACGCGTCGGCGAGGGCCGGGCCCGCCGGGGTCGGGACGAAGGCGTCCTCCAGCAGGTAGTGCAGCTGGTGGCTGCCGTCACCGGTGCCGAGCAGGATGCCGAGGGACTGGAAGGCCTCGGCGGTGAGGCGGTGTCCGCCGGGGAGCTCGGCCGGGCGCTCCACGAGGTGCGCGGCGATGCGGCGGGCGCGTTCGACGTCCATCGGGTAGCGGGCGTAGTGGGCCAGGTTCTTGCGCTCCATGCGGGGGTACGCCGCCGCGTACACCTCGTCGGCGGTCGCCGTGAGGGAGGGGAGGCCGCCGGTGATCAGGGCGGCGGTCAGGCCCTCGGGGGCGGTGGAGAGGTAGTGGGTGGTGCAGAAGCCGCCGAAGCTCTGGCCGAGCACGGTCCAGGGCGCGCCGCCGGTCAGGCCGGGGCGGATGGCCTCGGCGTCGCGCACGATGGAGTCGGCGCGGAAGTGGGCGAGGTACTCGGCCTGCCGCTCGGGGGTGCCGCGCAGGGGCAGGGTCTGGCGGTTCGCCGGGGTGGATCGGCCGGTGCCGCGCTGGTCGAGCAGGAGGACGCGGTACTCGGTGAGGGCCCGCTCCAGCCAGGCCTGGCGGCCGGTGAAGCGGCGGGCGCCGAAGCCGGGGCCGCCCTCCAGGTACAGCAGCCAGGGCAGGGTCTCGGGGTCCTTGCCGGTGGCGACGGCCTCGCGGGCGTACAGCTCGATGTGCTCCCCGTCCGGGCGCGCGTGGTCGAGCGGGACGCTGAAGCGGTGGTCGGTGAGGACGACACCGGGCTGGCGGTAGCTGCGGTCGATGGTCACGAACGGCCCCTGGGTGTGCGGCAGCCCCGGCCGGATCGCGACCGGGGCACGGGTCTGGCGGCCCGGCCGAGTGTAGTACGGGCCCGCGGCGCACCCCGGCCCCCGCCTGCGCCTGCGTCAGCGGGGCGCCGGGGGCCGGGGAGCGAGGGCCGGAGCCGGGGTCTAGAACTCGACGACCGAGCGGAGGACTTCGCCGCGGTGCATGCGGGCGAAGGCCTCTTCGACCGCGTCCAGGGGGATGGTCTCCGAGACGAAGGCGTCGAGGTCGAGGCGGCCCTGGAGGTAGAGGTCGATCAGGAGGGGGAAGTCGCGCTCGGGCAGGCAGTCCCCGTACCAGGAGGACTTGAGGGAGCCGCCGCGCCCGAAGACGTCGAGCAGCGGGAGTTCGAGTTTCATCTCCGGCGTCGGCACGCCGACCAGGACCACCGTGCCGGCGAGGTCGCGGGCGTAGAAGGCCTGCCGGTAGGTCTCGGGGCGGCCCACGGCGTCGATGACCACGTCGGCGCCGTTGCCGCCGGTGAGGGCCTGGACGGCCTTGACCACGTCCTCGGTACGGCCGTTGACGGTGTGGGTGGCCCCGAGGCCGCGCGCCCACTCCAGCTTCCGGTCGTCGAGGTCGACGGCGATGATCCGGCCGGCGCCGGCGAGGCGGGCGCCGGCGACGGCCGCGTTGCCCACTCCCCCGCAGCCGATGACGGCGACGGAGTCGCCCCGCCCGACGTTGCCGGTGTTCAGGGCGGCGCCGAGGCCGGCCATCACCCCGCAGCCGAGGAGTCCGGCGGCGGCGGGTGAGGCCGCCGGGTCGACCTTGGTGCACTGGCCGGCCGCGACGAGGGTCTTCTCGGCGAACGCGCCGATGCCGAGCGCCGGGGAGAGCGGGGTGCCGTCCTCCAGGGTCATCGGCTGCGTGGCGTTGTGCGTGTTGAAGCAGTACCAGGGGCGGCCGCGCTTGCAGGCCCGGCAGGTGCCGCACACGGCGCGCCAGTTGAGGACGACGAAGTCGCCGGGCGCGACGGAGGTGACGTCCGGGCCGACGGATTCGACGATTCCGGCTGCCTCGTGGCCGAGGAGGAAGGGGAACTCGTCGTTGATGCCGCCCTCGCGGTAGTGGAGGTCGGTGTGGCAGACCCCGCAGGCCTGGACCTTGACCAGGGCCTCGCCGGGTCCCGGGTCGGGCACGAGGATCGTCGTCGTCTCCACCGGTGCGCCCTTGCTCCTGGCGATGACCCCTCGTACGCGATGCGTCACGTCGTACCCCGCTCTGGTCGGATCTGTCTGGATCAACGAACGTACACGGGCGCGGCGGTGGAAGGGAGTCGTGTCACGCCGGGGAAGCGGGAGTGGCGAGTTCCGGCGGTACGGCGGCGCGAAGTGCCGCTGCGAACGCGGCCACGGCGGGGTGGGCGGCGGCGCCGCTGCGGAAGGCCACCTGGGTACGGCGCTCCATGAGGAGCCGGGTGAGGGAGACGGCCGGGCCGACGGGCTCGCCGACTCCGAGCTGCGGGACGACGGCGACGCCCTGACCTGCTGCGACCAGGGCGAGCACGGTGGGGAACTCGTCGACCCGGTGGCGGATCCGCGGGGTGAACCCGGCGGCCTGGCAGGCCCGCAGGGCCATGGCGTGGCAGAGGGTGCCGTGGGTGGCCGTGATCCAGGGAGCGTCGGCGTGGGCCCGCAGGACGGCGCCCTGGTCGGGTGCTCGGCCGCCGGGGACCGCGGCCGCGCCGGCCGCGGACTCCGCCGGGGCGGCCAGGTACATCGACTCGCGGTAGAGCGGCCGCGTGGCGAGACCCGGCTCCGGCGGCGCGGGGACGAAGTCGTACTCGTGGATCAGTGCCACGTCCAGGTCGCCGGCGCGCAGCGCGTGCGCGACCGCCGCCGGGTCGGTCTCCGAGACCATCGGCTCCAGCCCCGGGTGGCGCCGGGCCAGGGCCACCAGGGCGGCCGGGACGATGGCCCGGATGGCGGTGGGGAAGGCACCGATGCGCAGGGCCCCGGCCAGGCCGCCGCGCGCCTCGGCGAGATCGGCGTCGGCCTGTTCCAGCCGCTCCAGAACGGCCTCGGCGTGCCGGACCAGGTTCTGCCCGGCGGGGGTGAGCCGGACCCGGCGGCCGGTGCGTTCGAGGAGCGGCAGCCCCGCCTCGCGTTCGAGGACGGCGAGTTGCTGGGACACCGCCGAAGGACTGAAGGCGAGGGCCTCGGCCACGGCGGCGATGGTGCCGCGGCGGGCGAGTTCGCGCAGCAGGCGCAGGCGTCGTACGTCGAGCATCGGTTCAGCTTACGGGTCGGGTAAGAAACGCGAACTGGATTTGTCGCTCGGGGCAGATGAAGCTCGTCGGCATGGCACACAACCTCTCCCTGCACGGGATTCACGTACCGCTCGTCACCCCTTTCACGCGCGTCGGGGACGTCGCCGCCGATGCCCTGGAGGCGCTCGCCCACCAGGTGCTCGACGACGGCGCCACTGGGATCGTCGCCCTCGGCACCACGGGCGAGGCCGCCGGCCTCGACGAGGCGGAGCGCGACCTCGTCACCGGCGTGTGCGCGCGGGTCTGCCGCGAGCGGGGCGCGATGCTGACCGTGGGCGCCGGGGCGGGCGGCACCCGGGCCGCCGGGGCGGCGCTGGGCCGGCTGGCGCAGTGGCCCGAGGTGCGGGCGGCACTGGTGACCGTGCCCTCGTTCGTACGGCCCGGGGCGGCCGGGGTCCTGGCGCACTTCGCGCGGCTGGCCGAGGTGAGCCCCGTACCGCTGGTCGTCTACCACATCCCGTACCGGACGGGGCAGCCGCTGGACGCGGCCGCGCTGCGGGCGCTCGGGGAGCTGCCCGGGGTGGCCGGGGTGAAGTACGCGGGCGGCGGCGTCGGCGAGGAGGCGGTGGCGCTGCTCGGCGGGCTGCCGGACGGGTTCGCGGTACTGGCGGGCGACGACCTGTACGCGTCTCCCCTGATGGCACTGGGCGCGGCGGGCGGGGTGCTGGCGTCGGCGCACCTGGCGACGGCGCGGTACGCGGAGCTGGCGGCGGCCTGGCGGGTCGGCGACGTGCCGCGGGCGCGGGCCCTGGGCCACGCTCTGGCCCGGCTCTCGGCTGCGCTCTTCGCCGAGCCGAACCCGGCGGTCGTGAAGGGCGTGCTCCATGCCCAGGGCCGGATCCCGACGCCGGACGTGCGGCTCCCGCTGCTGCCGGCGGGCGGGGCGGCGGTGTCGGCGGCGCTGGAACGGCTCGCCGAGGTCTGAAAACCGTCCGACAGGCTGACGGGCGCGCCGGGAAGCGCCCCCCGTGGGCGGTTCGCAAACAACGGGCGAGATGCCCGAATCAGGCAGGAGTACGGGCGACTTGTCCGTTTCCTTGAAAGGCTCCCGGAACCCGTGATGTGAGTCACTCGAATAGGACCAACATCATTAATCCGGAGCAGGTGATTCCCTTTTCCCGGAAAGGAATTTCGGCATTCCCGGAAGGCGCCCCCAAGGTCGTTTTCGACCTTGAAACCGGCAAGTCGATCACCCGGGGGAATTCGAGCCTTGTTCCCGCCCGGCGGACTCGCTTACCTTCACGTCATTCCCAGCGGGCAGCTGCCGAAACCGGCGGCCGCCAGGGATCCCCCGCACCCCCACGTGAGGAATTCCTCCATGCCCGGACTCGGTAAGCACCGCCGACCGAAGCAGCGCCCGATCGCCCGCAAGCTGGCCTTCGCCGGCACCGGCGGCGCCGCCCTCGCCCTGCCGCTGATCAGCGCGACCACGGCGGGGGCGGCCGTCACCCAGCCGGCCGCGGCGCCCGCCGCGAAGACCGTCACGCTGCCGGCCGCCAAGCCGGCGGTGGAAAAGGCCGCGGCCCCCCTCACCTATTCCGTGAGCGTCGGCGACACGCTTTCGAAGATCGCCGTCGAGCATGCGGTGAACGGCGGCTGGCAGGCCCTGTACGAGGCCAACCGGAGCGCCATCGGGTCCAACCCCTCGGTCATCCGCCCCGGGCTGAAGCTGAGCATCGGCGCGGCGGCCAAGGCGGCCGCGGCGAAGGCGACCGGGGTGAAGGCCGCCGCGGTCGCCAAGCCCGCCACCACGTACGCGAACAACCTCGACGGCTGGATCCGGCAGTCGCTGGACATCATGGCCCGGCACGGAATCCCCGGCAGCTACAACGGAATTCACCGCAACGTCATGCGGGAGTCCTCGGGCAACCCGATGGCCATCAACAACTGGGACTCCAACGCGGCGGCGGGCATTCCCTCCAAGGGCCTGCTCCAGGTCATCGACCCGACCTTCCGGGCCTACCACGTGCCCGGCACCTCCCTGGACTCGTACGACCCGGTCGCCAACATCACGGCCGCCTGCAACTACGCGGCGGCCCGCTACGGCTCGATCGACAACGTCAACGGCGCCTACTAGGCCCCGGAGGACCGCCTGGGAGCCGGCCTCGGATCCGGTCCCGGATCCGGTTCCGGATCCGGTTCCGGGACCGGCGCCAGGCGGACACCCCCTAGAGCCAGCCCTGGCGGCGGGCCGCGCGGGCGGCCTCCATGCGGTTGCGGGTGCCCGTCTTGCCGATGGCCGAGGACAGGTAGTTCCGTACCGTCGACTCCGACAAGTGCACCCTGGCCGCGATGTCGGCCACGGTCGCCCCGTCGACCGCCGCGCCCAGTACGTCGACCTCGCGCGCGGTCAGCGGGTTCGGGCCGGCGCTGAGCGCGGCCGCGGCGAGCGCGGGGTCGATCACGGTCTCCCCGGCGAGCACCCGGCGTACCGCGGCGGCCAGTTCCTCCACCGGACCGTCCTTGACCAGGAAGCCTGCGGCCCCCGCCTCCATCGCCCGGCGCAGATAGCCGGGCCGCCCGAAGGTGGTCAGGATCAGCACCCGGCAGTCGGGAAGGCGCGTGCGCAGCTCGGCGGCCGCGTCGAGACCGCTGCGGCCCGGGAGTTCGATGTCGAGCAGGGCCACGTCCGGTTGCGCCTCGACCGCGGCCGGCACGATCTCGGGCCCGGTGCCGACCTGCGCCACGACCTCGATGTCCTCCTCCAGGCCGAGCAGCAGGGCCAGCGCGCCGCGCATCATGCCCTGGTCCTCCGCGAGCAGGACCTTGATCATCGACTCTCCTCGTTCTCCGGGCTCTCTCCGGTCTCCGGTCCGGCCGGCTCCACCGGGAGTTCGGCCGTGACCCGGAACCCCCGCCCCGGGCCGGGTGCCGGGCCGCCGACCAGGGTGCCGCCCGCCGCGGCGAGCCGCTCCGCCAGGCCGGTCAGGCCGCTGCCCGGCGCGGTCGAGCCTACGCCGTTCCCATTGTCGGTGATCACCAGGCGGACGCGCTCCGCCGTGCTCCGCACCTCGATCTCGCAAGTGGTCGCACCGCTGTGCCGGATGGCGTTGGTGGCGGCCTCGCGCACCACCCAGCCCAGCAGCGCCGCCGCCTGCGGGGGCAGCGGGGGCCCTGACTGCCGCACGACGGGCTCGATCCCGGCGGCCGTCAGCGCGCCGCGGGCGCGGTCGAGCTCGGCGGCGAGGCTGGCCTCGCGGTAGCCGGTGACGGCCTCCCGGATCTCGGTGAGCGCCTGGCGGCCGACCGACTCGATGTCGGCGACCTGGGCGAGCGCCGCGTCCATGTCCCGGGGCGCGATCCGGCGGGCCGCCTCCGACTTCACGACGATCACCGACAGGGTGTGGCCGAGCAGGTCGTGCAGATCGCGGGAGAAGCGCAGCCGCTCCTGGTCCACCGCTGCGCGGGCCAGCTCCTGACGGGTCTCGCGCAGTTCCTTCACGGTCTCGGACAGGGCGAGGATGGCCGCGGTGACCATGCCGGACACCAGCGTCCCGTAGACGATGCCGAGGGTGTCCCAGCCCTCGTCGAGTCCCGCGACCGCCCCGGCGAGGCCGGTGACGACGAACATCACCGGGCCGAGCTTGCGGCCCCGGACCACCGCGCCGGTGGCCAGGCCCCACAGGGGGAAGAACAGCAGCCAGTTGCCCCCGTAGGCGAGGGCGAGGGCGCAGGTGACGGCGCCGAGGGCGGCCAGGCACCAGCGAGTGGCGGCGGCCTCCCGGGCCCGCCGGTCGAAGGCGCGGAACACCAGGGTGATGTAGAGGGAGTTGAAGACCAGCAGGCCGAGGGCGCCGATCCAGGGGTTGGGGGTCTCCCCCTTGATGACGTTGGAGATGGCTCCCATGCCCAGCAGCAGCCACGGCAGCAGCGTGAAGGCGTTCGGCGGGCCCATGGGGCCGCGGCCGTAGTCCGCGGCCTCGCCGCACTCCTTGCGCCTCTTCTCCCGCGCCCGCCATTCGGCTTTGCGGACCGCCCAGTCGGCCTTCCACTCGGCCTTCCGGTCCGCCCTGGCCCTGCGGGCGGCCTTCCGGTCCTGCCCGGTCCCCCGCCTGCCCTGCGTCTTCATTCCCGGTCCCTGCTCCATGCGTTACACCGTCCTCGCGGACCGACGGTACGAGAGCACCGCGTACGAACCGAACAGCAGGGCCCATACCGCGAGTACGGAGACGGCGGCCGGGCCGGGGGCGGTGCCCGCGGCGAGGGACTGGCCGATCTCGGCGAAGCGGCGCGTCGGGGTGAAGCCGGACAGCGAGCGCAGCCAGTCCGGGAACAGTTCGACCGGGAACCAGAGTCCGCCGGCGATGGAGAGCGCGAGGCTGCACCCGACGTTGACCACGCCGGTGGACTGGGCGGTGAGCCGGTACCCGTTGCCGATGCCGAGCAGGGTGAAGGGGAGCGCGCCGAGCCACAGGACGAGGGTGACGGCGGCCCATTCCCAGGCCTCCAGCCGCACCCCGTTCACCAAAGCGCCGGCCGCGAGCACGGCGGCCACGGCGGGAAGCACGGTGACCGAGCCGGTCAGGGCCCGGCCGATCACCACCTGGCGGGGGGTCATCGGGGTGACCCGCAGCTGCCGCAGCCAGCCGATGCCCTTGTCCTCGGCGACCCCGGATCCGGTCCCCAGGGCCGAGCCCAGGGCCCCGTAGGCGGCCATGGCCACCATGGAGGCCGTCTTCCACCCACCGGTGTCGGCGTCGGTGCCGAGGTGGGTGAAGAGCAGGTACATCAGCACCGGCATGCCGATGCCGAAGACCACGAACGAGGTGTCGCGCAGGGTCCGGCGGACTTCCAGGCGGACATAGGCGGTGATCATCGGACGCTCCCCGCGGCGGCGTTGTGGGTGGAGGTGGTGGAGGTGGGCACACGGGTGGCGCCGTGGCTGTCGGTGAGGGCGAGGAAGGCGTCGTCGAGCGAGGGCGCGGTGACCTCGATCCCGCGGATGGCGCCGAGGCCAGCGAGCGCAACGACCGTCGCGTCCGGGTCCTCCGTGCGCAGCCGCGCGCGGTCTCCCCGTACCTCCACGGAGACCACGCCGGGCAGTTCGCCGAGCCCCTCGGTGGGGTGACCGGCCAGGTCGACCGAGACCAGCGACCCGCCGGCGGCACGGCGCAGCTGCTCCCCGGTGCCGTCGGCGACGATGCGGCCGGCGTCGACGACCACGATGCGGTCGGCGTGGGCGTCGGCCTCCTCCAGGTAGTGCGTGGAGAACAGGACGGTGTTGCCGCGGCGGGCGAAGCCGCGCATGGAGTCCCAGAAGGCGCGGCGGGCCTCCACGTCGAGGGCGGCGGTCGGCTCGTCGAGCACGATGAGCTCCGGGTTTCCGGCGAGGGCGACCGCGAAGCGGACGCGCTGGGCCTGCCCGCCGGATAGCCGGTCGATGCGGCGGCCGGCGCACTCGGTGAGCCCGGCCAGCTCCAGCGCCTCGGCGACGGGCATGGGGGCGGGGTAGGTCCGGGCCACGAAGCCGACGAGCTCGCGCACGGTGATCCGCGGTACGGCGCGGCCCTCCTGGAGCACGGCGCCCACCCGGCCGGCCCGGACCGCCCTGCCGGGGGTCTCGCCGAAGAGCCGTACGCTGCCCGCGTCGGGCTCGTCGAGGCCGAGCAGCAGGCTGATGGCGGTGGACTTTCCCGCGCCGTTGCGGCCGAGCAGGGCGACCGTCTCGCCGCGCCGGACATCGAGGTCGATGCCGGCGACGGCGCGGACGGCGCCGAAGGACTTGGCCGCGTTCCGGAACCGGACCGCGGGCTCCTCGTGGGGCGGCTCCGCCGCCCCGGCCGTGTGCGCCGACCGCGCCGGCTGGATCGTCTGCGTCATGCCCACCACGCTACGAAGCGGGGCGGGTCCCCCGGCAGATCCGTGTGTACGGACCCCGCCAGGACAAATGTCCCGGCCGCTACCCGGCCGGCCGGAGCCGGGACCTGCCGGCGCGGGCGCGCAGCAGGGTGCGGACGGGCGCCGCCAAGCCGTAGCCGACGTCCTTGCGCAGCGCCTGGACGCCGGCCCGTTCCACGGCGGCGAGTTGGTGTCCCATGAGCTCCGTCATCGCGGCGATCACGGGGCGCAGGCCCGGCTCGACGAGGTCGAGGATGCCGTCGGTGGCGTCCAGTGCGCTCCGGGCGCGCCGGGTTTCGGCGTCGAGGAGGGCGCGTACGGCCGGGGTGTCGCGGGCCTGTTCGAGGTCGGCCCGGGTGACGGAGTGCTCGGCGAGGCGGGCGCGCGGGAGGCAGAGCCGGCCGTCCGCGAGGTCTCCGGAGAGGTCGGCGAGGAAGTCCACCCTCTGGGCGGCGTCCACGAACCGCCGCCACCCGGCGGCCTGTGCCCCGTCGGGGCCGCCCTGGTACTGGAGGCCGGTGAAGACCAGTACCCCGGGCCAGGCATAGGCGTCGAGGTAGGCCTGGAAGTCCTCCTCGGTGTCGAAGCCGTCGAAGCCGACCTCGGCGGTGGCCGCGCCCTCCAGGAACCGGGAGACCCAGTGCTCCGGCAGCCCGCGGGTGGCGACGGCGTGGGCGTACGCGCGCAGCAGCGGGTCGGGGCTGTCGCCGGTCTTCAGCGCCGTCTGCGCCCGCCCGGCGAGCGCGGCCAGACCGGCGGAACGCTCCTGCGGGGTGCCGGTCTCGGCCACGTCGTCGACGAGGTTCATGAAGGCCACCCCCGCCGTCAGCCAGGGCACCAGCGGCGGCGCGGCGAGCAGGCGCAGCGTCACGTACGGGGCCGGCTCGCGGCGCAGCACCCGGCGGGCGACGTACGTGTAGTCATCGCGCAGCCGGGGGCCGGTGATACCGGCCGCCGTGAGGGTGGTGCGCCAGCTGGGCATGGTGGTGGGACTCCCCGAATCGAACCGCTCGTACCGGTACACGATGTCAGGAGCGGTAGACCTTCTTCACCTTGCCCTGGGTGTCGGCGTAGACGTAGCCGCCCTGTCCGTACTCGTCGGTGAGGTAGGGGCGCATGGAGGGGGTGTTGTCCATGAGCCAGGGTTCGACGATGACGTAGCGGGAGGTCGGGTTGGCCACGCCGAGCTCCTGCTTGGCCTGGTCGAGGAGGCCGGGCAGGGCGTCCCAGTTGACGGTCGCCATGTCGATCAGCGGCTCGTCCGCCTTGATGGTGCTGCCGGGGCCGGTGCGCGTCGCCTCGCCGTCGCGGTACTGGTAGCGGTCGTAGGTCTTGGCTCCGGGGGCGGTGGGGATGGACGCGAGCACGTACTCCTCGTAGATGTTCATCTCCACGAACTGGGTGGTGCCCGTCTTCTGCTTGAGGGCCTCGATCGCGGTCCGCACATTGGCGGGGGTGAGGAGGCTGCCCTTGGGGGCTGCGACCGGGCTGGCGGCCGTCTTGGGGAGGCTCTGCTTGGGGCCGGGGGTGGTGGAGGGGCCCGTGCTCGCGGTGGTGCCGCCCTTCGCCTCGCCGCTGCCGCCGCCGGAGTTCCCGTCGGGCATCCACTTGACGAGCCCGATCACGCCGCCGGCCAGGACCAGCGCGAGGAGGCCCGCGAGCAGCGCCGGGCGGCGGCGCGGCGCGTGCGCCGCCGGGACGGGGGTGGTGACCGAGTACGGGGAGCCGCCGCCGGGGGTGAACGGCGCCGACGGCGCGTAGGGCTGCGGGATCTGCGGCTGCGCGGGCCGGGTCTGGCCGGGGCCTGCGCCGATCCCGGGTCCCGGCTGCGGGCTCGGCGGCCCGTACTGGCCCAGCACCGTCGGCGGCGCGGCCGTCGGGGCACCGCCCCCGAGAGCACTGCTCGCTTCCCGGAGCAGTTGTTCCAGCTGCGCCGCGTCGGGGCGTACGGACAGGTCCCGCACCAGCAGCCGTTCCAGTACGGGCCCCAGCGGCCCGGAGCGCACCGGAGCCGGGATCGGCTCGTCGAGGACGGCGACGACGGTCGCCAGGGTGGTGGCACGACGCAGCGGATGGGCACCCTCCGCGGCCACGTAGAGCAGCATGCCGAGCGACCAGAGGTCGGAGGCCGCGAGGCCCTCCTCGCCGCGGGCCCGCTCCGGGGCGATGTACTCCGGCGAGCCGATGAGCACGCCGGTGGAGGTGAGGGCGGTGGAGTCGTGCAGGGCCGCGATGCCGAAGTCGGTCAGCACGGCCGAGCCGTCGGGGCGCAACAGCACGTTGGCCGGCTTCACGTCGCGGTGGAGCACGCCTTCGGCGTGGGCTGCCCGCAGCGCGGCCAGCACGTCGAGGCCCAGCCGCAGCACGTCGGCGACGGGCATCGGCCCCGACTCCAGCCTGTCGTGCAGGGAGCCGCCCTTGACCAGCTCCATCACGATCCACGGATGTCCGTCCGTGTCGGCGGCGGGCTCGACGATGTGGTGGATCGTCACCACGTGCGGGTGCGCCAGCCGGGCGAGCGCGCGGGCCTCTCGGATGGCGCGTTCACGCAGCTGGACGGTGAGTCCGGGCTGGGCGGCGGCGGTTGCCGGGTCCGGCGGGCGCACCTCTTTCAGGGCGACGTCGCGGTGCAGTGCGATGTCGCGGGCACGCCACACCGTGCCCATACCGCCGGCGCCCAGCGGCGCGATCAGTTCGAAGCGGCCGTCGACCAGCTGTCTGCCGGCCTCACTCATGTCCATGGCCGGTCATCGTAGGCGCAGCCGCTGTCAGCAGCGTCGGCGGTCCACCGTCACCGTGCCCTGGGCGGTGGACACCGTCCGGTCGTAGCACCCGTGTCCGGCGTCCGCCCCGTACAGCTGGTAGTGCTCGGAGCTGGTGCCGACCGCGTGCCGCTGCTCGCGCGGGACGTTCGCCGTGTAGCTCGCATCGCCCGTGTACCGGTCGTCGAGCCGGGTCCGGTCCACGGTGCGGCCGCCGCGCAGGGTGGTCGTCTCGGCGCGGTCGCCGAGCGCGATGACGGTACGCAGCCGGTCCCCGGCGCCGAGGGTGGTCTCGCCGTCCATCGTGTGGGTGCGCGCGGTGCGGACGGTGGTGGAGCCGCGGGTGACGCTCTCGTCGTCGGTCCAGGTCGCGGTCAGGGCGTCCTGGTTCTCGCCCTCCGTCCAGCGGTGCACGGAGGTGTTGTGCACGGCGCGGGTGACGGTGGTGGTGACCCGGCCGTGGGAGGTGTCGAGCCGGCCGGCGACGGTGAGCCGGTGGCCGCCCTCGGTGTCGAGGCGGTGCTGCGCGGCGGGCGTTCCGGGCGGGGCGGGCGTCCAGCGGGTGGAGTTGGCCGGTTCGCCCTCCTCGTGGCGGGTGAGGGAGCCGGTGACGACGGCGCGGTCCTCGTCCTGCCACAGGAGCAGGTTCGTCGGGGTGCTCCAGCCGCTCTGCCCGGCCGGGACGCCGGCGACGGACACCTCGATCCGGTGCGGGCGGCCGTCGTTGAGGAGGGCTGCGTACGGGGTGAGGTCGTACACGACCGGCTGGACGTCGAAGGCGCGGGGCGCGGGGGTGACGTACCAGAGGAAGGGGTTCGACCAGCCGCCGGTCCACACGGTCGGGAAGGGGGCCGCGATGCCGGCGAGCTGTCCGTCGACGGAGATCCTGACCTCGCGGTACGGGCCGTCGGCGGCCTTGCAGGAGTACGGGGCGGCGTCGGGGGTGGTCATGTACCAGTACTCCTCGCATCCGCCGCCGGAGCCGGTGGCGTACACCTCGGCGAGCAGCCGCTCGGTGTTGCGCGGGGTGGTGACCGTGGGGGTGGTCAGCGGCAGGACGCGGTCGGGGGTGTCGGGGGCGGCGGCGTGCCGGTCCCGGTCGGCGGCGTAGAACGTCAGGGTGACCTTGACGTCGATGACGCCGGTGTAGGTGTCGTTGACGACGTTGCCGATCAGCATCTCGACGGGCTGCGGCCGGCTGAGGGTGTCGCGGTAGCGGGTGACGTCCTTCTCGACGGACCAGGTGATCCCGTCGGGCGAGGGCTCGGGGGTGGAGGTGCGCAGGATTTCGACGCCGCCGAGGGAGAGGTGGCCGAGGCGGTCGTACTGGCGGCCCTTGACCTTGCCGTCCATGCGCAGGACGACCTTGGCCCAGGTCCCGCCGCATGCGGCCGGGGGTGCGTAGCTCCCGACGTACGGGGTGTAGTCGCGGAACTGTGCCTCGGCGACGGTCACCTCGCAGGACGGGGTCTCGGGGCGCGCGACGGGCGGGGCGGCGGTGAGGGGGTCGTGCCAGTCGCTCCCGAACTCCGCGGGCGGCTCGGTCCGCCGCTCGGCGGCGGCGCTGCGGGCCCCGCTCCCGTGCGCGGTCGGGTCGGCGGCGGCCGCGGGTCCCGCGGCGCCGGCCAGGGTGCCCGCGGCGAGCGCGAGCGCGCCGAGCAGGCCCATGATCCTGTGTCGTGTCATGGCCCCGCAGTGAATCCCGCCCCGCGGGCCCGGCACCAGGGGCCCCGGCCCGCCCCTGGCCGAATTTCGCCCCTCGCCGACCAGCTCAGGCGGTGGGGAGGATGACCGTACCGTCGTCGTCCGCGTGGACCGTGTCCCCCGGACGGAACGTCACGTCGCCGATGGTGACCGGCTCGTCCACCGCGCCCGCGCCCGTCTTGCCGCTCTTGCGGGGGACCGTGCCCAGCGCCTTGACACCGAGGTCGAGGCCGCCGAGGGCCACGCTGTCGCGGACCGCGCCGTTGATGATCAGGCCCGCCCAGCCGTTGCGCTGCGCCGCTCCGGCGATGAGGTCGCCGGTGAGGGCCGTGCGCAGGGAGCCGCCGCCGTCCACGACGAGTACCGCGCCACCGCCCGGCGTGTTGACCAGCTCGCGCAGGAGCGCGTTGTCCTCGTGGCAGCTGACGGTCCGCACCGGGCCGGCGAAGAGCCGCCGCCCGCCGAACTGGCGGAACTGCGTGGTGCAGAGGGCCAGGGCCTCGCCGTGTTCGTCGTACAGGTCGCTGGTGGGGACGGGGGTGACGGGAGGGACAGGGGTGACGCTCATGGGTCGTGGGGCTCCTCGCAGCTCGTACGTCGCGCCGTGCCGCCCCGAGCCTAACCGGTGGCCTCGGGGCGGCTCAGTCCCGGGAGTTGCCGAAGAGGATGCGATAGCCGATGAGCAGGACCAGCGAGCCCGCGATCGCGGAGCCCCAGGTGGCGGGGTCGTAGAAGTCGTGGCCGATCGGCTTGTCCAGGAACTTCGCGGAGAGCCAGCCGCCGATGAAGGCTCCGGCGATGCCGATGAGCGTGGTGCCGATCAGGCCGCCGGGGTCGCGGCCGGGCAGCAGGACCTTGGCTATGAAGCCGGCCAGCAGCCCCAGGACGATCCAGCTGACGATCCCCATGGTCGTTCACTCCGCTTCGCTCGTACGTAGGTGTCCGTGTTCTCACCCGTTCTCACCAGGGAGGACGCGAACACCTGCGAAACGGTTCTCGGCCGTCTCAGACCGCCACCCGGCTGGTCGCAACGGCGGCCGCCGGTTCGGGTGCGGGCGAGGGCGCGGGTGCCGGTACGGGCACCGAGGCGTTGACCGGTACGGGCACGGAGGCAGCAGCCGGTACGGGCGTGGGCACGGAGGCAGTAGCCGGTACGGGCACGGAGGCAGCGACCGGTACGGGCGCCGCGCCCGGCGCCGTCCGCGTCAGCAGCAGCACCCCGCGCGCCGCCGCGAGGGCGCCGGCCACGGCGAGCAGGAGGCCCAACGCGCCGCCCTGGAGGCGCTCGCCGAGCAGGATCATGCCGATGGCGGCCGCGGCCAGCGGGTTGGCCAGGTTCACCACGGCGAGCGGCGCCCCGAGCCCGCCCCGGTAGGCCCGCTGTGACAGCAGCATCCCGCCGACCGCGAACACCACGACGAGCAGGGCGACCGCGACGACCCGCACGCTGAGCAGGGCCCCGCCTCGGCCTCCCGCGACGGCCACCGTCTGGGTCAGGGCGGAGGCCACGGCGGAGGCCAGCCCGGACGCCGTCGCGTGCCGCAGCCCCGAGCGCACGTCCCGCCGTACGGTCAGCAGCGTGATCGCGGCGATCGTGGCCCCGGACACGGCGAGGGCTTCGGCCAGGGTGAGCGTGTCGTCGGGGGCCGGTCCGGAGGCCGGGAGCAGCAGCAGCCCGAGCCCGAGGACGGTGGCCAGGGTGCCCCGCCATTCGGTGGCCGCGACCCGGCGGCCGGCGCCGTGCGCCCCGAGGGGGACGGCGGCGACGAGGGTGAGCGCGCCGAGCGGCTGGACCAGGGTGAGCGGCCCGTAGCGCAGGGCGGCCGCGTGCAGCAGCGCGGCGCCGGCGTTCAGCCCGGCCGACCACCACCAGGCCCCGTTGCCGAGCAGGGCTCCGGCGCTGCGGGCCACGGCCGCGCGGGCGAGCCGCTCCTGGGCCACGGCGGCGGCCGCGTACGCCACGGCGGAGGCGAGGCAGAGCAGGACGGCGAGGAGGGTGGCGTTCATCGTCCGGCCCCCACGGCCTCGGCCGCCCCGGCGGTGCTCCGCGGGCGCGGCAGGTGCCGTACGACGGCCAGCGACCCGGAGCGGACCCGCGGACGCGGCACGATGAGCAGCGCCCCGCCGAGCAGCACGGTGGCCACGATCGCGTCGAGCCAGTAGTGGTTGGCGGTGCCGACGACCACGAGCAGCGTCACCAGCGGGTGCAGCAGCCACAGCAGGCGCCGGCGGGACCGGGTGGCGGCGATCATGCCGAGCGCCAGCATCAACGCCCACCCGAAGTGCAGCGAGGGCATCGCGGCGAACTGGTTGGCCATGGTGTCCGTGGCGGGCGCGGCCCGGTACACGGAGGGCCCGTAGACCTGTGCGGTGTCCACGAGGTGCGCGGCGGTGAGCATCCGCGGCGGTGCGAGCGGGAAGCCCAGGTGCAGCGCCAGGGCGGCGCCGGTCAGCACGGCGAGCACGCGCCGGGCCCACAGGTAGTGGCCGGGCCGGCGTACGTACAGCCAGATCAGGAAGAGCGCGGTCGCCGGGAAGTGCACGGCCGCGTAGTAGGTGTTCGCCGTGTGCACGAGGGCGTCCCCGTGCAGGAGCAGCCGCTGGACCGCGCCCTCGCCCGGCAGGTGCAGGGTGCGCTCGGCGTCCCAGACCCGGCCGGCGTTGCGGAACGCCTCGTCGGTGCGGTCCGTGGAGAGCATCCGGCCGGCCTTGTAGACGGCGAACAGGCCCGCGACGAGCAGCAGCTCGCGTATGAGTCGGCGCCTCGGACCCGGTACCGGGCCGTCGGCCGGCCCGGCGGGTGTGGTGTGGGAGCTCATTTCCCCCGCTTCCTTCTCTCTGTGCTCGCGCGCCGCCTGTACGCGGACATCGACACGCCAGTGTATCGATACATTCGCGTATCGATACGCGGGTGTACCGATACGCTGGCGTTCCCGTACACTTTCCTCACGGATACATCAGCTGCGGAGCCCCCGAGGAGAGCCGCTCACCATGACGTCGACAGCGCCCGCCGCGCGCCGCTCCAAGATCACCCCGGAACGGGTGCAGGAGTTCTACGACGCCGTCCTGGAACAGCTGCGCGAGCACGGCTACGAGGCACTGACCATGGAGGGCGTCGCCGCCCGCGCCTGCTGCGGCAAGTCGACCCTCTACCGGCAGTGGAAGACCAAGCCCCAGCTGGTCGCGGCCGCCCTGCGCGCGCACCGGCAGGGCACGCTGGCCGCGGTGGACACCGGTACGCTCGCCGGCGACCTGCGCGAGGCGGCCCGGATCGCGGCCGGCAACTCGGGACGCGACACCCGCCTCACCCAGGCCCTCGGACACGCCGTGCTCAGCGACGAGGAGCTCCAGGCGGCGCTGCGCGAGGCGCTGGTCGAGCCGGAGCTGGCCGCGTTCGACGCGATGGTGGCGCGGGCCGTGGCGCGCGGCGAGATCGCGGCGGGCCACCCGGCCGTGGAGTTCCTGCCGGCGCAGCTGATGGGCGTCCTGCGCATCCGGCCGGTCCTGGAGGGCCGGTACGCCGACGCCGACTACCTGGTCCGGTTCGTCGACGCGGCCCTGCTGCCCGCCCTGGGCCTGACCCCCGCCCCCGCCCCGGATCCCGACCGGGCCGGGGCCCCTGAACCGGTGGGCCGCCGTTCCCGATGACCGGACGGCGACCCGCCCGCGCTGCCTCGTGGGGACGGCGGCAGCGCGCCACCCGGACGGGGCGGGGGGGCCCCCCCCCCGGGGGGGGGCCCCCCCCCCGCCGGGGGGGCCCCCCCCCGGCGCCCCCCCCCGGGGGTGGGGTGGGGGGCGGGGGGCGGGGGGGGCGGGGGGCGGGCGGA